>MWCO01000018.1 GCA_002070115.1 Deltaproteobacteria bacterium ADurb.Bin207
GGGGCCGCATGTCCCGATGGGTTTTTGTGGGAAAGGGGAATCTTGAACACGGGGGCACGGGGGCACAGAGACACAGAGGAAAACACGGTAAACCACCGTGTCTCCGTGCCTCTGTGTCCCCGTGTTCGAGTCCGACTGCCTCCCCACCTTTCTACGTCCCTTACGCCAAGCTGCGATATCGCTCCGTCGCCACTTCTGTCGTTCCCGTCGTCGTAGCATCCGTCGTCGCATCCGGCGTCTCGATCGGTGGGGGCGGAGGGATGTTTCTTACACTATCGAGCAAACCCGCAATCGCGGCTTCTTCATTGATCTCCGGATCCATCCAATCGGAGTAGAGCATTCCTACCGCGCCGAAGTGAAACAAGAAAGAAAACGCTGCGATGATCGTGAATCGCCAATCGATTTGAGAGGACAAACCGGATTGAACGGACACCGGGAGTTGGGGTTTGGGCTGCACGGGGGGAGGGGCCACGAATTGAAACAAAAACGTGATGTCCCCGATCACAATTTTGCCCCGCGCCTCCTCTGTCAGCGCAACTTGATAGGTTCCCTGCGGTCCTCGATGCGCTTGGCTTTTCAAAGTCTGCAAATCCGTGATGCCCGATTGCAAGGCAATTCGGCCGGTCATCCCATCCAAATAATTCAAATGATATTGGGCTCGCTTCTTGTCCGAACCCACCAACTCGAACAACCGAAACGTGGCCGGTACCCCCGGTGCGTTGATCACGAACATGTTTTTTTCGCTCGCCCCCACCATCACATGGGTCCTTTGCTTGACCACACGCTCTTCGATCACGCGACCGCCCTGCACGAGACCAATACGCAATACCTTTGGTCCCGTCGCTTGCGGCAAAGCTCGCATCACCGCCGTCATCTGCCCAGGACGACTTTTCGGGGGTTCCGCGTAAGGTTGCGTCATTTCCAATCCTCCAAACAATGATTACAACTTTCGCATCGTCTCGAGCCAGATGCAAGCCCAACGCTTCTGGTTGCATCCCGATCGATAGTCCGCGTCTTATCTTGCCTATTCGACATCGACTCCACTTTCACCTTGGGGTTCCCATTGCACAAGCCGAATCAATTCCTCCACCCAATCATCCAACGCTTGACGCTTACGGCGTACCAACCGCTGGGCTTCCTTTGCGGCGGCCAGCGTGGATAGAACCCCCGCGGCCCCAATGGCAAATACGTCGAGAACCGCCGTGGTGAGACCTTGGCCCGCGATGAAAAGCCAGGCCGCTGCAATGAGGCAGCCAAAAACAGAAATCCGCGCACAAGCGGCATAGGTTTTCGTGTTGGCAGAAAGAGATATGTCGATCTCCGATAACACGACATTGACTTCCCCGCGCGCCACCTCATATTCACGAGTTTGCGCCAATGACCGCACGAGCTGTGTTTCCCAAGCGTCCGCCTCGCCCTGCATCGCTCGCGCCAAAATGCCCAACCCATGCCGCCACGACCGACAGGCCCGACAAAGCAAGTCAGGTTGAAGATTCAATGCCGTCGCTGCGAGCCGCAACTCCCACAGCGCCCACAGGATCGCAAATACGCTGCAGCACGAGGCTATCCACAAAGCCATCACGTGTCAGAAAGGCTCTTTGGTAATGGCTTCCTCAATTTTGTTCAAGAAAGGCTGCCGAAGCTCCGACAACGTGATTTTCGGACGGATGCGCGCGACGTCCACCGCGGCGATGGGACGTTGCACGCGCCCCACGATGGTAACCTCGTTGAGGGTTATCACGCGGCCTTGTTTTTGCGCATGCGCGAACGATGATACACTCGTCAACAACAGTCCGATGACGGTGGCAAAGCAGAAGTGTTTCATGTTGCATTTCCTCTCATTGACTTGCTGCTGGGGCCGCTGAAGCAGCAGGAGTCGCCGAGGTCGGGGATGCCGGCCCGCTGGGCTGTTTGGATTCCGCTTCGACCATTGCTTTTTTGGCTTTGGCGCGAATGATCAATTGCTCCACGTCGCTGCCCCGGGGATCGACCGAACGCCCCCGTAATTCCTTATATTTCTCAAAAGACGCGATGGCCGCGTCGACCTGTTGTACGGGGGTTTTTCCTGGATAGTTGTCGGAAAAAAGGAAAAGCAGTCCGATATTGTAATGCACATGAATCAAGCTTGCATCTTTGGCGAGAACCCAATCGAATTCTCGTTTCGCTTCCGCAGGCCTTCCCATCAATCGATGCACATCGCCAAGGTTCAGGTGAGCCACGAGATTGTCGCGATTGTAGGCAAGCGCTCGCTCGAGCAGCGGCTGCGCCTTGGCTGCATTGCCCGACTCGAGATAGTAGGTCGCAAGCTGCACTCCAGCGTCGACCATATCCGGTCGCTTCTGAAGCACACTCTCGAGTTCGCCGATCGCCAACGCGCGGGCTCCCTCCTCCTTGTAGATGAGGGCGCGCAGCAGCCGCGCTTCGACATTGTCTTTGTCTCGCGGCGGGTTGTTGGGACCGAAACCATCGAGGATGGCTTGCAAGGCGTATTTGGCGAGGTCGAGCCTTCGGTTCCGGAAGTGATCCCGGGCCAACGTAATCATCGCGGGAGCGTAATTGGGGTTGGCTTTCAGCGCTTCCTGAGCAAGCTTTCTGGCGCTTTCCGTCTCGCGCTGCATCGATTTGATTTCCGCCAGGGCAGCGGCAACCGCGGCTGATTTCGGCATTTTGGCGTGACGTTCGGTCAGGAAGTGGTCAGCCTCCGCTGCATTTCCCTTTCTCGCCAATAACAAGCCGTAGGCCGTGATCGCCGGCTCGTAGTCCGTAACAATGGTGAACGCTTGTCGGTATCGTGCGAGAGCGTCGGCATCCCCAAGACGTTCAAGGATGACTCCAAGCGAATAATGAGCTTGGTATGCCTTGGGATCCTTCGAAATAGCATCCAAAAACAGTTTTTTCGCCTCCGCCAATTCGCCCCGCCCAAAAGCGCTGAGCGCCTGAAGATAGGGCTCTTTGGCCGCGTCGTTCATTTTTGGACGCTCTGCCATTGGAGCATCGGAAGACGAAGGGGCGTCTGAGATGCCCACTTGAATCCCTTGATCGGTCGTCACGGGCGTTCCCGCCGGTCCGGAAGGCTCCGACGTGCTCAGCGATCCAGGGCTTTTCGCGTCGCCTTGCTTGCCGCCACAGGCAGGAATCCACGCGGCAACGAAAAGTGATACCGCCGCTATCGCAATCGTTTTTGCGGGTTGGGTCTTCATCATGGCACCACGGGAAGCGGATGAGGGAGTGGGTCGATCTGCGGCTGCTCGATGATTCCAGGACGACTGAGCAAAAACATGCGGTCGGTATAGGTGAACCCTGCGACGCCCTGAGAGTATTCTCGCAACTTGGCATCTCCGAGTACGTCGGTGAAAAACGCCAAACGTTCCACGGCACGGTCTATCGCTGGGTTGGAGATGTTATACTTGCGCCCCAACGAGAAGGCTTCCACGTACCGGGTGACCATGACCTTGTCCGCGTCGGTAAGCTCCTTGTCCCGGGTTTGCCGCCAAACGTTTTGTCGATTGGTTCGGAATACGTCGGCTTTGTCCTGGTGTTCGGGGTCGTCGCTGGCTTCGAGCTTTTTCAGAAGCGCTTCTTCTTTGTCGGAGAAGAGCTTCAATGCTGGCTCGCGGGCGTTGTACATACCCGTGCGAAGAGAGTCATACAGCGATCCCTGCCGAGAACGCGCCGCCACCGCCCACTCTGGAGATATATACACGTCGATCACGCGTTGCAGACGGTCGTGATATCGTTTGGCATCGGCAGCATCCGCCCGATAATCCCGGATGACATCGACTGTCGTGCCCTTGTAGCGGTGATGGCCCGTGTCGTAGTCGAATTTTTCTCGGATTTCTTGATCGAGGAGAGAAAATTCGGCTTCTGCGGCCATCGCGGCTTCCGCGGTGGAAACGGCTGAGCTTTGCCCATCGCTTTTCTTTGGAGCTACCGCTTTCCATTGTTCAAAAGCCGCAATCGTTTTCTTGTACCAGTCTTGATACTGGTTTCCTCCACCTACTTTTTGAAGCTTCGCGGCGTTGTAAGAGGCGCGAACCACATACTTGGCCGCATCCCGGTTATTCTTGTTGCGAGCGTGGAAGGCCGTCATCGCCGTCAACGCACGCTGTCGCGCCGCGCGGTTCGCCCCTTCATCCCGTCCACGCTCGTCCCATTCGTTCATTTCCCCACGCGCTACGATATACTCGGCCTCAGCTTTCTCTTGGGGAGTCGGCCCAAGAGACAAAAAGCGCTTTTGAAGCGTGGCCGTTTTTCCCTTATCACCCATGTTGGCGTATAACTCGAGGGCGAGCTTGGCTGCTTCCCGACGATCTTTTTGGTCGAAACGTTCGATTTGGCTGATCGTATCGTATTGCTCCGCGGCCCGTCGGTAGTCGAAAAATAGAATATACGCTTCGGAAAGCGCATTATGGGCTTGCTTGAGGTAGGTGAGACGTTCCTTGTATTTTTCGGGGTTCGGAGCCACGGGCGGAGATGCTTTGGGGTTGCCCTTTTCAAGAACCACGAGGGTCTTTTCATCGCCGTAACGCTTGATGAAAAGCTCATACATTTCAATGGCTTTGTCGTATTCGCCGAGTTGCTTGTAGGCGATGGCGCCGTTGATCGCCGCCTCCGGGGCTTCGTTTCGATCCGGCGCGTTTTCCAAGGCCTTGCGGTATAACGCCGCGGCCTTTCTCCATTTTTCGTTGCGCTCGGGACCGTCGGGCATATTCTGCGCTTCATCGAATGCTTTTCTGGCGTCGCGGTACGCAGCCTCCTGCAACGTCGGGTTGATGAGCAGCGTTTCGGCAGTTTTTTGCTCTTCACTGACAGCACAGCTATTCGCTTTTTGTGCCTCGGCAAGCTTGGTACTTTGCTCGACGTCGCCCTCGATGTTGCTCATGGTGAGCAGACGTTCCCAGGCCCTGTAGCCATAGTCGGTTTTTCCGCATTCTTTTTGATAAATGGGCTCGTAGCGCTTTTTGGCTTCTCCGAACTGCCCATAAAAGAAGAAGGATTCGGCGACCTGGAACGCGAACATCGGCGATCTTTTGTTGATGTCGTGCTGTTCCGGCACCGTGCGGATATATTCTTCCTGCGATAAATTACGGAACCGAATCGCTGGCGGTATGGGATCCGATACCACCTTTCTATTGTCCCCCTCGCCGACGAATACGAGGTTATTTCTTTCCTCTAGCCCTTTGGCGCCGCTGGTCTCCTGCCAGACCCGATTCCGATCGTTTTGCACGAGGAAGGCCAGGTTGACAGCATAAAAGGCGGCAACTTCCAGGCGACGATCATCCTCGTTGGAATCGCGGACTTCCACGGCGGACTGCCGCGCGCGCAGCACATCGCCGATGGTCGGACTCTGCCCCGCAAGGACCTTGGTATACACGATCCAATGCCTCGCGTCGGCGAGCCAAAAACGCGACTCATAAGCGTCGGAGGCGTTTTCGTCTTGATCCAAGTACGCACTCCAGGCTCGTTCGGCCAGCTTGAATTCCGCCAGGGTTTTTTCAAGCTGAACGTTGCGCTCTGCCGCATCCCCCATCTGCTCGGCTTCTTGCAGGAAGGCGCGAGCGCGGTTGGTATGCTCAGCGGCGGCGCTTTGCAGCCCGCCATGCACCAGGCGTTCTGCCATTTGTAAGGCTTCCGGATCATCCCGATTGGCATTGACCCACGGTGAATTACCAACATAAACGGCGAGTTTGCTTCGCGCTTCCAAAGCCTTGGCCGCGTTTTCCTTGCGTTCGACCGTGCCTTCCCGGGAGGTGCGCGTCAGCTCGTCGTAGGTGTCGGCGATACCTGCTTGAATCTCCGGGGCCTCCCGATGCATCGGCCATTTTTCAAGCATTTTCTCCGACAACTCGATGCGATTATGAAGCTGGTTGAGTTCTTTGTATTCGAGGGCAAGCGCCTTGTAGACATGGAATGTCCACGGCTTGTCCTGCGGGATCAATCCCGGATCCTGGATTCGATCGATCGCGATCCGCATCTTGCGTTCGATGATGGTCGGATCCGACTCGAGATCTAAAACATCCGACCGAGGAATGAATGGCTCGCTGGCTTGTGGACCTGCGAAATCCACATACGTCAACGAGCCTGCAATATACGTGTACGCCTCGGAACGAAAATCTGCTCCTGGATCACCGGTTTTTTTCTCGACCTCGTCGGTATAGTGCAACAACTCGACGAATTTTCGAGTGGCCGCCTCATATCTCTGTTGTTTGAAGTACGTCCATGCGAGCTTGTACATGGATACGCCGTACAAGACTCCCTTTTCATTCGATGCTGCCTGCATCGACTTCTGATAAGCCGTGGCCGCTCGATTGAACGTATACGGGCCCGCTTTCGGATCGGCCTCGTCAAAGTACCAATCACCGATTTTCCACCAAATTTCAGCTACATAACGAGGATCCTCCCCTGGCTTGACGGTCTGGGGCAGGTAGGTGCAAGTATCTGGGAAGGGGCTGGTGTATGATAGCTCCCATTGCGTGGTATCAGCGGCCGCACGCCTTGGGTTCGGCTTCGCCTGCTTCGTCAAGTTTTCCGGTGTGGGAAAAACATGGCGCCACCCGACCCAATAATCCGCATCGTGGTCTTGTGGCACATCACCGACGATATCTTTGTCCGGATCCCGCGGGTCCGTGGCGACAGGATACGGATAGTTGTTGTGACATACCAGAGCCCGCCATACCTGCTGCGCTTCTTCGAGCCGCTCCGAGTCGAACAAGGCGTGTCCCAAATAGTAGTAGACCGCCGCAAGTTCGTCGTATTGAGGGAATTCCTTGATGATGCGTTTGTAAAGCGCAATGCTCGGTTTGAGGTCGTCTCTTCCAATATCCGTCATGTTTTTGGCACGAGCGCGCTCATCATATAACGCGGCCAAGCGGAACATCGCGTTGGGCGTGGCTTCCGGATCCGCCGTCTGCCCCGAATATTTTTCGATGAATGCCTCGAGCTTTTGAATGGCCTCGGCTCGCGCCTTCTCGAGTTCCGTACGCTCCGCAAGGATTTGTGAGTCCAACGAGGATAGGGTGCGACGACGCTGCTGTTCGTAATGATGCCGTACGATGCCCGTGATGGCATCTCGGAAGTCTTTGGCATCGCGCTGGTAGGTATCGGCTTCCCGTTGAAGCAATGCCAGCGCTCGCAGTTTTTCTCTCGACGGCGCGGGCAGCGGTGAAGCTGCGGGACGACCGGATGCCTTTGCACTGTGCTCGCCTCCCATCGAGAGCGAGCCATCCGATTGAAAAAACTCCGCCAAGGTATCGTCGAGCGGACGCTCGAGGGCTGGATTCACTCCTGAATTGGTCGATGACGAAGGTTGAGAATAGACCGTCGTCGCAGGGGTCACCGTGAGCAGTCCCGCGAGCAAGAGCAACGCCGATGTTCGAGCCACGTGCGTTTTTCGAAAGCGCTTCATGCTTTCTCTCCATACAAAGTCAGACCGTTCGGTTTGACCGATGTCATTCGTCCATCGCGTCATCTAGGACTTCTCGCAATTCCTCATCGAGTAACCGCTCGGACCGTGCTCGCTCGGATTGGAGCCTTCGCACGCGAATGAGCTGCGATTCTCGGGTTTCCCATGCTTGTTCGGTAATTCCGACTTCCGCATGCATGACAATGCTGCGCATCCTGTCGCGAACGAGACCAAAGTTGCGCATGGCCACATGGCCTACGACCAGCCGTGCTTCTTCATCCAACTGCTGCAGTTGAGCGTTGAACTCCCCAAGCTTGGACTCCTCGGCGGCAATCGATAGCAATAAGGCCTTGGATTTTTCATCGACCTTATGATTGATATCGCGCAACGCAGCCTGATACCGGGCCTCGACTTCGTCGGCGGAACGCAAAAGGGGTGCAATTCTTTGCGCGTATTGGGCGGCGGAATTGCCTGCCGCTCCTCGAGACGCAAGTTCGACCTCTTTCGCCAACAACTGCTTGTACTGCTCGCGAACAGCCTGATCGTCGAAAACAGAGGCATCATCGAAGCCTGAGGCAATTCGCCCCTGACCCGCCTGTTGTCGAAGCTCGGCCAGACGCGCCTGATACCCCGTAAGCTCTCGTTCATGAGCGCCCAATTCTTCCTGGAATTGACGGATCGAAGCTGGATCGCGAACGACACCGCGTGAAGCACTTTCGCGAATCACTCGTTGCAAAGCGTTGACGACCGAGTTGAGCGTGTCGATTTGCAGTTGAAGCTGCTGCACTTTTTGGGATGCCGAATTCCACCGATTTTCCGCTCTATTGTCCCGTTGTTGGAAGTCCGAGGAAGAGACGGGAAGATCGAGCACTTGGGCCTGTAGCGCACGACGTTGCTGGCGAACCGAGCCGATCTCACCGGAAAGCGATGAGGGCTCTTGCGCGTCGAGAGCATTGGCGAGCACGACGCGGGCTTTGGTGATTCCATGGATGGCGCCGATGGCGGTTTGTTGACCGGCGCGGTACTCTGGGAACGCTTTGGAACGCCCTGCCGAATTCATGACCGCATGGAGCTTTTTCAAGGCGTCTTCGGAAGTGCGAAGGAGCATTCGGGTTTGGACGACTTCGTTGACGACCGCAAAAGCTTCTGGGCCATCGTCGGCCTCGCGCGCCCATTGGATGGCGAGAGGCGGTAGATTGCCCCCCGTTTCCGCGCTGATGAGTTGGTCTTCCACGAGTTTGTCATAAAAGACGGCCGGATCATCGGAACCGGAGAGAAAGGAGGAAACACGAAGGAGTTGTGGCTCGAATTGAGAGCGGATGTCTTCGAAGGTCGTGAGCGATTTTCGGTATTGGCCGGAGCGAAGCTCGAGGTCTCCTCGCAAAAGTGAGGCTTCCGCGGTACGTTCTCCGTCCGGATCGACAAGCATGAGGATTTCGAGCGCTCGTTGGGCTCGAACAACGTCGTTCATCTGCATGTGGGTGGCTGCCACTTCGAACAGCGCATTGCTGAACTCCGGTGACTGCCGATCGATGTGGTTATAGGCTTCGACGGCTTCGGGCCACTGATTCGTTTCGTAGTGTAGACGACCGATGGCGAGCCAACCGAGATCGACGACGTGTCGGTGCTCTTTGGTAGATGCCGGTAGCTGCGTCACCTGGCGAAAAGCTTCGATGGCGGAGGCGTAGGGTTTCGAGGACTCTTGCGGGCTTTTCGCCGTTTCCGTAGAAGCAGCGAGAGCAGTTTTGGCTTCGCGTAGCGCAATGACCCCGAGCAAGTACCGGGCTTGGGGGTAGAAATCACTTTGCGCCGGGACAGCCGATAAGGATGCTTTGGCGCCGGACAGATCCTGCTGGGCGAGCTGCACGCGGCCCTTGGCGTAGTACAAGAGAGGATTGGAAGGCGCCTCCCCCAATTGCTGTTTCAGATGTTCCAACGTCTCGATGTCACGAGTGCGGATGGCAATGTCCGTGAGTCGTGCGAGCGCTTTGGGGTGGAACGCCTGCACACGCCGAGAGCGCTTGTCCTCCACAATGGTTCGGAACACACGCCGCGCCGAGGTAAGCTGCTCGGATTGGTAATAGGTTTCGCCAAGAAGAAAGAGCGCTTCGGCGTATACCGTATCGTTATTTCGGTATTTCTCGACAATTTGGCTAAAAACGACACTTGCCCGGTCGAAATCTCTTGTGAGAAGTAGTAGATTGCCGTCCGCCAGCCGCTGCTCCGCCGTTTGTTCGGGGCGTGACGCCCGCGCCATGGCATCCTGAATCGTATTGATACCGTTGCGGTACTGCGTGATGGTACGCTGCGCGGACGCGTAAGCCTCGTCGGCGTTCTGCGCATTCGCCCCATTGACCGATGCGGTGAGGGCAAAGAAAGCGACCATCCCCACGAGGCGCGTTCGCGAGTGCATGTCACTTTCCCCCAATCGACAGGGTTGCCTTGGCCGCGGGTTTCGGCGAAGAGGCTGGAGTACCACGGCTGTCCAGGGAACCGACGTTTTCGATGAAGCGAACGGCGGGCCGTTGTTCCAGGGGAGTGGTTACGCCGCCTTTTTCGTACGCGATGGTTCGCAAGGTGAGGGCGTTGCCATCGGTAATCGTAAACGAATGGCTAGAGCGCACCTCGAACTTGTACCCTCGAAGATAGGAAAAGACCCCGTAGCCGTGTCCTCGTAGTTCAAGGACGACTTGCAGCGTGTGGTCGCCCGGGGGAATGGACCCTTGGTAAATGGGGATCGTTTTTTGATCCGCTAGCGCCCCGGTATCGTCGCTGCGGTTGTACTGGACGGCTCCATCCAGGACGAAAACTGCGCGGGTCAATCGAAAAGCGCCCGACATCTCGTTGTCGAATGTGATATCCGCCCGCGCGCTTGCCGAACCACCACCAAGGATCGAATCGGAAAGGAGCGAGAGCCGGGTATGGCTGCGCCGGATCTGTTCTTTGAGTTCATCGATACGTTGTTCCAGGTCTCGCAAGCGAATGGAATAGGTGGACCCATCCATGGTGTCGGGGGGGCCGGCAGTTGTTGCTTCTGGGGCCGATGCGGCAGGTACTGACGACGAAGCTGGGGCAGCCGAAGAGGATGCCGCGGCGCTTTCGGTTTCTTTGGGTGTTTGTGCCCCTACAGGTTTGGCCCCGAGCAAAAGCACAAGTGTCACGATAGCTATGGTTTGAGCAAGTCGCGTGATTGTCCGTGTCATTGTTGACCCCAATCTTCGACGGAGCAGCCCCTCGGACTGTTGTCGGCCGAGCGCATATTCGATAGACCCCCGTAATGTAAATGGGGAGGGCTCACTTTTCAACCGTGTTCAGAGGTTGATGCAAAATCGTCCTATCCGTTGCTGTCGATCGTGACATGGTCGTTGCTTTTCCGGCCGATAGAACACTATTTTACTTGTTACCCAGACCATGAAGGCCGAACCCCGTCCTTTTCAACCCCCTGGCCGGCGGAGGGACCCACGGAAAATAATATGAGTTATCGCTTCGAATCGCACCATCAACCACAACCTTCCGGTCGTGTTTTCTGACGACCGAATGAGGATTTGGCGTGGTCGCTCGCGGAAGACAGGATGTGGCGGACGAAGTGTTGATGCTGCGTTTCCAACGCGGGGATGTGAGCGCCTTTTCTTTGTTGGTGCAGCGCCACCAAACCCCGCTTTTCAACTATATTTTGCGGATGGTCCATTCTAGGGAAGTAGCCGAACCCCTGGTCCAACAAGCCTTGATCGACATGGTTCGTGGGTCCCCCGGGTTCAAACACGATGGTGCCTTTGGCTCGTGGGCTTATGGTATCGCTCGACGAATATGCCTTCCTTACTCGACAAAAGCACAAGAAACCTCCGTAATTAGCGATAATCCTCAGCCCGGAACCGATCCCATCCTCGCGGCCCTCGAAGCCCTCCCTACGGAACAACGCGAGGTGTTTTTGCTCAAAAAAATCGCGCGTTTGTCCTTTAAAGATATCTCCGGGATGACCGATACCGATGAGCAAACCGTAAAAAGCCGAATGCGATTCGTCTTGGACCACCTCCAAGCCGTCTTGCATTCTGTCGAAGAAGATGCTTCATCGTAGTATTCTGCCGAGCGGATGAACGAATGGACTGTGGACAGTTCGACCAAATCGTCATGGACTTGCTCTACGGAGAAACAAGCGAATCGTCCTCCGTGGAGGCAAAACGTCATGTCGATCAATGCGAACGATGCGCGGCCGTACTGGCGGATCTGCGAACTGCCAAGTCAACGCTGAATCTCCCCATGGAACAAGCTCCGGAAAGCATCGAGCCCAAGGTTCTCGAAGCGGCTCGACAGTATCAAAAGGAGATTCCCTGGCCGCGTCGCCTCGGTCGCTGGATTTCATGGGTTGGCGGATATGCCATGCGCCCACAACTCGCCATGGCCGCGTTGCTATTGCTCATGCTCGGCTCGAGTCTGCTCCTGATCCGTGCTCGTCCAGGCGCGGAACAAGTGGATGTAGTGCGGGTCGTGGAGCAAGGAGTACCCCAACCCGAAACCTTGGAAGGAAGCCATGCGATCGAGCCGCACCAATTGCCTCCTTCCGAAGATGAACCGTTGGATCGTCGAAAAGATAGTCGAAATGGTACCGTGGAACCCCCGGACACGGCTCGTACCAAGACGTCGAAGGCTGAAGCTGACGCCCCTTCGACCGCCCCAACCTCATCCACCGCACCACCGGCAGCCGATGGATTCTCGGATGCCATGGCGATGTATCGAGCCAAAGACTACGCCAACGCGTACCGCGCTTTCGATCAGGTGGTTTTGAAAGGCGGCCCCAATGCACCCGCGGCCGCGTTATTGGCTGCCAAATCCGTTCGTGCCAGTTCCGGTTGCGCCCACGCGCTTCCGCGCTTCGAATCGGTTTCTTCACGCTATGCCGGATCGTCCGAAGCGATCGAAGCCAGATGGGAGACGGCTTCCTGTGCGAGGATCATAGGGGACTTGACACGGGCTCGATTGATCTACAGGGACCTCGCCCAAATCGAAGGGTTGCGGGAACGAGCGGAAAACGAATTGGCCCGTATCTCCACCGGAAGCACCCCACCACGGATTCCTCCACCCTCGACCCCCGATGTCGGCCGGACGGATGTTCCCGGCAACCCAACTCCTCCCCCATCGACCAGCTCCCCGCAGGACCAATGATGGCAAGGCTCTTTCACCCGATTCATCCACACGCTAGACTTCCTGCATGAATCGTCGGTTCGGTGTGGCTTGCGCCATGCTCGCCCTTTCCATGTCCTGTGCCCGCCATGATCCGCATCAGGTGTCCGGCATTGGCGTTCGACTCAATTCCCCCCGTACACTTTTGGATGGGGTCGATACGGTCACTCTGTCTATCGTTGATGCCCACGAGCTTGGCGTGGTTTGCTCGGAAAACTCGGGCCTCGTAACCGTCGGTGAACTGAAATCGGGGCTCCTTTCCATCGACCTCCAAGCGCAAGAAGAAGTTGTCAAAGTGCCGCTGTCGCGCACGATGCCCAACGGTGCACCTTGCCCGAACCAAGGCGTATTTTGCTCCGATGAAATCACACTTCCCACCGATCCTTCCAAACTCCTTGTGTTTCAAGCGGAAGGACGAGCGGGGACAACTCCTGTTGCGGTTGGATGTACGACAGCGGCCGTCAATTCCGACCCGTTTTATGTGAATTTATCGATGTTTCGTTATGTGAAACCAGCGATTTGTGGAAACGGATCGCTGGAAGTGGGAGAGCAATGCGAAAGGGGTGAAATCAATTGCGACGATCTGTGCCGAACGGTCGAGTTCTTAATCTCCACCGACCATGAGGGGCCATCGAACCAGCGCATCGAAAACGCTCCCCCAGGAAGTAAACAAGGCGTTCGCATGGCTTGGAGTCATGCGCCCCAAGCCGCCAATCCCAGTCCCCTTCATCTGGTTTTCGGCGATACGAATTACGGCAAAACAGGGACGGGACCGGAGATCAATTATCGACAGCTTGGGCAACACGCCGAACCCATCGAATACCCGCCGCTTTTATCCTCGCAGATCCGCTTGCCGTTGCTGGGAGCGAAAACTCCAGGATTCGATCAGCGCCCCCGCACCCAGGCCGCCGCCGCGATCGGGCTCATGTCCGACGGCTCTTTTGTCGTGGCTTACGAAGATGACCGCCTAAGCACCGGTCCCAATATCTCGTTTACCCCGATCTCGATGGATGCGTCACTGCCGCGAAGCGATGAAGTATCCATCAATACCCTCGGCGTCGATGCTTCTGGCAGTCCCGCCGTGGCTGGAGGACCCACGGACCGGGCGCTGGTCGCTTGGGTCGACCAGGCAGGACGTCGAATTCGGGCTCGGATATGGGCCGTGACGGGTTGGATCTCTTCCTCGGAAACAACCTTGTCGGCGCAAGAAGGTGATTCCCCTCGTATCGCGGGTTGGAACGAGGGGTGGGTGGTGGTCTGGCATGGCCGCTCGAAACAGGACAACGACGACATCATGGCGGTGCGGATTTCTCAAACTGGAGAAGTGGGAGCACCGTTTTCCGTGAATACCGAGACGAAAGATGTGCAGCAACAACCCGATGTCGCTGCCCTTCCCACGGGAGAAGTTGCCGTGGTGTGGAACAGCGCCGGACGTATTTTCTTGCAACGTTTTGATGCATCAGGGCAACCGATCGCTGGCGATCAGTCCGCGCCCGTCAACGATGATTCCGCGATGGGCGAAAACCCGGCGATCGCGGCTTCACCGTTGGCTGCTGGTTTTTTCGCGATATCGTGGCAGACTGCCGCAGGGATTCGCGCCCGTCTCATCGATCGATCTGGCGATTACTTACCCAATGCAGTGGATGGTCAGACGGGATCCTTTTTGGTTAATCGCGACGATGTGAACGGAATGCGCTCCCATCCTTCGGTCGCGATCGGTGGTGCGGGCCATATCGTTTTCGCATGGGAGGATAGCGCAGCCGACCATAGCGGGATATACGCGCGACGGTTTCCCTTGCCCGTTCGCTGATGGCAAGAGCGCCGCGAAGGCGAACGTCCACCACAAGCGCCTGCCGCAAGAAGGCTGGACTTCCCAGCGCCAACCTACGCTTGACATTACCGAACTTGAATGGTCCCACCTTCGATGCGATCGTCGTTATGCTTGCCTCGCGTGACCTTCAGCCTCGTGTTGCCCACGAAAAAACCATAGTACAGGCCATATCCCCCGGGAGTGAAGTTGGGCTCGAGCTGAATGGGGTAGTCGTCGACGAGCACATCGCCGACTTGCCATAACGTCATTGGGTATTTTTTGTCCATGGGCAGGTGATCGCCATTGAATCGACGACCATGTCCATCGATGTGGATGAAGCACTCCCAATCACGGCCAACCCGTCCAATCACTTCATAGTACAAGCGCAATCGATACTTGCGACCGGCGATCACGGAGTCGACGACGCGACCTTCCGGATCGACCATATCCCAGCCGAGAGCTTTGAGCTGTCCTTGCAATTCCACATCGAGTGGGTGGGAGGGATTGGGCCGCTGTGCGAGGACGATGTCATCCAGCGGATTGTGGCTTGTTTCGGCGTTGTTCAACTTGTTGGAAGCAAGCAAAATTTGGCTCGAACGGGCGTCGAGGATCGGCAAATTGCGACCCGCTCGCGTTCGAGCACGATAGGAAGAATTGAGCCGGGCCAAGTCCTCGTTGCGCAACACGAGCCACTTACGTTCTTGCCCGTCGAGAAGCCATTGCAGTGCCCCTTCGACGTCGGAAAACGAGTCGATGGCGCCTCCCGCGTAGTAGCTTGCCGTACGACTGCTGACGCCAAGCAAGGCGAGAGGCTCCTGTCCAGAACGCATTTTGGCGTAAGAGTCGAAAACTTCTTTCGGCGACAGTTGCGCGGCGAGAGCAGGAAAATATGAAAAACTAAGGATGGCACCGCCAAGGGCTCCAGCCGCCAGGGTGGCGGATGCTCGGCTCACTCGAAAGCGTGGGAAAAACCATCGATTGATATCACGAAACGCGAGGGCCAGAGCCAGAGCGACTAGCAAGGCCACGGGTACGGCCCACCATGCGTTGAGCGCAATCATTCGCACCGTGGCGCTCATGGTGACCACGCTTTTCCATTGTGCCTTCATGCCTATGAAAACGTTCGCGGCCGTGACGACGAGAGCGAGTTCGACAACCCCCCCCACGATGACGAGATTGCCTTTGGCGGCGGTCCGAAGAGCTTTCAATATGCCAAAATAGTCTGAAAAAACGAAGGGTTTACGGTCTTGCGCATCTCGCTCCAGCCAGGAGGCGAAAACCAGCACACCGCATACGATCGTACAAACGAGCATGAGCCGAGCGGCGTCTTGCTTGAAACTGTCGGGGAAACTCGTGGACTCGATGCCGTACGCGCTGAACGCCTTGTCTGGCCACTTTTTGAAGTCCGAATAAAGGAGGGCCAAAAAGGTGACGGTTCCTATGGCCATGGCCCTGGAAGCGTGGCCGCCACGCTCGAGATCTCGGATGGCCACCGCCGCAATCGCCGCCATCAGGCCAATTCCTGCAAAGGGAATATGGCCGACGTACACGTTCATCAAGCCGAGAATTCCAAACGACAAACTCGTGCCGACGATAAGCAAGACACGAAGGGCGCGCTCGCGAGCGTCTTGGCTGTCCTGCAATGCGAAAGCTGGTCGGAATAGCCTGCCCACTGCAAAAGGAATGAACGCGCTCCAAGGAAAAAGGGCATGGCCGAGCATCAATAGAACGTGATCGAAGGAAGGAGGCTGAGAAGGCCTCGTGACGATGGCACCTAGCACTCGAACGGCCTGGCTCCCTTGCGCGGTGACGAGCGTGTAAACGCCCCACGCGGCGGCACCGGAACCGAGCACGAGAATTGCGATCGCGACGGGGGTGGAGAGACGATTCGATTTCGTGGCACCATTCGACAACCGGCATACGAGCCACGCGAGTCCGACGGTAAGCAGGGGCAAAGCCAATCCGATCAGAATTCCCCGAGACAGAAAGCCGGCGGTCCCACCAAGGATGGCGAGCAGGGTTGAGACAACTTGGCTTCGGCGCGTAGGTTGGTTGTCGAAAACGAGCAGACCGAATCCTGCCACGGCCATCGTGATAGAGGAGAAGGTGACGATGTCTCCGAGCATGGTTCGCGCCTGCACGAAAAAAAGAGGCATGGTGGATAGTGCAATGCTGGCGAACACGCCTGCCCGTTCATCCATCAATCGGCTGACGAGCCAATAAATCGCTCCCGCCCCCGCGAGAGCCCATAGCGCGAGGGGGAGTCTTCCTGCCCATTCATGCAGTCCAAAAGCGGCAAATCCCGCTGCAATGGACGTAAACGGCAACTCTCCTTTACCAAGCTGCTCCAACGTCGGCATCGTATTGTCCGCGTCGGCGAGACTGAGCGCTTGCGCACCGAAAAGATTGATCCCGATGCGTCGTGCGAAGTCAGCGACGTTGAGTTCATGCGGATCCCAGATTCCACCCGACCCCAAAGAGGGCATGAGAATGAGAAGAGGGATGAGCAAGCCGGCGGCGCGGAGTAGCCATGAACTAGGCGCGTTTCGCGTGCTTTCACCAGCACAAGAGGCTTGGGTGGTGTTGGGTGTGGAGGGCTGGTCTTCGGTAAGCTTGGTCATGGTCTTTTTACGGGGGACGACGCCCGACAGGGCTGCACTGTAGTCAAAGAGGCGTGCCTTGCAACGAATGGTGGTGGAAGATTACATTCCCGAAGGCAGCGGGACGGTTTGTTCTCGTCGTCGAATTCGAGCCGCGAGTTGTTCAGCGGCTTGTTGCATGGCCTGAGGATTGAATTCGCCTTCTCCGCGCAGCATGCCGTGTCGAACCTCGTACTTTTCCGTTGTGATGGGCATAGGCTTGTCCCCACCGGTGCCGGTCGCACCAACTCCTATCCCGAACACCCGACTTCCCAGTTGTACATCCACCCACACAATGCGCTCGACCGGTGCATCGATGGCGAGCACCGTGCCATCGCCTAGCTTGTCTCCTGGCCGTAGGTCGTCAAGAAGCCGAAGAACGTCCGGAGCGGCTGGTGTTTCAGGACCTTGAAGGCCAAAAATGACGGGTTTCGGCGCAGGGGGGGGAATGTGGGTTATTCGGTGATAGACGAGTACAGCCATGCCCAAAAAAACAAAGACGAGCGCGACACGAAACCGCAAACGGGAAATGGTCGGGACCGATGAGTTTTGCGCCTTCGTATCAGGATGAATCATGGCGTTGACAGGGCTCCGCTGCTATTGTTTTGGACATCCGTTGAAGCAATGGAGGGAATGTTCGTCTATCTTCGACGTAAGATTTCAGCAAGCCCTGGGATATCACCCCCCTGCTACTTGGGTTAATCATTAAGGAGAAGGCAATGCGTAAACTTATTGGAACCAGTCTCATCGCCGCCTGTTGTCTTGCCGTTCCGCTTCTGACCGCATCACCTGCGCAAGCAGGGCTGGAAGCATGCGGAAACATCAATGTTGAAGCCAGTGCCCAGTGCAAGGTGGAGGTAGAGGGCGGATGCGTGGCCAAGTGCACTCCGGTTAGCTTCTATGCCTCTTGTTCCGCGAAGGGGTATGCATCCTGTGAAGGCAAATGCGACTTGCCCGCGGTGGACTGTAGTGCCTCGTGTGAAGGGTCTTGCCAGGGCTCATGCGAGCCGAATCCCAATTTTTCCTGCGAAGCGAATTGCACTGGGTCCTGCGATGCGGATTGCTCCGGGCAGTGCGCGGCGGCTGGAAACAAGGGGGAATGCGAGGCGCAGTGCAAGGCGACCTGCAAGGGGGAATGCGATGCCAGTTGCAAAGGCTCGCCTGCTACTTGCGAAGGAAAGTGCCAGGGAAGCTGCGAAGGGCAGTGCAAAGCCAAGGCGAATATGTCCTGCCAAGCTGAATGTCAGGGCAAGCTATCTGCAAACTGCCAGTCCGAGCTAAAAGGTGGATGCGAAGCAGCGTGCAAAAAACCCGAAGGCGCTCTGTTCTGCGATGGTCAGTACGTGGACCATGGCGGCAACATGAAAGACTGTATCGCCGCGCTCAACGCCATGCTGACTGTGAAGGTCGACGCTTCCGCGAGCGCTTCGTTGGAGTGCGCCAACGGCAAGTGCGAAGCCGAAGCCGAAGCCGAGGCAGGATGTAGCCTGTCTGTAGCCAATCAACCGAGCGACGGTAGTGCGCCGTACGCTTTGGGATTGCTTGGAGCCCTCGGTGCCCTGGTGTTCGGACGCTACCGCCGTCGACAGAAGTAAGACTCTGAACCCCCCTTTTCTCCTCCAGGCTCGGCGCTTCGTTTCACCACACGGGTGGGGCGGAGCGCTCGCCCTCGTTGTCGATCAGCTTTCCAAGCTGTATGCGGAAAAGTCCCACCTCCTTCATCCACCCGTGCCAACCATGGCGCATCATCGTGCGAGTTCCGAGACAGCCTGGCTATGGGTTTCTGATTCGGGAAATTCGTATTTCGCCTTTCATGTGACCCATGTTGCCAATGCGGGGATCATGATGGGGGCTTTGGAAAACGCCGCCCCACCCATCCCTTGGCTGATGTTCATGGCAACGACGGTTATTGGGCTTGCGATGGGAATAGGACTGCTGGCTATAGCCAAACAGAGCGAAAAGGGGTTGCTCTGGGGTGCGGTGCTGTTGACCGCAGGTGTCGCGAGCAATCTGATGGATCGTCTTCGGGTGGATTATGTCGTGGATTGGGCGCACCTGCAGTGGCGGCTGGGAGGATGGCTCGTGGATGCACCGGCTTTCAACTTGGCGGATTTGTTCATTATTGCCGGAAGCGCCTTGGCCTCGATCGCTTTGATACGGCGAAAACTACCTTTGGCGCACGTACACCAAAGCCAGATAAAGCAGGGTTAGCAGGCCCGCCAAACCTACCAAAGAGATGGCGCGGTGTCCCGTGAACCGTCGGCCGAAAAGCATCCAGACGACAAAGACGATGGGTTGCAGGATGAGGTAGGCGGTGATGGGAGGAGAGTAATCAAGCCAGGGGATGGTGGATGTGGAGACAAGGCTGAGGGCAAGAGCCACGATGCCGGCGAATCGGGGAGAAGTACGGACCGCCAAGGTGCGGTGTCCCGCCGTTTTGTCGGCGTCCACATCGACGACGCTTGCGAATATATGAAGGCCGACGAGGGTGGGGGCGACGGTGAAGGTTTCGGTGGCCAGGGGCAAGGACGACGGCCCGGATAGATGGCCCAGGCAGAGCAAGCCAATCATGATGGATGCGGTGACGAGACCGTCGACGATGGGAATTTCTTTGAGCCGAATGGGGGGCGATGAGTAGGCCCAAGAAAGAAATAGGATCCCACTTAATAGAAGAGCAGCAGCCAGGGGAAGCCAAGGAATGATACTGGCGACCATGGCGCCGCCGATCCAAGGAGCCCATCGAGACAATGTGTGGGGGATGGGGCTGCTTGCACCGTGGATCCAATTGCCTTTTCGTGGATTGTCGGCATCCGAGTCTTGGTCGGCGAGGTCGTTGAGACCAAAGAGGTAAAGGCAGAACGGGAATGTGATGACGATGGACAGGAGCAGGGTGACGGTGGAATCTTGGACGGCACCGTAGGCCATACCAATGCGGTACAGCGCGAGGGCCGCGATCCATCCCAGAGGGCGGCTGGTCCGTGCCAGACCCATGATGACGTGAGAAATGGCGAAGCGGCGAGGTTTGGGGCAAGCGCGGGAATCGAGTGTCATGGTGGACGAACCGCGCTTCACGATAGCTTACGGGGTCAAAGTGGCGGTTTTGATGTAGTCGAGCTTGGGAAAACTGCTCTTCAAGTAGGAGTTTCCCTGAAATTGCAGGCGTCCTTGCTCTGGACCGTCGCCGACAGGGGCCCCTTCTCCGTAGCCTTTGTACAATTTATCGACGACATCCATGCCTGTGATGACTTTGCCGAAGGGAGAAAATCCTTGGGAGTCCAGGCGGCTGTTGTCGCCGAAGTTGATGAACATCTGGACGGTTCTGGAGTTGGCTCCTGAGGTGGCGAAAGTTAGGTAGCCGCGCTTGTTCGATTCCTTGACGGGATCATCATCGATTCGAGCGTTTCGCCAGGCGGAGTTGACCTTGGGTTCACCGTGGATTCCGAATTGGGCCATGAAGCCATCGATCACGCGAAAGACAGCGATGTCCTCGAAGTATCCGATTTTGACGAGATTATAGAACCGGTCCGCGCCTTTGGGAGCCCAGGCGCGGGTGACTTCGACGACGAACTGTCCTTGGGTGGTATCGAATTTGACTTTGAAAGAAGCTGGTGCTGTTTCGGTGGCCTTTTCGGGGGCAAGCAAAGCGGGAGCAATGGGCTTCGCCGGTTGCGCGGCGGGCGCGGTTGGCGTGGAAGACGGTGGGGGTTTTGGGGTTTCGGAGGGTGAGGCTGTCTTGCTGGAAGGCTCGGGGGGAGGCGCTTCACAACCCATCAATGTCGTCGTGACGAAAAGGGCGACCGCGGTGATGCTGAGCTTTCGCACAAGCATGAATACACTCCTCATATAGGGATAATTCGCTGTGATCACGGCATGCGTGAGCAGCGCTGCGCATCCTAGCCAATGGCTCGCGGCTGTCAATGCGGCGCCATCGATCGCGTCGAGGTGAACGGTGGCCGGCTTCAACCACCTGAAGGTATTGGCTGGAAGCTTTGGCCCCAAGGACGACAACCTACAAGGGCACGAATTGGGGTACACTGCCGTGTGTGGCGGAATCCACCGATCCTTCTGAGCCTCATGGTTTCTCGGGCCATGCATCGCTCGCACGGCGTTTGTGTCGTGTGGTGCCGTCGCTTTCCACGCAGGCGCTGCGTATGGCGTACGTGCGCAGCGTATGGATCGAATCCGACTCCTCCGAGTTTGCTTGGGCGATCGATGCGGTATGTGAGTGGAGCAAAGCGCGTGACAAGCGGGCTCAGGAGGTGATGCTCGCGTTTGCGGCATTGTTGCATGAACCAAGCTTGCGTTGTCGGATCGAATCGCTTCGCCATGACGCTGAGCAGGGCAAATTGGGTTCGTTGGGGTCGCTTCTGCCCTCGGGGGAAGACTCGAAAAAAGAGCAGAGTCGTGGCGAAGTGGATGAGCGACACGTTCCAGACTACGGTTATGGACGACCATTGACGCTTGGAGAGCGCAAATCGATGGCAAGGCGCCCATCACGTCGGCAGTTGGATCGATTGCTTGCCGACCCTCATCCGAGCGTCATTCTGAATTTGCTGAACAACAGCATTACGACGGAAGATGATGTCGTGCGATTGGCGGCGAAGCGCCCGCTGCGGCATGAGATCATGAAGGAGATTGCCCGCCATCCGAAGTGGAACGTTCGTCGTCGTGTGCGGCTCGCGCTTGTGCTCAACCCTGGTTGTCCGCCGGAGCTTGGGATTCCTCTTGTGGAATTAGCGTTACGTTCGGAGCTTCGGACGGTGATGGAGCGCACGGAGATTCACCCGGATATTCGGCGTGCGGCGCTTGCGCGTCTTGGGGAGGGCCGTTCGGACGCCCACGGGGATGGGAGTAAAAAATCGTGAGGGCAGCCGAAGCACAAGCATGGTGGATGGCCTATGTTGGGCGGTCCAGGCAAGGACTTGGGAAGGCAGGAAGGACGCTGATTGCGCCCAGGTACTACGCCTGCTATGGGAGGCCTTTATGGGAGAGTCCCGTTTCATGGTCTGGTCGAACAGTGGATGGACGGCTTTGGCGCTGGGCTATTTTGTCTTGGCATTGGGGTGTGCGAGCGGCGATGGGGTTCCGACGGCAACCATCGAAAACGGGCTCGACACCTGCATCGTGGAGGCCAGCTATTTGGAGTATGGGTTCAGCAACCCCATCGGTCCTTCTGGGCGAATGGCGCCCCGTGAGGTCAGGGAAGGAAGTGCTGTTGCGTATGCTGTCGTGATGGCACCCGAGCCCGGAGAGAATTGTGTTGATTTGGCGGGCAAACGAGGTGGTTCGCTTTGGATTACCCATGGAGCATTTGAAGCGAAAGCGGGGGAGCTTACGAGCATTCGCTTTTCGAAGGACACGGCGTCGGAGATCCCTACGGAATGCTCTCCCCAGTATGTTGAAGGGTTGAAACGGTTTTCCAGATTGAAGGATGCGTGTGATCCAAACGCTGGGAAGTAGCCGATGCGAGAAAATCCAAGGGTCGTTGGCGGATGAGCGTGGGAGGGGGGCCGTTGGCGACCATGCGACAGCTTGTCGTTGACATGGTCGACATGGTGACGGACCCGGATTACCGGTTGAGTTGGGCTCTCAAAGTCGGTGGGGTGGTTGCGTTGGTATGTCTTGCATTGCCGTCGGACCTGCGGGTGCCTGGATATATCGACCTGGTTTTTGTGCTTGGCCTTCTTTGGCGAGAACGGTCTAAGTATCTGGATTTTGTTCACAAAATGGGACAATGACGGTCGACTTTGTGATTGGATGGTTGCCTGATGGGCCGACGGTCGTACGAGTTCATTCTTCTTCTTCGATCCACTTCATCCCGCCAGCGGCGGCGATGGCGGGGGCGCAGGTTTCGCAAAGAACGGGCAATTCTTCTCGGACTTCGTCGCCTCGTGTCCAGAGCAGCAGGCCCTTTCCCGCGGGTTCGCCTTCGATTATTTTTCCGCAGACGTCGCAATACAACGGTTCTTTGGGCAGGGAATCGCCTTTGACCGCGGCGATGATCAGGTGTGGGCTTGGGGGAACGGCATTCCTTTGCGACGACATCGAAAAGGAACTCTAGCGCAGATTGCCTGAGCGGGGGTACGCTGCTGAACGTACCGAAAGCCGTTTCTCGTAGGGTCGGTCCGCTGCGCGGATGGGCCGTTCGATACACAAGGTCACGTTTCATGCCTACGCTGCGAACTTATCTGCCCAAAGGACAACCTCGACTTCATAGTGTCAACAAACCCATCACGACGATCGGAAGCTCTCCGAGCAACGATATTGTCGTGCAAGCCGATGGGGTTGCGGAAGCGCACGCACAGATCATCTTTGATGGGCGATTTTTCAACCTCGAAGAGGTCGATCGTGCTGCCGACATTCAAATCAACGGAAAAAAGAAGCGTCGTGCCAGGCTAAGCCACAACGACCGAATCCACCTTGGTTCCGCGGAGATCGCGTTTAGCTTGCTGGGAGATCCTTCGTTTGTTCTCGCCACAGAGCAGGAAACCTCCTCTAATACAACGGACATAGCTGGTCTAGAGCAACTCAATGCGTTTAGCGAGCGTTTGATGCAACGGGGGAGCGTCGACGAATTGCTGACGGATCTTCTCGATGCGGTAGTGGAAATCAGTGGGGCCCATCGTGGTGCGGTTTTGTTGGTGGAGCCGGGAGAACCTTCGGATACGGAGCGTCGGGTTTCGGTTCGTGCCGTACGCAATGTACGTCGCGACATCATTGCGGATGCCTCGGGAGGTATTTCTGATTCGATTGTGCGCAAGGTCATCACCACGGGGATGCCGGTGATTGTGAGCGATGCCCTGGCGGACCAGCAGTTTGGGAAAAGCGAGAGCGTCCTTGCTCTCAAGCTATCGAGTGTGATGTGTGTGCCGATGCTTGCTCAAGGCGAATCTTTGGGAGCGTTGTACGTGGGCAATGATCACGTCAAACAGTTGTTTGATCGAAGTCAACTTGACCTTCTCACGGTATTTGCGGCGCAAGCGTCGCTCATTTTGCAGAACGCCATGTTGTTGTCGAGCTTGCGGGCAGACAAAGAAAAGCTTCAGGAAGAGCTTTCGGACATGCGCTTCGGCGAGATCATTGGCGCTTGCGATTCCATGCTCGAGGTGTTTCGCAAACTTCAAAAAGTAGCGTCCACGGACATCAGTGTCCTCATCACGGGAGAAACGGGAACGGGCAAGGAACTCATCGCTCGGGAGATTCATCGTCGTAGTCCGCGGGTACGAGGTCCTTTCGTGACCATCAACTGCGGAGCCATCCCTGAAAATCTGATCGAAAGCGAATTGTTTGGTCATGTCCGCGGGGCTTTCACCGGTGCGGTGGCTAGTCGTCCGGGAAAGTTCCAAGTCGCGGACAAGGGAACGCTATTTCTCGATGAAATTGGCGAGCTTCCTCTCAATCTGCAAGTCAAGTTATTGCGCGCGTTGCAAGAGCACGTCGTGTATCGGGTTGGTGATAGCCGCCCCGAGAAAGTCGACATTCGTATCGTAGCTGCCACCAATCGTAACTTGGATGAAGAAATCCGCGAAAATCGGTTCCGTGAGGACTTGTACTATCGCTTGAACGTGGTCAATCTTTGGCTTCCGCCGCTGCGGGCTCGGGGTGAGGACGTGGTGTTGATAGCGCGTGCTCTTCTTTCGAAGTACGCGGATGAACTCAATAGCTCTGTTCGTGGTTTTGCTCCCGATGCGCTGACGGCCATCAAACGATATGCGTGGCCGGGCAATGTGCGCCAACTCGAAAACCGAATCAAAAAGGCGTTGGTGCTATGCGATCACAATTTGCTCACGGCTGATGATTTGGATCTCGTTCGTGAGGAGCAATCCCCAATTCTTCCGCTAGAGCGAGCGAAAGAGGAGTTTCAACATCGTTACGTACGAGAAGTCCTCGAGCGAAACAATGGCAACAGGACCCAGACCGCCCGTGACCTGGGAGTCGATCCGAGAACCATTTTTCGATACCTGGAGCGTGAGCAAAATCCGATTCCCAGTGGTGGAGGCAAGGGCTGAGGTGAACCGGTGTTGGGGGACGACTGGTGTGGGTGGTGCTGCTCGAGATGGGAGTGCCGCCCCGTCGTGCTTCATTCCCATATTGATAGGAATTGACAGAGGAGCGTCGCAGGGGGAGGGGATTTTTTTAGTATGATATGCGTGATTATTTTCGATCACGTATATCATGAAATTTATGAACACAGGCTTATTCGAGGCTGGATGTTGGTTTTGGGTGGAGAGAATCGAAGACGTCGAGGATGGGGTTGCATCGACGGGCGGTCCCATCCGTCGAACGCTCCAGGTGAAAGGAAAGCGATTGTCAACCGTTGCTTACGAGAGCCATGAGAATCTGGACAAGAGCCCCCATCCTGTTTTCTTTGACGATATCGTTGTTGTGTGCGGTTCCTTTGGCGCATGAGGCGCGAGCGGAGGTAGCTGCCCATTCGGCTATGGACGCGAATGCGATAGCCACTCGCGTTCAAGCTTTTTACGACGGAACTCGAACGTATCAGGCGCGTTTCGAGCAGGTGTATCATATCGAGGCGTACAATCGAAAGAAGCGTTCGGCGGGGCAGGTCATCTTTCAACGACCCGGTCGGATGAGTTGGAAGTACGACGAGCCGAATGGCAATCGCGTGGTATCCGATGGGCAGAATCTGACGATTTACGAGAGGGATAAGTCGCAGGTGGTCGAGCAGCCTCTTGGAACGTCGCAGTATCCGGCGGTGCTTTCGTTCTTGGTGGGAAAAGGCAACCTTCGCGAAATGTTTCATCTGCGAAAGCTCGATGAGAAGCGGATGAATTTCGAAGGGGGATGGGTTCTGGAAGGAACGCCTAAACAAGCCACGTCCGCGTATTCGAAAGTCATCATGTACATCGACGCCGAGACGGCGCAGGTACGTCGGATGCTCGTCATCGATGCCCAGCGCAACAGAAATTTGTTTACCTTTTCGAATCCGACGGTGAATACGGCCGTTCCGACGGGTGCCTTCGTGTTCAAGCCGCCGCCTGGAACCCAAGTGGTTCGGCCATAGGTTTGTCCAGCATAGTCGCGAACCGTTCCTTCAGTAGACGTTGTCACGAAGGAGAGCATGAGCGCCCGCTCGGAGTTTCACGACCATGGGTGGGGTTGCGCACGATGGTGGTTGTCGAAGGCTTGGTTCCGTCGAGCCGATGGCTCGTTGCTTCGATGCAAGACAGCCCGGCGCCTTGTGCTGGGAAATGGAGAAGCGGATAGGAGGACAGTAGAAGGTGGGGCGGAGGGGATTGAGGGGCCCGGGGATATTGCGGGAGGCTGGTTCGCTGGTAGGTGTGTTGGCTGGGATAACCTTGGATCTTACTATCGGCGGTGGTGTTGGGGCGGACCAACGAGTAGCGTGGTAGGTGCCGATGATCGTTGGATTTGGATGATCTGATTGATGTTCCGTGGGTTCATTGGAGTAGTGCTGACCGTATTGGTGCTGGGCGTTTCGTTCGCGGCGAGCGCCAGTGGATTTGATTTATTCGGCGTTCAAGCGCAGGGCATCGCGGAGGTATCGGCACGAACGGCAGCGGCGAGGGATGGTTCCGCGAGTTATTACAATCCAGGGGGGCTTGCGTTGGGGCAAGGCTACGAGGTTGATTTGTCCGCGCTGGGGGTGATGAGTCAACTCGAGGTTCAGGATCGAAGTTATGCCATCGACGAACCCTGGGGAGCGACGGTTACGGTGGCCGCTGCCGTTCCGTTACAAGGCCCTTTGGCAAATCGAATTCGGCTTGGTCTTGCGCTTCAAGGATTTGGCAACACCCTGATGAAGTTGAAGCTTCGGGAGGCATCGAGGCCGTTTTTCCCTTACTACGACAATCGAACGCAAAGGCTCGTGGTGATTCCCGCGCTTTCGGTTCGTCTGGCGGAAGGCGTTGGGCTGGGGCTGGGGATCAACACGCTAGCGGGAATGCAGGGACCGATCGACGTACGGGAAGGTCAAAGCCGGATGATGGAAGCACGTGTCGTGCAGGAGGCGGGCACGGTGGCGCGATGGATTGTTGGCGTTCAGGTCGAGGCGATGGAAGCTTTGCATCTTGGCATGACGTTTCGCCAGAGTTTTGGTGTTCCGCTTTCGATAACGACGACCGCGGATGTGGCGGGGATTCCTCTTGTCGTCGATATATCTTCTGCCGAAGCGCTGTTCGATCCGATGATGGTCGTGCTAGGGGCGAAGGTTGAGCCTTCTGCCGACGCATCGATGGAGTTGGACATTGCGTATCATGGGTGGTCTCGGTGGAAGGGGCCTTGGTTGGGGTTGGATACGACTGTATCTGCGCTGTCGATCTCGGGCAAACTGCCGGAAGGCCTTTTCCGGGATACGATGAGTGTAAGGGGCGCGGTGGCGTGGACGGTAGAAAGGGCTTCCGAGCGAATCACTTCGCTGCATGGTGGGCTTGGGTATGAGACATCGATGCTTGATCGCGGTGAGCAGCAAGGTCGGACCAATCTCGTGGACGGTGCGAAGGTGATGGTTGGGGCTGGAGTGACGGTGTTGTTTCCGCGTGTGCTGGGGCAGGGATTTCGTGCGGAAATAGGGATGCAGATGCATCAGGTCGGGTTGTATCGGCAGGAAAAAATCGCTTGCACGAGGCTGCCTTGTCCGGCGGGGACCGTGTTCGGAAGCGATGCCACGGCACCGGATACGGACATAACGAATCCCGGATATCCGGTTCTCACGGGTGGAGGAAGGGTGTTTGTGGGAACGGTGGGGATGGGAGTCGACCTATGAGACTGGGTGGGCTCATAGTCGTTGGTTTGTCGATGATGACGATGGCTCGTCCCGCGGCGGCGACGGCTGGGTATTTGTTCGGATGGGGGCCGAGGGATATCTCATTGGCGCAATCCGATGTTGCGGATGCGGCGTCGGTGGCGGCGGCTTGGGTCAATCCTTCGTTGGCGTGGGAGCCGGGGGCACGTATGGCGGTGGGCTATGTTTACGGATGGACGGCGTTGGAGTGGAATGGGGAACGCGTGAAGTTGCGTGATATCGCGGGAACGCAGGTTGGGTTTCAACTTGGGGGCGAGCTGGGTTCGGACATTGCTTTGGGTGGTGCGGTAGTGATGCACATACCCGATCGATCGTTGGCGCGGGTATCCTTTTTGCCCGGAACGGAGCCCGTCTTTTTCCGATTCGATCCTGCTTCACAGCGCACGACTATGGATGCGGTATTGGCATTGCGTTTGGGTTGGTTGTCGATCGGTGTGGGAGGGGAAGTGTTTGTATCAGCGCAAGGCGATGTGGATTTCGTGTTGGGACAAGATGCCAACGGCACGTATGCGGATGGTGAGGCGCAGGTAACGTTGGCGTACGATGTGACGTGGCTGGCGGGACTGACGATGGACTTGGGGGCGGCGAAGCTCGGTTTGCGCTATCGAGGCGCGCAAGCGTTGGATGTGGATTTGTCGACGCTTGCCACGGTGGATGTGCAGGGCAATCCTCTCAACGGTACGACGAAAGTGCGGATAGTTGGGCGAAGTGGTTATGTACCTGCGACGGTGGATTTGGGAGCGAGTTGGACGGTGGGGGCGGTGGGGCATGTGATGACATCGTTGCAGTACGCGCGGTGGAGTGATGCTCCCAGTCCAGTGGCGGCCTTGTCGATGGATGTTGATTTGGGGTTATCTCCGGGGTTGCGGCAAGGCTCGTTCGTGATGCCTGGCTTTCGGGATACGGTATCTCCACGGGTAGGGATGGAGATGGAACCTTGGGGAGAAGAGGCGGTAGCTTTGCGTGCGGGTTATCAGTACTCGCCCTCTCCGGTTCGCGTTTCTCGCGGCTTTGCATCTCCGATGGACGCGTCGACGCATGGGTTTGCGTTAGGGGCAGGGGTGGATTGCGGAAGGGTGTGGGGGGTCGATATTCGTTCGGATGCGGCATGGCAATGGTTGATGCTCGAGCGACGGACTCTCGACAAACCTGGAGATGCGCTTCCGTTTTCGCATTCCGAGGTGAGCGGGTCGGTGAAGCTGATGAGTGTATCGGTACAAGGGGGGTGGCTATGAAGCGTTGGGTAGGTATGCTCTTCGTAGGCTTATCGCTTGCTTGTGGACTACTCGTACCTGAGGATCTGACCGAAAGCGCGCGTCGTGATGAATACAGCGGGTTTGTGGAGGGTGGGGCCATTCAGGTGTGTTTCGATGGGGTGCCGCTGATATCACCCGCGTTGGCGAAAGAGGGACCGTTATCGATTTGCATGGACAGGCAAGGGGATGAGCGTCGTTGTGGACCTGGTGCGGGGTGCGGCAGCGGGGAGCGCTGTATTTGTGGTTTGTGTTCGACGAGGCCTTGTCGGAGCGCGACGGAGTGTGAAGGGGGCGAGGTGTGCCAAAGCAATCGTTGTACGAAGTCGTGTGGAGACAATCGCAAGTGTGGTGAAGGGGAGAGATGTGAAGCGGGAGCTTGTGTTCGCCCGTGCATGTCGCATGGTCAATGTGCTCATGGGGAACGGTGCAGCACGTTCGATGGTACGTGTGTGGTGAAGTTATGTGGTGAGCAAGTGGGCTGTGGGGGGAGTGAGGTTTGCGTGGCGCGGCAAGTGGTGGCTGACGTGCGGGAGCCGACTGTGGTGTCTTTCGACGAAGGGAAGGTAGCGTATGTCGAAGTGCGTGGAGGACCAGCGTATCCGAATGCTTGCGCGGTCTATCGTGTACGTGTGCAAGAGATGAACCGTTGGGTCATCGAGCCATCGACGCCGGTATTGGTGCCGCGGGAAGGTGATGGGGGATGCCTTGGGGGACCTTCGGTGCTGCGAGGGGGAGGCGGCGTCGTGATGGTGGCGTCGCGGGGAGATGGCAGTGGCATTGTGAAGGCGACATCGCGGGATGGGGTAAATTTCGATAGTGACGCAGGGGTGATGTTGGAGCCGGCGTTGCAGTGGGAGCGGGGGTGGGTGGGGGCACCGGCCTTGGTGGCGTGGCGGGGCAAGTGGTTGATGTTGTACGAGGCAGGACGAGGAGCAGGAATTGGGATTGCCAACGTTAGTGAGTCCGGAGTGGTACGCCATTCGAACGAACCTTGGTTGGTGCCTTCGCATTTCGAGGATCCGTCGGTATGGCGGGATGTGCAACGTATTGGTTCGCCGTATGGGATCGAGCGAGAGGGCAAGCTTTGGGTATACTTGACGGTGCGGGGAGTCGAGGGATTGGATGCGGTGTCACGGCAGGGGCAGCGATACGCTGCAGATAGCAATGATTCCATTGGGTTGGCGGTGAGTCGAGACGGAAAGCATACCGAGGTATTTCTCGCAGGGCCGGTGTTTGCTCGGCGCACGAACTTGCGAGCCTACTTAGGGGAAGCAGAGCCGTCGGTAGTGTTTTCGAAAAGCGGGTCATGGTTGGTGTTTGCGTCATCGGATGCGAGCGGGGAGGCAAGGGTAGGATTGGGGTATGCGTCGACGTTTCCTCGAAATGGAGAGAAAGGGAAATGAATCGTCGGTCTTCGAACCGTGGATGAGTTCCGAAGGCGGGCGTGGAGACTGAAAAGATGTGCTACAGCTAACGCGTGCGGTTGTGAAACCATTCGAAGTGAATAACGTATTGAACGAACAATCATGTGGCGTGGATATTGGTATGTAGGATTGATGTTTGGCTTGGGGATGGGTGGGGGGAGTGCGTGTTCTTCACCGGATCCGGATAGTGTATCGTGTGGGCCGGCGCGTCCGACGTTTCGGTTGTTGGTGGATACGGAGCAGGGAATGGTCCCGGAGGACATTCGGCTTCGGGTACGATTTGGAAGTGGGGAGGAGCAGTTCGAGCTGGGGGGGACAGAGGATCACAAGGCGATTTTTTGTGAGGTGGACAGGGGATCGCCAACGGCGGCTGGGCCAATCGTACAGTTGATTTGCGATATGTGGACCGATGGTGCCGCGACGATTTGGATATCGGCAAGTGGATTTGTGGATGTCCATCGGGATCTCGAAGCTGTTCGCGATCCGCATTGTGGGCTACGTATGTCGGAGGTGCGGGTTACGTTGGTTCACGACTCTGAGCAAGACGGAAGATAGCTATCCGTATTCGGTTAGTGTGGATCTTGGCGGGACGATGGTGAATCGAGCAGTTGAGCGGTGAGGGCGACGATTTCGTTCCAGTCTCGAGCGGGCAGACCTGGAGCGTCATGGTTCCAAGGTCGAACGACGCGGATGGCGGGGCGCTGTGTGGCTGTCCATGCTTGCAACTGCGCTGGGGAGTCATCGATGAGTAGGTGACCGCAAAACAGGGTCTTGTCGGTGATGTGGGCGATATCGTGGTGGGGAGCGCCGGTATGATGCTCGAGCCATTGCGAGCGTTCGTGAGACCAGGTTGGGTTGGGAGCAAACGGGGTGGTGACGAACACGACGCGTCCGAGTTGGCGCAAGCGATGGACTCCTTCGATGGCGTAGGGGTAAGGGGGCAGCGAGCGGACGAAGTCTGGTTGTGTGAGGACATCATGGGCGACGGTCCATAGTTCACCCAGGGTACTTTTCAGGTCGAAGCGTTGGACGTCTTCGGGAAAGAACCGTTTGCCGGTTCTTTGGTGAACGGCGTCGAGAACGGCTTGAACGAGGTCAGCGAGGACGCCGTCGACATCGAGGCCGATAACGGGTTGTGGATGAATCATGCTGAGGGACACGGTGAGCGAGGAAGCAGCATCTAGTCGATGGGAATATTGTTAGTCGAGGCTAATCATCGATAGGCAGACCAAAGGAAAAGGAAGGCAAAAGCAATGATCAGTGGCTTGCCGACGTCTTGTGATTGAAGTAACGAAAAAGAGTCCTTGGCGCATGTGGATCGTCAGCTTGAATCTCAATGAGGATTGGGCGACAGGATGACGGATTCGTGGCGCGAAGAGGAGAGACTCATGAGGCATGGGTTCGCTCCGGGACGGATTTGTAGTCATTGGGAGGATCAGATGCGTATTCTCATCAACGGTCGCACGGTGGACGAGGACTTCATCGAGCGCGTCGAGGAGATCAGCGAGCAGAACATCAAGCGTTGCATGCAATGCGGCACGTGTTCGGCGTCATGTCCGATGGAAGCGGACATGGATTTATCGCCGCGCGTGGTGATGCATTTTACGCAGATGGGTTTGCGCGACGTGGTGCAGGGTGCGAATACGGTTTGGATTTGCGCTTCTTGCCATACGTGCGAGGCGCGCTGTCCTCGAGGGGTCGATCTGCCGAAGATCATGGAGGCCATTCGGCTACTGACGCTTCGTAAGAACAAGGATGCGGTCGATCCGAGGCAGCTCGAGGCGACGGTCATTGATGAAGCTCCGCAAGCGGCGATGGTTGGCTGTTTTCGCAAACTCACGGCATGAGGCATTCGATGAAAGTAAGCTACTATCCTGGCTGTACGCTCAAGACCAAGGCGCGCAATCTCGAGGACACGGCGATCGGAGCGTTGGCGGTATTGGGGGTCGAGCTTGTCGAATTGCCGCGATGGAACTGTTGTGGGGCGGTGACATCGCTAGCACAAGACGATCTTCTGCATATGTTGGCGCCGGTTCGTGACTTGATTCGTGCAAAAGAACAAGGAAGCGACAAGCTCGTGACCATCTGTTCGATGTGTTACAACACGTTGGCTCGGGCGAATTTGCTGATGCGCAACGATGCGGAGAAGCGCGATGCGCTCAATCGGTTCATGGACGAGGAGCCGGATTATGCAGGCGAGGTGGAGGTTATCCATTTGCTCAACTTCATTCGGGATGAAGTCGGATGGGATAAACTTCGCGCGGCGGTCAGGCGTCCGTTGACTGGCTTGCGGGTGGCGCCTTACTACGGATGCACGTTGGTACGGCCCGCGGAAGTGGCGATCGAGCCAGCGGTGGACGCTACGGTGTTCGAAAAATTCATCGAAGCCTTGGGCGCACAGCTCGTCCACAATCCCGGCGCGTTCGACTGTTGCGGTTCCTACCAAATCCTGAGCCATCCTAAACAAGCGCTCGCGGCTTCCGCCGAGTTGCTCGGAAAAGCCAAAAACAAGGGAGCCGATGTGCTCGCCTTGAGTTGTCCGTTGTGTGATTACAATCTCGGAAAACGGCAAAACGAACTCGTGGCCGATCACGGTCTCGAATCCAAACTACCGACGATCTACTTCACACAATTGCTTGCCGTGGCATTGGGGCTCGATTCGTCCCTTTGCCACTTCGAACTCAATCATGAGGGAACGCGTTCCCTGCTCGAAGAGCGAAACCTGATTTCGACGGTTGCTGTTTGATGGTTTTGCTGGCGCTTCGATGGAGTGTCAGCGAGCTTGGGTACCACCATCCCCGGGGTGGGGTGAGAGCTTGAACGAGAGGTCTAGATGAGCACCACTGCACCGATTGGCGAGGACAAAATTGTTGCCAAGGTTACCTCGAAGCACGTGCCAATCTACGTGATGGGCAAGCGCTATGACGTGCCCGACTCCCTCACCATCATGAAGGCGATGGAGTATGCGGGATACAAGTTCATCCGAGGCTGTGGATGCCGTGGCGGCATCTGTGGCGCCTGCGGAACCGTGTACAAAAAACCAGATGACTACAAGATCCATGTCGGGCTTGCGTGTCAGACGGTGGTGCAAGAGGGAATGCATCTCACGCAAATCCCGTTCTATCCCGCGACTCGAACCGTCTTCGATTACGAACAGACTCCTGCCGTAGCCGAGGCCGTTTTCAAGGCCTATCCGGAACTGTTTCGCTGTGTGGCCTGCAATGCTTGCACGAAAATCTGCCCGATGGACGTGCCCGTCATGGACTACGTGGCCGCCATCAAAAGAGGCGACTTCGAAAAGGCCACAGAGCTTTCTTTCGACTGCATTCAATGTGGCCTTTGTGCGTCACGCTGCATGGCCGAAATGGCGCAGTATCACATCGCCCAGATGGTTCGTCGGATTTACGGGGGCAAGATCAAGCCCAAGGCAACCCATCTTGCCGTGATGGTCGATAACGTCAAAGCCGGGAAGTTCAAAGACGGTCTCGAACAACTCAAAAAAGCCGATGTAGCCACACTAAAACAACTTTATATGTCTAAGGACGCTCGCGAAATCGAACCGAATATGTCCGAGGACGAGTGGGTTCCCACCAACAACGCATACCTCTGAGGAGTGATTGGTCATGCCTTACCCGCAAGCTTTGAAAGAACTCATCAAGAAGGTGGAGGCAACTCGTCCCGAGCGCGTGGCGCGAAAAAAGAAGGGTGAAGAAGTTCCCTTCATGTCGCTCGACGAACGAGCGGCCACGTTGCAATTTCACCCGGATGTGAAAGAGGAAGGGCGTCGCGCATTGCTCGTCGGACCGAGCAAAGGATATCGCCTCGCCCATGAATACGCGGATCTGCTCGAAGCAATGCCCCGCGTAGACCCGGACAAAGTCGACCTTTCCACCCCACATATCGAAACAGATGTCCTCGTGATTGGAGGTGGAGGCGCTGGCACCGCGGCTGCTCTTCTCGCTCAAGAGCAGGGAGCCAAAGTCCTTGTCGCCACCAAACTCCGTCACGGTGATGCCAACACCATGATGGCCGAAGGGGGCATTCAAGGATGCTCCAAGGGACACAAAGACTCGCCTTACTATCATTACCTCGACGTCATGGGGGGCGGCCACTTCGTCAACGTCCCGGAACTCGTGGAAACCCTCGTTACGGAAGCTCCTGATGTTCTCCAATGGCTCGAGCACCTCGGCATGAACTTCTCCAAGTTCCCCGATGGACGTCTCAAGACCATGCACGGTGGTGGCACCTCGCGAAAACGGATGCATTACGCCGCCGATATCACCGGCGCCGAAATCATGCGCACGATTCGCGACGAGGCTCGTAATCGCGCCGCAGATATCACGGTCCTCGAGTTCTCGCCCGCGGTCGAACTCATCCTCGACGATCAGGGCAAGTGTGCTGGTGCTTTGCTATACAATATGGAGACCGAAGAGTACTTGGTCGTGCGCGCCAAAGCGGTTGTGATGGCGACGGGCGGCAGCGGGCGTTTGCATGTCCAGTCCTTCATGACGACCAACCATTACGGCGCCACCTTCGATGGTGTGGTGATGGCGTATCGTGCCGGGGTGCCCGTTTGCTTCTTGCACACGATTCAATATCACCCGACCGGGGTCGTATTCCCTGAGCAGGCCGAAGGTATCCTCATCACTGAAAAATTCCGCGGTATTGGAGCCAACCTCGTCAATGTGGAAGGCAATCAATTCGTCAATGAGCGCGAACCGCGCGATGTCGAAGCCGCGGCCATCATCAAGGAGTGTACGAAAAAGGGACTTGGCGTGCCTACGCCCACTGGCCGCTTCGGCGTGTGGCTCGACTCTCCGATGATCGAAGACCTTCATGGTCCGGGAACCGTGGAAAAGGAGTTCCCTGGCAAGCATATCCTTTACGAACGTTTCGGTATCGATATCTCCAAAGAGCCCATGCTCATTTACCCCACGCTCCATTATCAAAACGGTGGACTCGAATACCAATCCGACGGCTCGACCCGTATCGCTGGGTTGTACGTGGCGGGAGAAGTCGGCGGTGGCGTGCATGGGGAAAACCGGCTCATGGGCAATTCCTTGCTCGACATTCTCGTGTTCGGCCGACTCGCTGGTGCGGCCGCGGGGGTGTACGCAAAAGCAAAAGGGGCTTCCCTAGGAAAACTATCCCTGGACCACGTTCGTGTCTTCACCAAAGAACTTCAAGAAAGCAAGGTAGGAGCCGACCGAGTCTCTCCCTTGTTGCTCCCGGACTATACGCTTCTGGATACCAAATCCCGCCAGCTCACCAGCCACTACGTTGGCAGTCTGAGATAGCTTCAATCCTCAACACAGAATCTCCGTATTATCCGACTAAGGATATCGACCATAGGATCGAGGCGCGAGGCTTGCACATACTCATCCGGTTGATGGGCCTGGGCGATGTCGCCAGGGCCCAACACGACGACGTCCATGCCAAGCCGTGCGTAATGGGGAGCTTCTGTTCCGTAGCCTGCTGAAGTCGCACGCTTTTCCGTGACTAGTTCCGCGAACTGCACGAGGGGAGACTCCGACCGGGTACACAAGGGTTCCGTTCCCGGATACAGAGCATCGATCTCGAGTTGCAGGTCATGAAAAGCAATGGCTTTTTCGATTCGTTCTCGCATCGTGGTTCGAAGACGCGTGATATCCATTCCGGGAAGCGGTCGAAGATCCATCTGCAACTCGCATTGTCCGCAAATCCGATTCGGATGATCGCCACCATGCAACGTCCCGAGATTGAGCGTGGGAATGGCCACACGAAAGTTGTCATCGCGGTGGGAAGCAAGCTCTTCGCGCCACGCGACCATGGCATTGCATACGGCGAGCATGCCATCCAGCGCGCTTGCTCCCCCCTTGGGATCGCTTGAATGGCCTGATTTACCCGTCAGGCGCACCCGTGTCATCATCATGCCTTTGTGCATGCGGACCGGTTCGAGCGATGTTGGCTCCCCCAAAACAGCCCAACGCGCGCGTGGTTTCCCTGCTTCCACGAGCTTGTGGGCGCCGAGCATCGCGCATTCTTCATCCGCAGTAGCCACAAGGTACAGAGGTTCGCGAAGGCTATGGCGTGAGAATCGTTGAGCGGCTTCTATGGCAACGGCGAAGAAAACCTTCATGTCGGCAATGCCAAGCCCGTAGTAGCGACCGTGATCCAAGGTAAGGCGGTAGGGATCGAAGGACCATCTTCCGTGTTCGCAGGCTACCGTATCGGCATGGCCCGCAAGCACGAGGCCGCCAGGGCCATCGCCAAGCCGCGCGATGAGATTGCTGCGGCTCGCAGCAGTACCAGATAGTGTTTGGAGTTCGATGGAGAATCCAAGATCGGATAACCAAGAAGCGAGAAGGTCAATGACACCCTGATTGCCTTCGTCTTTGGCCGGATCGAAACTGCTCGCGGAGGCGGTGGCCACGAGCGCTCGCATCATTTCGGTTCTATCGGGAGCGACCATGGCGCCATGTTGGCATATTTCCCAACTTCGAGCTTTTGTTCTCCGCAACAAGAGCGGGGAAATGACTTTCCTGGTTTTGGGGTAGACTGTGGTTTGTCTATGGAATGGATGGCTGTCAGGGTACGCTCGAGGGTGATGACATGAGAGGCTATGGGCGAAGTTCGATCCGGTTGCTTCATCCTTGCATCTTGATGATGCTTTGGTTGACCTGGGCGGGACTGTCTTGTTCGCTCGACCGATCCGGGAAAAGCGCGGGCGGCATTTCCCCTCATGATGCCGCGGCACCAGAAACTGAGATACCAGACTCGGACTTCCCGATTGTGGATGTTATGGACGATGCGCCACAGAAGGTGGATGGCCAGGCCGGCTCCAGTGGACAGGGCGACAGTGGCGTGGGTGGTAATGGACAAGCCGGTTCAAGCGTCCAGGCTGGTGCGGCTGGCAGTGCGATCGATGCGGGTATCAACGTCGTATGTCCCGACAAAGGGGGGAAGATGGTGGCTCTGCCGGGAGGCGTATGCATCGATAAAACGGAAGTGACCCGCGCGGCCTATAGCGCCTGGCAGCCCATGGCGGTCAAGGATATGCAACCGAAGGAGTGCCAATGGAATGAGTCCGTTGAACCAGATCCACAGTGCATGAATCACCCCAAAGACGTGTGCAAAAAAGACTGCGACGAACACCCTCAGGTCTGTATCGATTGGTGTGACGCATGGTTGTTTTGCCGTTCCCATGGCAAACGGTTGTGTGGGTCATGGTCTACCGCTTCGTCGACGGACATTTTCGATGACTATGACGATGAAGAGAAGGATGTATGGTATTACGCCTGTTCATCGGGAGGCGCGAACGACTGGACCTTCGGCGATCAGGTCCCCGAACCGAGACCCTGCAATTTCGGCCACAATTCGGACTCCGGTTCCACCGTAGCCGCCGGATCGATGATGGATTGTCAATCGCCAAACCCACTATTTGCCGGCGTTTTCGATCTGACGGGCAATGCGGCGGAATGGCAAGACTCCTGTGCCGCAAGCAAGGGAAAAAAAGATGATTGCCGTTTGCGCGGCGGCTCTTATGACCGTGGAGCCCCGAGCAATCGCTGCGATTCGGAGCGGGTCGAAAAACGGGATACCGCTTCTTTCGCTACCGGATTCCGATGTTGCTGGCCCTGACCACCTTGCTCTTGCGATACGATGGCTGGATGTATCAAAAACGATGAGGGTGGACGTCATGACGATCCAGATTTTCGGCTCTCCCAAATGTAAACGGACGCGAGCGGCCGAACGCTTCTTCAAGGAACGAAAAATCCGCGTTCAGATGATCGATCTGGCCGAACAAAACTTGAGTCCTGGAGAGTTCGATGCCGTCAAGAATCACGTTGGACTCGAAGCGATGATCGACGCATCGAGCAAAGAATACAAAAGGCTGGGTCTGCAACATTTGAGTTTCGACTTGGAGCAGAAACTGCGGGAGCATCCGCTGCTGCTTATGACTCCCGTGGTGCGTCATGGATCGGAAGTGACGGTGGGAGCCAAACCCGATGTGTGGAAGACGTGGATCTGATCACCGAATCCGCTATCGACCCCACGGATGGAGCAATCCTTCCGTGGGTTTCGAGATGTCTCCTTTGCGATGTAACTATTTGATATTGTTGATAATTTAAGGAAAGCGGACGGCTGGGGAACGGTGAGGCGTCATGGCTTCACGTCGATCATCGTGGCTCCGGTTCGACCAAATATTTCGGGCTGGTACATCGATTCAACACGCGTCGAAGGCATGACGAATCGCCCGATGGTCGTGGCTCGAGCGAGGTATCGATAGTGGTACATGCCCGCGGCCATGTGGTCGACGAAAAACAGCGCGCGGTCATCGCGCAGTTCCTGCCGGAACCAACTAGGCAACAACACGCCACCTCTCGCAAGAGCGTCCTGTTGTTCGCGGGGAGAGGGGATATCGTCCAGCGCATCGTCTTCTCCCCCGAAACCGGCTATGGCGAGCGACCCGGCGGTAGTCGCTAACGATGCATCGATCGCCTCCAAACCAGCGGGAATGGGATCTTCGATGATCACATAGTCGTGTGGTTGCGGGGCGACGACGAGCAGGTCCACGAGAACCAGTTCGCCACCGCGAGGGGAAGGAAATCGGTCCATGCCGCTGGGCACACTTCGGATGGAGGAAGCCAGGGATTCGGGAGTCACGACGCGCATTGCTTTTTGAACGAAAAATCCGCGGTCGATCGGTTCTTTGGGAAGCTGTTTGCGTGCGTAACGGAGCCGGGCTTCGTAGTGCAGGGTGCCTTTGCCGTTGCCTCCACGCTGAAACGCCAAGGTGTTGCCTCCAGCCTTCACCATTCGACTTGCAGGCAGAATCGTTTCCGTGGACTTGACGCTTCGCCCGGTCATGGCTTGTTGCAAGATCTGCTCATCGCCCAACCATACGGTTGCGGTAAAGTCCGGTTCTTCAAATTCCTGCGCCTTTCGATACTCGTCGAGAGCGAGCAGGGCGTATGCGGCTTCTTGTGTGTTTCGCCAAGTGCCTTGTTGCCTCGCCCCGAGCAGACCGCGGGTCATGGGCTCTGCCAGCGCATGATTCTTCTTGACGGAAAGAAGTGCGCGAAGCACCAGCGCATTGGTTCGCGTCGTCGAGTCCATCAATTCTGCGTAAGCATCACCAAGGTTTTCGGTGACCAAGGCCTGGTTGCCTTGAACGCGAATATGGCCTTCGATATCCCTTATGAGTTCGTCGCGTCCCTTTTCATCTCCGCCACCCATGGCCATGGCGTGAGCCAAATACGCTTTGGCAAAGAGGGGAAGATCGGCGCGTTGATCAAATAGCCGGTTCATATAACCAGGGTCGGATACCCCCATCTCCGCGAGGATATCCATGACGAACGCGGCGGTCGTCAGCCCATGGGAAGCCGTTTCATAATCATCGAGATATCGTCGAAGATAGGTTCTACCGTTTTCGATTGTCTTTTTGGGAACGGAAGCCCCCGCTTTTTTCGCATGATACAGGCTCCACAAGGCATACGCGCTCACCCATGGATGGCTGGTTCTCGATTCGTCCCACAGCCCAAATCCCCCATCGTAGCGCTGACGTCGCACGAGCTTCGTAACGGTATTCGTGATGAATGCATCCGTGTTTTTGGGAAGGGGAAGGGAGTAGAGCCGGGCCAGTTCTCGCAAGGGAATCAGTGGCACCAAACGGCTGGCGAGTTGTTCCGTGCATTCATACGGGTATTCCGTGAGATACTCCACACTGCCCGCGAGACCTACGAGCGCTGTCGATGCCACTGACACATTGATGCTCCCCACATCAGTGCGAATGGCGGAAAGATCTCCCAGCATTTCTCCGGTGGCTGAACGCGTGGAACCGTATAACGCAACGCTTTCGAGCGAAGTCGGAGCGCGCACCGCCTTGGTGATTTCAACGCTGTCTTGTTCTCCTCCGCCCTGCACGTGAAAGCGGACTTTGGCATTACCCACCGAGTTCGCGCGAAACCGGAAGCGCACCTCGCGAGATTGCCCCTTATCCAATTCGACTTGGCGCACCGACTCTCCCACGAGTTCCAACCCTTGCACGGTTGCTTTCACGTCAATGGCCGACTTGGGCAGTGTTTTCGACGTAAGTACGACTCCGGCGTCGATCTCGTCGCCGGCTCGGAGAACACGTGGAAACGCTGGCCGCGCGAGCAACGGAAGACTGGTGGTGACGGTCGATTGTCCAAAGCCGAATTGGTCGGTAGCACCCACGACGACCGCCATGATGCGATAGCTGGTTAGGCTGTCGGGTAGTTTGAAGGTTGCCTTGGCCTTTCCCGATTCATCCGTGATGAGGGATGGGTTGAAATAAACACTCTGCCGGAAGTCGCTGCGTGCAGCGCCTCCACCTCCCCCATCGAGTCCCTTGTCTTCTCCGACCGTGCTTGCGAAGGGGCTCAAGGTGAGACGAGCCAGATCGGTGCGTGCTTCGGTGAATCCGACGCGCAGAGGATGGGGCTCGGTAAATATGGGGATCGGATCGGGCGTTTTGTAGTCAGTCAGCATGAGAACGCCTTCATCGACGGCATACAAAGTGACCTCTGCGCGTTGGCCTTTTCCTGCGCGATCACGGATCTGAAGGTCCACGGCTACCTGTTCGCCCGGTCGATAATCCTTTTTGTTTGCGTTCACCTCGACGTTCAAGCGCTTGGATTCAGGGTTGATTTGAAGATTTGCGTAACCGATGCGGAACGCTGGAGCGCCGACGTCTGGAGCGTTCCATTGGGCAGGAGCGGCTTTCGAACGCCCCCGCAGCAGCACGACCGATACGTACGCGTTGGGATGGAAGTCGGCGGTGATGGGGATCGACAGCGTTGGCATCGATCCGTGCAACTGCATTCGTCGATGAGAATAAATCCCCGCACGCTCCACGGTGACGAGCGCTTCGGCGTTTTGGAAAGGAGATTTGACCAGGATGCGTGCCGTTTGTCCCACCTCATAAGACGTTTTGTCAGGAACCAGTTCCACCCGCATATCATCGTGTTCTGCCCAACCGGACTCACCGCTTCCCGTAGCGTATAGATACGTGGAAGCTGCCACGGGATTGCCTCGAGCGTCTTTGGCTTTGGCCCGGAGAATGAAATACCCAGCGGTGGGGACCTTCAGGTTGCAGCTCGCAGGCGTGGCGACCGTCCGCGTAGAGCACTGGCTCACTACGGTATCCACGGCGCGGCTGACGCTATGGTAGCCGTTTGTCCCCGCGCTCTCTCTCGCGGTCACCCACGTGCGTCGAATGAGTTCGATGTCCACAGCGACGCCCGACTGTCGACGACCCTCGGGATCGACAGCGAGGATTTGCGGACCGATCTCCGTGCCACTTTGCGCGAAGCCCTCGTTGCCCGTCTGCAAAGCCAGGTAAAAGGCAGCGGGATGAACGGTCGCGTGCGAGAAAGAAGCGACAGTTTGACGTGATAAATCCGTTACTTCCACTTCGCAGTTCACATACTCGGTGCCTCGCATTCCGGGCAATTCGAGCTTCGTGCCAGCTTCGCTTTTCCCTTGGGCGTCGAGCTTGCCTTGGGTTGCCAATAGCTGTGATGAATCGATGTAACCTTCTTCGCGATCTTGTTCGAAAGCGTGATCGGTCGTGATAAAATCATCCGTTTTTGGAACAGCGAACCAGGAAGGGCCGCGGGTAATCGTGGTGCGAAGCTCGGAACCGCTCATTGGCGCCCCGAATAAATAATCCCCTTGTGCCGAGCAGCGCACCTCGTCGCCGCGGATATACGATCGACGATTCAGATCGGTGGTGACTTTGAATTCTGACGCGCGGTACTCCGCGACGTTGAACGAACCCCAGGCGTGGACGGCGTCTGTACCTCCGACGTTGGCTCCGATGCTGTAGTAGCCCAGTTCTGCCGTCGCGGGGATTTTGAACTCAAGGGCAAGCGTACCGAATTCCGAAAGAGTGGCATCGCGAGACAAAAGGTCATCGCCGTCGGGAGTGGAAACCGTGATTTTGGTGCTTTTCCCCACGGGCGTGGAGGTCCCCCTGGCCTCGGGCTGCCGGAAAATACCCTTGATTTTGACGGTATCTCCCGGTCGATACACCCCTCGTTCCGTAAATACCATCCCGTAAGGCGACATCTCCCCGTACAAGTTGCTCGGAACATCGTATCGCCAGGTGGAGATGATATCGCTTGCATTACGGTAGGCCCAATCATCCCCATGCTTGACCAGAATCAGCGAAGACCCTTCTTGACCTTTTGCCGGGAACAACTTCGAACCATCCACGAGAGCCATACCGTGAGCGTCCGTGCGCACCACGAAATCGCTCGATGCCGCGGTTCCCGGGGTGCGAATGCGGACTTCCGCACCTTCCACGGGTTTGCCGTCGGAAAGACGGTTGATCCAGACCAAGGAGCCAAATCGAGATACTTTGGCGCTGATGCCCAGATCCGTGACCTGCACCACCTGATAGGCTTCTTGATTGCGGGCGTTAGGCGTGCCTGGCCGTGACATATAGCGTATTCCCACGACCATGGGACCGCGTTTCGCGCTGCCACCGAGAACGTCTGCGGGCCGTACGATTTGTTTGGCCGTGAGATTGGGAGCGGCTGCCGGATGCACACGCGTAAGCTTGGAGCCCGCTAGCTTCGAAAGCTGCTCAAAGCTCGGACGAGTCGCGGAAGACAGTAGGCGAAGCCCATCATCGTCGACCTTCACCGTAAGCAAATCCATGCTCGGGACGTTGACCGACGCCACCGCGATGTCACGCGTCGAAGTGGGCTCGAAATATGTCCCTCGAACACCAATCTCCGCTTGAGGCCAAAGATCGTCGAACTCCAATTGAATGACTTGGTCTCGGCCTAATCGCTGCCCGTACTTGTCTCGCAAGTTGCCGTTGATGCGAATGGTGTACGTTCCCGCGGGACGAAAGGCCCCATCGATCTGAATCCGCTCGGTTTCGTAATCGTCTCCCGCGCCCTCCCACCACTTCAAAGGGAGCGCTGGGGTCACCGATATCGCTTTTTTGGCCTCTGCATACGCCACTGGGTTGGTAAACCCAATCGATACGGAATTTCGCGGGGCACACTTGCCCTTCGGTGTATCTTTGGGACAGTAAGTTTCGGCAACTTGAAGGGGACCGTAGGTTTCATATTCGAAAAAGGCCGGGGCATTTGCCGTCAATGGTCCCTCGATACCTTTTATTGAAGCGTCGACAGTGAGCTGAATCTTCGCCGCTAAAGGCAAAGGACGTGTCGGAACGAGTTCAGCAAGCTTGGGATTGTCCGTGTCCGGGCGACGAACCTCGAAAGGAATGGGGGTGCCCTTGGCAAGTGCGGTAATCTTGATGGCGCGACGGAGTTCGTTGTCGGCAATGGGCTGGTTGAATTGAAGCGCGAAATGCGCTGCGGGTGTCAACCCCGTCGAACCATTCCACGGGGTTGTGCTCACCAATTGTGGACGTTGGGTGCTGAACCGTAGCTCATAAGCGGAAGGCAACGTGGAACCATCGAGGCAACGCGTTCCTTGCGGCACGGTGACGATGAAATCGGTGGCTTTCGGCAGGTGTCCCTCGGGGGCAAAATACAAGCCATGGGTGCCGATCCAACGCCAAGCTCCCGGGATTTCAGGCGAAATCTTGGCGGGGGAAGGAGCTTCCTCACCTGCCAACCCGAGTGGGCGCATCGGACGATTGAAGACCAAGGAGACTTCGGCGGCATCTGTTGTTTCCCCTTGGGGAGCACCAAAAACAACACCAAAAGGCTGGTCGGAAATATGCGCGTTTTCCAGTTGAGCCAGGGATAAGGTGTGGTTCGGTGTGACCGTCGGTGCCTTTTCGCCATGAAAACAGCTCACCGCAGCCACCATGACGATTAAGGTAAAAGGCGCCGGACGAAGCTTGCTCACGAATGGTCGAATCATACCGCGAAAAGAATGTGTACTCATGGGTGTCCCCGGGTTGAGCAATGATCGTGCCTGGAAAAATCAACCGCAAATTCGCATAAGCACTGCGTCTTGCCATACACAGGCTCGTGGACCTGTAGACACGCTTCGAAGCCTATCGGTGGATGAGACGCCAACGAAAACACACGCGATCCACCGATGGTCGATAACGTAGCGAACATGGGTTGGCTCGTCGACCAGGAATCAATCCAACGGTTCACTCCTTGCCGAACTCGTGCCATCGGCAACGACTCGTTACGTTTACCTGTTCGAAGGGATATGCGTTGGCTTGAAAGGCTTCGCGCCCAAGGGATTCAATTACCTAACGTTTCCGCCTGGACCCCATCCTCCCTGCCCTCCAGGCGGATAGCCTTGCTGCGGCGGATAACCTTGCTGCGGCGGATAGCCTTGCTGCGGCGGATAACCTTGCTGCGGCGGATAGCCTTGCTGTGGCGGATAGCCTTGCTGTGGCGGATAAGCACCGATGGGGCCAGCCGCGGCAGGTTGAGGGGATGCGGCGCCGGACTGTTGTCTGAGCCGTGCGATTTCTTGGCGTAACGGGACGATGAAGTCCACGCTGATGGTTCGTTTTTTCCCTTTGGTGGCTCGTGCGACATGCCACTTTTTGAGGGCGAGGGTCGCGCAGGAATGGACGAAGGCACGGCCTTTCATCCCGCGGCTGAACATCGCTTTCGTTCTTCCAATGGGAGAGCAGACCCATTGGAGTTCTTGCTGCGATATGGTTCCGATGGCGACCTCATCGGTCAGGAATTTTCGTATGATGATGCCTTCTCGAACGACGAGGCCGATCATCAAAATCGTGAATAAAAACACGAAGAAAATATATGTCAGGATAGTCAAGGCAATGACGGGTAGGTTGAGGATGGCCGACAACAATGCCGAGCCATTCCACACGGCGTGCAAGGTCACAGCGAGGATGAATCCCACCAAGGGAGCCAGGATTTTCAACCACAATCGCGTTGTTTCACGCGCTATCCCCAGACCGAGCCCGGTCATCGACGTATAGAGCGGGTGGCCCCACGGGCTCAAGACGCCGCGTACGAAGAAGGTACCCGTGATGGCCTCCCAGGCTTTGTCATCATTGCAAGCCGATTGGTTGAAGGCCGCGAATCCCGAGTTTCCGTAGTAGATGACGTTTTCCACGCACGCGAAACCAAGGGCCGCGAACGTGGCGTAGATGACACCGTCGACGATCCCATCGAATTCGGTTCGAAGGAAAATGAATACGCCGAAAACGAAAAGCCCTTTCCAGAATTCCTCAAAGATGGGAGCGCTGATGACGCTGCCGATAAAAGCGGAGCCGACATCGCCGCCAACGAGTCCCCCTGCAATTCCCAAGAAGGTATTGATGGCCCCGGACAAACCGGTGGCGGCGAAGCCTCCCCAGATGAAAGCGAGCAACAACGCCCACCATGGCTCCGGATCGAATCGGTCGATGACCACGGGAACGAAAAGGTAGGCAATGACGGCTGGGAACGCGAGGCATGCTCCTATGAACATGTAGTAAAAGTAATTACCGACGCCGCAGCGGGACTGTTCGAACAACGGAGCGAGCGCGAAAAGGAATAGAAGAAGGCCGACTCCGGTGAGCAACAGGAGCAAGTACAGAAGAGCGCCAACAATCTTGCGCCCCCGGTCCGTGGGCATGCTTGTCGCAGATTGCATAGGTAGACGTATCACACCTGAATCCGTCCGTCCGGTCAACGTAGAAGTCTGTCCAAGGACGAAACGGTTTGGCGTGCGCGAGGTTTCCAGCCCAGACCGCGAACGATAGAGCGGGTCGCGATGAGAAGCCGATGAATGAGGAGTGGCTGCCGTTAGGTCGACTCCACCCCCGCTCTTCGCCGCTCCTACCCGAAATTTCTCCTTTGCTTTCTGCTCCCGCTACGATGGGAGCGCCCCCGACCGACAGGAGAAACCATGGACCTGCTTGATCAAAACCGTCGCTATGACTTCGACCGGGTCTTTCGCCTCATCGTTGCCGTGGCGTCAATCGTGGGCGGATATTGGTTGCTCGCTTACCTATCGGAAATCCTCGTTCCGTTCGGGATCGCCTTCGTGTTGGCCTATTTGCTCAATCCCATTGCGACGAAAATCCAAAAAAAGACGGGAAATCGAATACTTGCGGTGGCCTTGACCCTTCTGATCTTCCTCGGGGCGCTCGTGCTCGTTTTGGGCCTTCTGGTTCCCCGTGTCATTTCCGAACTGTCGGGTATCTCGCAATTCTTGGCGGAGTACGCGCATAAGGGACCGGAAGTATGGCAGCAAATGAGAGAGCGGCTGCCACCTCAGGCCATTACCGTTTTGCAGGACCTGCTGCGCTCGGAAAAAATGCAGGACTTGGCAGCTTTGGCGGCGCAGAAGGCCGCTCCAGGTCTGTGGGGAGTCGTCACTGGTGCCATGAGCACCATCGTCGCTTTGATGACCGTCATCATCGTATTGATGTATCTCGCTTTTTTGCTCATCGACTTTCAACGAGTGCAGTCTTCATGGAAAGAGTATCTTCCCCCCAATCATCGCGATGCGATCGTCGAATTCCTCGAGGACTTCAACACCGCTCTTTCCAAGTATTTCCGCGGCCAAACGATCGTTGCGCTAGCGGTAGGAATCCTATTTGCCATCGGCTTCAGCATCGTTGGCATTCGACTCGCCATCGTATTGGGTCTGTTCATCGGACTGCTGAACATGGTCCCGTACTTGCAAAACGTCGCTTTGGTTCCAGCGTTTCTTCTTGCCTTGTTGCGTTACCTGGAACGGGGGGAAGGATTCTGGTGGTATATCATCGGCGTCGCTCTCGTGTTCATCGTCGTTCAGATCATTCAAGATGCGATACTCGTTCCCAAGATCATGGGTGATGTGACGGGACTGCGTCCGGCTGTGATCATGCTGAGCATTTTTATTTGGGGCAAGCTACTCGGTTTCATGGGGTTGTTGCTTGCCATTCCTTTGACTGTGCTTGCGGTGACTTATTACGAAAGGTTGATTGAACGCCAACGCCAGCAAGCGCGAAGATTGGAGAGCGAACGAGCCAATGGTTCGACGTGATTGCGGAACGTTGAGGTTCGGCTTTTCCCATTATCGTTTCGATTTCGTTCCGTGGCGTGGGCAGCGAACGGGGACGATGCAATTTGAAACGGTGCTGCTACAGTCCATCCTCCCATGAGCGGCGAACGACTCGTTGCGGTTTCCACGACGGCCCCACCGTCTTCGGTAATGGGGAGCCGCTCCGCCAATGGGCCGGATACGGGCGAGCCGCGCGAGTGTAGCGTTGTGGAAAGCTACTTGCATGATCCTTCGCTTCGCTACACCTCCGTGGCCTTCGCGGGGCCTTCAGTCCTTCAGGCGGTCTTGATGATGGGCGGCTTCGTCGCTGGCCTCGCCCTATTCGTGACTCCGATCGTTCGACAACTTTCTCTGTCGGAATTTTCGTTTTGGTCGTTGGCCTCGATCCTGGGAATCCCCATTTGTCTCGAACTATTGGTTCCCTTGCGAGATATGTGGCGGGAGTTGCATCATCGGCTCCGCTTCCGCGTGCTTTTTCGACCGGTCGAGCTGGGGTTGGAGCGGGCGGTCCCGCAACCGGCGACCACTCTCCGCTACGAAATCCACCTTTCCCCCCGTCGAAAAGTCAAACTCGATGCCGTCCAAATGAGACTCGTCTTTTGGGAAAGCTGGCAAGCACAATCCCGTCTTCGATTCTTTCGTTTGCCGCGACGCTCGATAGAAAAGCAAGGGCACGACTTGGTGCGCCAGCAGATGGGACCAATTCAACTCGACAAAAAACAGCACGCGGTGATCCGCGGTTCGATCCGTATTCCCGTGGCTCGCCCTTCGGAACACCATCGGGGAAAAAGGAAACATATTTCTTACGTCAACCTGACCATCACCCTCGAATCGCAGCGCCCCGGTCAGACGATACGCGGTAATTGCCCCCATCTTGTCACGTTTCCGTGGATGTGATCGCGCAACCAGCTAGCCCCCGCTTCGGCCCGGTTGATCCTCTGCCCCTGTTCGTTCCCCTTTTGCTAGCATGCCACCATGGTGCAGCTCCTGCACATCCATCCCGATTCGTTTCTCGTCGATTCTTTCCGCCTCGGAAAAAAAGTGTATCTAAGCGGTTTTCGTCCCAAACACGCCATCTCCCTGTGGCGTGGAGGGACTCCCGTCGGCCTCGGTGTCGATGCCTTCTTTCGTAGCCGCGGTTTGCGCATCAACCACACCACTATCGCCACTGACTCTTACGTCGGTATCTCCCAACAAGCCCAGGTAACCGTAAAAAATCTCGAACACCTCGTCCAGGTCGTTTGCCCCGAGGATGGCTTGCTCATCATCGATGACGTTTACGAATCCGGAAACACAATCCGTCGTGTGGTTGAGCTGTTACGACAAAAAGCTCGCGAAAATGCCCCAAAAGACATTGTCGTCGCGGCCGTGCATTCCAAACCCGGGCGCAGCAGTTACCACGAACTCCCAGTCATTGCCCTCGAAGAAATCGCCGACGATGTATGGATCGATTACCCACACGAATTGGCCGATCTCGTGGACCCTTCCGATCCGGAAGATCGTCGCATTCGCGAAAAGGACGAGGAAATCTGGCGTATTTTGCGCTCGGGCCCTTCCTCCCGTTCCGAGGTGGAGCGGACGGGAGCCTATACGTATTTCTCACCTCGAGAGATGCTTCTCGACAGCGTTCGCCTCGGCGTGAACATCGCGCATGATCGGAGCTTTCGACCCGACTTCATCATCGCATTGTGGCCCGGCGGTGTTCACGCGGGCCTGCCCATCCACGAAGTCTACAAGTATTTTCAAGCGAAAGCCGGTGGCGTCGGCAAAACCCCCGATCATATCAGCGTCAATACCTACCCCACCCGTTTGAGTTATCGCACGCAGATCTTGGGCCTGCACTATCTCGAAGATCATATCAACAAAGATGACAACATTCTCATCGTGGATACGACGTTTCGCGCTGGCCGTCTCGTCAATGCCGTCGTGGCAAGCTTGAAAGAAGCACTGCGCCGCAATCTGGATCTCGAACGCGTGCGCGTGGCGTCGATTTACTTCAACCCCGATGACCGAAGCACCTGGACCGTACGCCCTGATATTCGACGTCCCGACTATTTCTTACGGACCGTTCGTAATGAAGTAGTGTACCCCCACAGCATCCATAATTTTCCGAACCCGCGAAAAGACCTGGCGCAACTCAACCCATCGCTCTGGAACGTGCTGTACGAAGACTGACGTTCAACGTCGTTCCGGATCGGCCGTCTTGAACAAACCTAGCTTGGCTTGCCGTTCGGCAAGCGCTTTGATCGCTTCCTCGTGCTCCGTGGCCGGCTCGTCAAATTCGACCGCAACGCTGAAAGACCACAGCGTGCTTCCATCTCCCCATGGTTCGACACGAACGACATTGCCCGTGGCCGTACCCGGTTGCTCCGAGTTCGCAGTAATATAAAGACTCAAACGCACGCGATCGCCAACCTCGGGACGCGCCCGCGTCAACAGCCGCGCTCCCGTAATGCTAAGATCGCGGATGATCGCCGACCGCGTGACGCCCGCATCTTCAATATAGGCGGGAAAGCAAGCGAGATGTCGAGGTTCACGCCGTCGATCCTGATTCGCATTGTCCGAATTATTGTCTGCCATCTCGAATTCCTGTCGGGCGAGTTGCTGGCGACGCCCTGTGGGAATTCTTTTAACATGCATTACCAAAGGTACGCCACCGTTGTGCCTGGCAGGCTCGAGTTTCCATGGCTCGGCGGATGCGGTTTCGCGGTAGTACTTCCCATGATGAGCGAAAATTGGGGACGTCAAGACGTTAGGCTGGCCGTGGGGGAGCCTTGTCGCAAAAAGGCGGCGAAGAGGTGATGGCTTGCGTATTCCTCGGAAAATATCCTGTGTCGGACAGGTAGTAACTCCAAATAGCGTTACGAATCCCTTCACGGGAGCCCGCGCGGCTGCCTTTGCCTTTTTGATTCGGTCGCCCTCGGGAAACGTGTGTACCAAGGTTTTGGGTAGCGATATCGTCGTGCATTGCCCCATGGGAAATATCCTCGTGGGGTTACGAAATTCGCACGTCAGAACGATGCGGGCGACTGCTGAACACCCCATCCCTCGACCATGGCAAGAGCCATTGGCGGTCGAACCAGGGTCGAGTTATAGGCAAACGGCGATCGAGCATGGAGCGCGTGTGCTCCTTGCCGCCCATGTGCGAATGGTGTCTCGGAGTCGGCATACGGAGGTGGTGTATTGGTGGACGACTTGTCCGGGCTTCGGAGATACGAAGTTGACCCTGCTCGACCCATCGGTCGAACGATGACTAGTCCCGCTTTTGAACGGGATACTTCGCGAGCACGCCGATGACATAACGAGAATGTTCGTGGGGGATTTGTTCCCAATCCGCAGAGGCGAGAGATTGTTGAATGCATTCGAGGACGGGCTTGACTTTGGTCCTCGTGAGCGAGCCGCTCTTTCCCGCGAACAGCCGTGTGGTGCGTGTCTTATGGTTGATCTCCAACGCGAAGCTAATGCTTTCTTCTCGCCGCTGTTCGGGTACGCAGTTCACGCCTTGCAAGACGGCCTTGACCAGGGAGCGCTCGAAAAAGGGTTGACGGTCACAGCGCGCGGCTGGAGTGCGTCCCAGCCCCGGACGCTGGCATGAATCGACCCAGACCTTTTCAATGATGACTTGATCCGTACGGATGGTCAGCGTTTCGGAACTCGCGATGACCAATCCCAAAGGATCTATCGACGCCGCTCCTTGCACCAAGCCACTCATGACCAGTTGAGGAGAACCTACGACTCGTTCGGAACGTCGACGAGCAAACCATATACCGACAGCCATCGCGGCGACGATGGTCAACGACAAGATCGCCACGATGACAGGATTGGACGGCTTTTTTCCCCCGGGCGGTTTCAGAGGTATCCTCAAGTAAGAGGGAGATGGTTGCGAAGGAGGAATCCCTCGCCCCAACCACCGCGGAGGTTGTTCAGTTCGCATGATGGTTCTTGAATTCAAGCATGGACTGTCGGGCATGCGTGAAACAATCGGGTGAATGACGATGGTTACCGGCAAACCTTCCGGAAAACCTTCCGGTAAACCGCAGCAGACGAGCTTTGGAAATGGCCTGCTCGATCATTCGCTTCCTGGTATAGTTGTTTGTTGATGTCGCAAACGGAGGAATGAATGCAACGCTCCACGCTGAAAACGCCGATGTGCCGATTCCCGTTGGTTTGCCTTGGTCTCGCCGCTCTTTTTTTGGCTTGCGGTGAATCTTCCGAAGAATCTTCGCAAGGGAAAGCCGGGGCGTCAGGCAATACCGACGGTGGCGTAGGGGGATCCAGTGGAAAAGGTGGATCTGGTGGAACGGGAGGCGGCAGCGCAACTGGGGGCACCAGCGGTACTGGGGCGAGCAGCGGCTCGGGAGGAGGAGCCAACGTAGGAGGAAGCGGAGGAGCGGAAACGGGTGGTTCGGGAGGCGTTGCCGAATGCTCGAAGGATGAAGACTGCGCGGGAAAAACGCAAACGCCTTTCTGCTCGGCGCAAGGAGCCTGCGTGGCCTGTGAGCCCGGTGTGCAGGCTCATACTTGCGAAGGGGGTTTGGTGTGTTGCGACTTCCAATGCGTCGACACCTTGTTCGATATCCACAATTGTGGAGAGTGCGGCAAGAGCTGTTCACTGCCCAACGCCTCGGCAAAATGCGCCATGGGGCAATGCCGCATCGATAGTTGCGATAGCGGTTTCGCCGATTGCGATGGTTTGCCGCTCAATGGTTGCGAATCCAACGAGGGAAGCTGCTCATGCACGCCCGGTGATGTCGTGGAATGCTATTCGGGACCACCGGGCACCCAAGGCGTGGGACCCTGCAAAGCAGGGCAGCGTACCTGCAATGCCACCGGCACGGGATGGGGACCGTGTGAAGGAGAAAAGTTGCCTTCTCCGGACTCATGCCTCAATAACATCGACGATGATTGCGATGGCATCGTCAACAATGGTTTTCCCAACGCGCCTGGATGCGTATGTATCCCGAACGAGGAAAAGCCCTGCTACTCAGGTCCTCCGAGCACGCTGAACGTGGGAACTTGCCATGGTGGCATGGCTGCGTGCGAGCCTTCGGGCATTGGCTTCGGTTTGTGTGTCGGGGAAGTCGTACCCAAAAATGAGGAGGTTTGTTTCAACGGCCTCGATGATGATTGCAATGGTGTCGTCGATGACTCGCCCGACGCCGATGGCGACGGTTGGACTGTCTGTGATGGTGATTGTTGTGATTCTGTCGGCACGACCTGCGGCACACCCGCGCTGGTCAACCCGGGCGCGATCGAAGTGGTTGGCGATGGGGTGGACAACAATTGTAACGGACAGGTCGATGAAGATCCTTTGTCTGCCTGCAGTTCGGGGTCGAAGTTTTCTGGAACGACCGCCATGGATTTGCTCAATGCCATGGAAATCTGCAAAGTCTCGACCGGGGGCAGTTGGGGCATCGTCGGTACCCCCGTCATCTCTCGTGCCAATGGTTCGGGTGCGGGAACCGTCAGCAATTTGCAAGTGGCCGTGACGACTCAGTTCGGAACGGATTCATCGAATCTTCCGCGCTTCGGTCCGAACTTCGCCATGCTCTCGAGCGGCCACGCGCGAGATGCCAACGACCCTGATGCGACGGCCGGCCTCTCGTACACCTATACGACTGGCGCACCCCCTGCTGACTTCGTGGCGCCCCATGGCGGCAGTCTGCCTTCGACCGGCGCCGGATGCCCAATTGGCAGCGGCGCCAACGATTCCGTCATGCTCGATGTGCGGCTCAAGGTCCCGACCAATGCCAACTCCTTTTCGTTTCAATTCCGCTTCTTTTCCCAGGAGTATTGGACCTACACATGCACGCAGTACAATGACTTTTTCATAGCCATGCTGGATTCGTCATGGCTGCCAGGTCCCGGACAGACCGCCATCCCGGCGGACAAAAATATCTCCTTCGACAACAACAAAAACTATATCAGCGTCAACAGCCACCAATTCTTCACCGTTTGCCCTCCGAAATCCGGCTACCCCTGTCCGAATGGACAAGCGGGTCTGACCGGTACGGGCTACACCTACGGGCCCGGAGGAGGTACCGTGTGGTTGACGACCACCGCGCCCGTCGTGCCTGGTGAGACGATTCGCCTTCGATTCGCCACGTGGGACACGAGTGATATGTTGCTCGATTCGATCGTTTTACTCGATAATTTCCGCTGGAGCGCGGCTCCTTCGAGCGGACCTGTCACCGAGTGATTCCGTCGATTCTTTCCGCTTCCCCGACGCACCGCCGAAGCTGCCTCAGGCGCCGGAATCGTGAGGAAGGCTCCCCCGCGGCGCTCGCAGATAAAAAAACGGTGTGACTTGCAGTAGATTCGATACGCGCGACATATAGATGTCGGCGTAGCGTTCGACTTGACGCGCAAGATGACTCTTGTCGTTGCCCGCGCGCATCAGCAATCCCCATCGCGAGTTGACGAGTTCTACCGCTTGGCGGGCAAGAGGGGCGATGGTTTCGTCTAATTCATTGATTTCTTTACGTAATTCCTGAAGCCGGGCCTTGAGGGCAGACGCGGTCATCTCCACGGCGGGCCCATATCCCGCCTCCATTCGTTGCAGCAGCAGGCGCAGCGATGCGTGTTCCTGCTCTCTTTTTTCCTTATCCACCATCTTGCGCGTCAGCTCCCGTTGTTTTTCTTTGAACGATTCCAAAGCGAGCACTTCATCTTCCAATTCGCGGATCACGAGTGCCGTTCGCCATCGAAAATGGCTTTTCGATGCATGCACATCCGCGAAGATATGGTCCCCCACAAACAAAAACTCTTCCCCGGATAGACCTAGGTCCATCTCCACCTGTCGTGCATTTCCTCCCAGATAGACCCCGCCTGCCGCCATGGGGTGATTCAGCGGCCGGAGCAGCCCTTGTTCATCGACAACCTCGAAAGCCGGCGCTCGACTCGTAAAAAAATCAGGTTTGCGAGAAGCCACGATCACGATGTCGAATAGCTCGCGCCACGTCATCCCCTCCGGCAACTGCCCATCCAAGGCATATTGCATCATCGCTTTGGTGTAATCCCACTCCGAATTGGTGATGAGCAGCAACAGCTTGCCCGCTCGCTTCAGATCGAGAAGCGTCAACACCAGATCCGCATCGCGATCCACGAAGCGATCGGGGGCCGTGACGATCTCGCGCTTCAACTCACCTTCCATATGCGTGGCATCCAGATGCGATCGGATCCGACGACTCAGATCCGCGTACCCCAGCACCCCCGGCAGCGCCCCCGAATCAAGAAGCTCCACGAGCTGCCCGTACAAACAAGCTTCAGAGAGCGAAAAAAACGTGTTCATGAATGTCCATCGCGGTGCGCCCAGGTCCACCTGAACATCCCCGTACACATCGCGTTGCTCCTCGAAGGAAAGCATTCGGGTTCCATGACTCGCGCGCCGAATGAACCCGAACCGATCGGCTTTGACCACGTTGCCGAGTTCTTCGTCCACCACCAATCCCCGTGAAAACAAGGACGGATCGAAGGTGAGGTCAGCGACCGGCCACCCGTCGGCTTCCAAGCGTTGCCGAACGTAGGCATACGCGCGCCCCTCCCACGCCGTTACATGATAGTGAATCAGCGTGTAGTCCATGTCGAACCCCACGGCTCGAATGCTTTTCATGTTCAACGTTCGATTGCAGAAGATGCGACGGGCCGGCGAGGTGCGGTCGAGAAATCGATTCATGCTCTTGCTGTAAAGGAAGCCAGCAGCTACCGCAACGATCGGTTGTGGCTCCCACCAACGGCTCGCCACTGGTTTTGCGTCCACAACCTGTTTCCGCGTCGCATGAGCATGAGTCCCGCCAACAAAATCAGTACTATGCCCGCGCGCGAGGGGGGATGAGAACGCATGCGACAAGCGCATCCTTGGGAGTCTTCATCGCTTTCGACAGGGCGAGTGGATACCGTATCGATGATTTGCGCATCGGAGGAGGCGTCGGAGGAGGCATCGGCGGAAGAAGCATCGGGAGCGGGCGTAACGCTATCTTGCGTGACGACATCCGAGGCGCTTTCTTCCACGGACGAGTCGAGGATGGCGTCGGTTTCGTTCGATGAATCGGAAACGAGCACATCCGAAACGGCATCGGGGTCGTGGGTATCTGAGGGCGGACCATCGGTAGCGCCCGCATCGCCAGGTGTTCCACCGCAAAGTGGTGCGGTAACACAATAGGACTCACCGCTGGAGATGGTCTTGCAGCATCCTCCCGGAAACTCCGGGCAATCCGTGGCCGTGGCGCAGGGATGAGAACAAAACGAGGTTTTCGGAGTGCCATTGGTCACCAAACAGACCTCTGCGCCAAGGTTTGCGTTGCAAAACGGCAAATGCTCTTGTCCGGGGTAGCCGCAAGCATCACCGGGCCGGCCGGAAGGATGGTAACTCGGAGGCCCGTTGCCGCAAGAAGCGCCCGTGGCCGAAAACGATACGTTGAGCGTATAAGGGCCCGCGTTGGCGTCTCCTGTCCCGTAGGTATCAGCCACGATGAGGTAGGTTCCACAATCGACGGGGGCCGTGAACGTGCTGTCGTCTCGGTGCGTACAATCATTGGTGTTGGTGGACGTGTACAAATGGACGTCGATATCCACGCCGACATCGTCGGATACCGATACGGTGAGAAGTCCGGGCTGGGTGATCGTCACCTCGTAGACGAATTCCGGGCCTGACTCGGGTTTGTTGGGATCCGCCCCACAGCCGTCGAATACGTTGCTCGATGATTGTCGTGTATCGCGCGAATCGGTGAACGGTAGGGATGGGATGGGGATGGGATGATGGGGTGTGCCGATGGGGTCTTGGGCGCTCGGACCGGTGATGCCTTCGAAACGCCGCGGTTGGTAGCCGGAGGCATAGGCCCATCCGCCCCATGGGTTGATATGAACGTTATAGCCGATGGCTTCGTAGAGGATGGGGTCACCATTGGCGAGGGAGTGGCTGTACAAGATGACATGATAACCGGCTTGATTCAGGGCATCGCCGGAGAGAATTTCGGCCTGGGAAATGGCTGATGATTGGGTGTGCAACGTGCTTGTCGTAAGATGAGTGGTGTTCCAGCATTGGCTGACGTATCCGGAGCAATCGAGTCCCACGGTGCAGGATAAAATGCCGTCGGCAGGATAGGAGCCCGCTCCCAAGCCCGCTTGGATGCCCTGGTCGAAGGTGAAAAGGGACATATAGCCGCCCCAATCGTAAGGCAGACCCACATAATCCCCTGGAGTGTATACGCTCTGGTAAGTAGATGAGCAGCTTGCCGTGAGGTTGTTTTGTGTCGCGCGCCAGGGATGAAAAGCGAAGGCTTTGGCCCGCACCATGACCTCGTCGCGGGTGATGGCGGCGCTTGGTGATGCGGAAATTAGCGCGATGGATCCCGCCAAAAGCCCGAAGGACCAACGATTTCGCATCAGACATCGAAACGATTTCATCGTGTACCCCCGTGGTTCGGGCGGGGCAGATCCCAGCTCGTTACGCGCAATCCTTCCGACCGCGGCTGGATGAAAACCAGGCGGCCCGAAGCTCCCCCCATCGCGAAGGATCGTCGAGGCACATAGAGGTCGTCGACAGGACCGAGGTCCGTTTCAAACAAAACAGCTCCTGATTGCGCATCCAAACACGATACGGAACGCCGAACGAGAATGGGGCTTTCGGATATCTTGTGCTCGAGTCGAGCGCAAACGAGGGTATCATGAACGCCGATCAGCCGCGCGGAGAGCACGGATTGCGCGATGATGGGCAAAGAACGAAGGACTTTGGCGCGTGGTTTTCCGCTTTCGATGACCAGCAGGTGAGGATGCTGGTGTTCGTCAAGCGTTGTGGCAACCCCAAGGCCGTCGGGGAGTGCGAAGCAGCCTTCTTGTTTGCTGTGGAACACCGCCGCAAGGGGTTGTGGGGCGGACGGGCTACCTAGTCGATACCTTTCTTGATGGGCTGAACGAGCGATGATAAGGCGTGATGGGCCGAAGTCGATAGCGGTAAGTTCCCGTAATTCCCTGGGAATTCGTAGTTCCGCCACCTTTTTCTCGCCTTCTTGAACCCAAAATAGAGCGCGAAATGGACTGTAAAGCCCCAGGGCTCCATCCGATGACGAACTTATGTCTTCGGCGTCGGGGGGGGTTGGGGAGATGGTCCACACATCGGTGATGGAGCCGGAAGGGGACAGTTGAACGACTCGTTGGTTGACGCGATCGAGCAACAACGTGGAACCATCGGTGGCGATGGTCAGGGATGACACGCCTTCGCTTGGTTGTTGGGGTGAGCGGCGGAGCCCTACCTGTCCATGGCCGGACCCCCAGGCCACCAGTGATGTGCGGACAGGCTTCGCTAAGCGGTGATTTCGCGTTGCCGAGGGAGTCTGTGGTTGGGATGCCCCGAGGGTAACCGACAGAAAGCCGAGGATGCCTGCAATGACAATACTGGCGAACCAACGACGATTGGCCATCATGCCCTCCAAAATGGAAGCGAATCGGTACGGGTAGCATGGGTGAGGAAGGGAGAGAAGGGGTCCGGTAACGCAGTGGGCAAGCGCCAAGATCGCCAACGGCCAAGATGCGTTGGTTTGAGCGGTTTTTCTGCCAAGGATCGAGCGTGCGGCGCTCATGGTCTCTCGTTCTCCCTTGCTCTCTTTGCGACTCTGGGCGACAGTAAAAAACTGTCCGTGAAGTCTCTCGACGAAATCAAGCCGGGCCTCACCCTCGGCCGGTATGAATGTCTTTTGCCCATCGCACGAGGCGGAATGGCCGCTGTGTGGGCGGCGCGCATGACCGGAGCCAGAGGGTTCGAGAAGTTCTTCGCGATCAAGACCATGCTCCCAACCTTGAACGACGATCCCAACTTCGAGCGTATGTTCTTGGATGAAGCGCGTATCACATCTCGTATTCAGCACCCCAATGTTGCTGAAATCCTTGACCTGGGCGAGCAGGACAACCTGCTATATATCGTCATGGAGTGGATCGACGGCGCTCCGCTCAGTCTCATCATGCGAGAAGCGTTTCGTCGTGGGGGAATGCCGATTCCTATCGCTGTCAAGATCGTGCAAGACACGTGTGCCGCGCTCCATGCCGCTCATGAACTCAAAGGGGAGGACGGAAAAAACCTCGAACTCGTCCACCGTGATGTCTCACCGCAGAACATCATGCTCACCGAAAGCGGTGTGGTGAAACTCGTCGACTTTGGTGTTGCCAAAGCGTTGGGTCGTTCCGCCGGCGAAACCGATACCGGTCTCATCCGAGGAAAACTCGCCTATCTGTCTCCCGAACAGGTTGTCGCACAACCCCTGGACCGTCGCTCCGACTTGTTTGCCGTCGGTGTCATCCTCTATCAGATGACCACGGGAAAACACCCATTTCGAGGGGATAACCCGGGCGCGACGATGAACAATATCTTGCGTCGAAAGGTCCCCAAACCCAGCCAAATCGTCGGTCCTACCTATCCGGCTTTGCTCGATGAAATCGTCATGCGCGCCATCGATCGCGAGCAAGAGTTTCGTTATCAGACGGGAGCTGAGTTGTACAAAGCGCTCGACGATGTATTTGTTGGGCAGCAACGCGCCACGACGGAAGATATCAAACTTTATATCGGTCCCATCATTGGTCCTTCGGGCGCGGAGTTTCGGCGCGCGTTACAGCAGGCTTGTCGTTCTCCGTCTCACGATGGAGAGAGTGTTGCCGCGTTGCTCGCCTCGGGTGCCCATCCGGTCGAAGGGACTCCGTCTTCTGGGCAATGGAGGCTCCCGGACGGTGCCTTGGACCAGAACGCGGCTGGTCAGCAGGAGACGCGATCTGCTCCCGAATCGGCAAATTTCGACCCTCCTGCGGCCGTTTCTGTCTCGCGAAGATCCGCTTCCAAACCCAACTCCGACGACATTCTGTTTTCCGAATCGACGATGTCAGGTTCGGAGCGAGATGCTCGGCCTTCCGCATCCCGACGCGGAAAAACCGTCGGACTCATTGTCACGGGTGTGGTCTTGACGCTAGCCGTTGGAATTTTGCTTGCCACGAGATTCGTTTCTCCCCACACGAATACGACTGCCGATACGGTACAAACCATCGATTCCGTCGCACCGGATGCGGCAGCGCTCGAAAACGCTACGCCGGTGCTGGACGTGGATGTGCCGCTGGGAGATGCCAGCGTTGTGGACGATGTCGACGAAAAACAGCCGACGAATAGCGATGATGGCGTCGTTGCGCCGGTGGCTGCTTCCGCATCGGCGCATCCGGTGGAGACGCGTGCGTCTTCGGAATCGAAGTCTTCTCATGGCAAGCCTCCAACGACCAAGGGTTCGACGACCAAGCCTTCGACGACGAAGCCGGCGAGCACCAAGCAATGGACGCCTCCGGTCAGTAACCCCGGGTTTTAACTAGATTTTTCACGATGTGGGGCAGCGCCTTTCTCGTGAAACGAGGCTTTGGCTTCTTACGCGAACCCGATGAATCCGAAGCAGGCTTCCTCGCAATTAGGTCAGTCGAGCCAGAATACGAACGCTGCGAGATGCCATCGCTGCGCTAGCTTTCACGAGCGAAGTGACGAGTCGGTTCATGGAGGGGAGGCACTTGTGTGGGCGCTTTTTCTGTCGTTCGGAACGCGATTTCGAAGTTCGACCGTCCGAAGGAAAGGCGGCAACGCGGCTGCACGCTTGCGTGAGCCACGCTTGAAAATGCTGTTTTCATGAGGTTTCGCGTTGAGCCCGCGTGGGGTATCTCAGGCGTGTGCAGTCGGTTGGGGTATGTCGATTCAGCCATCTCCCGCGGCGCCACTCGATCCACTGGCGCCGGCTTCGCCGCCAACACCTCCTGTGGCTCCGGCGGCTCCGCTAGCTGCTCCGGTTCCGCCCGTGGCACCTCCTGTCCCTCCAGTTCCTCCCGTGGCACCGCCGGTTCCACCAGTTCCCCCGGTTCCACCTGTGGCGCCGCCCGCTCCTCCGGTGGCTCCACCAGTTCCCCCGGTTCCACCCGTGGCGCCGCCCGTGCCTCCGGTGGCTCCGCCGACCCCCCCCGTGGATCCCGCTTCTCCGCTTGCGCCCGACGATCCGCCTGTTTGTCCTGCGGCGCCGCTTTGACCGCCGATGCCTGCTTCTGCGCCGGTGGCGCCTTGTCCGCTTTGCCCGGAGTGTCCACCGGTGGTGCCCCCCGTTCCCCCATGGTTTGCGCCGCCGGCTGGGTGTAATTTCTCGTAATCAAAAGAAAAATCAGGGTATCCGCAGGCCGGTATCAGCGAATACACCGCGAGAAAGATGCCCGCGCTTACAAGGATGAAGCCTTTTCGTTCAGGACGAGCCATTAGAAGTTCCCCCATACGGTGGCCCCCGGAGCGCCGAGAGGACCCCCTGCAGACAGTCCTACTTGGGTATGCGCCGATTGGGGAGCTGGTTCTGTTTCATGGCGTTGCAACAATATTACGGTCCCGATTCCAGCACTCAGCAGGCCAGCGCCAACAAAGCCGTTGGCGGCCATCATATAGATCTTTCCGCGATCGGATGTGCTCTCGAGCGAGGCAGGGCAATGGTTTCCCGCGCATTGGGTTTCCAGCCGATCGATGGTGTCGTTACGAAGTTTGACGAACATGCCTCCGATCACGAGACTGGTGATGCCGCCTCCGAGAAAGTAGTATCCGATGCGTTGCGACGGCGCGATGGGGTTGGGTTCGGGGGATGGTTTGGGCGCGGGGGCGAGAGGTGGTGGGGCTTTTGGTGTTTGTTTCGTAATCGTAACCGTTTCGACGCGTCCTTCTTCAAGGGAGACAACCTGGGTGAATACTTCTTTGCCGTCGACGGTGACGACGACGCGGTGTTCGCCTGGGTCCGAGGGCATTTCCACGCCAAAGGAAGCGGCGCCGATGAGAACGCCGTCGAGGTGGACGACTGCGCCTGCCATGCTTTCGCTACGAAGAATCTTGAGTCGCGGCATTCGTTGTTCGAGTTTTTGTCGCGCTTGATCGGCGTTTTCCACGACGTCCTCGGCGGCTTCTTCCCGTGCGCGATCGATGGTGATTCGGTATGTGCCCAGCGCTTCGGTCCAGCGTCCGAGATGCTCCAGGCATAGGGCAACATGGAACATGACTTGGGGCGTGGGGCGGACCGCGGCGACTTCATGGAACTTGGTTAGAGCGTTTTTGTAATCGCCCGCGGCTTCCAAGGCCAACCCGGCTTGGAACAAAGCTCGTGCTTCTTTGATTTCGGCGGCGGTTGGAGCGGCGAAGATCGGCTCTTGCGCGAAGATCGCTGTGCTTGCGACCGCTACCGACACGAGCAAACGAGCGAGTGCTTGTCGCTGGCGATGGCTTGCGGAACGTGTTGGAAAACGGGTCCGCGGGGGTTGAAGTCGTTGACGCATGGACGAGGCTATCCTTCCCTACCAGAGCGTACTTTCCTCATCGCTGGCGGACAAGCGTTGGAAGGGATGGTTGCGCATTCGTCCTAGGGCCGAACAACGCGGAGCCGCTTGGCGGGGAAAGGTTAAGCTTGCGTATTTTATGATAAATATTGCGAACCTCTGGGTTCAGGAGTGTTTTGCATCCCGGTCATAAGCTTCGATGACGGTCGGTGGGGCTTGGATGAGTTCGATGAGTACGCCTTCACCTCCGAGCGGGAAGGCATCATTGCCTTTCGGATGGATGAAGCAGACATCATGTCCTGCTGCTCCTTTTCGGATTCCTCCTGGGGTGAACCGCACGCCTTGTTCCGTGAGCCAAGCCACTGCGCGAGCCAGGTCATCGACCCACAATCCCACGTGATTGAGGGCGGGCTCATGCACGCGAGGTGCTTTGTCGGGATCGATGGGCTCCATCAGGTCGACTTCCACGCGCCACGGGCCGGTTCCGAGCACGGCAATATCCTCATCGACATTTTCTTTTTCGCTTCGGTAGCTGCCTTGCAAGGACAAGCCGAGCGTGTCCACCCACAAGCGACGAAGGTTTTCTTTGCTTCTGCTTCCTACGGCAATCTGTTGCACGCCGAGCACCCGGAACGGTCGATTCATATTCTTGTCTCCTCACGTGTTGCACGCACGCCGTGGCTTATGGGAACCCTTGTTTTGCGGGACGAATGCGGCACGAGTCCGCACAAGGTGTTCGTCGTAGCCTAGGTCGGGCCGGTCGAGCAAACAAGCCAAGAAGACGGTTCACGTAAGGAGAGCCAGATCGTGAATTCTGGTGCTTGCGGCATCAAAATGATTCGTGGGAACCGTCCTGGTTCCGGCACTTGTTGCGGTTGCGGGAAGCGTTGGGAAGTTGGCATGCTTGGTTGACTTCGTGCGGGTTTCCCCTCATATAGTCGCGCGATTGCGCAGCCCCTGAAGGAGAATTCGAGCATGTCCATCCATCGAAACGAAATCGTTGCCATCGCCGACGCCCAGCATGGACAGCCTTTTCAAGTGTTGGGACCGCATCAAGACGAACATGGGGCATGTATTCGCGCCTATCATCCCATGGCCGTGGCTTGTTGGATCGTGGGAATCGATGACGGCAAGCTGCTGGCGGAGGCGAAACTCATCGAGCCAAGAGGTGTTTTTGAAGCTGCGTTGACCAGCATTCCTTCGGCCTACCGGCTCCGGTACCGAAACGAAAAAGGGGACGAATGGGAGGAAGAGGATCCGTATCGCTTTGCCTCTCAACTCAGTGAGTTTGATTTGCACCTGCTGCGTGAAGGAACGCATTATCGGACATGGGAAAAACTCGGGGCTCATCTCGTGACCATCGATGGCGTCCATGGCGTTCGGTTCGTCGTGTGGGCGCCCAATGCGAAACGAGTGAGTGTGGTCGGTGATTTCAACCAATGGGATGGTCGTCGCCACGCGATGAGGAAACACGAGGGCAATGGCTTATGGGAGATTTTCGTGCCTGGGGTAGGGCATGGGGACGTCTATAAATTCGAGGTATTTCCCAATCATGGTGAGCTGGCGATGCTCAAGGCGGATCCTTTCGCCTTTTATACGGAAGTGCCTCCCAAGTCCGCTTCCCGCGTGTATGATCTATCGGGGTATTCATGGAAAGACGATGCATGGATGGCGGCGCGTGCGAAGGCCGAGCCCCTGGCGGAGCCCGTCTCGGTATACGAAGTGCATCTCGGCTCTTGGATGCATAAAGAAGACGGTTTTTCGTTGTCCTATCGGGAGGCGGCGCACAAACTTGCCGCCTATGTCAAAGAGATGGGGTTCACGCATGTCGAGTTATTGCCCATTACCGAGCATCCTTTTTATGGCTCGTGGGGATACCAGACCATGCATTTTTTTGCGCCGACGAGCCGCTTTGGGACTCCGTCGGAACTGATGGAATTTATTGATGTTCTTCATGAAAATGGAATCGGAGTGATTCTGGACTGGGTTCCTGCCCACTTCCCTACGGATGGCCATGGCTTGGCGGAATTCGATGGCACGCATCTCTATGAGCATGCGGACCCCCGGGAAGGGATCCATCGGGATTGGAACACGATGGTATTCAATTATGGGCGGACGGAAGTCTGGAACTTCTTGTTGGCGAGCGCGCTATTTTGGATGGAAGTGTATCACTTCGATGGCATTCGGGTCGATGCGGTGGCATCGATGCTGTACCGGGATTATTCTCGAAAAGAAGGAGATTGGATTCCGAACCGTTTTGGGGGCAGAGAGAACCTGGAGGCGGTCGAATTCATCAAGCATCTCAATGTGTTGTTGTACCAGTACTTTCCCGGGGTGATCACCATTGCGGAGGAATCCACCGCCTGGGCGGGCGTTTCTCGTCCTACCTACCTGGGGGGACTTGGTTTTACGTTCAAGTGGAACATGGGCTGGATGCACGATGTGCTTGGCTACATGTCCAAGGAACCCATCCACCGTAAATATCACGCGAATGAATTTACCTTCAGCATGTTATATGCCTATACGGAAAACTTCGTACTCGCGCTTTCGCACGACGAGGTGGTATACGGTAAAGGGTCATTGCTTCGGAAAATGCCAGGCGACGATTGGCAAAAATTTGCCAATAACCGCTTGTTGTTTGGGTATATGTTTACCCATCCAGGAAAAAAACACTTGTTCATGGGTATGGAATTCGGCCAGTGGAACGAATGGGACCACAACCGAGGCCTCGATTGGCATCTTCTGTCGTACGCTCCCCATCAAGGATTACAGCGTTGGCTCAAGGATTTGCACGCGCTTTATCGCTCGGAACCGGCTCTTACGCAACTCGATTATGCTCCGGAAGGATTCCGCTGGATCGATTGCCATGATACCGATAATTCCGTATATTCTTATCTCCGCTACGCAAAAGACCAATCCCGATATGTCGTTGTCGTTTGCAATTTTACCCCCGTGCCGCGGGAAGGATACCGCATCGGGGTGCCTGAGCCGGGGTGGTACGCGGAGCGACTCAACAGCGATTCGGGGATATACGGGGGGAGCAACATGGGAAACGCCGGTGGGCTGCAAGCCGAACCGACCCCTTGGCAGGGATTTGATTGGTCCATCAGCCTGACGGTTCCCCCGTTGGCTTGTTTGATTTTGCAGCGGTCCTGAGTCTGGCTTCGACAAGGAGAGAATGACGTGTTCGACGATCCCCATCGCACCATAGCCATCGAGCGCCCTTCGCCCGAAATCGACGACGGTCGCTTCCCGATCAAACGGGAAGTGGGGGACGTCGTCCAGGTGGAAGTGGATATTTTCAAGGAAGGTCATGAACGATTGCGCGCCGAGGTTCTGGTTCGGCCTGTGGGAGCGCCGGAATGGTCCGCCTATCCCTTGGAACTCTTCGACAACGATCGTTGGAGGGCCGCGTTTCCCGTCACTTCCTTGGGACGTTGGGAATATACCTTCGAAGCTTGGGTAGACCGGTATGGTTCCTGGCTCGATGAAGTGAAAAAGAAGATCGGCGCGGGGGAAGACATCGCTAGCGAGTTGTTGGAGGGAGAACAACTCATGCGAGGCGCCGCCGAACGCGCGTCAGCCGGGGACAAAAAGCATATCGAAGCGTTTTTGGCTTCTTTTCACAGCCTGCGAAGTGCCGTGGAACGGGTGGAAGCCGCTTCCGAAGGAGCCTGGGTCAAACTCATGGCAAAGCTCGAGGACCGTAGCCGTGCGACCCGCTACGATCGAGTCTTGGAGATTGTCGTCGACCCCGTACACGCACGATTCAGCGCATGGTACGAGATTTTTCCCCGGTCGCAGGGGACCGATCCGACGCGGGGGGCCACGTTTCGAGAGGCAGCACTTCGTATCCCCGAAATCCGCGCGATGGGCTTCGATGTGTTGTACATGCCGCCGATTCACCCGATTGGAAAAACGAATCGTAAGGGCAAGAACAACGCCCGGGTGGGGTTGCCGACGGACCCTGGCTCTCCGTATGCGATTGGTTCGGAGGCGGGGGGGCATATGGCGGTCGAACCTTCCCTGGGCACGTTGGCGGACTTCGATGCCTTCGTAAAAACGTGTGAAAACCATGGGTTACGGGTTGCCCTGGACTTTGCGATCCAGTGCTCCCCCGACCACCCTTACTTGAAAGAGCATCCGGAATGGTTCGCAAAACGGCCGGATGGCACCATCAAGTACGCGGAAAATCCACCGAAAAAGTATGAGGATATCCACCACTTGCACTTCGAGACGGAAGCCTGGCACTCGTTATGGGAAGAGATGGCGAAGATCCTTCGTTTCTGGATCGGGCATGGCGTTCGTATCTTCCGTGTCGACAATCCTCATACGAAGCCGCTGCCGTTTTGGAAGTGGCTCATCGACACGATCCAGCGGGAGCATCCCGACGTGGTTTTTCTCGCTGAAGCTTTTACGCGCCCCAAAATGATGCGAGCGCTCGCCAAAGTGGGATTCACGCAATCCTATACATACTTTACGTGGCGCAACGAAAAACAAGAGATCATCGACTACCTCGTAGAACTCACGCAATCGGAGATGAAGGAGTATTATCGAGGAAACTTCTTCGCGAATACTCCCGATATTCTTCCGTTTTTCTTGCAAAAGGGAGGACGTCCGGCTTTTTGTATTCGGGCCGTGCTCGCCGCCACGCTCAGTTCTTGCTACGGCATCTACAATGGCTTCGAACTCTGTGAAAATAGAGCGATTCCTGGACGGGAGGAATACCTCGATTCGGAAAAATATGAGTACAAAGTATGGGATTGGGACCGCCCCGGCCATATCAAACCACTCATTACCAAGCTGAATCAAGCGCGCCACCAGCACCCCGCCCTGCAGGAATACGACAATCTGCGCTTCCACGCGGCCGACAGCAACGATATTCTCGTATATAGCAAAGCCACTCCGAAACGGGACAACGTCATTCTCGCGGTCGTCAACCTCAATCCCTTCGAGGTGCGCGAGTCACTCGTTCATGTCAATCCTTGGGAACTCGGCAAAGGGGATAATGAGCCCTACGGAGTTCGCGATTTGCTTTCTGGGCAGCGATGGACGTGGCAGGGGTGGACGAACTACGTCCGATTGGACCCGCGGCATCAACCCGCTCACCTTTTTGTCATCGAGTGATTTTTATATCCATTCCCATCGGCACGACGTCGATTTTCTCTCCGCGACTCGCTATCCCTTGCTATCTTGTTCGGCCCGCGGTTGGCCTTGGCCCCGTCGGGGCTTGAAAGGACGTCAAGCCATGTATCCATTGGGAGATCCGAGTCTCGGCGCAGTGTACCTCGGTAACCAACGTTGTCTATTTCGCGTTTGGGCTCCGTTCGTGGCTCGAATACAAGTTCATTTGCATGAGCCCGATGGCCGCCGGGTAGGTCTTCAGCCGCGGCCTTTCGGCTACCACCAAGCGGTCGTGGAAGGAGTTGCGCCTGGCACACGCTATTCTTACCTGCTCGATGATGCCATCGAACGGCCCGATCCCGCTTCGCGTTGTCAACCCGAAGGCGTGCATGGGCCTTCGGAAGTAGTGGATCCATCCTTTCCGTGGACCGATACGGGTTGGTGCGGGCTACAGCTCGAAGATTATATTCTCTATGAAATGCATGTCGGCTGTTTTACCCCCGAGGGAACGTTCGACGCCGCCATCGCGCAGTTGGATAGCCTGGTGGACTTGGGTATCACCGCGGTGGAACTCATGCCTGTGGCGCAGTTCTCGGGCGAAAGAAATTGGGGATACGATGGTGTATATCCCTACGCGGTACAGCATTCCTATGGAGGAGCCAACGGATTGAAGCGATTCGTGGATGCGTGTCATCAGCGTTCGATGGCCGTGGTCCTCGATGTCGTGTACAACCATTTCGGGCCCGAAGGCTGTTATGTACAGGATTTCGGTCCTTATTTTACCGATCAAGTGCGAATCCCCTGGGGAAGCGCCATCAACTTCGATGGCCCCCATTGTCGGGAAGTACGACGCTTTTTTGTGGAAAACGCGTTGCACTGGGTGTCGGATTACCACATCGATGCCCTTCGTATCGATGCGGTTCATGCCATCAAGGACTTTTCCGCTCGACCGTTCCTCGAAGAATTGGCCGAGGCGCTACATCGAAGAGGCAAAAGCCTCGGTCGTCGGGTGTACTGCATTGCCGAAAGCGATCTGAACGACCCCCGGCTGGTGTTACCCTCCTCCCAAGGCGGCTATGATATGGACGCCCAATGGTCCGCGGATTTTCATCATGCCTTGCATGTGTTGCTCACAGGGGAGCAGGAAGGCTATTACGAAGACTTCGGTTCGTTTAGCCAACTCGTGCGAGCGGTCCAGGAAGGATGGGCTTACGCGGGTGATTATTCGGCGTATCGAAAACGACCACATGGTCGTGGTCCAAGGGATATTCGCGCGGGCCAACTGATCGTGTATTGTCAAAACCACGATATGGTGGGAAATCGAAGGGCAGGGGAGCGTCTGGCCGCATTGGTTTCCTTTGAAGCCCTCAAATTGGCGGCCGGAGCGGTCCTGCTCGCTCCCTATATTCCATTGCTATTCATGGGGGAAGAATACGGCGAGATAGCGCCGTTTCAATACTTCGTCCATCACGGAGATCCTTCGCTCATCGACGCCGTGCGTCGGGGACGCAAAGAAGAATTCGCCACGTTTCGCTGGCAGCAAGAGCCGCCCGATCCGCAAGAGGAAGAAACGTTTCTTCGCAGCAAATGCGACCTCGGCTTGCGCGATCGGCAGGAACACGAGGTGCTCTTTCGCTTGTACCGACAGCTCATTCACCTTCGGAAAACCGTTCCGGCCCTTCGCGTGCTCGACAAGCGCAGAACGTACGTTCGCGGCTTCGAAGAGGAGCGGGTATTGTTCATTCGCCGGTGGGTTCATCCTTACGATCAAGACGATCGGGACCGGCGCATCGGCGATAGGAATGCCGAGGGCCGTGAGGTCATTATCGCCATGAATGTGAGTGGGGCTTCCGTGACGCGGTCTCTTCCTTTTTCTTCCGGGCGCTGGCGGCTCCTCATGGATTCCGCGAGCAGTTTGTGGGCTTGCCCCTCGGAATCCTCCGTTCGGGCGGAGCACGGGGGCGGCCCTGCCTCCGTACGAGACCAATTCGTTTCCCAGGGCGAAGTCACCGTTTCGTTACGCCCTTATGCCTTCGCTGTTTTTTCGCGCGTGGAAGAAACGTGACACCGTCGTGGTTGCGCTCCCAGCCCCGCCTCTGGCACACTGCCGCTCATGTCTCACGATGATTCCTCCGATATGCCTGCTTGGGCGAGATATCTCCTCCTCGGAGTGTTTTTCTTGCTCGTGCTGCCGATAGCCATTTATGGCATGTATCGACAAATCTTCGTCGCCCAGGAAATCGCGCCGCGCATTCAAAAAGACCTGCTCGATCCCTACCAGGCTGCTCTTGCTCAGGGGGATTTCGAGAAAGCACGCTCGACCTATACCACCACGGAGTATCAACAGCGCGTAAGTGTTGAGGAATACCGACAAGGGATAGAGAAATTCCGTAATGAATTCGGGGAGATATCTTTATTGTCGCTGCATGAATGCACGGAAACCAAAGAGCCTGGCCGCCCTTGGTTCCAGCGTTGCGTGGTCCACTATCACACCTCGAAAGGGGTAGTTGCCGTCAGCTTCGAGGTTGTCGAACAGAAAGGCCAATATCTCATCGACAGGACATTTCGTTATGGACCCGCGGGTCAAAGCCGTGTCGAAGCGGTCTTATGAACCTCGCGGTGGCAGGGACTGGTTTCGCTCCGAGCCACTGGTGCCGACGAACAACCCCTTGTAATCGACGGCTAAGGAACGTCGAGCGGGATATCGGTCTTTCGTAGCTGTTCGAGCAGTTGTTGTCCTTGGGGGGAGAGTACGAATCCAATGAGGTTGGCGAGGTCATCCACGGTCCCGCGTTGCAACCGTAGCTCGATCGTATTGGTCGGGGTGTCGCCAGCGGTAGCCGTATGCAGTTGGAGAACGGGGGTCCGTAATTGGTTTGGCATGGTTTCGAGCGATTGATGAACCAATCTCATGTCGACGCTGGGGTTTTGAGGGAAGGTTTTCATCATGTTATCGACCATCGAGCCGTAGATGATAAACCCTCCCCCAATCGTGGAGGATTGGCGAAGGGGTTCGAGGTCTGCCAGGGACGCGAGGGTGTTTTGGGAGGGACCGGACACCACGACGCGAGATTTTTCTTGCAGTGTTTTGGGGTCGGCGGAAATCCCGATCCATGTGCGATTGGGGCCATTGGGTATGACGACGCCATGCAACGTGATGCTGCCGCGGGCTGCAGCCCCTGGGGGGTGGGGGGTGCCGGGCTTGGTATTCGCGAAGCTCCAGATGTCTTTGCTGTCAAAGGAAGCGGTGATCTCGATGCCAGTCGTACCCTGGGGATAGCCGGGAAATGGGCTTCGCCATCGGATTTGAGGAATCCACGTGGCCTTTCGCATTTCTGGACCAAGATGAGCGTCTTTTCGTGCCTCATGCATGAGTTGCTCCATCGTGGCCACCCCTTTTTTGAAGTGGTCCGCATAAGGAGCCGAGGGCGCTTCCATCCCTAGGATCGTCCAGCCGATTATCGATTGAAAGAACTGTTCGAATTCGCGGACGGCATCGCGCGCCGTGGTAACGTTCCCCGCGGATGTCGTTCGTCGCGCTTCTCCTCTCGCCGATACAGCCACCGTTTTATGAAGAGGAATGGACGCGATGAACGTATCGATGGCGGACTTGGATTGCGCGCTCAACGGAGTCAGCTCCAGCGCGTGCGACATCAGCGACCGAGCCGTATCGTTGAAACCTTCAAAATGAGCGGGATCGACCCAGGATGCGTAGGTGGCGTTATCAGCATCTTTGGGCAACCGCCAGAAAATTTCCGGTGGCGGTCCCGATCGTCCATTGGCATCCGTGTACACTTGGGTGAACCAGGAGTTGCGCGACCGAAACGCGATCGTGACGCGAGTGCTGATTTCATTCGTTTCGGGGATGAAGTCGCCGAAAAACGATGCTTCTTGCATATCCTCGACAAAAGTGATGCTCTCGTGCATCACCCGTTCGGGAAGCATGAGCAGCTTTGGATCGCGGATGTTCAGGATTGTTTCCATCCACTGTTTTGCGGTCGTTGCGTAATCGGAAGCATGCGTTCGAGCCACAGGCACATATCGCTCACGCAGCGGTGCGAATCGAAGGTGGACTTCGAGGTCTTCCTTGGCCGTGGGTTGCAGGGGCAGGCCTCGGGTAAGCCAGGGTCGCAGCGAATCCAGAGCTTGTTCATCCTCCGAGCAGACCAATCGAGCCGGCGCATTTCCAAGGCTAGCTGCTAAATCACAGCGATATTCTTTAGGTGTTTCGGACTCCGAGGTTGGTGAGTCGGACGACTCGCCGTCCTCTGATTGGGGGCGCTCGAACTTGGCTCGATAGACGCCAGGTGCGAGATGCACGACATTCCCGCGCTTTTCGAGCTGTGATAGCGCGCCCTCGAGGTTTGCCATCGGGATGGAAACCGCCCCAAAAAACTTGGGATCCGTGTCCGTGGAAGCAGGTGACAGGGCGACGGCAACATCCACGCCGGCATCCATCTGAAGTGCATCTCCCGCTCTTTCCGCAACAACCTTTTGCAGTTCGTCCGTCAGGGAAATGGGAAGCCGAAACATCCGTTCCATCGTCCCCAACGAATCCTGAAGGTTACGAAGGCGTGCCACGAGCACGATGGAATTAGGATCCTTCACCGGTGACAAGTCCGGTGGCAAGGCAGACGGCGGTGTGGCAACGACCGTGGGATGAGTGGAAGAAGGCGGGAGGGAAGCTGGCGTACAAGCGGCGATGCCGAGCAAGCCGAGCCCGAGAACGGTGCGAAGACGAAGCGAATGCATGGGCAAAGAATAAAGGATTCGCTCGCGATGCGATTGTCTTTTTTGGACCGGCCGGCGTGGTACCAGCGACTCGTGCGGTTTCGGTCGAGCCTCGAGGCGCGGAATTCCGGATCCATGGATCGAGGCATGGTGTCGTTGGTCGACAAACCATACAGGCAAGCGGGTGGAAGTCTGACCGATCGACTGATGACGAAACCGCGTTTTCGATGGAAAAGGCAGTGCTCATCGCGGGAATCGAAGATCGGAGGAGTCCTTTTTCGACACGATTGTTGTCATCGTGTAACCCTGGTGCCAAACTGAGCGCTTCGTTGTGATTGTGGACAATACCTTGATCTCCAACCCATTCTTTCGCCGACTAAAAAAACACTTGGGATTTGATTGTCGGAAGCAAAGACCGGTCGGTGGGATCCAACAAGGTCCGTTCGTCCAACAATTCCACGGAACGTGCTTGTCATTCGGTTCGACACCGATGGAGAAGGAAGGTGTTTCGTCAACGTTCGAAGGTCCTTTGGTTCGATGTATCGCTGACGAACGTTGCGATGGAGGCGTTTCATGTCCCTGAAAAGCTGGATGGAATCGTATAGCATCTGGGCTTTCGCGTTCGGTTATTTCGCGTGTTACGTGCCCTATTCCCTGATCACCAAAATGCTCACCAAAGGATTGGTTCCGGGTAGTGAAGGTCAGGCAATCTCCGGTTTCGCGGTGCTGCCGATCTCGGCCGCCGCTGCAGCCGTCGGAATGGTCATTTTCGTCAGCGCCATGCGATGGTGGAAGTACGCCAATCACGTTCGAGTCCTTGGCGTCAACATACCCACGCCTTCCCGCTGGACGCTTCTATCCGGTCTTTGTGCCACCTGCACGGTGGGAACGACGACCCTTGCGTATACGTTCGAAGGGGTCAGCATCGTTTTTGCCATGTTGCTCATGCGCGGTGGTGTGCTCGTCATCGCGCCCATTGTCGATGCGATCAGTGGACGCAAAGTGCGCTGGTTCGCCTGGGCGGGTCTCGGCATGTCCATCCTCGCTCTTCTCGTGAGCCTCGTGGATACCAAGTCTTACGCCATGCCCTTTATTTGCGTGATCGACATCATCGTCTATCTTGCCAGCTACTTCGTTCGCCTTCAGTTCATGAGCCGTCTTGCCAAGTCCGACGATGCGGATACAAATCGTCGCTATTTCGTGGAAGAACAGATGGTGGCGACCCCCGCCCTTGCGGTCATCCTTGCGATTTACGCGCTTTTAGGTTCGGGCAATCTCGCCGAGGAATTGAGCAAAGGATTCACGGCTTATTGGGGACAGTCCATTGCCATCGCCATGGTCATCGTTGGTTTTCTTTCTCAAGGCACCGGGGTGTTCGGCAATCTCATCTACCTCGATCGAAGAGAAAACACGTATTGCGTTCCTGTGAATCGATCCTCGAGTATCCTCGCTGGTGTGGTAGCTTCGTATTTGCTGCTGATTTTCCCTGGACAACGTGCGCCGGGAGCCAGTGAACTCATTGGCGCGGCGCTGGTCATCGGAGCCATCGTTTTCCTCACGATTCCACCCATGATGGAGAAACGACGCCAACGAGCACAACAGGCGGCGTCGACTTGAGTTCCATCACTTCCCTTTCGTAACGATCTCATTGGCAACGCGCCGTGCTCTTTACACCGAAAGGATTGTGTCCCAGCTTCTTCGTATGACCGCGCCGCTGCAAGAATGGATTCAAGACGCGCGGCGAGCATTTGCTCGTCGTGATTATCATCAAGCCTTGATGCTTCTCAATCGTGCGGCGGCCGTCGTCATCGAAGAAGAGCTTGGAGAGGAGTATCTTGTGCCGATTCTTCGAGCCGTGGGGGATGCAAGGTGCGGGCTTGGTGATTGGCAAGGTGCGCAGGACCATTATCGAGAAGCCCTCGAACGAATGGAGCCCCTAGGGCTTGCGGAATCCGCGGATGCGGCGGGATTGTTGTGCAATCTGGGCTACTGCCTGGACCAGCAACAGCGTTTCGAGGATTCGGAACCGCTGTATGTACGAGCGCTGAAACTGTACGTACGGAACTTTGGTAACGATCATCCGATCCTCGTTTCGGTGCTCACCAACATGGCTTTTCGTTTGACGATGCTCGATGATCTCGCTGGGGCGCGAGGGTTGTTCGAACGAGCTCTCGACATCATGCTGCGGTATGTCGATGCTCATCATCTCGCTCTCGTGGAGCCACTCAACAATCTGGGGGAAGTCGTTCGCAGGCAAGGAGATGCTGAACTTGCTGCCGAGTTGCTGTTACGCGCCGTGGGTATCCTCGAGCAGAAAGTGCCCGACGACGGTCACGAGGATCTGGACGTGCTGCTTCGCAATGCAGCTCGCGCGCTTGGTGATGCGGGACGACAAGAGGAGGCGATGGCGCTGTTGCAGCGAAATATTCGGTGTGCTGGCGCGGGGTGTTCGGTGGTCATGGAACGCTTGCCCGATGCATGCTTGCAAGACGAGCCAGGTAAGTGACATGGTGAACGACCGTGCGTTGGGGATTGGCGAAAATCGAGCCTGAGGGAGAACGAGAACTTCGGATTGAGCTTCCTTTGGCTCTGGTGGTGCAGCGCTTGCGCGCACAGATCGATGCCCTTCACGCGTGGCAGGGAGGGGGCATTACCTTCGGACGAAAACCGTTTCTTGGAGAGGTCCGCGGCTCATCGTTTTCCATTCGGGCCTCGAGTTCCCGAAGAGATGGGGCAACCGTTTTTCTCGTGGGAAAACTGCATGGCTGTGATCGAGGCACCCTCATTCGTTATCGACTCGAGACGCCCGATGCCTATCTTCGTTCTCTGCCGTTTTTCGGAGTCGTGCCGGTCGTGCTTTTCGCCGTCGGAGGTTATTTCGGAAGCAGGCTGGTCGCTTTCGAAGGGACGGCTTCCTCGGTTTTCATGGCAGGGGTGGGGGCGATCGTGGGATTGTGCGCTTCCATATTTCTAATTAGTTTCGCGCGGTTAGGTGTTCGTCGGGACCATCGACGGCTTCAACGGTTTGCCCGGTTTTCATTTCTCATCGAGCCGTGAAGGGCTTTGGGGCAAGCGGATCATCAGCCGAATGGCGGCGCGACAGAAAGGTTGATGGGCGAAGTCGAGGGGCGAATACCGTCGGAGCTGCCAGCCTGGACCTGTTCACCAAGGCTAACCAACTCCATCACTCGATATCGATCAGCCCCCGACGAATGGCAAAGCGGGTCATGTCCGAGTTGTTTCGAAGATCGAGCTTCTCGAGGATTCTGCTGCGATACGTTTCGATCGTGCTCAACGACAAACTCAAAGCTTTGGATACCTCTCGGCTCGTCGAACCTCTTGCAAGCTGAATGAGCACCTGCATTTCGCGGTCCGACAATACGGCCTCCGGGACCTCCCCTTTGACCTGGCTCATCCGTCCTACCATCTTTTCCATGATGGAAGGACTTACATAAACGCCCTTTTGCGCCACCTTGCGGATGGCCGTCAAAAGCTCATCGGTCGATGCCACTTTGACGATGAACCCCGATGCACCAGCACGAATGACCCGTGTCGCATATTCCTCATTGGCATACATCGTGAGAATGAGTACGCGGATTCCGAGTTCGAGCGCAACGATTTGTCTCGTGGTTTCAAGGCCGTCCAAATCCGGCAAGCTGTAGTCGAGCACGACCACATCGGGCTTGTGTTCGCGACAAAGCTGTACAGCCTCTCGTCCCGAACCCGATTGGTCCACGACTTGAATGTCAGGCTCATTGTCGAGAAGACGACAAAGACCTGCTCGAACCATGGTGTGATCATCCACGACAAGTATCCGTATCATGGCGTCTCCTCACCGCTCCGTGTCGTCAACGGAACTCGAAATACCACGCGAGTACCATGATGGGGAGCGGAGCGTATCTCCACCAATCCTCCGACGAGGGAAGCCCGTTCGCGCATTCCGGTGATGCCAACTCCACTGGCCGCCGCGAGAGCCTCTACATCAAATCCCTTGCCATTGTCGTATACCGACAACATCAACTCCGTTTCGCCACACACCAGCGTTACGTCCACGCTCGTCGCTCCTGCATGCCGACTGATATTGTTCAGCGATTCTTGCAAAATGCGGTACGTACAAAGAGAAATCTCGTTGCTCATCGCAACGGATTCGTCCACGTGGGACTCCAGATCGACACGCATCCCCGTTCGATCTTCATGATCTTGGGTCAATAGGCGAACTGCCGGTTCGAGCCCCAAGTCGTCGAGAAGCGGGGGGCGAAGACCCCGGCAAATCCTTCGCAACTCATGAGCTGATTGTTCCACGGCTTCGACGGCGCGCTGCAACGCGATCGATGCTTCTTGGGGCATTTGGCTGGTATGTTTCTCCAACCATCCCAACTCGAAACGACTGGCCGTCAGCAATTGCCCCAACTCATCATGAAGGTCCCGAGACACGCGCGCTCGCTCTTCTTCCTGTGCCATCAATGCTTTGCGCGATAGCATTCCCAACCGCTGCCCTGCTCGGTTGCGTTCGGTGACATCCGTGAATACGGCGATCATTCGACGTTCGTTTCCCAAGCGTAGACGACTTGCCCGCACCTCGATCTCGATGGTTGTTCCATCTTTTCGAAGATGCTCTGCATCTGCGCGAAATACCCCCGCCGCTTCGTCGCGTTCCTTGAACACCCGATACTGATGCAAAGAGTTTGGACCAATCAATTCCCTTACGTTAACGCCAGCCAGCGTACCGACCTGCCACCCATGCATGCGGCACGCGGCAGGATTGGCCTCCAAAATTACATCGTCATCGTCAAGCACGATGAATCCATCCGTCGCAGAGGCAAAAAACGCTCGGTACGTTTGCTTCAATAACGAACGCTGGGCTTTGGTTCGATCCGTGCTTTCGACGATGGCTTGCGATTGTGCCTGCTCCGCCCGCTCGGTGCGTCGACAAAAACCGTATACGAACGCCGCGGCAAGCATCGACAAGATCAGCCCGACAACATGGCGCTGCAGGATATCGTTGGGGCAACACCAACCGATGATGAGCACCAGCAGATTCATCGCGATCAGTGTGGTGCCTGCTCCAGCCCATCCGCTTTTGCCCACCCATCCCAGTTCGCGTGTTTTGCCCGGATCTACCATGGTGTTCATTCGACCGCCGGACGATGACGAATCACGTCCGCGACCTCCTCGAATACATCCGACATGCGCAGAATCCCCACGACCTTGCCATGGCGCGTCACCAGGATGGATTGAATATGGAGACGGACCATTTCCACGATGGCTTCGCTCAACCGCGCTTGTTCATCGATGCTTTCTTGTACCGGCACCATGGCATCTCGTACGTGGATTCTTGATGCCAGGGCGCACATCCGCTCCATGGGTCCTTGATAAGGGTGGCGCTCGACCAAGTCAGCGATGAAATCGAGACTCAATCCGGCTCGCGCGAGGTTGACTCGATCGCTTTCCGAAAACACGCTCGGCTGAAGGCTTTTCAGGATGGACCAGTGGGTCAGTTTGCCGATGACGTTGTCTTGATCATCGAGGACCAACACCGCGCGATGGTGATGACGATCATTGGTCAACCCGAGTTGGGCTTTGCTCAGGGCGAGCAAGGCATCCCTCAAGGTGCTATTGCTCGAGGTCGTGGCGTAGTGAGCAAGCGGAAGCATCAACTCTTTGACGGGTCTCGTGTCCATGAAAAGTCTCCTGTCGGTTGCCTTCCGCAGATGGTTCGACGTCACGATGAAAAACCTATCCACCGCCAGTAACCGAACAGGGCCCATCCCCACAGCACGAGCAGCGATAGGACGGTGATGATGAGCCCGTGCTTGGCGAAATCCTTGAGTGTGACGAGCTGCTCGCCGGTATCCGGATTTTTGGCAAGCGAGTAGGCGATGACGTTATTGGGTGTGCCGATGATGAGCACGTTGGCGAACGATGAGGCGAAGGCGCAGGCGAAACCAACCATCCAGGGGGACGTTTCCGAAACCTGTGCCATCGGAACCAGGATCGGTCCAAGGGTGGCCACCGCGGCGTCATCGCTCATGAAATTCGTCACAAGGCCTGTCAGCAGCGAGGACACCATGGCGAGCCCTTCTCCGGAGGTCGCCCATGGGGGAAGCTGTTGAACGATGGTCACAGCGAGCCAACTGCTGGCTCCCGTGACGGCGAGTCCGGTGCCAATGGCGGCGGCGCTCGCATATAACGCTACGATATCCCACGAGATTTTGTTGATGTCGGGCCATGTGATGATGCGAGCCACCGACAAGATGACGATGCCGAGCAGAACCGGCCCTCCCAAACCAAACCCCGTATCCACCGCGTCTCCAAGGAGCCAAAGCAACAACACGAGCACGAGCGTGGCTATCGTGATGAGTTCGCGACGGCTCAGGGGGCCTTGGTTTTTGGATTCGGCCTGCAAGATGGCGGCAATATTGAGGGATTGGGTGGAGACCTTTCGATAAACGACGAAGAAAAAGTACGAGGCGATGACGAGGGCCATGACGGGGACGAATGGCAGGCCGTAGGTGAGCCAGTTGGAAAACGACGGAGCTTTGCCATAGTCCGCGAGGATGCCCATCATGATCGCATTATGTCCGCCGGCGGCGGGGGAGCCCGGTCCTCCTTGATTCGCGGCAAAACACATCGATAGGACCAGCAGCACTGCAAGGGAACGGTCTTTGGCAATGCCCGAGGAATCCAGGGCCGCCCGATAAGCCAGCATCAGGGTGGGCGTGATGATGGCTACCAGAGCGTATTCGGATAGAAAAGAGGCACATACGGCCAGCAAAGGAAGGAAAAAGAAGAGATACCGGGGCAAGGATGTACTCGTGCGTAACAGCAGCAAGCCCAGGCGACGGTCGAGCTTGGAATTCATGATTCCCACGGATAAGGCGAGAATTCCGAGGATGAACAACACGGAGTCTTTAGCGAATGCCTTGGCCACCATATCGGGAGAAAAAACACGAAATACATACATGAGGAAGCCAACGAGCATCGCGGTCATGGTGAAGGGCAGCGCGCCGGTTGCCCAAAAAAGACCCGCGAGAACCAGGATTCCGAGCATGACCCTCGCGCGAAACCCCACTTCTTGTGCGTCGAGAGGCCTGAAAATAACAGTGCCGTCCGGAGCCACGACCTTTTTTTGCTGCCTGGCGAACGTGCTATACTGAGCAGCGATCGTTTCGCCAGGCTTCATTCGCGAATAACGAGCGTACGAGGCGATGGGGTCGGATTGCCGCTGCTCCAGGCGTGACACGTTCAAAAACGACAGGAGCGTGGGCGGCGTGGGAGCGAGACACGTCATGGTGAACAAGATCGCTCCGAGAATCATCACGCCTGGTCGGAAATTATGGGTTCCCTTCAACCAGGCCCACACCGAAGAGGGCTTGGGGCGCGAGGAAAGGAGAGCCGCAGACTGCTGCCGATGCCGGGCCGCCGCGCGCAGTGTTGCTACTAACCCCTCGGTTTCACAGGGTTTTTCCAGGAACGCAAACACTCCAGGAATCTTGTCGATCGCGGAATTTTTGCTCGCATGCCCCGTGAGCATGACGACTTGCGTGTCGGCGGCCACACGCTTGATCTCCCGCAGCATGTCCACTCCCGACATCGTGGACATTTTTCGGTCGAAAATGACCACATCCTGATGCTCTTGCCGAAGGATCCGCATTCCCTCTTCCGGGCTGTCTGCCTCGCGGATATCGAATCCCCGGGTGTCGAGAAGAGAGCGCAAATAAACGCGAAAGCGCTCTTCCTCGTCGATCAAGAGCACCCGAATCGCGGCGTATTCGTGAAGAACCTCCGCTTGTTTGGTATCAGCACGGGCCACGAGCGAGCGGCTCCTATGGGGTAGCTGCGAAAAATGGTGGGAAATCCGGAATCCGCTTCATGGAGTGAAACGGTGCCTTGGTTGATGATAGGTGGGAATCGAAATAGCTATCAATATGGTATCGCGTTTTTTGCTATGTTGCCACGACAGGCAAAAAGCGGGTCAAGGGAGCCAAGAGCGCTTGCCGCGCCCGTCGCGTTCGGGCAACGGGAGTTTCAGCCTTTTGATTTTTCGATAGAGGGTACTGGGGTCAATGCCCAGTTCTCTAGCTGCAAGCGCTCGATTTCCTGTATGTTTTTGCAGAGCCGCCTGGATCATTTCCCGCTCGGAGCTTGGCAGGTGCAGGGATGTTCGATGGGGTGGGGAAGGGGGGAGGGCAGGGTCGCGACGAAGGTAGGCGGGAAGGTGTTCCGGCCGGATGAGTCCTTGGTGACATAGGACGAAAGCATGTTCCAGTACGTTGCGAAGTTCGCGGATATTGCCGGGAAAATCATGTTCCAGCAGCAGGGCATAGGCTTCGGGGGAGATACCGGCGACCTCGAAGCCATGCAGTCGATTCAGGGTGTCGATGAAGTGATCCATGAGCAAAGGGATATCCTCACGACGATTCACGAGCGGGGGGATATCCAAGCCGACGACACGGATTCGGTAATACAGGTCTTCCCGGAAGGTTCCTTGTTGTACAAGATCCGTTAGATTTCGGTGAGTTGCGCTGATGATGCGCACATTGGTGTGAATTGATTTCACCGCTCCCAGCGGTTCGAAGGTCATTTCTTGTAGGACACGCAGCAGACGCACTTGCAGGGCGGGGGAGATATCGCCGATTTCATCGAGAAATAGAGTGCCCTGGTGGGCAAGGGCGAAGCGCCCGGGTTTGTCTTTGTTCGCTCCCGTGAAAGCCCCCGCCACATAGCCAAATAACTCCGATTCGAGCAGGGTATCCGGGAGCGCGCCGCAGTTGACCGCCACGAAAGGCCCATCCTTTCGCGGGGATAGTTGGTGAATGGCCTTGGCAAATAGCTCTTTTCCCGTTCCACTCGGACCTTGGATGAGCACGGGGGCATCGCTTTCGGCCACGGCGGGAAGCAACTGCAACAATCGTTGGAGGGGGGCGCTTTTCCCTACGATATCCATGTACTTTTGCTTGTCGAGCAGTTGTTTGCGCAGTTCTTCCATCTGCCGGAGGTCCTGAAACGTTTCGACACCTCCCAGGGCCTTGCCATCCTCTCCCCGCAAAATGGCCGCGGAAACCTTGATGGGAATGCGACGCCCCCGCGCGTCGATGATGGTTACTGTCGTATTGACCACGGGCTTTTGGGTGGCGATGGCCTGTTTCAAGGCACAAGAGCCTTCACATATCGTGGCGCGGAACACTTCGCTGCATCGCTGCCCAATCGCCTCCTCCCGAGAAATTCCGGTGATTTTCTCCGCAGCCCGGTTGAAAGTGGTGATGCGCCAATCCCCATCGACCGTGAATACGCCTTCGTTGATCGAGTCCAGAACAGGATCTCGACAATTCCCTTGTCCCGCTGGGGCGGCGCGGACGGTTTTCGATGGGCGGCTGGGCATGATTTCAACGTTAGCCACAATCATGCAAATTGCAATTGGAACAACTTGTTTGATGCAATATGCACGATTATTCACCCCCACGCTTTTCGAAATCGGCGCGTTCTAAGGAAGATTTAGCGATATTAGCTATTGGCCCGAAGATTGCTCTCCCGTTTTGCGTGCTCGTCGCTGTAACCACCCACCAGGACCGTGTCTCGCCCGTCTGTGATGTGGCCCGATGCTTTCTTGTGGTGGAAACCGACGGCAACCGGGAAATCGGAAGGAGCGCCGTGACCCTCGATGCGATGGCCTTGTACGATCGGGCGCGACGCATGACCTCGTTTGGTTGGGATGTGCTCATCTGTGGTGCCATCTCGCGGCCGTTTCAGATGATGCTCACGGCCGGAGGGCTGCGGGTCATTCCCAACACATGCGGGGCAGTACAAGATGTCGTGAGGGCCTTTTTCGATGGTTCTATCGATCACGGTTCCTTTCGGATGCCCGGATGTGGCTGTTGTGGTCGCGGGCGACGTCGTCGCCGTGGCCGATGATTGTTCTCGCATAAGCGAGATGTAGGAAGGAGTAAGACATGCCAGGTGGAGATGGTACTGGTCCTTTTGGACAAGGTCCGAGAACGGGTCGTGGCGCGGGATGGTGCGCCGGTGGCGCTGGTGCAGGATTCGGAGGTGGCAGGGGGCGTCGCATGCGAGGCCATAGAGGAGTGAGGGGCTGGGGTTATGGGGGCCCCATGGCTGATCCCGCACCTGTCGATGGGAGGCAATCGCTGGCAACGCCCTTCGACGCCCTTTTGGAAAAGCTCGACGATCTATCCGAACGGCTCGCTCGGCTGGAGTCCCGTGAGCCAAAGCCGGAATAATAAAGGAAATACAATGATTATCGCTGTTTCTGCCCTTGCCCCCTCGCTCGATGCCGAGGTGGATCCGCGTTTCGGCCGGTGTGGCTACTTCGTGTTGGTGAACACCGATGATATGTCGTTTCAAGCCATTGAAAACGCCAATGCGGCGCGAGGCGGCGGCGCGGGTATCCAATCCGCCCAACTCGTGGCCAAACACGGCGCCAAAACCGTGTTGACCGGTTCCTGCGGCCCCAATGCCCATGAAACCCTGACGGCTGCCGGTATCGGTGTGGCCGTGGGGTGCTCCGGAACCGTGCGTTCCGCGGTACAACAATTCCAAGAAGGAAAACTATCGCTCGCCAAAGAGCCGAACGTGGCCGGTCACCACGCCTGACGCTGGGAATCATGGTTGGCGATGCAGCCGTCGGTCGCGAGCCGAAACGCGAGTCGTTCGCTCGCGACGGATCGGTATGAAGGTTAGGTCGATATGAGTAAGTCTTTTCCCCAAGGAAAAACCAACGGCATACCTCTGAGCAAGGCTCATCCATGGCCTTGGAATCAAGCTTCCTCCGGCTTGCAGGGCACCCTCGACGCTTCTGCTATCGAGGTGTTTTCATCCTGTCCGGGCCCCAACCATGCCCCGGTAGCCGTCCTCGCCGATGAGAAGCAATGCATTGGCTGCGGTTTCTGTTTGGGGGCCTGCGCCTATATGGCTATCAGCTTCGACGTTCTTCCCGTCATCCATCCAGGCCTGTGCCAAGGCTGCGGCGATTGTGTGCAAGGATGTCCCGTCGGCGCTCTCGAACTCGTTGCGCGAAAGGATAGGCACGCATGAGCGCTCTGCGAATTGCCATTGCCAGTGGAAAAGGCGGTACCGGAAAAACCACGGTCGTCACCAGCCTGGTGGTGGCTCTCCAAATGGCGGGAAAACGAGTAGTTTTCGCTGATTGCGATGTCGAAGAGCCCAACGGTCATCTCTTCCTTCGTCCCCAAATCACGTCATCCCGCGATGTCACCCTTCCCGTGCCCGAGGTTGACCTCGCGGCCTGCACGTTTTGCGGCCGTTGCGCGGAAGTCTGTCGTTATTCCGCCATCGTGGTCCTACCCAACCAGGTTTTGACCTTTCCCAAACTCTGTCACAGTTGTGGAGCTTGTACGTTGGCCTGCCCCGAAAACGCCATTCGAGAAATCCCACGCGCCATCGGCGTCGTCGAAAGCGGTCAGGCCGAAGGGCTCTCTTTTGTGCAAGGGCGTTTGAACGTGGGAGAAGCCATCGCACCGCCGGTGACGCGGGCCGTACAGGAAGGACTGCCCGAATGCGATGTGGTTATCGTCGACGCGCCCCCCGGCACCTCCTGTCCCGTGATTGAATCGGTGAAGTCCGCCGATGTGGTGTTGCTGGTCACCGAGCCCACGCCCTTTGGTTTAAACGATCTCGAACTTGCCGTGCAGATGGTGCGAACGCTCGGGATTCCTTTTGGTGTAGCGATCAATCGTGCGGATGGGGGGGACGGGCAAGTCGTTGCGTATTGCGAGCGAGAGGGCATCCCGGTGGTGTTGGAGTTGCCCAACGATCGAGCCGTGGCAAGCGCGTATGCGCGGGGGGAGATGGCCGTGCGCGCCAAACCGGTCTGGGAAAGCAAATTTATCAATCTTTTCAATGAGTTATATAAGTTATCCCGCCAGAAGGTAAGCCCGGTACCGGCACCCCTCGAGCTGGAAAAAGTCTCGGCGTCGCCGCCGGAGGTCAATCCCATTCGACTGGGTCCTTCCCACCCTGTTCAAGAATTGGTGGTCATCAGTGGCAAGGGAGGCACGGGAAAAACGAGCGTTTCGGCTTCCCTATTTGCGCTTGCCGGACAGGCGGCCATTGCGGATTGTGATGTCGATGCCGCGGATTTGCATCTCGTGTTGAACCCGGAGATTCGCCAGCAGCATGCATTTTCCGGAGGAAGCACGGCGATCGTGTTGCCCGAGCGCTGCACTTCTTGTGGAATATGCGCGGAACACTGTCGTTTCGATGCCATCGGCCCTGCGTTCGATGCTCCGACGTACGTGGTCAATCCCATCGCTTGCGAGGGTTGTGGGGTTTGCGAGCTTGTCTGTACGGAACGGGCCATCGAGATGCCCGCGCGGATCAATGGCAAGTGGTTCATCTCCGAGACGGCGTACGGGCCCATGGTTCATGCTCGTCTTGGAATTGCTCAAGAAAACAGTGGCAAGCTGGTTTCTTTGGTCCGTAAGGAAGCCAAAGCCGTGGCGCAACGGACGAAAAAATCGTTGCTCATCAGCGATGGTTCACCGGGGATAGGTTGTCCCGTCATTGCGTCGATCAGTGGTGCGAGTTTGGTGCTTGTGGTGACGGAGCCTACCTTATCGGGGCTGCATGATCTCGAGCGGGTCGTGGCGCTGACCAGGCAGTTTCGTGTCCGGGCGGTCGTGGGTATCAACAAGGCGGATATTCACGAGCCGATGGCCAGGAGATTGGAGGATCGAGCGAAGGAGCTGGGCTTGCCGGTGGTTGGAAAAATACGTTACGACGATGCGGTGACGCGGGCGCAAGTGCAGCGAATTCCCGTCGTATTGGGGCCGGATTCCGCCGCGGCGCAGGACATTCGGGCGATGTGGGAGACGCTGCAACCGCTGCTTTTCGAGGCTTCATAATCCATTTTCGGATAGTTAGTTCTTACGACCGGCCGCCTTCCATGATGAACTGAGCCACGGAATCGAAAACGTCGGTCATGAGTACCACGCCAACGATAAGTCCTTGATCTTGCACGGGAATGAGGTCGACTTTGTGGTGGAGCATGGCGCTGACGACGGTGCCGAGGGTGTCGTGGGTATGAAGGACGGCTTTGGGGGGGAGCATGACGGCGGAGACGCGTTCTTTGGCGTTTTCCAAGGCGCCGCTGCTCAGAAGGGAATTCCAGGCGAAGGCGTGATCGAAGGAATCCGCAACGGGGGGTACGACGCTGGATACGTTTTCGAGAGTATGCAGCACATTGAGGAAGCCGGGGGCGAGACCACGGATTAGGTCACGTCGGCTCAGGACGCCGACCAGCGATTGGTTGGCATCGAGCACGAGGACGTAGCGGGGTGAAATGGTGAAGCCATCTTCGAGACGGACGGCTGAACTGGCGATGGCACCGATGGCATCGCGAACGGAGTCGGAATCGCGAACGTGGGGGTAGCGATTCAACGGGATCATGATATCGCGGGCGTACAGTTCGCCGTGGGCATGCTCTGTTGCGGGAGAGCTTTTTTCTGTAGGGGAATGGAGTGTGACTCCCTCGATTCCCCGCACGAATTGTTCGACGTCGTGGCGTAGGGCTTCGAAGGCGTTGTTGCCGGAGAGTAGGACGATGCCGTCTTTGACTTTGACGTTGACGGGCAGTTCGGGCCAGGGGGAGCGGAAGCGAAGATGGGCTCGGACGCGATTGCGCAGGGCGAAGTCTTTGACCTGGCGTTGGGCTTCTTTGGTCCAGGCGAATTCTTTGCTGGAGGCCATGCATTGCACGAGGCTGGTGGCGGTATCCATGCTCATATCGCCCAGGTTGATGACGATATCGTAATGGTTGGGGTCGGCCCAATCCTCACCGTACAGGCTTCGCACCCATTTTTCGCGTTCATGATCGATTTTCTGAATGTGCATGAGGGCCTGGTCGCGGGTGATGCCGAGGTGAGCGGCGGTGGCGCTTACGCGGTAGGACAAGGGGGCGATGAGGCGGACGCGCAAGACGCCTGGCAAGCCGCTGAGTAAGAAGCGGCCAGCCAGTCCGTGGTAGATGACATTTCCTTCGGAAACGTGGTCTGCGAGGGTGGCTTGGATCGCGAGCAGGTAATTTTCTTCGTGTCCTGTGAACCGAGCCCAAAGACCGGGGGTATGTTCGAGTCCGTCGGCGAGTCTGTCTTCGGATACGCCATAGGTTTTGGCCGCATCGACAATGACCTCTCGGCTCAGCACTTTGTAACCGAGTCGTTCGCCCAGGTGTTGGGCGAGTTGGGTGCCGCCGCTGCGTGTTCCTCTCGAGATCGTGATGATCGCCATGAATCCACCCTATTGAACGTAGGTTTCGCGCCCCTTCAATTCGTTGAGTGGCAGTCCAGCGCGATAATTATTTGAAATATCAGTGAATCCAT
>MWCO01000019.1 GCA_002070115.1 Deltaproteobacteria bacterium ADurb.Bin207
CCGACCACACGGTCCCCTTGCCTTTGGATTGAGGGGTCCGTTGGGGGGTGGATCTGAAGCGCGATCGCTGCGCACGCGCCCGGCGTCGAACGCGACGCCGCGGAGATTGCCTCGGCGGCCTTCGCCGACGTGGCGCGCCAGCTTCGTCTTGAAGCTACCGCGAGCGACGCGCCGTCGGTAGGTGTCGTGGTTCCCGGGCGTGCGACCGTGAATCCTCTTTGGTGCGCGATGGCCCTGCTTCCTCGTTGACCGCATGGCGTCGGCCAGGGGACAGCGCGGGCACAACTTCGCCTTCACGCCGAAGGGCTACCAGGAGAGTGTGCGAGGCTTGCAGCGGCGGTTCGCGGCGTTGCGGCTGGACGACGAAGACCGGCCCGTGCATCGCCAGAGCACGCGCTGGTGCACGCCTCCCGTGTCGGCTCGTTGGTCCCTGGAGCTGACCGAAGGCGCGGACGTTTGCCTGCGGCTCTGCGACGGCCGGGTGCTCGTGGGTCGGTGCCTGCTCGCCACGGCCGCGCTGGCCGACGACGGCATCCGATGGCTGTCCGGCTTCGTGGTCCTCCGGCTGTGGGGTCGCACGGTACCAACGCGCATCGCGCGCACGCGCATCGTGGGCGCGATGCCGGTCGGGCCGCACAGTTGGCAGGAGCGGCGGGCCATCATCGAGCGGCAGCGCAGGGGCGAACCGGCGGTTCTCGTGGCACGTTCGGGCAGTAGAAACTCGTTTTTCAACTCATAGGTGTTCACGGTGTTCAAGCCGACACCCGCCTACCGCTTTCGCTCACCCACGAGGTGCCACAGGTCAGTCCCCAGCGCGTCCGCAACCCGAACGAGCGTCTGGACCGTCGGGTTCACGGTGCCTTCCTCGAGCCGCTGCCAGCGCTTGTAGTCGATGTTGGCTCGTGATGCGGCGGCTTCTTGCGTGAGCCCTGCCGCCCGGCGGGCATCGCGGATGCGACGCGCCAGTTCAAGCAGGACGTCGCGAACCGCCTTGGGGCGCACCGCATCGCAGGTACTCCACGCCCCTTTTGCTGCACACCGTACCATAGTACGGTGTGCATCGCGCCCTGGGCGCGGTGCCCTGATCTGAGGGAGGCGGCGAAGATGACCGATCCGTTCAAGCCCCGTGATGAGAATCGACGGTTGAAGATCCTCGCGCTGGTCTGTGGGGGCCTGTTCCTTGTGGCGCTCCCGATCCTCTTCGGAGACACGATGTGTTCCCGGCAGCCGAGCACGGTCGATCGAATGCTCGCGGAGGACCAGCAGCAACGCGAACAAGCCGCGCGGGAAGAAGCCGCGCGTCGCAAGCGCGAAGCTGCCGAACAGGCCGAACGGGAAGCCGCCGACCGCGCGGCCCGAGAGCGCGAGCAGCGCGTGGCCGCCGTGGCCGAGCAGTACCGTTCCGCATCACCTGCGAAGCGAATGGCAGCTGTCCGCGACGAATGCTCGGACCGCGGGGGCTGTGACCCGCTCGTGCTGACCGGCATCGCTGAAGCAGCGGCGAACGACGGGGAGCGCAAGGCGTTGGAGGCGTACTCAGCGAAGGTTCGCAAGGAGCACGCCTTGAAGGCCGGGGTGCCCGAGCGAGAGTTGTTCGCCCGCATGTACGAGAAGGCCTTGCTGGACCAAGGCCTGAACCCGGAAAAAGTGACTGCGACGGGGAAGTACAAGACGACGCTCACCGTGCGCATCTGGCTTTGCAGCAGGCAGTTCTTGTACGACTTCGAGAAGGGAACGATCGGCCAGCAAGCCCGAGCGGCAGGCTTCACCCAGGTCGAATGCGCGGGCGGCCTGGAGGGGTGGAAGCAGGAGCTTTGAGCCGGTTGGTTCGCAGGTAGCGCGTCATAGAGCAGCACGTGAGGCTCACGCACGGGCGGCGGCAGGCCCGGTGCGGCGCGCAGTCGCTCACCGACATACACTATGACCATTGTGCTTGACACAATCATCGGTGCTGGTATCGTTGGAACGATGAGCAGGCAGAAGAACCCCGACCGAAGCAGCGTCACCTCGCGGGAAGGCCCATCCGTTGCCATCCGGCTCACCGATGCGGAGTACGCTACGCTGCAAGCGATTGTTGAAGAACAGCAAGCGACGGCGGACGCGGCAGGTATCGTGACCCGCGTCACGCCATCGAGCGTGCTCCGCTCATTGATCCGAGCGGCAGCACAAGCGCGTGGGCTTCCGGCCTTCTCGTTGCAGGAAGGTGCATCGGGGGCGGCGAAGCCGAAGGCTCGCAAGACGACCAGAAAGGCGGGAGCATGAAACCGAAGGCGTTGCGGCTAGTCGAAGGCGGAACCGCGGCACCAAAGCCGGCAGGCGGTTCACTCCCGCGGGGTGACGGATGGTGGGTGTTCGAGCGGCCCGACCGAAGCGGCCGGGCGCTGGTGCTCCGCTACCGGGACGGCAAGCGATGGCGGGACCATCGCCTTCCTTCGGACGTCAGAACCGAAACGGCGGCGCTCGAACAGTACGCGCGGAGCTTCGTTGCCGAAGTCGCGAAGGAACGGGAGCGCATGGCGGCGGAAGCGAAGGAAGCCGCCGGCCCGACGTTCAAGACCTTCGCGCAACGCTGGACGTCGGGAAAGCTCGCAAAGGACCATCCCGATCAAGTGCGGGAGAAGCGGAGCGCCGACGACGACGAAGCCCGGCTTGAACGCTACGTCTACCCGGTGTGCGGCGACACGCCGATCCGGGCGTTCACGCTGGCGGACGCGGAGCGCGTCATGTCGGAGCTACCGGGCGATTTGTCGTCCGCTTCACGGCGGCATGTGGCCCAAGCTCTCAACCGCGTTCTCAACCTTGCGGTGTACCCGGCGAAGCTCCGCGACGCGAACCCGTTGCCCAAGGGGTTCTTGCCGAAGGTGACGCACCGAAAGGCGGAATCGTGGCTGTATGCGGACGAGGAAGCCCGGCTTGCGGGCGCGGAGCGCGTGCCCCTGTTCAGCCGGGTTCTGTACGGCTTCCTTGCACGGGAAGGCATGCGGATCTCGGAAGCAACCGGCTTGGACTGGTCCAACCTGGACTTGAAGCGAGGCGCGGTGACGCTGGACCGCAACAAGACCGACGATCCGCGCGCGTGGGCGCTGGACCCGTCGGTCGCTAGGGCGTTGAAGCGGTACAAGGAGCGATACCGCGCCGACGCGGAGCCGTCCGATCCGGTGTTCTGCGACGCGGACGGGCATCGCATCGAGAACGGCACGACGGTCGAAGCCGACATATTCCGCGAGCACCTTCGGATGGCGGGCGTCACGCGCCCCGAGCTGTTCCCGGTCGAAGGCCAGCGGCTTCGCGCGGGGTGCCGACGGCGCAAGGACTTCACGCCGGGCGAGAAAGCCCCGGCGGCGGACAACGTACGGTTGCCGATCCGGTTGCACGACCTTCGCGCGACGTTCGTGACCGTCTCGCTGGCGACGGGCAAGAGCGAGCGATGGGTGAAGGACCGCACCGGGCATCGTTCGAGCCAGATGGTGGACCGCTACGCGCGAGCCGCGCGCACCGTTGCCGAAGTCGGATGCTCGGGGTTCACCCCGATGGATCTCGCGATCCCGGAGCTTCGCCCTGACGAAGCGGAACGGGCATCGCAGGAGCCCGCTTGCGCGACAGCGCCGACACCGCAACCGGAGCGCGTTGACGCGACGGTGCCGAACGCCCTGCCGCGGACACCCCTACCCGACCGACCTACGGATTGTCATGTGGCGCAGCATGTGGCGCACTTCGATGACGCGGCCCGGCAATTGATCGAAAGTGCCTTGATTTATAGGGTGGGCCAAGAGGGACTCGAACCCTCGACCGACGGATTAAAAGTCCGCAGCTCTACCGCCTGAGCTATTGGCCCTATCGGAAAAAAATTTCGTGTCTTTTACCAGCAGTCATCCGCTTGTCAATCGTCTTGCGCGAAGATCGACGCGCTTTTCTCACTGACTTCGTATTGTCAACGGCGAGCGGCGTTCTGCCACAGTTCATGTCATTCGTCGAGGGGGGAAAAGATCAAAATTATGTTTCCTGAAAGCGAAGGTTTCAAGGGGGATGTGTCATCGACGCGCGATGGTCCGCCATGAGTTTTTCGAGTCCGGTTCGTAAGCTCACCTGGGCGCGCCAGGAAAGCAGGGTGGCCGCCCGGCGCGGATCGCCTTGAAATCGAGCTACATCATACGAACGCGCAGGAGCGTGGATGAGCGGAAGCGTCTGGCCGCCCAGCTCCATCACGAGCTGCGCAAGCTCGCGCAATGTCGTGGAAATGCCGGTGACCAGATGAACCGCGGCAAGCCGTGATTCCCCCTGTTCCACAAGCTTGACCAGGGCTGAAACCCCTCGCACCACATCATCGACATGGGTGAAGTCGAACGCATGCTCGGCTCCGTCGAGACGCAATGCCGTGCCTTGTAGCGCCGCGCGGACAAAGGCCGGAATGACTCGATCCGGGTGATCTCGCACGCTGCCGTATACGTTCGAAAATCGTACGATCGAGGTACGAATCCCCGCGTTTCGCGCGTGGCCCATCAGCCGTTCCGCCGCGACTTTCGACTGTGCGTAGATATTCATGGGACGTAGCGGAGCGTCTTCGGTAACGGGCAAATGTTCCGGTTGACCGTAGACCTCACGGCTGCTTGCCAACACGACCCATGGTTGCGTGGCGGATTCGATGGCCGCGCGAAGGATGTTTTTCGTGCCGCCCACATTGGTGTAAATGCACCGTTTCGGATCCTGTTGTCCCCACAACACGCGGGAGACCGCAGCGAGATGAATGACCCCACAACAGCCCCGAAGCGCTCGTTTCACGACTGGCAGATCCGTTGTATCGCCTTGAAATAAAAAGGATTTATGACGAATATCCAAGGGCCGAATCGCATAGCCTTCCGTCGCGAGCCTCGATGCCAGTGCCGTGCCGATCAATCCTTCCGACCCGGTGATGAGAATCGTTTTTCGTTCCATCATTTTCCTACGACGAAAGATCGACTTTTCTGCTGGCCACGCATACCCGATTTTGGGCTGCCCGCCGTTTTCTTTGAGGAGATCATGAAAGAGGCGAGCGCATTTGTGCTTGTCTCAGGGGCCAGGTTCTACGGTATTCTCTTCGGGATTAACACGGTGCTTGGGGATGGCTGATCACCCGCTTGCGCGATGGGTGTGATTGACGTTGGGAAGGCTCGTTCATGGCGAAGTTGAACGTGATTCGAAGCAATCGATTGGAGACGTTGGTAGACCTGATGGGGGAGCGACTTCGAACACAGCTTCCCGCGAATCCGATCGCACCGATCGATGTGGTGGTGGGAAGCCGCGGCATGGAGCGTTGGCTTCGTCACCGGCTCGCCATGCACTTCGGGATTTGCTGCAACATGCACTTTCCGTTTCCTGCCATGAAATTCGACGCTTTGGTGACGAATATTCTCGGGGAATCCATGGTGGAAAGGGAGGCCTGGGGTGGGGCAAGTCTGGCCTTTGCGATTCTCGACGTTCTTCCCTTGCTCGTGGAACGCCAGGAGTTCGAAGCCGTCCACGGCTATCTTGCCTCCTGGGATGCTCCAGTCAGCGCCAAAGCGTTCGGGCTGGCCGGGCAATTGGCTGCCATGTTCGAACGGTATATTGATTATCGTCCCGAGCTTGCCTGCGCGTGGAGTCGAGGTGCGCAAAAAGCGGCAGAGGACGACTCGATGCACGAGTGGCAGAGGATTCTGTGGGTCGAAGTGCAACAACGACTGGAGCGACCTCATCGAGCTGCACGGGTTGCTGCCGCCATCGAGCGCCTGAAAGCCGAGCAAAACTCTCACCGGGAGCCGTTGCACCTATTTGGTCTGACGAGCCTACCACCCGTATGGCTTGCGTTGATCGAGGCGTATGCGCACCACGGAGACGTCGATATCTATCTGCCTTGTGCATCGGATTCCGCCTGGCAGTTTCTTCGCGATTGCATTCGCAAGGATCGAGCGCGATGGCGTGAGATGAGCCGCGATACGATGGCCGAAGCGTTACGGGAAGAATACCGACGCTCGGCTCGTCCGGCCTTGCATCCTTTGTTGCTTTCGATGGGGCGGGCGTCTCGGCATTTCCAGATCCAACTCGAGACATTCGTGGATGAAGAGAACATGACGGATCAAGGTCGATTCGAGGGCTTCGGTAGGTCGGCGTTGCGGCGTTTGCAGTCGGATGTGCTTGGGGCAACCGCGCCCACGGAGCGGGAGACATTGGCGAACACGGATGACTCCCTGCAGTTTCACGCGTGCTATGGCGAGATTCGTCAGGTCGAAGTGCTTCGCGACGTATTGCTTGGGTTGTTGGAGGATCATCGAGATCTCGAGCCACGCGATATCGTGGTGTTATGCCCGGATATCGAGACACTCGGTCCGCTGATCACCGCGGTATTTTCCCAAGGACCTTCGGCGCGCCATCGGAAAGACGGCGAACCAGTGCAAGGGGCGGATGGTTGGGGTCCGGTCGGGGCTCCGCGCATTCCTTTCGAAGTCATGGACGCGAGCATTCGCAGGCTCAACCCCGTGGCAGATGCGCTGTTGCGTCTGCTCGAACTGGCGGAAGGACGGTTTGAAGCCTCTGCCGTGCTCGACCTTCTCTCCCTTGAACCGGTGCATCGGCGTTTTTCCCTGGATGACAAGGATCTGGTGATGCTTCGAGAGTGGGTTCGAAGCAGTGGTATTCGTTGGGGCCGAGACGCTGCCGATAGAAAACGGCATGGGCAACCTTTGGATTCGCAAAATACGTGGCGATTTGGCTTGCGCCGCTTGTTGCTCGGGGTTGTGCTCGCCGACGATGGCCGGATGGTGGCAGGCCGGGAGGCGAATGGCGAACCCACGAACGTGTTGCCCTTCGATGATATGGAAGGGGCGTCGACGGCGGGGCTTGGAAAGCTCGTGGACTTTCTGAACACGCTGATTGAAGTTACGGAATCACTGCGCAGAGCTCGACCGATGACGGAGTGGGTGAGCGCGTTGGAAGAGGCTTTGGATCGGCTCACGGCGACTTCGAAGGCCGCTTCGTGGCTAACGCTTCGGACCCGGCAGGCGATTCGAGAGTTGGGGATGGATGCGGGCGGAAGCGAAAGGCTCGTGACGCGCGAAGCGGTGACGAGTGCGTTGTCGAGGTCGATGGAAGTTCTGAGCCGCGCCACGAAAGAGCAATGTGGCGCGATGGTCTTTGGCTGTTTACGGCCCATGAGGAGTGTTCCCTATCGAGTCGTCTGTTTGCTCGGGATGGATGACGGAAAATTCCCACGTAAAAACGAGATGTTAGCTTTCGATCGCACCGCGATGGCCCCGCGCGCGGCCGACCCATCCCCCTGCGATGAGGACCGTCTTTTGTTGTTGGAGGCGCTGCTTGCGGCCGAAGACCATTTCATCGTGTTTTATACGGGCCGCGATCCGAATACCAACGAACCTCGACCCGCCTGTGTGCCCATCGGCGAATTGCGCGATGTCATCGATCGGACGTTTCTTCCCCCCGAGGGAGCAGCAACACCGAGCCAATGGCTGACGAAACAGCATCCACTGCAATCATTTGCCGAGTCTTGTTTTCTTTCGATTCACCGAAATCCGATGCAACCGGAGCATCCACGCCCGTGGAGCTTCGATCGTCGGTTGTTGGCGAGTGCGACCATCGCGCGCGGCTCGCGCGTATCGCCTCCCTTTTATCCGGTTCCTTCAGAGAAAAAGAGCGTGCCGGAAGAAACGATCCGCCTCGAGGACCTGATTTCGTTTTTCAAGAATCCAACGGCGTATTTGTTGCGTCGTCGGTGGAAGCTCTGGCTCGAGGAGCGGCCGGAAGCGGTGGAGGATCGAGAGCCGATCGAGTTGGCGGGGTTGGAAAGGTGGCAGTTGCGTCAAGCGTTATTGGATAAGCGTTTGGCGGGGACATTGGAAAACGAGGTTCTGGAACGAATGCGGGCGGAAGGCAGGCTTCCTCTTGGGTTTGCGGGGGAAGCTCTGGTGCAAGGGGAGGCAAGCTCCATCGACGCGCTATTGGAAAAAACGGGTATATGGCGGAAAAATGCCAAGGTCCCGCAACAGCCCGCCGCGCCGCTATCTGTCGATATCTCGCTGCCCAGCGCCCGACTCATCGGCACCGTACACCCTATCTATGGATCCTTGCTTTTCGATTTTCGCTTTGGGGGCGAAAGTACCAGGACTATCCTTGGGCTTTGGCTGCGCCTGTTGGCCTGGCATGCCTCGGAAAAAAAGGCGGGCAAGGCTGTTTTGGCGCTATCGGATGGGGGAAATACCTCCAAAAGCGTCAAACTGATTGGCTACCAGGCGCCTGATGATTGTGCGCAAGTTCTCGAGCCATTGGTTCAAATCTACCGAAGGGGTTGTGTGGAACCCATCAAGCTATTCGCGGGGGCGTCGTGGAGTTTCGCCTGGGCTGCCCGGGACCTGGCTTCGAAGCCGAAAGTATTTGATAAGGCGCTGCCGGATGACGCCGAGCTGCTCCACAAAGTGAATGCCGCGTATGAGAAAGCGTTGGAAGCGTGGTTTCCAGCCTACAATTCCCCCGGAGACGTGGGTGATCCTTACGTGAGCCGTCTCTTCGATGGCTTACCACCGATGACGGATCGGAAGTCGAAACCTGTGCCTCTGGATCTAGAATTTGCACGTCTTTCCATGACGTTATGGGGTCCCCTGTTGCACCATCGGGTGACGGAGAGATACGTCAAGAATTGGATCGGAGACAAGCCATGAATACGCAGGTCCACAATCCGGTGACTACGTGGGATCCGATGGCTCCCCTCGATCCAGGGGTGATGCTGCTCGAAGCGAGCGCTGGAACCGGTAAAACCTATAACCTCGTCAATTGGGTGCTGCGGCTCATCGTGCAATACCATATTCCGATCGAGCAGCAGGTCGTGGTTACGTTCACGCGCGCCGCCACGGCGGAACTCAAAGACCGTATTCGCAGTCGCTTGCAGCAGGCGATGACTGCATTGGGGAACCCTTCCAGCATCGATCCGTCCGATATCGTGATGGAACGACTCGTGGCCGCTGCCCAGACGTCCAGGGAGCATCAGGAAGATGTTGTTCAGCGTATCGCGGCGGCGCAGGAGTCGTTCGATGCCTGTTTGATTTCCACGATTCATGGCTTTTGCCAGCGCATGCTCCAACATTATGCCTTTGAAGCGCAGACGGACTTCGATCTTACGTTGATGGGCGACGAGCCGGAGCTGGCAGAGCGGTTGGTGGATGATTGGCTTTCTTCGGAGCTGTATGGCGTGGACGCGAGCCGCTACGAATTCCTCGTGAATCAATGTGGTTTTACGCGCGATACTCTCCTTGCTATTGCCACGGTAGCGCTTCGTGAGCCCGATATGACCGTGGTGCCTACGGACCCTCTGCTCGCGGAGGGCAGTCCGGCATGGCATCGTGTGCGTTTCGTAAAGTGGTTGCGATCGGAATATGACGAGGTCCATCGGAAGCGGCGAACGCAGTCGTATATCGATCTCATGCGCAACCTGGTTCGGGTGCTCGACAAGAAAAAGTCGGATCCGTCTCGGTGTTCTTTGCTGCAAGCCGTGCAGCATCGGTACAAGGTGGCTTTGATCGATGAATTCCAAGATACGGATGCGATGCAATGGAAGATTTTTCGGACCTTGTTCAGCGGCGAGGATCAGCGTCTATACTTGATTGGGGATCCGAAACAGGCCATTTACGGATTTCGCGGCGCGAATGTTCATGTCTATCTGAAAGCGAAAAAAGAAGCCCGGGGACGGGTATCCACGATTGTGACGAACCACCGGTCGGACCAGCGTTTTGTGGAGGCAATCAATCATTTGATGAATCGGCGAGGGCTGTTTGGGCAGGAGGGGATCGAGTACCAGGCGGTGCAGGCGGCAATAAGACCCCAGTCCCCCGTGGATCGGCTCATTCCCCCGGACGACTGGTTTTCCGCGTCGAACGCGCCTTTTCAGCTTCGTTTCCTGGATCGGCGTCTGGAAGGAGTCGCAGAGGCCACGGATGCGGACCGCCGCATGCCCGCGGATTTGCTTTATAAGAACGTGCCCAAACGTGTTGCCGAGGATATCGTGCTCCTGCTCGAATCCGGTACACGTATTTTTGTCGAACGACAAGCTCTGACGGGAGAGGACAAGACGCGCTGTGTCGAGCCCAGCGACATCGCTGTCCTCACGCGCACGGGCAAGGAGGCGAATGCCATCCAACAGGCTCTTGGCACGGCGGGCGTCCCCGCGGTGCTCATGGGTGCCGATAGCGTTTTTGCTTCCGTGGAAGCTTTCGAACTACTGCTTTGGCTCGAGGCTCTGGACAAGGCGGGCCATGAGCGCGCGGCGCGAGCGGCTGCCACCACCCATCTTTTTGGGCGCAATGCCGGATTGCTGGCCGGTATCGAGGCCGAACGACCCGAGGCCCTCGAAGCCTGGGAAGCCTGGATGGAACGTCTCCACCGTTGGAGAAAACGCTTTGAAAACCATGGGTTACTATCCACCCTGCGATATGCCCTGCAAGACGATCTCGTCGCTGTCGATGGGGAAATCCTGCAGGATGCCACCGCACGATTGCTGATGCGTCCCGATGGCCAACGACGGCTCACCAACGTATGGCATGTAGCGGAGTTGATGCATGGGGTGGAGGTGACAGAGCGACGGAGCCTTACGGGGCTGATTGATTGGTTGAAACGAGAGCGTATGAATCCGAGCAAGGAAACCGATGCCGCGGAGTTGCGTCTCGACCGAGACGACAAAGCCGTGCGGATTTCTACGATGCACAAGGCCAAAGGCCTTCAATTCCCGATTGTTTTCGTTCCCTATCTTTGGACCGGACGTCTTCCCAAGGACACGGAGCCCGCTGTTATCGTGCCGGAAACAGGCGATCATGCCAAACGCGTTTGTGATCTTCGGGATGCGGCGGATAGACAGGATAGTTACGAGTTGGCGGTGATGGAATCGCGAAAAGAGGCCATTCGATTGCTGTATGTGGCCTTGACGCGGGCGCGTCATCGTTGTGTCGTCTACCTGGGGCATATCAATCACTTGGAAAATAGTGCCCTGGCGCCGGTTTTTCACGGGCATCACGCGGAAGGCGCGAGCATCGAGCGGGGGGTAGAAAGGGCTGCACGCGAGAATCATTCTGTCCTTTGGAAGGACCTTCAGAAATTGGCCAGCAAGTCGGGCTCGGCACTCGAAGGAAACGCGCCGACGATCTCGCTGACGTTCTGTACGCCTCCGGAAGCAAGGATCTGGAAGGGGCAACCTGGGGAGTCGGGGGATCTTACGGCCCGAGATTTTCTGCGTCATGGTCTGGATGGAAGTTTCCGACGACTGAGCTATTCCGCGTTAACGTATGGAAAATCCGTTACTTACGTAGATACCGACAAGGACCGGGAAGGTGTGGATGCCGATGAGCAGACCGACGATGGCGACGAGGCCATGGTCGAAAGGCAAGAGCAGGAGAATTCCGAGGCGACGGATGATCAAGAGAATGATCGTTCCGTTTCGGATCCGTCGTCACGCTGGGTGCCGACCATCGAGGTGAGCGAAGATTCGCCCAATGTGCCGTTGGCGGTGATGTGGGGGGGAGCCGATGTGGGAACGTTCTTTCACGAGGTCTTCGAAAAGGCGGATTTTCGTTGGGCGCATCCGAGCCAGGGGGCGGATGGGGGGCGGACCCGGCTGTGGGAACTTGTCCGGGCGTTGTTAGGCGTTCATGGATTCGATACGCAGGAACTCACGGAACCGATTACCGCGGGGTTGATGGATGTATTGCAGACGCCTTTGCGCTCCGTGCTGGGCGATACGCGCCTTTGTGATATTGCGAAAGAGGATCGCCTCGATGAGCTGAGTTTCGATTTCCCGATGGCGGGAGGCGATCGTTTTCGCCGGGGAGGTCCCACGAAACGCGTATTGTCGGAAGCCTTCGTCTCCGCTCTTTCGCTTCGCTTGCACGAAGACAATCCGCCCCTTGACGACGATGCTCCGATTCGTCCCGCCTATTTACGAGGGCTCGGCCCGTTTTCCAAGATGGTGGGCTATATGACGGGCAGCATCGATATGGTGTTTCGGTATCCGACGGAGCAAGGGGTTCGGTGGTTTATCGTGGATTACAAGTCGAACCGTCTGGATCCGCAGCGGCAAAAGCGTTGGCCGATCGAGCATTTCGGACCCGAGGGGATGCGTTACGAGATGGAACAGCATCACTATTATATCCAATATCATCTTTATATGCTGGCCCTGCATCGTTATCTGCGATTTCGTCTGGGCGAGGCGTATGCGTACGAGCGGGACGTGGGAGGCGTATATTACTTATTTTTCCGAGGGATGCTGGGGCCTGCCACACCAGTGGGGCGCGATACGAGCCATGGGTGTTTTTTCGACAAACCCCCTTTCCGTGTCATCGATGCCCTGGATAGGCTATTTCACGATCCTTGCACGTTCGATGGGGGTCAATCATGAGTCTTTCCCTTGCTCCCTTGCTTGTGGGTGGTTCCGAGGGTCCGTTCGAGCAGCGACTGCGCCCTTTCTGGCAGCGGGGTGTTTTTGCCAGTGTGGACGTTCATGTGGTGGATCATCTGGGGGCGCTCGTGGGCGAATCGGATCCGGACGTGCTCCTTGCGCTTGCTTTGGCCGTCCGTGCGCCTCGTCATGGGCATATTTGCATCGATCTTGCCCAAATGGATACGTTTGCGTGGCAGCCGGAGAGCCCACGAGAAGAATCGGCGCTCGAACCGTTGCCGTGGCCCGACAAAAACGCGTGGATTGCCAAGGTTGCCGCAAGTCCGCTCGTGCGCGGCGCAGGGCAAGACCGCGTAACGCCCTTCGTCCTCGATGGCACCATCCTGTATTCCGACCGATATTTTACGTATCAATCGAGATTGGCGCAGGCGCTTCGGGCGAGGGCTATGCAAACGCAACCCATTCGGGATTCGGTGGGGCTGCGTCGTGGGCTGGAGGCGCTTTTCCGTTCCGGGGCTGGCGAGGCTTTCGACCGACAGCGATTGGGGGCCGCCATGGCGTTGTTGGGTGGATTGACGGTCATTTCCGGAGGTCCCGGCACGGGGAAGACCCATACGATCCGCGCGGTATTGGCGCTGGCCTGGGCGCAATGGGCGGTGGATCATGATCCGCAGCGCGATGGGCCGGGGCCTTTGGTGGCGCTGGCGGCACCCACGGGAAAGGCTGCGGCAAGGATGCGGGAGGCGCTTGGGGCGGGACTCGAGGCTTTCGTGCAACAGACCGGGAGCCTGTTGCCGAAAAGAAGAAATCCGGAACAACTTCAAGTATTTATGGAGTCGCTACAGCCTTGCACGATCCATCGATTGCTGGGGTATAACCCTGAACGGCCCACGCGTTTTCGCCATGATGCGCAGTGGCCGCTTGCCCATGAGATGGTGATCATCGACGAGTCTTCGATGGTGGATCTGGCGCTAATGACCAAACTCGTGGATGCGGTATCGCCGCAGGCGCGGTTGGTCCTGCTCGGTGACCGGTATCAACTGGCTTCCGTGGAAGCCGGGACCGTTCTGGCTGATATTTGTGGGCCTTCGACGGTGAAACGGATGGGGATATCCGAGGACAGGGTAGGGGAGCTGGCCACGTATTCGGGTATCGACGTGGCCGAGCAGCCGTTCCTCGAGCGAAAGGGGGAAAGGGGGATCCAGGATGCCATTGTGCTATTCGAAAAAAACTGGCGTTTCGACCCATCGAGCGGCATGGGTTCGTTTGCGAAAGCATGTCTCGACGAACTGGTGGAGCCGAGTCAAGTAGCTGATATACTGATGAAATTTTGTGATTCGGAGGTGGCTGAGCAAGCGTCCTCCGCGTCCAAAGCGATTCCGGAAACGATCCGCAAAGTCATTGTCGAAGGATATCGTCCTTATCTCGAAAGATTGCTGGCGGGTCCGAAAGGCAACGAATCCCTGGCAGCGTTTCACGCCGCGGTACTCGAATTATTTGGGTCTTTTCGCATCCTATGCGCCCACCGCGACGGACGCTGGGGGGTGACGGGGATGAACCGAGAGGTGATCCGTCTTCTCGAAGAATCGTCGGAGCAAACACCGCTGCAACGATTCGATCCCTCGCGTGTCTATTGGGTGGGTCGTCCTGTGATGATTCTTCGTAACGATGCGATCGTGCAGCGGTTCAACGGGGATGTAGGCATCGTGGTGAAAGATGAAAAAGGCAAAACCACGGTGGTGTTTCCGGAAGTAGGGGGTGTTAGCTATATCGCCCCCTCCCGTTTGCCGGAGCATCAAACTGTTTTCGCGATGACGATTCACAAGAGCCAGGGGTCAGAATTCGATCATTGTCTTGTTGTCCTTCCGGATCGGGACTCGCGCATCCTCACGAAAGAATTGGTGTATACCGCGGTCACGAGAGCCAAGCATACGATCACGATGATGGCGCAACGACAGGTGTTGGTCGAGGCCCTGGGACGCACGATCCGGCGGGCTTCAGGATTGGAAGCGAAGCTTTGGGAAACGGGTAAGGGATCCGCCTAGGTCAAGCATGGGCAGGAATGAGCAGGTTGCAATTGACGCAACGTATGATGAAATAGTCTATGGTAGAGCATGATAGTATGGCACAACGTTATGTGATAACTCCTCATGGGCTTGCGATGGCGTTTGTGTCAACGTAACTGCTTGCGTTTGACCTGTCTGCTATCAATTCTATGACGCAACGTATGGCGATGCTTCCGCCTGTCGAAGTCGGCCTGTCGACGGGGAAGATTCGGTAACGACGTGTCGAGGTGAGATACGCGCGAAGGCGGCGGGAGCCGTCGGCCTGGTCGGTCGGAGAGGTTTCCCTTCCCCGCTTCAGTCCCTTCCGCCCCTACGATGCCGAAGCAACACCTTTTGTCTCGATCTGTGTCTATCTGTGCCAAGCCCGGCGCGTCATGGCATGGTTTGGATGATATTTCCCAGGTCTTTGCGTGATACGGCTTGGCCCGTTCGTTGCTAGCCAGCTTATCATTCTCACGAAAAGCGAGGTTGGATATGCTACGCCGCACCCTTTTTGCGTTGAGCCTTTTGACCTTGTTCTCAAGCCAAGCCTGCTCGCAGGGGGACGAGGATTCTTCCTCGCAGGGGACGGTGACCCCCGATCATGCCCCCAAAACTGCTCGCTCCGAACTGCAGCGGGATCCGGCGCCCCAAGTAAGCGACGAAGCGAAATCCGCGCTCGTGCAAGGCCATAACGCATTCGCCTTCGACATGTACGACCTCATCCGCCAAGAAGAAGGGGCGAACGAAAATATGTTCTTTTCCCCTACGAGCATGACGTTGGCCCTGTCGATGGTGTACGCCGGAGCACGAGGGACGAGCGCCACCGAGATGGCGACGGCCCTTCATTTCACGCTGCCGGCGGAGCAGCTTTTCCCCGCTTTCAACTGGCTCGACCAGGCCCTTGGGCAGCGGGCGGACAAGGCCTATCAAGACGCTCAATCGGATTGGGAAAACGGTAAGCGAGGCGACCCTCCCTCCGCCGATAGTTTCCGGCTTCATATCGTCAATTCGATCTGGGGGGAACAAACGATGACCTTCGAATCGCCTTTTCTCGATACTCTGGCGGTGCATTATGGCGCCGGCGTTTATCTTTCCGACTTCATCCACAAGCCCAACGACGAACGACTTCGTATCAACGACTGGGTAGCCTCCGAAACCCGCGACCTTATCAAGGACTTGCTGCCCGAGGCTACCATCACCGATGAAACCCGCACCGTGCTCGTCAATGCCATTCACTTGAAATTCCCCTGGCAAGAAAAGTTCTCCCCGTCGGAAGACGTGAACTTCTCGCTGCTCGACGGCTCTTTGGCGGCGGTGCCGGCCATCGAGCATTCCGATACCTGGCCGTATTACGAAAAAGACGGCCTGCAGGCCGTGCGTGTGGCGTTGGAAGGCTCCGAGATCGAATTGGTGGTCATGGCTCCGCCTAAAGGGCAGTTGGGAAGCTTCGAAACAGGGCTCACCCAAGAAAGCCTCGCAACGTTGTTTGAAGGCATGGAAAGCCAGGCCGTCACCCTGCAAATCCCGATCCTCCGATTCACAACCCCCTCGATCAGTCTGCGTTCCAAGCTCGAAACCCTGGGAATGCCCTCTCCCTTCGACCCGAGCCGTGCCGATTTTTCGGCCATCACCAAAGACGAATCGCTCTATCTCAGCGATGTCATCCACAAAGCGATGATCGGAATCGATAAAAACGGCATCGAGGCGGCGGCCGCCACCGCGGCGATTGCCAATGAGCTATCGTCCGTGGCTGACCCCGTACCCTTTACCGTGGATAGACCCTTTTTCCTCGCTTTGGTGGACGCTCCCACGAAAACGATCTTGTTCACCGGCCATATCGTCGACCCACGCCCCTAAAAGCAGTTCTCGACGATGCCTGAGACGCCGCTCGAACCATCTCCCCCAATGACCATCACTCAACACTATAACAGTTGTTAAACTTCCAAAGGATGGACGGAACCGATGGATCGATCCATTTTACCGCAAAGGTCATGAAATATCGTGTGTTAATTCAATAGCTTACATAGTTGTTGCCAGCGTCGATCCGAGGGCCGACAAAAAATATTTGGGTTCAGTTGATTGTTGCCTCCCCCCAATTGTATATACGGTATGAATCCTATTTCCGAACATCCCCACCCAGAATCAATTCCCCTGGCTCCTTGGACGGCCCCGCCCCTGCGCCCCTTCCGCTCCGCGCTCGAACATCTCGAAGCGTTGATTGCGCGGATGGCAAATCTTGCGGCGGCTCACCTGGCAAGGATTCCCGCCGAGCGATACTATCGCGAGAAAACCCGCGGCGAAGAGATTTTGGAAGCGGTCTCGTTTGCCACGGGAACGCCACCGCCCTTTACCGAACAACGTTGGGCGATCGCCGATGCCCAGCTCGAGTGGATCCGCGCGGCCGAAGCCGTCACCACGATCGATCTTCCGTTTCGCAGGCTGGCGGCCGCTTTCGACTTATCGGACATCGAGCAGGACATTTTGCTGCTCGTCGCCGCCCCCAAAATCGATCCCCGCTATGAAGAGTATTTCCAGCGCATCGACCGGGAAATCGTCGATCCCACCATTCGTACCGCCATTGCCGTGCTCGGACGCTCCTTCGATGCCTGCGTGACCATGCGAAAACTGTTTTCCCGGGACAATAAATTAATAAAGAATTCCCTGCTCTTAGCCGAAGTCCGCGGAAACGGGGAAGGCGACTTCTTGCATGTCGCCCTCGAGGTGCCACGGCGTATCGTAGGCGAAGTGCTTGGCGAATCCCATGTCGCGGAGGAACTCGTGGCGCTGTCGCGTCTGCGCACGTCGAACGTTCAGCTCGACCAGGTCGTTTTGCCCAGGGAGGTCAAAGAAACGGTGGTGTCGTTGGTGCGCAATCACGAGGAATTCGTGCAGCGACGGCAGGCATGGGGATTGGATGACGTCATACCTTACGGCAGGGCGCTTATCATGCTTTTTTCCGGTCCGCCGGGAACGGGCAAGACGATGTTGGCCCATGCGGTGGCTTCTACCGTGAACAAACGGCTGTTCTGTATCGACCTGCCGAAACTTGTGGAGGAGCGGGCCAGTGTGGAATCGAACCTGGACGCGATTTTTCGCGAGGCTCGCCTGCTCGACGCGGTGTTGTTTTTCGACGAATGTGAGCAGATCTTCTTGTCTCGCTCTTTGGGCAACGACGCGATTCCCGTGCTTCTCACCCGTCTGGAACAATACGATGGCGTGGCGATTTTGGCGACGAATCGTGAGGAAACTCTCGATGAGGCGTTGGCTCGCCGGGTTGTCGCCAAGATCGACTTTGGGAAACCTACGGCATCGGCGCGGGAGCAAATCTGGCGCAAGCACCTGCCCGAGGCGCTTCCTTTGGCGGACGATGTGGACTTGCCGAAGCTTGCGGAGCGTTTCGATTTGACGGGGGGGTATATCAAAAATGCCGTGTTGACGGCGGTGCTGCGATGCGTTTCCCAGGGCTCGGAGCAGGTTCGCATGGAGGATCTCGAATCGGGGGCTCGTTTGCAAGTGCGTGTAACTCCTGATATTTTTCAGAAGCTGCAGCGGCCGGATGTCAGTCTCGACGACGTGGTGCTTCCGGCTCCGATGCAGGATAGAATCGCTCGTTTCGTGCAGTCGGCTCGGGCCCGAACTACCGTGCTGCAAGACTGGGGACTTGGAAGAAACCTTGGCAATATCGGCGGAATGACCGCCCTTTTCAGCGGGCCTTCGGGCACGGGAAAAAGCATGGCTGCCGAAGCGATCGCGGCGGCGCTCGATCGTCTGCTCATCCGTTGTCCCCTTTCCTCTGTCATTTCGAAATATGTTGGGGAAACCTCCCGCAATATCGCTTCGCTTTTCCAGGTCGCACGGGAAAACCAAGCGGTACTCGTTTTCGACGAGGCGGACGCGCTATTGGCTCGTCGCACCAGGGTGCAAACCTCCAACGATAGATTCGCCAACGCGGAAACAGGGGCGCTTTTGTCTGAGATCGAGCGCTATGAGGGAGTTGTGGTATTGACGACGAATCTGCGGGAAGCGTTGGATTCGGCGTTGGAACGTCGGTTGCAGCTTCGGTTGACCTTTCCCTTTCCGACAGCACCGATGAGGACGAAAATATGGCGTCGGCTGCTCGGAACGGAAACGCCGCTCGGGGCCGATGTCGATGTGCGGAAGTTGGGGCGGGCGTATGAATTGTCCGGGGGAAGCATCCGCAATGCGGTATTGGCGGCGGCGTTGGAAGCGGCGACCGCGCCTTTGGGCAGCAGGATCATCACCCAGGGCATGCTCGAACGAGCGGCCGCGGAACAGATCGACCAAACCGTGCTTACCGTCCATGTGGGCGAAACGGGAGAAGCGTAAAAGTCGTTGATTTACACGGTCTTGGAAACCGTCCGGGCGGTTTGTTCGTTTGCGTGAAATAAGCGGCTGTATCGAACGATTGGGCTTGCGGTGGAGTACCTTATGACTTGCAGAACGCCGAAGGTTCTGGCAGGTCATCAGCATGTCCCCCATATGGGAAGTGTCATGAACCATAGATCCCGTTTTCGTCTGGTCGCGCTTGGGGTTTTAACATGGGCGTGGATTGGTGCGGTGAGCAGCAACGCCAACGCCGAAACATATCAGGTGGGCCCGGACAAACCCCACGCAAGCCTCAACGACTTGCAAGATTCCTTACAACCCGGCGATGTCGTGGAGGTGGAAGGGGACGCCACCTACCCGGGCAATATTCATTTTCGCAAGCATGGTACCTCCGAAGCACCGATCATCATTCGCGGAATCCCGCGTCAAGGCCGTCCTCCGGTCCTTTCGGGAGGCGATGAATGGACCATCGTACTGCACGGTGATCACTACGTGCTCGAGAACTTCGAGATTACGGGAGGACAGCAATATTGCGTCGTTCACAAGGCCCACGACATCACGCTGCGCAACGTGGTCGTCCACGATTGTCCCAACCACGGAATCCTCGGCACGGACGAGGAATCCGGGTCGCTTACCATCGAGCATTCGGAAGTGTATGCCTGCGGCTCGGGAGAGAAAAGGCACCAACTCTATATTGCTACCGACGAAAGCATGCATCCGGGCTCGGTATTTCGATTGCAATTCACCTATGTTCATGACGCCAACGGGGGAAACAACGTCAAAAGCCGCGCGGAACGCAATGAAATCTACTACAATTGGATCGAAGGAGCGCTTTATCACGGATTGGATCTGATAGGACCGGATGGTCAATCTCCGGGCTTGGCCCGGGAGGATTCGGATGTGGTGGGAAATGTGATCGTGACGACTTCGTCCTGGCAAGCTGCGCGCTTTGGAGGAGATGCCACGGGGGCGACGGCGGGGCGGTATCGATTCGTGAATAACACGTTCATCATGGGGCCAGAGTCCAAGGTTGCGTTGCGAATGCAAGAAAATGTCGAGAGTGTGGAATTGCACAATAACGTTTTCTTCAAGCTTGGCGACAATGAGATGCAGTTGATTCGGCATACGGATCCGATGGGTGCCTCTCCCGTGGTGCGGGGGAGTCACAACTGGATCCAAGAAGGATTTACGGATATTCCGTCGGGGCTTTCGGCCACCGTGCCAGGAACGAATCCGGGGTTTGCGAATCCGGACACCTTCGACCTGCGTCCCGGTAAGGGGGCCGCGCTCATCGATGCGGGGACTTCGGAAACCGCGCTGCAGGATTCCCACGCGATGCCGTCGGCGCTCGAAATACCGGCCTTCGTTCCACCGTATCGGATGAGGTTGGCGGCAGGCACGCAAGTGCAGCGTCCGAAGACCGGTGAGCTTGATATTGGCGCGTATGAGCAGGGGTCACCGGATGCGCCCAAGCCTGATTGGAGCACGGGGGGAGCCGCTGGCAGTGGCGGCATGGGGGGCTTGGGTGGAAGCGGAGGAGGAACGGGAGGTGGAATCGGGCCAGGAACCAAACCAGGCGGGAGCAACACGGGGGATGAGGAGAGCAGTGGGTGTGCGTGCGGCGTGGTGGTTAAACGCGATAACGCCATGCAAGCGTTGCTCGTCGCCATGGGGATCATTGCGCTTCGATGGCGAAAAAATCGAAGAAATGAATGGAGCGTACCTCATTTTTGAGGTGCGGTAATGAATTCGGTATCGCTTTCCGCATCCAATTGGCGGCCTTCGAGAATAGCGCCATCGGCCGTGACGGCGATGACGAGGCCTACGTCCGCGAATAGCGAAACGAAAGGCACAAGCCACTGGTCGTTCGCCCACAGGCATGTCCATACGGCGTTGGCTTCCGGACCTTCACGATGCCAGATGCGGCCGGCTCCCGCTGCCCATCCCTGCCCGGCGGGGTCCACGGCAACCGTGGAAACGTCGTAGCCACCGGGGACGCTTTCCACCCTGGTCGTGGCGCCATGGAGCCAAAGGATTGCGCCATCAGCGCCGGAAGCGAGGCCAATTTCCAGGGTTTCTCGTCCGGCGCAAGCCACAAAGGCTCGGACAGGGGGTGTGGGAAGCAATTGGATATCGAAGTCGAGAGGGCGGTAGATGCCCACAAGCCCTGCATCGTTATCTCCTCGTCCGGTCATGAGCCATTGGGCATCACCTACCCGGGCGACGGAAGCGATTCCGGTCACCCCATCGAGAGGGATGGGTCGCACCCAGCGCCAGGCTGACATGGCTCGGAGCAGGGGGACTCCGGACTCTGTTTGGTCCACAATGATGGCCAAATCCCCCAATTCGCCGTCGAAAGCGTCGAGTTGCCGGACCGTGCCGGAAAGGTCGACGGCATCGAGCATGCCTTCCGCGGAGAAGCGTGCGAGCGAGGCTTGACCATAGCCGACGAGCCAACGGCTTGGGCCGACCCGGTGAACGAGCCGGAAATCATCTTCCAACGTCGCCGAGGGGGGAACGTATCGCCAAGCCGTTCCCGTCCAGAATGCCAATCCACGGTTGGTTACGGCAAGGCATCGGCCATCGGCATCCCAGGATGCCCTTCGCACGACGAGGGTATCGCTGGGGCGATGGCGAAGGATCCACGTCCACGGGGGGGCATCGTCTGGACGCTCTTGTGTTGGCACGAGGCCGGAGCGGGAAACCGGGGAAGGTCGATGACTTCCCGCTTCGGGTTGCAGCCAAGGTTGAATCATGGCGGCAAAGGCTTCGACGCTGGCGGGGCGGTCGTTGGGGTCGAGGGCGGTGGATTGGGCGAGCACTCTGTCGATGGCGCGACAAGCGTACTCCCTGCGCCGTAGTTCCGGGCTGAGCATCGGAGATTCGAGAATGCTTTGGCGTTCGGGAGAGCCCATGACGGTCAGCATGTCCGCTGGGGTCTTGATACGCAGGTACTTATGCCTTGTGAGCAGGAAAAAAACGATGCCGGCCAGGCCGAATACATCGGTCCAGGGGCCGCATTCGGAGCCTCGGCTGCCGAAAGCCTCTGGCGCCACATAGCCAAGAGTGCCGATGACATCATGAAAAAAAGTGCCTGCAAGCCCTTGGGGGCGAGCGACCCCAAAGTCCGCTACTTTCAGGATTTCGTCATCGCCGGTGCCACAACATAGTACATTGCTGGGTTTCATATCGCGGTGGATGACACCGACTTCGTGGACGGCCGCAAGCCCGGCGCATAGGCAATCGATGGCGTTTGCCGCTCGTTTCATGTCAAAAGCAAACGATGTATCTTGTACGCTCTTCATGACGCGTTGCGTCAATGTGGTTCCTTCTGGTCCTCCGTGAACGTATTCGACGGCGAGCCACGGCAATTGAAGGGGGCCGAATCGGTCGGAAATCCCCAATTGTCCCGTATCGATGAGGCGTACGACGAAAGGGGTGCTTGGGGTTCGTTCGTTCAAGCGTCCCAAGGCCACCGTTTCTTTTTGTACGGTGAGTGAGGCGGCTTGTCCGAATTGTCTGACGAACGAGGGGCGCAGCATTTTGATGACGACCGGGCAGTAGCCTTCGGGAGCGGTGCGCAGGGCATAGAAGGCCACTGCCATGGCGCCTTGCCCTACCTGGGGGCCAAGGCGGTAGTCCACATTGGGGACGTACTGCGACGAAAAGGAATGCCCCGCCAGAGTGGTGAGGCGGTCATCGGGATGGTCGTTCGGCGGCATTGTCATGCATGGTAATCGGGACGGCGCACAAAGGGTAGGGAGATGCTCGACCGGGGTGCGGCGGCATCGTCCGAAATTTGCCCCATCGAGGCGAGCGAGGGCATGGGTAACGGTCATGGCAGCAGGCGCGGACGGACGCGGAGCCCATGGGTTGCCGGGAATGTCCCTCGGGTATCATTCAACAAGGAGAATCATGTCGTGAAGCCGTTATTCCTATCCATTTTCGATCGGACACGACCTCGTCTATGGATTGCTTTATCGGTGGCAGGGACGTTGCTGTCGGGGACGGCCTGGGCGGAAATCCTTGCGGTTGTGGTGGACAAGGCCAATTTTCGGGAAGGGCCTTCCACGCAATCCGCGGTGCTGTACACGGCCGACAAGTATTTCGCGGTCGAGGTGGTGGAGAAAAAGGATGATTGGATAAAAACCAGGGACTTTGAAGGCGATGTAGCCTGGATTGCGGCTCACCTGGTGGAAAAGAAAAGCTGTGTCGTCGTGCGTGTGCCAAGCGCCCTCGTTCGTGAAAACCCTACGAAAGATAGTCCCGTGGTGTTCAAGTCCGACCGTGGAGAAGGGATGATGGTGATGCGTCGGCAGGGGTCGTGGCTCCATGTCGTCAACCCCGATGGTGCGAAAGGCTGGGTTCATCGCGACGTGGTATGGAGCGGTGCGGACGAGTGAGAACCGCGGTAATCAAGGCCTGGGGCCGCGTTTTGTCGTTGCTAGGGCTAGTTTCGATGATCCTTATGGGGTGTGGAGCCGACCCGTGTGGCAGCGCGGATGAGTGCAAAAAGTGGGGACAATGCACGTTGTCCCACGGCGTTTGTGTGGCGGCGCAGGATTCGGATTGTGAGTCATCTCAAGTATGCAAGCAGCATGGCGCGTGTGTGTCGATCGACGGCGTATGTGAAGCGCGCAAAGACTATGATTGCAAGCTGACGGACGCGTGCCGTTTGCATGGCAAGTGCGAGGCGCGCGATGGTGTTTGTGTCGCGACGTCCAATCGTGTTTGTCGGGAAAAACTTGCGTGTGCGGAGCAAGGCTTGTGCATTGCGGGGGAAGGGGGAGTATGTGTGGCGGCCTCGGACATGGATTGCGCGCGCGCGAATATCTGCAAAAACGAGGGAAAATGCTCCGCGAAGGAGGGAAAGTGCGTGGCGGTTTTCGACGATGATTGTCGACGATCTCCGTTATGTCGTGAAAGTGGTAAGTGTGCGGCTGGTGATTATGGTCGCTGCGTGGCGAGTTCCACGATGGATTGTCGGGCTTCCGAAATCTGCCGAAAACGAGGCTTGTGTACGGAAAGCCATGGCACGTGTGAAGCCCAGGACAATGACTGCAAAGACACGGCGATTTGCAAGCAGCGGGGGATGTGTACCGCCGTACATGGTAGTTGTCGAATCAACTCGGACGAGGATTGTGCGGAAGCGGTTTCCTGTCGTTCGAAAGGTCTTTGTTCGGAGCGGGGAGGCCGATGCATGGCCGGTTCGGACGGTGATTGTCGCAAGTCGTTGTTATGTGAAAAAAACGGTTGGTGCCGAGCGGAAAAGGGACGTTGCGTTCGCTGATAAGCGTGGAAGGCGGCCCCCGGTATAACGACTCCGCGGGCCGCACTTGCCCCATGGGTGGCTTCGCGTTACGTCAGCGGTTCAGCGCCACCATGACGACTTCTGACGACATCGTTGTTCTTCCCATCGATGGTGTGTTGGATTTGCATACATTCCAGCCGCGTGATGTGAAGAATCTGGTTCCGGATTACCTTGAAGAATGTCGCCTGCGGGGAATTCTCGAGGTTCGAATCATCCACGGAAAAGGCACGGGAACCCTACGAAAGACGGTCCATTCCATCCTCGATCGCCTGACGGAAGTCGTGGATTATCGGCTGGGCGGTATCGACAGCGGAAGCTGGGGCGCAACCCTGGTGACACTGCGTCCTTTGGAAAAAAAATGAGCAGACGTGATGGAAATACTACGTATTGAAGGCACCGACATCGACGTATCGCGTGTGGCGCTTGGAACCTGGGCCATCGGTGGTTGGCTTTGGGGTGGAAGCGACGAACAACTTTCCATTCGTACGATTCACAAGGCATTGGATCATGGGATTACGCTGATCGACACGGCGCCGGTGTATGGCTTTGGACAAGCCGAGACGATCGTGGGAAAAGCGCTTGCCTCCTCGTCGCACCGTGCTCGGGCGCGCATTGCCACCAAACTCGGACTGGCGTGGAAAGACGACAAGGTGCGAAGGGATGCGAGCCGAGAACGAGTCGAGCGGGAGGTTGACGATTCTTTGAGACGTTTGGGGGTCGACCATCTCGATATCGAACAAGTGCATTGGCCGGATCCAGCGGTGCCGGCGCAAGAAACCGCCCAGGCGCTCCTTCGTCTTCAGCAGCAAGGCAAAATCCGGGCAATTGGCGTGAGCAATTACTCGCCGGAACAGATGTCCGCTTTTTTGGACTATGCGCCTCTGCATACCTCTCAACCGCCGTACAACCTGTTCGAGCGAGAGATTGAGCGCGATGTGCTTCCTTTTTGCCGAAACCACCGCATCACCACCTTGATGTATGGCGCGTTATGTCGTGGGCTACTCAGTGGTCGAATCCGTGTCGACACTCGTTTTGGTGAAGGGGACATACGCAACGTGGATCCGAAGTTCAAACCATCGAGACGCCAGCACTATCTTGCCGCTGTCGATGAACTCGACCGTTTTGCGCAGGACCGAGGAAAAACTCTCATTCAACTTGCCGTACGCTGGGTGTTGGACCAGCCCGGCAGCCCTATCGCCTTGTGGGGAGCCAGAAAACCCGAGCAGCTCGATCCGCTCGATGGTGTCTGGGGATGGCGTCTATCCGCACAAGAATTGGCCGATATCGATCAAATCGTGGTCCGACATATCTCCGAACCCGTGGGACCAGGGTTCATGGCCCCGCCCCTTCACGAGACAAGATCATGACGTCGCCACTGACCCTTGCCACCTGGAATGTCAACGGCGTGCGGGCGCGTCTGGAGCGCGTGGTCGATTGGCTCTCGCAGCATCCGGTCGATGTGCTTTGCATGCAAGAATCCAAGGCGCCTGACGATCAATTTCCCGCGAGCGCCTTCGAGTCTCTGGGGTATCGTGTGGCGTTGCATGGGCAAAAGTCATTCAATGGCGTGGCGCTCATCAGTCGGTTCGAGATGCAGGATATCTACCGGGGTCTGCAGGGCGATGCGCAGGCGCGATTGATCGGGGCAACAATTGAGCAAGTTCGTGTATTTTCAGCGTATTTCCCGAATGGGCAAAGTCTGGATTCGGATAAGTACGTATACAAACTCGAATGGATGAGAAAGCTTCAAGCTCTGTTGCGTGAAGAGATTGGCAAGTATCCAAATATTGCGCTTTGCGGCGACTTCAACGTGGCTCCGGAGCCTCGAGATACCTACGATCCCACGGTTTGGGAAGGTAATATCTTGTGCTCGGAACGGGAACGAAACGCATTGGCGGACCTTCGTTCCCTGGGTCTATTCGATGCATTCCGAGCGCTCCATCCCGATGAAATCGCGTTCACGTGGTGGGATTATCGCGCTCTTGGTTTTCCGAAAAATCACGGGCTTCGTATCGATCATGCGTATGTGACCCATCCGTTGCTCGCCCGCGTGGAGTCCGTGAGGATCGACCGCGAAGCGCGCAAAGGAAAGCAACCGAGCGACCATGCGCCGTTGGTGATGACGTTGGGTGTTTCTTCTTGAGCGTGGCAAGCCGCCACTGGCATTGGGCAATGAGCCATGAAGCGAGTCTCTCTCATCGTGATATCGCATTCAGCGGAAATGAGGCTACGCGAGGTATCGGTCGAGGGCTTGTCTGACGCGGGGAAATGGGGAGTTCGAGAAGCAAAACGGAAGGACTGACCGTGATGGCATCGGGTTTTCCAAAGGCATTTTCAACGGTTGTCATCGCCATGGGATTCGTCGGAACTGGATTGTTCGGGCAGATGACGTCGAGCCGAGCGGCCACCGTCGAGCCTGTTCGCCTCGCCTGGGCCCGTGGACAGGGAGCTGATTTTTGCGCTTCTCCCGCGGAAATCGAAGACCTCGTTGCGAAACGCTTGTCGACCGCGCCATTTTCCAATTTGGCACGCCGTAGCATTGAAGCGATCGTGGAGCACACGGAGCACGGCTGGCGCGTTCGCATCCAGGTGCGAGAAGGGTCGAATCTCGTGGGCACCCGGGAGTTGACCAGCGACACGCCCGACTGTGAAGCCGTGCAATCCGCGGCCGTTCTTGCCATCGCGTTGGTCATTGATCCAAACGCGAAACTCTCTGCCGATCCGGTGCAACCACCCATCGTGGTATCCTCTGAGGCTCCGCCTCCCGCGCCACCACCACCGCCTCCGCCGACCACCGTCACTTCGGCCGTGCCTGCGCAACCCATCACGCCCAAACCGCCTCCCCCATCCCAGCCCTGCGAGGTTGTCCCCCAAGGACAAGCGTCGTTGAGCATGCGTGGCGCGGTGGCAGCCGGACTCGTTCCCGATGCCTCACCAGCCGTCGAGTTGGTCGGGAAGATGCCCCTTGGTTCGTCGTGGTCCTGGCTCGCTCAGTCTCTGGTGGTTGCGGAATCTCAACCGGACGATGAACGATTTTCTTTTGGTCTTGCCGCGTTTGGGTTGGGGGCTTGCTATCACGAGGGGGAGTCGATAACGGTAGGTGTATGTGCGTCTGGATGGTTGGGGTCAACTTGGGCGGTGGTGCATGCGTTGACGCCAACCCATCCAGGGGGACGAGCGTATATGGCGATATCCGTGGGGCCGATGTTGCGAATGAACCTTGCAGGACCTGTTGATGTGGAACTGGGAGCCGACTTATTCGTGCCGCTGAAGCGTAGAGCGTTCACGGTGACAGGATGGGATGAACCTGTGTGGCGACAGCCGACCGTGGGAGGGTTGGGGTGGGGGGGCCTTGGGCTTCATTTTTAATGAAGGGGCGAGAGGCATGGGGACATTCACCTTCTGACGTGGACGAAGTTCTGAAAACCGAAGTCGGATTGTTCGGCGTGGGGGATCGGCCCGATGTGGTGACGGTGTATCGGCAACACGCGGACTTCGTATGGCGCACGCTGCAGCGGATGGGAGTGGAAGAAGCGAACTTGGACGACGTATCCCAGGAGGTATTCGTGGTCGTTCATCGAAAGCTGCTCACGTTCGATGGGACTTCGCGGATGACGACATGGCTTTATGGGATTTGCCTGCGAGTCGCGTCATCCTGGCGCAAACGGGCATGGCGAAAGCGAGAACAGATGATGGCGGCTCCTCCTGAGCCCTGCTCTCACGAAGCCTGTTTCGGGGAAGAGTACATGCAACGTCAAGAGGCGCAACGATTGTTGCGGGATGTGCTCGACCGCATGGATATCGACAAACGAGCGGTATTCGTGATGTATGAGGTCGAAGAGCTGTCGACGATGGAGATTGCGAGCGTGCTTGGCGTACCGATGGGGACGGTGCATTCCAGGCTTCACGCGGCGCGAAAACAATTTGAATTGGTGTTGTCGAGGTTGCAGAAAGATAAGAAACGTGGAGGTGGCGCATGAACGGACCCTCTCGTCTGCGAGATACGGGTTCTGACGAGGTGCGGGCGTTGTTACGGCACGCTTCGCCTCCCAGACCCATCGACGCGAAAGCGTTTTCTCGCGGTGAGCGCCACATTGCCCGGCTTGCCGCGATTCCTGTCGGTCTTGGGTTGGTGTTCTGGCTCAAAGGCATCGCGCTTGGCGCGGGATTGGGCGTAGTCGTGGTTGCCGGTGTGGTCGCTGTAGAAACTACGCAGACGACGACTCGGGTTCCTGCGGCTTCTGTCGAGCCAAGCCCGGAGCCTTCCGTCACGAAAGCTCCGGCCGCTCCTGTTTTGCCTTCGAGCCAGGCGCCCACCGAACCACCCCCTGATGATTCCGCGGTCTTGCCCAAGGCAAGTCCGGTCGTGTCCACCAAACAGCCACAGGACGCGGGGGTGGACTCGCTTGCGCAAGAAGCACTGCTCATCGAACAAGCGCGCGGCTTTGTGGGAAGTGATCCGGCGCGTGCGCTTTCGCTCACGCAAGAATACCGACGCAGGTTTCCTCGGGGGCAGCTTGGGCTCGAGAGCGAAATCGTCGCGATGGAGTCGTTGGTACAACTCGGTCGTCGTGCGGAAGCCTGCGCCCGAGCCGCCGCCGTGTTGCAACGGGCCCCCGGTATCTATGCGGATCGTATACGAAATCTCTGCCCCCCGGAGCCTTGAACAGAAAAGCAATTTTTTTTTTGAAGCCATCGACGACGTCTAGCCATTCATGGACCATAAGGAGGTCGAAATCATGAAACTTGGATTATCCTATCGATTGTGTTTGTGGGTGGGTGTGGGGTTGTTGATCGCGGCTTGTAGTAACGAAGACAATATTGCGGATTCCCCGGATGCCGGGACGGGTGGAGCGGCAGGAACGGGGGGTGTCGCAGGTTCCGGCGGCGGGGTGGCAGGAACGGGTGGAGAAGCCGTTGGCGGATCGTCGGGATCGGGAGGACAACAACCCGATGGTGGAGGATGTGAGAACGCATGTCCCGGTGAGGGATCCACGCTATGCATGGGCAATCGGAATATTGCATGCAAGACATCAGTATCCGGGTGTCTTGCGTGGCAAGCGGGGGACTACTGCGCGCAGGGGCAAACGTGCAACGCGGATGCTACCTCGTGCATCGTGCCTTCTTCCTCTTGCTCGGCTGATTCGGAATGTGGATGCGGCTGCGCCTGTGTTTCCGGGGAATGCAGATGCACGGGCGCGATCCCGCCAAGTTGCGATACGGATGCCGATTGCGGACCGGCTTGTTATGGGCTTGCCTGTGTTTCCGGCGCGTGTGTGCAACGAACCGATGTGACGTGCATCGACCCATGCCCTTATCCGGGTGCCACCCGTTGCATGGGCAATGCTGAACAAACTTGTGAACTCAAAACGCCGGGCTGCCTGCAGTGGGGTGCGCCGAGCGCCTGCCCCCAAGACCATGTTTGTAATTCCTCGGGAACCCAATGCATTGCCCACACCGACCAATGCTCTGCGAACGATGATTGCGGTTGTGGCTGCGGTTGTGTGGCCGGTGAATGCAAATGCACGGGAGCGATTCCTCCGAGTTGCAATTCCGATGCGGATTGCGGCCCTGCTTGCAGTGGACTGGTTTGCGTGGGCAACGAATGCGTGCAAGCAGGCGGGTGTGTCGATACTTGCGAAAAAGAAGGTGCGACCCGCTGCGTGGGAACCGAGATCCTGACTTGCATCCAAGGAGCATCGGGCTGCCTGCTGTGGGGCAACGGCACCTCTTGCCCAGCCGGCCAGGTTTGTAACAGCAGCGCCAACCAATGTGTCCCGGACTCCAACTCCTGCTCGTCGGATGGCGACTGCGGATGCATGTGCTTTTGTCATTCCGGCCAGTGCTATTGCACGGGTGCCATTCCACCGACTTGCGATTCCGACGCGGATTGCGGTCCTGCCTGTGCTGGATTCGTTTGCATGGCTGGAAAATGCGTGCAGCTCTGAAAGGCTCGTCCTGTCAACGCTGGACTCGCCGATCGGTGAGTCTGGCGTAACATAGCGAAATATAATCGTTTTATGGATGAGGCCACGGAAAGGTGGCGGCAGCGGCTCGCTGCGAGGTCCTCTGGTATCGAGCGTATTCCTCGATCATTCGATGACGGATGCCTCGCGGCGAGTAGTTGTCCGCCATGGCACGCGCGGCCGCGAGAATCGTATACCCTTCCGGAGCAACCGTTCCGTGGACGGTAACGAGGGGGAAAGATCCGGCTTGACGAAGCGCCGGGCCAAAGGTGCGTTCCGAGGCGCGGGCGATGACGAAGGATGGAATGGCTTGTCCACCGGAAGCAGTCGGCAGGTTATGACCATCGAGCAAACGGTTCAGTCCCACATAGCCAACAGCGTGAATGGGTACATTGCGCCCTTGCACGGTGACCTGTCCTCCCCCCGACGCGATACTGAAAAACCGATCGATGGCTTCATCCGTATGGGTTCCATTCCAGGCTTCGAGCGAGACCATCACGGTGCCGAACGCTTCACTGGGTCGTTGATAAATCAGGTGTTCGAGCACTTGTCCGCTGGCAGGATTGGCGGAGATCCGTGTCCACGGGCTATAAGAACTGTCGAAAAGGCGTCGGGCCCCGAAGGTTGCGCCCCAATACAGATTGCCGTCGAGGTCGGTGGGGTCACCTTTGGCCTTGCTTCCGCAATAGGTGTATTCGTTGGAGCAAAGAGCCACGATGACGTGGATGAGTACGGGTTGGCCGACAGTGGCCTGGGAACTGGCACTCCAGGGCTGGGCTGCTGCACTGCTGCTCGTTTCGATTGGCGTGGGTTGCGCAAGGGCCGCGGGTGCCACGAAAGCGAGTGCCGCGGCGAAAACGTGGAAAGGCCAACGCTTGGAAAGGCAGGTCGAGCGAATCACGTCGTTCATTTTCACTTACTTCGGGCAACAAGGCAACTACGTGGCTCATTCGACGGGGGATCGCTCGGGCAGTCGTCTAGGATGATGGTCGGTATTCGGTTTCGAAGAACTCCAAAAAATCTCGAACCAACTCCTCGAGCCATACGCGAATCTCGGGTGCTTTCATGCACTCCACGAGCACAGGCCAGGTCAAGGAAGCCCAGGCTTGATGGTCCGGTTCGCTGTCGTACCCCACCGCTCGCAGCGCTTCGGCCAGCGTCATATCCCCATACACTCGGTCTATCTCCTCGATGGCGTGGATTGCCAACCGATGGGTTTCTTCTCGAGTCGCCATGTGTTTCGTGATCATCGTGACGATCGGTTCGAGGTCCGCGAGCATGTCCTCCGAGACGCCTTGCACGTGGAAGGAAGGGGACTTGGACAGAACGAATTGCACGATGTTGCGACGAAACGCTTTGGCGGCTTCATCATCTTTGTGTTCCACGGCGAAGTCAGCCGCTCGGGATAGAGCTTTTTTGGTTCCTCCTTCGAGAAACGTTTTGATTTCGGGTTCGAGTTTTTTCTCCAATTCCTCGACGATTCGTTTGCCGATGATCGTGGCACCCCCCAATCTCGAAAACCGTTGGGTCGGCATGAGGCTGAGCATCAGTCGCGGCATGATGGTCGAGAAATCCCGAATGCCGCGGTACAGGGCATCCGCCATGACGGCTTCTGCCACGCGTTGGCGGAACAGCGCGCGAATCCAGTCTTCATGGATGAGTCCGGGCCGGGAAGCCAAGCGCTCGAGGGCGCCGCGTGCCGTGTCGGGAACCCATCGGCCCAAAGGGGCATCATCGTTTCGATGCAGTTCGAGCAATCTGGGTAAAAGACTTCGCGTGATGGGACGCAAAAAATCCGGCAACCGATCGGGGCGAAGCTGAGCGAGCACTACATCGCGAAGGGTCTCTGTCGGCATCAGGGTTCGCAAGGGGATGGTCGAGGTATGCCGCCAAGCCGCTTCGACCAAACGGTTCCAATCCTGTCGGCCTCGAGGACCGGTCAGACGGCGCACGAGCCATTCAGTCAAAGGATGCAAACCGGTGTCGTCTGTATTTAAGCGGCTCACCATATCTTCATTCTTGGTTGGCGGTTGGCTTCGAGGGTTGGAGAGGAGATGTGGGTTCCCATGGGACGCACAGCTTATAACATAGTGAAATAATAATATTATTTTCGATTGAGGGCACGGTGGTTTGGCTTGCCGCAAGCGTGTTGGCTTGCCCTCTTGATATACGATTTTCTTTGATCGCGATGGCGCTGTCCATGGTGATGAGTAATTGCACCGTGCGGCTGGCTTGGATGCGTTTTCCGTGACATCGTTATCCCTGCGTGAGGTGCGAGGCTTTTTCAGGGATGACTGTCATGGCTTTGGGTATGCGAATACTCTGGGACGGGACCGAATCAAAACGTCGACGCTCGAGCCATGACATGATGGTGTGTCCGATGGATTCCATGGTTCCGTTCAAGGAGAATCAAGATGGGTAAGGCGCTGCGTTGGGCCACGTTGGCCGTGTTGGTGATGGGTTGTAGCGGAACGGTAGAGTCAGCCAACGGAGGATCGGCTGGCGCGAGTGGTGTTGGAGGCTCGGCGGCCATGGGAGGGGCTGGCGGATCGCACACCGGTGGGACGGGGGCAAGTGCAGGGCAAGCGGGGAATACAGGAGGAAACGCCGCGGATGCAGGTGGGGGTGCTGGCGGAAGCGGGGCGGTAGCGGGTGGGGGTGCTGGCGGAAGCGGGGCGGATGCGGGTGCCTCTGGGCAAGGCGCAACGGGAGGTTCTGCAGGATACCCTCCAGCTCCCCAATGCAAGGATGACTCCCAATGCATCCTTTACTCGGACTGTTGCACCTGTGTCGCGATGCGACCGGGAGACCCTGTCGAAGATTGTCCCATCACGTGCGTCGTCGATAAGTGTACCGAACTTGGCATCAGCCAGGCGAAAGGTCCCCGTTGTCTCGCAGGCCACTGCGCCGTGGGCTTTGATTGCGATGCCCCCAAGGTGTTGTGCAACGCCCTTCCTCCCCAATGTGAGGCTGGCGAGGTGCCAAGCGTAAACAATCTTTGTTGGGGCCCTTGCGTTCCCGCATCTCAATGCGCCTTCGTTCCGAATTGCTCCAACTGCGATCCGAAGATGTACACGTGCGTGACGGATGTCGGATGGGTTTTCGAACATCATTGCGTGCCCACCCCGCAGGCCTGCAAAAACGATCTGTCCTGTGAGTGCATGCAAAATGCCGTCTGCCTACCGCCCTTCGACCACTGCTCTGCGTCGCCCACGGACGGCGTTTTTTGCGAATGCACGAATTGTTGAAGGCGTAACTTATTGAATTTCAACGATATTATTAAGATTCGAAGCGCTCTCCGCATTGCTATGGTACTTAGCGCGTGTTTTCCGTAAACTCGGGGCCCTTCGAACCTTGTCATCCCACGGAGGAGACCGTCTCATGAACAAGCATGTCGCTCTTACGATTCTCGCTGCAGCCATTGCGTTCACATCATCCGCATGCACGCAAAAATATTTGGAGTTCAGTGTTTGGGAAGGGCCTTCTCAGGTCAGCCAAGCCAAGAAAAAGTTTGTGGGTGGTATCGGCGGATACCACGACGAGGCGTGGGCTCTTCTCGAGAAGAATGACGTAGATGGAACCATCGCTCTTATCGACGGCTCTTCGAGCAAGAACTACTTCGATTGGTACAACCTTGCCGTGTTGTATACCGTCAAGCACGACTGGGCGAAGGCTGAGGAATGCATTCAGAAGGCGATCGAAGATCACGAGAAGTCCTTCAACAAGCCGTATGATATGTTGCAGGAAGAACTCGCCTACATCCAAGATCATCGCGCTCGCTACGTGAGCCAATAATCATCTCGAACCACGAGTTTTTCGACTCGTGCGGTCCCATCCCCCATTTGCATCCTATCGTCCTGCCGGCGTGCCCTTTGCGTTGATCGCATCATGGGTTCGTTGGGTCCGGCTCTTGGGAGCAAGGTCTCGGAAGACCGCTTTCCTCTTCATGAAGAACCGGTTGGTTCGGGCGCGCTGCTTGCGGAGCCGACAATGAAGGCGGTGGTGGTACGACGGAGGGAACGGGGCGTGAGGGGCGTGGTGCGGGCCCGTGAAATGCCAAAGGAGCCATCGACGACGATGAACGATGGGGCGGAGGTGGAGGTGGGTGCTGCGATGGTGGTTGCCTCGCGGGTGACGCAGAAGATAGTTTGGGCCGCGAAGGAGGTGGGGGAGGCGGAGCAACACGTTTGTCCTTCGAATGCGCCGAGATTGGCAGAGGCATTGAGCGCGAAAAGGGATGATGATCGACCGGCGGAGAGTCGCTTTCCGTGCTTGGCCAGGGCTCGATGAATGGCGTTGGTTCGCGTCGGGTTGCTTGTTCCCAATCCTCTTCAAACAGACTGCTCAATGGATGGAACGAAGGCTCGATAGACGCATCGAATTGCGTCTTGTCTTCCCACGAGCAACGATTCGTTCCGGGGTACACTTCCGTTTTTTGTTCGGTCATCGAACTCGAGTCATCCTCGAAAAGACTGACTTGAGCAGGCATCGGACCGTCGTTGGATTCGGTCGCCTGTTCCGGAAGTGAATCCGCCTTCCTAGCGCGCCAATACGGAGCAATGCTCTGACGAAGCGACTGCATGCTGGCAATACGTTGCGATCGTTCCGGAGCCATCGCTCCCGCAATGAGCTGGGCCAGCCCCTCAGGCACCTCCGGACGAATCTCACGGACGCTTTTGGGACTTTCCAGAAGCAAGCTCAGCAGCCCAGGGAAGTCCTGAGCCGAGGCAAACGGCGACACGCCCGTCAGCATTTCGTACATCACCACGCCAAGCGAATACACGTCCGCACGACCATCGATGTCCCTACACCCATCGATTTGCTCCGGAGCCATATAGGTGGGCGTTCCCACCAGCTCACTCGTGCCCGTAAGCTGAGTCGTTTCATGAGTCCCCACGAGCTTCGAGATCCCGAAGTCGACGACTTTGACGAAAGGGGTGTGTTCGTAACCGCTGACGATCACGTTCTCGGGCTTCAAATCTCGATGGATGATGCCAACGTCGTGGGCATCCTGCAACGCGGATGCGATTTGATCCGCAACCCACATCGCTCGTTCGATGGGAAGTGATTCGTGTCGTTGGATGATTTGGTCGAGGGTCGATCCTTCGAGAAGTTCCATGACCAAAAATGGAATGCCACGAGACAATTGCCCGACTTCGAGAACCTTGACCACGTGAGGATTGTTCAAGGCTTGAACGGCCCGGGCTTCCCGAAGAAAGCGACGATGCATGGTGCGGTCATTGCGAAACCGCTGATGGATGACTTTCACCGCCACTCGCTGTCCGTTGGTGGTATCGGTGGCTTCGAAGATGATAGCCGAGGAGCCGGTCCCGAGCCGCTGTTCGATACGATAACGGTTGGCCAGATAGTCGCCTGGGCGTTGCTTCGTCATCGGGTCATTCCGTGCCTTGTGGCGCGATGGAGCGACAGTCATGCTAGCACTGCATCGCCATGAACGTTCATGACTCAATCATCTCGAATGAAAAAATCATCGTCGTTAGCGCCTGCCTCCTTGGCGCCTGCTGTCGTTACGATGGTCGAAGTCAGGCCAATGACAATGTCCTTTCCATCATCGCACACTGCGGATTTCTCCCCGTCTGCCCCGAACAACTCGGCGGCCTATCCACCCCTCGTGCTCGTCACGAAATCATCGGTGAGCGCGTGGTCTCGGAATACGGAGATGATGCCACGGATGCTTTCGAACGTGGCGCCCAACAAGCTTTTCTACTCGTCACGTTGTCAGCCGCACGTCTCGCCATTCTCAAAGCGCGATCTCCTTCGTGTGGCAAAGGTCAAGTGTATGACGGAACCTTTACCGGACGCTTATGCGCCGGCCATGGCTTATTTGCGAAACGGCTGATCGAATATGGAATTCGGGTTCTGACGGAAGACGAAATAACTCAATAAACTCATGTTGTTGGAATCGATCGGCGGTCGAAGGGAGCCTCGGTGTTTACGTTTTTTTTCAGCCTCTTTCCGCAGACACGAACGTCCCACCCCCTACAGCGTCGTGGCTTGATGATTTCGCCAAGACTCGAACTCGATGCCTTCGCTCCGAAGACGATTCGCCGTCATTTCAATCGCGATGGGACTCTTGTCCGACCCAACGAATCGTCGCCCGAGCCGCGCGGCTACAACCAGAGTCGTGCCTGAACCGCACATGGGATCGCATACCAGCGCACCGGGGATCGTCACCCAGCGGATGATGCGTTCGAGAAGCCGCTCGGGCTTTTGGGTTGGATATCCAGTGCCCTGTCTGTGAATGGGCGTGTTGGCGACCATGGCAGGAATATCTGTCCATACGCTGCCCAGTTTGCGCCCTTCATCGGCGTAGTATCGATATCGCTTACCAGCAATGACTCGTTCGCGGTACCGACGTCCGTTTTCATCCACCGCGCGAAAGTGCATCTCGAGACTCGTTCGTGCGAAGGCTTCGCGCAGCGTGGGGTGGTCGTCATTCCAAACGAAAGGCCGATGACGATCGCGTTTTCCGAAAATGAGCAGGGTTTGATGAGTCACACTGAAACCTCGCCCTCGAGCCCCGTTACCCGGTACCCAGATGACTTCTCCCAACCAGGCGTCTTTCCCAAATAGCGAATCGCACAACGATTTGGTTTCATGAACCGCGCGGTGGTCGAGATGAATCCACACCATGCCACCGCGCGCGATTACTTTCCAGATCGCTCCGAGCCTCGGCTCGAGAAATCGAAGAAATCCTTCGATACCTCCCCATCGATCATCGTAGGCAAGCTCGCCAGATGACCACCGTGCTTTGCCTCGGTATTCGCCTTTTTGCTTTCGTGCGCAAAATGCCGATCCGACGTTGAAGGGCGGATCCACATAGCAAAGATCGATTCCCGCGGGTTCGATGTCGCATAACGCGCGCAAAAATTCTTCCGCATCCGCGTGAGCCAGGAGATGCGACGACGTCATGGCGAAGGGATGGTTGCGGCCTCGATGAAGGTTGCGATCTCGGAGGAGCTTTCGGGCCAATCGAGCGTGACGGGTGTCAACCAAGGCCAGACCGGCCCTCCCTGCTCGCACGCCAGCCCCTCACTTCCCTCCGGACACATGATTCGAAGATGGAAGTGATCGTCATGGGGTAAGGAATTGCGTGGCTGATGCAAAACATTCTCGGCTTGCCAAACGATCAAAGGGTCCTCTCCGCGAGCAAATGCGTATTCCGTAAGCAAAGCCCTGAGTGGGTTGCTGACGAAAAGCCACATGACATTGGCTGTGGGAGCTTGCAGCAGCGCTTTCACCAAGAGCCAGTTGCGCTCCAAATCCATGCGCAAATAGATGCGGCCATGTTTACCTTCATGGGCGATGCCCAGGCCATCGGCACCGTAATGGGTCCAGCCTTGGGCAGGAACCATGGCACCACCAAGATCGGTGGCATAAAAAATGAAATCCACATCCCGTCCCGTGCGATGGGAGCTGTGGTTGGGGATACGTCCGCCGTACGGTCCCGACAAATCCCCAATCTGCAGCGGTGGTCCAGGGCGTTGACGTTGCACCTCGGCGGCCGCGTATTCGATCGTCTGCACCAGTGCTCGCGTACCATAATGCTTGCCCGCGGGTTTGATACGTACGTAGCCGGTTCCTTGCTGGGGAAGCGCGACAGGTTCGGTCAACACACCGCGATAGGGAAGACCAACAGAGCCTCGGGCTTCGGGTACGAGCGGCGAAGGCGAACCGACACACGCCATGGCACCCGAAACCACGGCAGCAATCCCAAGGAAAAGAGAAAAACGATACGTCATAGTCGGTCTTCGGAACGTCGTGTCAACGTCGCCATGATTCGATTCTCGATGGTGCGTACCGCGGCGGGATCGGCAAAAGACGAAACCAGAGCGAGCTTGTTGGCTTCCGTTTGCTCGATATAGCCTTGATCGACGAAAGATAGGAACGCGTTTTCGATGATTCGGCTGCTCAACGCTTCACGACGTTCGATTTCACCGGACAAGAACATCTTGTCTCCGATGGCGAGCGCGCGACGTATTAGGTCCTTTTTCGCCATGGGACCTTTGAGCAACAGCGTCAGAGAACGTGCGCTTACCACGTAGGCTTCCAAGAAGTTGCGGAGCATGGATCCATACCAAACGAGCCACGCTCGCCCCGTTGCGCCATCGTGCCCCTCACCGAACGATAATTGATTGTCTTCCACGCGGATCTCGTGGGCAAGCGCCATCGACCGCAGCGTGTCGTCGAAGATCTCATCGAACCCCTTATCCCTCGAGAACATGAATTCATGTTTGAACAGCTTGGAAAGGCGTTCGACCCGTTCTCGAACCGAAGCAAGGTCACAAGGAGGACCAGGAGGAGCAAGCATCGCGATGGCGATGAGCGCAAACGGAACGAAAAAGTGGATGATGATGTTTTTGGAAATATCCAAAGCGATGCGTTTGTCGTCGGGAACGGTGTAGACGATGTCTTGATCGGTTTTTGCAGACGTTTTGACGCGTTTTCCCACGAGAGAATCGGCGGCGATGTGGACTTGGACAAGCTTGGCTTTTTGAAACATTTTCGCCGCTTCGCGGATGGAGGCGGGGCGCAATGCGCCCGACGGTGTGACGAGCGAAGAGATGCAACGTGCTCCCTGTCGCTGAAGAGTGACAAGTAGCTGGCGAGAGCGCTCCAGCAGTTCCGAATGCGTGAGTCCCCGCTTACCATGGGTGAGCAACGCTAGCGCCACGATGGCACCTGGGGTCGCGGCCGTGACCGCGTTGATGCGTCCCAAGGCTTGATACGCAATTTTTTTGGTTAGCTCGCGTCGTCGTGCTGGGGTGACGCGATCACCTTCACGGAGTCCCGTTTCTTGCATCAATTGCCGTAAGCTCAAGGCCTCGCCAAACTGAATGTTGAGCCGACCATAACGCTCCGCGAAGATCGCAGAGGCTCGAATCAGCGCCGTCGTGTCTTCCGTTCGCTTCTCTCCCCCCAACAACTCGCGCACATAAGAGCCTTCCTCTACCAAACGTTCGTAGCCGATGCTCACGGGAATGAATAAAATATCTCGATTCGAGATGCTCAAGCCCGAGTCTACGAGCATGTTGAGCAGCCCCAATTTCGGAGGAAGAAGCTTTCCCGTTCGTGAACGCGTTCCTTCGATGAATACTTCGATCGGCCAACCATCACGAAGAACGCGACGAAGGTATGCATCGACCACCGCGGCGTAGAGACGGTCTCCGTGGAAACTGCGACGGATGAAAAACGCGCCCCCTCGACGAAAAATCGGGCCAGCGGGAAAGAACGATAAGTTGTCGCCGGCAGCGATGAGGGGAAGCTGCAGCGAGTGCTTCTGCAATACATGCGACAGAAGAAGATAATCGATGTGACTTTTGTGACTCGGCAAGAAAACGAGAGTACCGCGCTGCGCCGCTTGCCTGACTCGTTCGATTCCCTCCTTGTCGATCTCCAACCCCGCGTAGAGCACGTTGAGAATCCCTTGAATCGCAGTGCTCATCGCCACGATCGTCTCTGGATCGGGAGCGGCCTCGAGTTCGCGAAGCATGCGATAAGCACGAGCCGTCAGCAGCATTCGTTCCGCACGCCCTTCGCCCGCAAGTTGCCGAATGGCATGGGTGAGCTTGGGACTGCGGACGATCTCTTCGCGAACACGATCCGCGGGCTTACGCATCGGCCCCAAGACCGCTCGACGTTCCCGCTCGATCTTACGCAGGAGCGCGTAGGTTCCCCGACGGACGAGCGTTTCCTGGGTTTCTCCCGCGTTGGCTTGCAGGAACTGAGTCAGCGCAATGGGCTCACCCGCACGCAATAGAACATTGCGGTAGTTGAGCAAAAACTCAGCCGCCAACCGAATGCGTCCAGGCCAATCCCGTGGGCCGAGAACGAAATCGATGAGCGAAGGCTCCAATCGTTCGGGGCGCTTGGACCAAACGAATACTTGAGGCACCAACATGATGGGTCGGTCCATGCGTCCTTGCAAATCGAAGAGCGTCTTCACCAACGCATCACCTTCCGAAGACACGGCCCTGCGACGACTATGAGCTGCTTTTTCGAGTAAGGTGGGAGGGCGCTTGAGAAAAAGCACCGCGGAGCCACCACTCGAGATTACGTCGCTCATTCGTTCCGTGGGAGGCGTACGGCGTGATTGAAGGACGGCTTGTGTCCACGTTTCGGCAAATGGCTCGAGTACCCACAACCCCAAGTCATTGGCGAATCGAACGCCCGGCAACCCGTAACGTTCGGTCAAGTGATCGAGCGCCATGAAGTCGAGGAACGACAAATTCCTCATCACGTATACGACCGGCCCGCGCCCAGCCGCATCGCGAACGATGGAAAGCCATGCCTCGTCGATCTGAATGTGATCAAAAAAGCGACGGAATGCTGTTTGTAAAACAGCACTCGGGTCATAACTTCGAACCATGTCTCTTCCAGACATAAAGCGAGGTTTTGGCAGGGGGAATGCCGCCGGTCAACGCTTGGTTTGCAGAACCTTTGCCTCCGGCCCCGCGAAGGACTAACCCATCCTTCGATGATTCGCCGCATCCACGTGTTGTTGCTCACATGCATCCGGGCACTCGTCGGATGCTGTAACAGCGATCCGCCCGCCAAAGACCCTCAAATCGAGCAGCCGGTTGCGTCAGCTCCCACGGCTCGTCCCTCTCGCTGCCAACCCATCGGCCAAGACTACTGGGTTGGTTCACGCTCTCCAAGCTCAGACGATCTCGACAAAATCCTGCCTTTCGCCACGGAACTCGGAGATGGAGTCGCCTTCGATGGCGGATTTGCAGTCGGAGCCCTCAGCCAACAAGGGCAGGGAACGGCATTCGAAATCATCACCACAAACCGCGATGGCACGGCGTGGAGAAAAATATCTGCCGGCGCCTCTCACGGCGATGCGGATGCGCCACGAGTCTTTTCCCGCGGAAAAACCCTGGGTATGGCGATTTTAGAACCCTCCGGATCTTCCCGAACCTTGCGGCTCGCACGCATCGACCGTGACCAGATCCTGTGGGCAAGCGAGATCCTGCAAGATCAGGATGAGTCCCTCGCTTATGACGTCGTCATCGGAAAAGAGGTGGCCGTGGCCGTTTGGGATGGCGTTCCGAAAGGGCGTGACGTGGGAGCCGTTTTTCTTGCCACCTTCGACCCCACTACGTTCCAAAAACCCTCGAAACCCAAAGTGATGACACTGCCCGGAACCGATGCGGAAATGCCACGGCTGCTCGAACGCTCCGGTGGATTCTGGCTTTTTTGGCTCGCTAGACGTCCCGGTTCCCCTTCCGATGACTCCCAATACCGCGCGGAAGATATCGATTACCGATGGATAGAAGCCCTACCCCTGGACAACCGCGGCGCAATGACCGGAACGGCGGTTCGCCTCGGTCCCACAGACGGTCATGTGCTCGGCTTCGACGTTGTATCGTTGCAAGACGATTCCGCCATGGTCGTCTGGCGCGATGACGATACCCCGAGCGGCTCACCAGGTGGTCAGCTATTCATGAGCCGAGTCCGGTTGGGAGGCGTGGAAGGCCCGGAACGAATCGATGAAGAGCATACGGGTGTCGGCGCTCCTAACGTCATGCCCGGATGGTTTGCCATTGCCGATGCCCTTGGATCCACGCGCCTGGCTCCCCTCTCCCCAGATGGGAAACTCACCGACAAACTCCTGCGCGAATCGCTCCTCGGATCCGGTGAACCCATCGCAAACCACGGCAACGACCTTTTCGTCTCTCGACCGGAGGGAACCGCCATGCGCCTGTTCGTCGCCCGATGCCTTAGCACCGCGATCGATGGTGGATCTCAAGACGAGGAAGAGTCCCGCGACGCTGAGCCGTGAAAGGCGTATGCTCCCGCCATGGAGCAGCAGTTGGACGTCAAAGTATACTACGAAGACACGGATTGCATGGGCGTGGTGTATCACGCCAATTATTTGAGATTCCTCGAACGAGCACGTACGGAACTGCTCAACAGCCTGGGACCATCGATTCGCGAATGGACCGACCGTGGGGTGATTTTCCCAATCTATAGCGTCCAGATCACGTTCAAGGCTCCCGCACGGCTCGGCGATACGTTGCGAGTATATACCCGTGCAAAAAAAACATCCCCCTTTCGCGTGACCTTCGATCAACGCATCGAACGGCCAGAAGACGGAAAACTTCTCATCGAAGCGAAAGTCGAAGCGGTATGTACGGACTTACAGGGGCGCCTTCGAGAATACCCGGATATTGGTTTGCAGCATGGCTCCTGATAGCCCGTCTGAACAAATCCAAATCTTCAGCGAATTGCCAGCGGATCATGCCAGCTTCGATATCTCCGATCCTCGCGTCATGGCAGCGTTGAGCCGTGCGGAAGAACTGCATTTTTGGCATCGATCACGCAACGAGTTCATCGCTTCGCGGTTGCGAATGCTCGGAATTGGCGCAGGACAAAGGTTTCTCGATCTTGGGTGCGGAGCAGGTTGTGTGAGCGCGCATCTTTCGATACTTGGCCTTTCGGTGGTGGGTGTCGACGGTCATCGGCACTTGCTGTTGCGCGCTGCGCAACGAGCGCCCAAAGCCAAGTTTTGGCTTCACGATCTGACGCGAGGCGTGGATGAGTTGCCACCCGATCGTTTCGATGCCGTGGGGTTGTTCGACGTGCTCGAACATCTCGATCATCCCTCGCAAACCCTACGACAGGCTGCCGATCTGGTGCGATCGAATGGATTCGTCGTGGGGACGGTGCCCGCCATGATGTCTCTTTGGTCAAGGGCAGACGAGCAAGCGGGTCATGTCAGACGCTATGAAACGGCTGAATTACATCGGTTGTTGCGCTCGAATCAGGACTGCCACGTGGTGGAAATCGTGCCTTTTCACCGTGTGCTGATACCGCTGTGGTGGATGCGAAAGCTCATGTTGGCACGGCGTCGTGATGGGGCTTCGGTGTCCACCACGAACTTGCGTGTGCCTCCGTGGCCCATCAACGAATGGATGCTTCGCTTGCTCCGTGTGGAACGGGCTTTGAGTCGAGGCCCCTCCGCTTGGAGCCAGCACGGCACTTCCCTCTGGTTCGCATTACGAAAAGCGTAAGCCGATTTCCCGGGTGCCAAGGGGCGGAGTCGAACCGCCGACCTAGCGCGTATGAAACGCCCGCTCTGACCAACTGAGCTACCTTGGCGAAAGGCGACGCATTGTACGGTGGAACTAGGCCGTGTCAAGGGAACTTGCCGACGGAATGATCGATTCCACTCCCGTGGGGCCGTCTTTCAGGAGATCCGAGATCCGAACCGAGATCCCGGAGATCGCACTCGCTTGCGGTGGGGGTGGTGGCTTGCGCGCATTTTCCACTCGAATGACGAAAAGCTTGGTTGGTCCGATTTGTGCTTACAGTGTCCAATGTCGTGAATTCAGCCCGTTTTTGGAGCAGCGAATGAAAAAGATCCAAGGGGAAGACGACCGTGGAGCACCGGACTTTCGAGGCCAACGAAAACTGTCAATATGGCCTTTTCTGGGCGTGCTTACCGTCACCTTGGCGGCGGCGATTGCGCCCGGATGCGCCGTGGGTGCTCCGGAGGAAGAGGAGCCAATCGCATCGGTGGAGGCGTACCTGACACTCGCCGAACGCATGGCGAGATACGAAAAAATCCGCGATGCCGCCGCTGCGCGAGGTATCACCTCTACAGCGTACTTGCTTGCAGGAATCGCTCATGCGGAGACCGGACTCGCGCATTGCTGGTCGGAAGCCACATGGGCTTGTCAGGGACCCTACTCGCCAGATTGCAACGGACCGGTGATCGCTGGTGCAGGGGACGGACCTTGCTCCTTGCAGCAAGGGGGCCTCGGCATGTTTCAATTCGATGCCGGAACCTTCACCGATACCCTCAACAAATATGGAAACGATGTTCTGACCATCGCTGGAAACACCAGCCACGCGATCAATTATGTCATCAATATGGTGAAAGTCTCTGCCTACACCACCAACGCGGAGACCGATGCCAAAGCATTGCAGTGGATCAACAACTTCGACTTCGGAAACGGAACTCTGCGCGATCAATGGATCAAAACGGTCACCCGCTACTACAACGGATGCCAACCAGGATGGTTCTGTTGGTCCGACCGATACAACCACTACAACAACAGCCTTCAAACCGTCGTCAACGAAACCGGTCTGGACTTCTGGATCGCCAACACGTGCAAACCCGAACCGGAAGTCTGCAACGGAAAAGACGATGACTGTGACAACGAGGTGGACGAAGACGATGTGTGTGAGAAAGAAGCGTTGCTGCTTGGCCAGTCTTGGGTAGCACCGGCGCGCACGACCGATATCGATGGCGATGGTCTCATGGACGTCTGCGGTCGCGGTATGGCGGGCGTATGGTGTCACCTGTCGCAGGCAACATCCTGGGGCGAAAATGGACCTGTCCTCGAACTCAGCGACAAAAGCGGATGGGATGACCCCACCAATTGGGGAACCATGCGCTGGGGAGATATCGATGGGGATGGGCGCGCCGACTTATGCGCAAGAGCCAATGCCAACGTGGATTGTTGGAAATCCGACGGAACGAAGCTGGCTACACATGTCGTCGGCCCCGGCTGGTCCGACGATAGCGGATGGAATGACTTCAAATATCACTCTACCATTCGTCTTCTCGACATCGATGGTGACGGAAAAGACGATCTATGCGCCAGAGCTGCAAAAGGTGTCGTCTGCTACCGATCGACCGGAAATGGGTTCGATACGGCGGTGGATGGACCCGCGTGGTCGAACGAGGCGGGCTACGGTGAGCCGAAGTTTTACGGTACGTTGCGGACGGGAGATGTCAACGGCGACGGTCGGGAGGATCTATGTATTCGTTCGAAAGACGGCATGGAGTGTTGGCTTTCGAATGGATCGGGATTCCCTACGCGTGTGCAAGGGCCGAACTGGAGCGACGAATGGGGATGGTCAGCGTATCGATATTGGAGCACCATCCGATTGGTTGATGTCAACGGCGACCGGAAAGCGGATTTATGCGCTCGGGCTGCCGCTGGGCTCCGTTGTCACCTATCCCAAGGGGATTCCTTCGGTGAAGCCATCGAGGTCGCATCGTTGTCCGACGACAGCGGTTGGAATGACCCATCGAACTTCCTGACGTTGCGAACAGGAGATATCGACGGCAACGGGACACAAGACCTATGCGTGCGAGCCAATGCCAAAATTCACTGCTACCTGTGGAATGGCAACGGTTTCGACGCCATCGAGGGGCCCGATTGGTCCGATGCGGACGGGTGGAACGAAAAAAAATACTATCACTCGATTCAACTCGCGGACATGAATGGTGACGGACGAGCGGACCTTTGCGGTCGTCATGTCACCGGCTGGCGCTGCCACCCATCGACTGGCAACGGATTTGGCGATGCCATCGAACTCGATGAGTTCACGGACGCGGGGGGTTGGGGTGTGAGCAAGTACTTCGCCACCGTATTGATTGGAGGAACCGGATGCGTTCCATCCGACGAAGTGTGCAATGGGAAAGATGACGATTGTGACGGGCTGGTGGATGAAGATGGCGTATGTGACGAGACGGGGGGAACGGGCGGAGCGACTGGAAGTACGGGAGGGGCTGGTGGGAGTCAAAACTTGGGGGCAGGTGGGACGATGGCGGGAGGTTCCGCGGGAAAAGGCAATGACGTGGACACGGTATCCCACGGGGATTGGTATTCCTCCAATTCTGACGAAGGCTGTACATGCCGATTGGCACCGAAGACACAAGGGAACCATGCCATGGTAGGATGGTTCTTACTTGCTCTTACCCTGTGGTATCGCTCACGCCGCCGCTAAGACCAGTTCCCCGCATCTGCAACCCTTCTTTCACGACAAATTTGAGAAATATTCGTAGCTATCGACAACGAATCGGTCTATCTAACACGCCCCGCCACGGACCCATTGTTCTCAAGGTATGGTAAGTGAGGAATTTCGGGATATTCCTATCAGCAAGCTTGTGCCCTTCAGGCTCGTCGTTCTGGGACCGTGGCGACAAGGGCCGGGACTCCCATGCCGCTTTCCTACCATCCACATGGATTCTTCCATGGACCTGACGTCGCGATTCGTATATGGGCGCGAAGTGCGTGAACCCAGCCCATCGTTTCCGAGCCTTGATCCTTGCTGTCGACGAAACAGGGATAAGCTCGGCTCAGCCAGGCCCACGCAAGCCAGTCCGAGGAATTCTTTCTGTTTTGCTTCAATCATGACTCGCTCTGGCACCTTGTACCCCTTGACCATGACCGCCTTTGAGCGCGCGTTTTTCGCGCTTGCGGGCTCATCGACATTCCGTTGACGGAGGCGCACTTGTCGATCGACTGGAACCAGAAGCTCGCCTGGGCATTGCGCGACCTTCCTGACCCGAACCTCGATATCCTTCAACTCTCGGCCCACCGGGCGACGCTGCTCGGTTCCGAAGACCTTTCTGCAGATGTCGGCAATCGAGCCGATTGGCTCTTGTGTTCTGCGGACCGTGTCCCATTTCCTTCCGGCTCTTCTGCCGCGCGTGTTCAGGTGGATTGGGCTGCATTGCCTGAGGTTACCCACCCGCTGGCCAAGGAGCGTTTCGTCGCACAGCCGTTCGATCTCACGGCCGCTCAAAACGTCGTCGCGGAATTGCTAGCTGAATGTGCCTCTCGCTTCGATCGAGATGCGCGACGAATGCTCCTGTGGATTTGGCGATACTTGCCCGAAAGACTCGCCGTCGCCGAAAAGGGTCCTGGCCCCATCGCTTCCCAATTCCCCGCGGACCCTCGTCTGCCCAACCTATCGTTGTGGCAACGATTCTCTTTCGATACGGCGTTGGCGACGGCTTCTCCTTCGCCGTGTTTCCTTGTGCTCAACATCTCTTCCCTCGAGGCCGCTTGCGCCGAATCGGCTACGCCAGAAGACCTGTGGACGGTGGGCTCGATGGCTTTCGAACTCATCTGGCACGCTCTATTGCCCATTATCGAAACCTATGGTCCAACGGCCATCCTCTCTCCTTGTCTCCGTGGCAACCCGAAACTGGATGCTTGGCTTGCGGAACAAGGGATTTCGGCAGCTCAAGATGTGTCGGCACCAGCGCTGACCCCCTCGACGATGATCGGTTTGCCCAACGTCGTCGTGGCGCTCGTCGAGGCGGATCAGGCCCAAAGTCTCGGCGAAGCCTGTAAACAACGCTTCGACGACCATTGGGCGAGTGTGGTGTCTGCTATCCGCGACAAGTTGACGAAAGCCAAGTGGGCAAAACAAAGCAACGAATCGTGGAAGGGCTCCTGGTCTCGACAGACGCCTCGTGCGTGGGAATTGCACTGGACGGCGGTGCGCTGGGCCGATGATTCGACAGGAGCCGGCAATCTGCTGTCCAAGCAAGAAGTATCTGCTTTGGAGAAATGGGCTCGTGTGCAAGAAAGCGCGGCGGGACTCGAAGACCCGTGGCCTGGTATTTACTACGGGCTTTGGTACTCTGCCGCGCTCGCCGCCTCTGGGGCTCGGCAGCGTCTCGGCTCGATTTCGGTGCTTTCCGAACCCTCCCCGACTTGTTCCTCTTGTGGGCATCGCGAGGCGTTGCACGACGGTTCCGGTGATGTGCAAGCTTTTTGGGCTCCGCTGGTCGGTCCCAAAGGCAAGACCTCCGGCGCCGTGCATGGGGACGAGCGCTTGTGCGCCGTATGCACCATGCGGCGTCTGGCTGGGCAGCTTGGCTCAACGACCGTCCCCGAAGGATTGCGGGCCCTGGCGAATGAGCCATCGTACGCCGTGATGGTGCTGTCGCTCGACCAGCCTTTCGCGCTGCTTCGGGGAGGCAAAGAACTCAAACAAATGGCTTCGTTGGCCGATTGCGTGCATAGCGAGTTGGACAAAGGATTCACCAAACGCGCTCGCGCTCATGTCAAAGAAGTTCTCGATACACCGGCTTTGCTAGGTCCGGCTCGGCAGCTCGCGGTGCAGGAGGCTCTCGATGAGTCGATGGCCGCTCTGGCCGAAATCATCCACCAAGCCGGCGCTTTCGCTCTCCAAATCTCCGACCGAGAAATCATTCTGTTGGCTCCGACCCATCGCGTCTATGACTTGGCTCGGGCCACGCACGCGTTGCTACAGACGAGCTTTGCGCAGGTCCCGACGCATGGCGGAACGAAACTCGCCCTGCGCGTGGGTTCCGTCGCTTCGCACAGTGCCGTCATCACCATCGTCCCAGGGGCTGAGGCTCCCGGTCCGGTACTCAAAGACTGTTTGGAAAAGCTGCAAGACCTGGCTCGCGCACAACTTGGTGGGGACGCACTCGTCATCACACGACGATCCGTTCACGAGGAAGAACGCCTATTCGCCGCCCATTGGAACGATCTGGCCGCTTCCATGGATATCTTGATGGCCTCGATGCCATCTGTTTCCAGCTTGCAGCGTTTGGCCCAATCCCTTTCGCACGTAGCCCCGGCTCTCTCGAATGCCGACTTGGATAAATCCTCGGTCATGGCGCGTGCTTCGCTCGTCGTCACCACCCTTGAAGAGCTGAGTCTTGAAGAAAATTTGGACCACGAGGCGATCGCACGCGCCGTGTGTACCCTCGTAGACCATTGTGTTCGTTGTCCTGGAGGCATGGAGGAGAATCACGCGCTCGATGCCCTTCACATTGCCGCGAGCTTGCGTGGAGCTGGTCAATGAAGACGGATGTCCTGATCGTTCCCAACGATACTTTGGTGCTTGCACTGGGGCACGGCCCCCGCGGCCGATATATGCGGTCCTTCGACGGTCGTTTGCCGCCTGATCTGTTTCTGCAGATGCTGCATGCGGCCTATGCCTCATGCGGGCTGCAAACCCCTCGAACCATGCGTATTACAGCACAGCTCGTGGCCATGGGAGTGGGAGGACGATTGGAACCGCTCTATCCGGTTCCGGATGATCTCGTGGTTGAACCCGGTGCGAAAGACGCTGTCTGGGCACAACCCGCCTACTTCGAAATGGTCAGTGAAGACGTGGTCCAGCACGATATGGGCAACTTGCACCTACTCGTAGCATTGAGCCGTAATCCGGATACTCATCCTTTCGATGCTTTCCTGACTCGAAAAGGAGTGCGGGTCTGGGCCGAACGAAAACCTCAACGGCTGACCGAGGGGGAACACTATCTGCCCTTGTCTCGGCTATTCGAAATCGAATTGCGAGGTAGCGGAGAGCAAACCGCTGCCCACTTGTTCGTCAAACCGGGAGTCGGTTTTCTTGTCTCCTTCGAAACCCCCGACGATTCCCCAACGCTTCCGCTTCCCATGACGGTGCGCGCTTCCCTCGAAAATCGATCGGTACAAATCGAAGAAGCACAATACCCCTTGCCCACAATCGAAACCAAATCGCGTAAACGCTGGCGCTTGTGCTTGCTATCTCATCTCCATGTCGAAAATGGTGGGTGGCCCCCGTGGGTCGATGGTGCGACGCTCACCACAAGGGCTCCTCTGCCAGAGGGCGGTAAGGTGGTCGCCGTGGCTCGACGACGTGGAGAAAATGTTGTTGGGGCGCCATTCAATACGACCCCGGGCCCAGCCCAAACCATCATTCCCATCGGGACCACCTTGTTCATTGAATTCGAAGAGCCGGTGCAAGTTGAGCAGTCGGCCGAGATCCTTGCGGGAGGAAGCTAATGATGTCCACGGATTCCGTCGTTTTGAGCCTCTACTTCGAGACACCTCTCCACGCGCCTTCCGGCAGCGTGGTCGGTACCATCGAGCAACCGGTGCAACGTGAGCGTACCACCCAGTGGCCCGTCATCTACGCTTCCACCCTCGAAAGCTCACTACGAACCTCGTTCATGCAAACCGCCGGAGAACAAGCAGCGAAAGCCCTGTTCGGCGATGACAATGGCGGCGGTTTGAGCATCAGCGATGCACGATTGCTCCTGTTTCCAGTTCGCTCTTCCGCCGCTCCTTTCCTCTGGCTCACATGCCCCGCTGTCGTCTCCAGACTACGAAGAGACCTCGGAAGAACCGTCGGTATCCAAATCCCTCCCGCCCCTTCCGTCAAAACCGACGAGATCGTGACGAGCCAGGCTTGGTCCCATGGTGATTCTCCTCTCGCCGCCGACGACATCGTTCTCAAACCTCGCGCGGGCTATGATGCCTCCAAACTCATGGCGCTGCTGCCTTCCGATAGCTCCGCTTATGATGTGTTCGCCAAAGAAGTCGAAGCGTCTTTCGGCCTGGTTTCCGATGAAGTCTTCGGCTTCCTCGTGCGAACGGGAACCGAAGTGCGTGTGATTGACGGTGTGCTCGGAGATGAAGGCAACCCTTGCTACGACGAAGCCATTCCCGCAGACTCACTGTTTTACGTACCCATTATCGGCATCGGCACCAAAGAGGCGAAAGCCACCGCGTTGACGCGCTTCGCGGAAGGCTGCGGTACCCATGTCCGCGTCGGAAACGGCGAGCCCATCGGACGAGGTTGGGCGCGAACACGATTGCTCAAAGCGGAGGGAAGCGCGCAATGAAAACGAGAGAACAACTCCGAGCCGAACGCGCGAGTTCCATGGTTGCGGCACTCAAAGCCGATGCCATCCGAGACTATTCCATCGAGGTTCGTGCCTTCCCGTCCTTGGTTCACCAAGCCGGACTCGCGCCCGCTCTCGCCATCCTCAAAGCGAAAGGCGGCCAGGCAAAAAGCTTCCTGTACGACCACGTCTCCGCTTGGGTGAGCGAAACCACCTTCGCCGACCCCAAAGGCGACGCCCTGTCGCTGATCATCAAAAATCCCGCCATCCATCTGCTGCGCGCACAAGAAGAAGCTCTCGCGTTCTGCTCTTGGTTGCGACGCTTCGCGGAGGCCAGGGAGCCGAAAGCGAGGAAAGCATGACCCGCGCCCTCCCCGTCGACCTCGGCAACCTTCCCGACTCCGAGGGCGCCGCGGCGGCAAACCCAAGCCTGCAGCTCGTCCGATGGCATCAATGGGGCAACAATTGGTCGTTGGACGACGACCAAGAACAAAGTCGTGACCTCGATGCCATGGTCGTCTTCGACACCGATAGCTCGGTTCGAAACGTGCTCCAAAAAGGTCTCGAACAACTCCGCGCTCGCGCCGCAGGACGTGCCCGCGCCCTCAAAGCGCGTGGCCTGCAAGTCCTCAAGCTTCGCCTACCATGCTCGGGCCGTGTGTTGCGAATGACCGGCGACGCTCCCCCAGGGGAAATCGGTTTCACTCTGCATCGATCCCTCGGTGTCCCTTATATGACCGCTCCCATGGTGCGCTTCATCATGCGGGTCGCGACTTCCCAATCCGCGGAACTCGTCTGGCCCGAACACCTGAGGGAAGAGTCGGAACAACAACAAATCTTACAACAACTCCATCCCTCCTCCCTCTCTGACCCCCCTTGCCCTTCCGCCATCATCGTGTTCGATGCGTTTCCCGTCAAACTGCCTGTCGTCGAACGAAGAAAATCAGATCTGCGATGGACCATCGCCAACGGCCTCACCCCGGAAGAGCCCCTTATGACCGCCTCCGAGTTGCGGCGACGACAAGCCCTTTGCGTCGACATGGATACCGAACTCGAATTCTGGTTCGCGGCCCCCGATGCACAACTATTGGAACTCGCCCAACGACACCTCGAACTCGGACTCGTTCTGCTCGGACTACAACTGCCGCCCGTGGTCGAAGAGCCCGAACCTGAACCCGAAACCCAAGAAAGTGAAGCTAACGACGACGAGGAAGAGATTTCCCCCGAAAATATGCCTCCGACCGAAATCTCCCCCGATGTCGCTACCATCACCGTCGCCGTCCCCACCGTCCAGTACTTGCCCAACAACGGGCGCGTGGTCGTCATGTTCCTGCCCCCCGGTGGAAGAGACCACATGAAAGCCGAGGAACATATCAACGGTATCGTGATGCCCGACGATCTTCGAAAACGCCTCAAGAAAAAGAAGGTGATCACCCAGGTGCGCGTCGAAGTCGAAGCTGTCGGAAACTCATGGAAAATCCGTGGGTTACAGCAGTAGCGCCCCGCTCAATACCGCATCCTTCTCGCGATGACCCCCCACGCCAAGTCTGGTATCGAACGCGCCAAATACATCGTGCTCGCCACCGGCCACGGATACGACACCACCGGCATGCCACGATGAATCCCCTGTAAGGTCATCTCCGCTGCCCGCTCTACATCGAGCAAAAACGGCATCTTGAATCGATTGCCCTTCGTCATCGCCGTGTCGATGAACCCAGGACGAACATCCACCACGCGAATGCCCTGGCTCGCGAGATCCGCTCGAAGAGTCTCCAAAAATGTACCCAACGCAGCCTTGCTCGCACTATACGCCCCCGTCTTCGGCAAACCCCGCATCCCCGCCAAGCTCGAGATCCCCACCAACGTCCCCCTCTTTCTCTTCAACATGCACTCCATACCCGCAAACAACGTCGCAAACGCACCCATCACGTTGACCTGCAACACTGCGGAGACATCCTTCCAATCGAGCCTATACGCTGCCTTCGTCCGACCAACTCCCGCGTTGGCGATCACCAAATCAAACCCGCCAGTCTGCTGATCCCACCAACGAATCGATTCAAATACCGCTTCCGGCTGGCTCACGTCCAGAACGCATACTTGCGCTTGCCCACCGTCGGCGCGAATCGATTCCGCCGCGCTCCGAAGCTCCGATTCGCGACGTGCCGCCAGGATCACTCGCGTGCCTTGACGCGATAACCGCTTGGAAAGCGCCAGCCCAAGACCGCTGGAAGCCCCAGTGATAAACGCATTATTGTACATCATTCTTACTCATCCGGCGTCGGCAATTCCCATCCGCGATGGCCGGTCATACCTCACCGCCCATGGGACGCAAATCGCCATCATCAGCCGTGACTCGGCTGCTGGTCATCTAACTCGACTTTCTCCCCGTGACGCTTCTGCTCTTTGCTTTCCCTCTTCGATGAACCATGCTCGCACCGCCGTGCGCATCGCCATCGTCGCCACTTCCTATCCATCTCATCCTCTCGACCCCACGGGACATTTCGTTCGCGCCGAATCCCTCGCCTTGGTCGAACAAGGCCATGACGTTCACATCATCGCCCCAGCCGGTCCAGAGGGTTTGTTATCGAATGACGAAGGCTTGACTTCTTGGCCCATCACGCATGCGGGGGCGTTTGGATGGCCTGGAGCCATGTCTCGATTGCGCGAGAAACCTTGGCGACTTTTCGGCGCCGCTGCCTTCGCTGCCTTGGCTTCCGACCGACTTCGACGCCTGCGTCCCACGCGCATCATCGCCCATTGGATGATTCCCTGCGCCATTCCCATCGCTTCTTTCAGCCGAATCACCGAACGAGTCGATGTCGTCTCCCACGGTGCCGACGTTCGGTTTCTGCTTTCGCTCCCGGCTCCCGTGCGGGAACGCATCGTGGGAAACGTGCTGTCGCTCGCCTCGTCCATTCGCTTCGCCGCCCACGCGACATACGCCGCGCTCGCCCACTCGCTGCCCGCTGAACTGCAAACACGCCTGCACGCCAAAGCCGTCGTTGCGTTGCCCACCCTGAACGTCCCTGATGTTTCCCTTGAAGCAAAACGACTTCGTCAACAACTCGGTTCCTCTCCTTTGGCCGTTACCGTCTCTCGACTCGTAGCTTCCAAACGTGTCGACTTGGCCATCGCCGCCGCTCGTCACGTTCGCCCCCCCTTTCGTCTCGGAGTGCTTGGTGATGGCCCCGAACGCGAAAAACTCTCCAGGCTGCCAGGGGCCGAACACGCGATCTTCCAAGGCTTTCTGCCAAGAAATCAAGCCCTCGCTTGGATTGCGGCCGCGGACGTGCTGATACATGCTTCCACTACCGAAGCCGCTCCCACGGCCATCCGAGAAGCGCGTCAATGCCGAATCCCGGTCGTCGCTTGCGACGCGGGAGACGTGGCGCTGTGGGCACAACGCGACCATGGTATCGTCGTCGTTCCCCCTTCCCCCAGCGCCATCGCATCTGCCGTAAACCAATTGATCGCCTAAGCTCTTGCCCATGTGTACGTTGCTCATCGCTCAGCAATTCGTGGACGCCATCCCTGTCGTCGTCCTCGCCAATCGCGACGAGTTCCTCGACCGACCTTCGCTGCCTCCAGCGCTACGCGATCGAGTTCCTCCCGTGTTTTGCGGTCTCGATGCCCGAGAAGGAGGAACATGGTTTGGGATCAATGCCAAAGGCCTTGTGGTGGCTTTGACGAATCTATCGGTTCGCCCTCCTGACCGTAGCCTCCGATCCCGAGGGCTGCTGTGCATGGATTTGCTTGCGCTCGAGGACGCGATGTCCGCCGAACGCGCGCTTCGTCATCTCGAAGCCAATAGCTACAACCCGTTCAACATCGTCGCTATCGATACGACCACCGCCGTTCGCGCGGTCTACGACAGTCGCCCAGATGTTCAACGCATGCCTCCAGGCATCTATGCCATCACCAACTGGCCTTTGGATTCCCCTCATGATTCCAAACGTGAGGGGCTTGAAACTCGCGTGCGTAGTCGACTCTCCCCCCAAGCCACCGCAGCCGAGGTCATTGATCTCCTCCAAAATGAAGCCCGCATGCACCTGGAAGATGCTGACCCCCGGACGAGCGTATGCTGCCACTCCCCGCTGTATGGTACGAGAGCATCGTCAATTGTCCTGCTTTCTGACACACATGTGCGTATGCAACACGCCGATGGCCCTCCTTGCTCCACACCGTATGAAAACCTATCCGCCTCCCTTGCTCGGATGATGAGTTTCAAAATATTCTGATACAATTGACGCTTTCAGGGAGCCTGTCCTAGGCATGCCCGCGAGGTAATGAACGTGGCCGCCATCGATTGTCCCAAGCGCTCGTTAATTCTCCTACTCACCGCGCTAGCCTGTTCTGACGCGACTTCCGATGATGCCTCCAAACCTTCGAGCCCTCCCGAGGCGGATGCTGCGGGGGTGTCGTTGCCTTGTACCGACACCGCCGATCCTCTCGACCTCGACGGCTTGTTTGCCCTTTCGGCTCGCCTGAATTTTTCGTTCGCAAGTCAACCGGGGGGAGCCGTGACGGTTTGTCCGACGGATCAAACCAGCGATGGTCATTTCCTTGGTTTCGTTCGGGTGCAGCATGTGGCCGGACAAACCGAGGTACCGTCGGTTTCGGCAGTGATTTGTTCCATCGACCTTCCGGTCATCTCGGCGATTGTGGGAGAGTGTGTTCCTCAAGCTTCGAATGTCGTGTACGCCGGCCTCGAGTTCCCCAAACCTCTGATCGAAAGCCTTCCCGTCGCTTCTTCGGCGCTTACCACGGCCCAGCTCTCTTCGCCGAATCCTGGCGCCACCCTTTCTGCGGGCTCGATGAACTTTTCTATCGGTACCAATGAGCGTATCGCCTCGGCCCCCGGCTGGCTCATGACGCATTCGGGCTGTGGCATGAACGACGTCGCCCCTGGCCGTTCCATGGAATGTGAGCAGACTTGCGTGACCGATTGCTCGAAACTCGTCGATGATGACCATGATGGCTGGCCCGGGGTTTCCGTTTTCGTATGCGGGTATACGGATGATGACAAAAAGCGGTCGGTTCCTTGTCATGCCGAAGAGCCCAATCAAGCCGGGGCGACGATCCAAGGGCGCGCGTTGATGAACTTGCTCGTGGAGCCTTTGACACTCAAAGGTTCCGCTCTGTCTTCTTGCGAAGTAGCTGGCAGTCTCGATGCAGCCGTCGCTTACAACGTCATTGGCGCTGACTTGTACCTCGCAAACACGCCCATCAGCGTCACCAGCGCGATCAAATCCCTGCCCCAATACTCCGTCAACACCCCACAGAGTCGCTTCCGCCTTGTGCGCATCGATGGCAAACACGGCGCATGGAACTGGAAGCCTTCCTGGGATGATCCCGTCTCTTCCTGCCGCCAAATCATTGCCAATCAAAATGACTTGCGTTGAACGAATCGGTTCGACGACCGTCGGCTGCCACGCCTTCCGTGACTCAGCGCATCGTGTCTACGGACATTTTTCTTTGACGAATCGACAGTTTCCTGATTGATTCCTGAACGTACGTACCCGGAACGAGGTTCGTGCGTCGTTTTTTGTTACTGTCCCTGACGAGGGGGAGCATGCCATGACAAAACCTATAAAATCCAAGGAGACTCCGGCTTCGAAGGCCGTCCGTCCCAAGCCTGACACGCCCGTAAAAACCAAAACGAGCAAAACGGCCAGCCAAAGCACCTCGATGCCCAAGCCCAAAAGCGCCGTTCGCACCGCGGACAAACCCATTACCCAGGCTCCATCTACCGCGCGAACAAGACGCTCCCCTGTGCGAACCAAAAAGGTTGTGACCGTGCCCACCCGAGACCAAATCGCGGAACTGGCCTACCATCTATTTTTAGCGCGTGGCGGACGCCACGGGCAGGACCTCGACGATTGGTTCGAAGCCGAGCGTCGCCTGCTCGGCGGCCAAAGCTGAGCGCTATCGGCTTTCACTCTTCCTGCCCCCGGTCGTATCATCCCTGCATGAAAATCGACCGCTTCAAGGTTCCTCCCGGGGGTAAAGGGTTTTCGCTCAAGGCCTGTTCCACCAGCGACTCGTCGGGAGTCCGCGACAAGGCCGAAGGCGCTAAACTCTTGGAAAAAAGCATTCGAAAACTCGCCGAAATCCAAGACGTGCTCTACGCGCACGACCGTTACGGCATCCTCATCATCTTTCAAGCCATGGATGCCGCGGGAAAAGACGGCACCATCAAACACGTCATGTCCGGCATCAATCCGCAGGGCTGCCAAGTCTTTTCCTTCAAATCCCCGTCGGCCGAGGAACTCGACCACGACTATATGTGGCGAACCATGCGCTGTTTGCCAGAGCGCGGCCGCATCGGCATCTTCAACCGCTCCTACTACGAAGAAGTCCTCGTCGTTCGCGTACACCCCGAATGGCTGGACAACGCCAAACTCCCCCCCTCCTGCCTCAAAGACATCTGGAAAAACCGCTTCGAGGACATCAACAACATCGAACAATACCTCGTGCGCAATGGCATCATTCCCATCAAGTTTTTCCTTCACCTTTCCTATGAGGAACAACTCAAGCGTTTCCTCAAACGTTGTGATGACCCAACCAAAAATTGGAAATTTTCTTCCGCCGATGCCCGCGAACGAAAACTCTGGGACAAGTACATGCATGCGTATGAGGATATGCTCCGCCATACAAGCACCCATGCCGCCCCTTGGTACGTCGTTCCCGCCGACAAAAAATGGTTCACCAGAGTCGCCGTCAGCGAAATCATCGTGGACCGACTCTCCAAACTCGATCTGCACTATCCCAAGCTGACCGACCAACAGATCGAAGACCTCAAACTCATTCGCGAACAGCTCCTGTCGAACGACTGAACCTTGGACGGTTTAGCTGGCGCCCAAACCAATAACGAAACAATCGCGACCATCCCGCGTCCATGACCCTTTCCTTTCTCATGACCCACGAGCGATAACTCCCTCCGTATCGGATGGTCCCGGGCGATCAACCATGAGGATAGCGTTTGCCTACATGGTGCCTCTCGCCAGCGAGTGCTCCTGCATGTCGACGCGCATTAATTCTGTAAGCCATGGAAATATATTACAAATTTCTCGATATAGGGCCTGGGCCACGCGACGATAACTCGTGTGTCCTTGTCGCGCGCTACGCAACTCGACCACATGAAAGACCTCGCGCAGGTTGAGCGTCCACAACACGCGAGTTCGATAAGCGAGGGGAACGACATATTGTGCTTGGAAGGGATCGTGCTGTGCAAGACGTTGCCAGGGGATCTGAACGGCATCGAGGGCGCGAGCGTAATCATCGCCTATGGCCAACGCCGATAGTTCTTCCGGAGGGGTGTATCCGAGGGAGCAACCCAGCAATTGCGTGCTCGGGGTTAGCATCCGATGTCGTTGCAAGTCGCGATAAGCGCCGTAATCCAATTCCAATTCGACAGTGATGCTTGTCGACTCCATGGCTCGAGGGGCGGGATCGTGGGGGCCGCGATGGGCCAAGGCTCGTTTCACCATCGACTCCAAGGCCGACACTTCCTTGGCCTGAAGCATCTCCCATCGTCTGCCCGCATGAGGTTGCGCCCCTTGGTCGTAATCGAGAGCCAGGACGATCCGCTGCAAAGCATCGGCATCGTGACGAAGGATGCGTACGGCCACCGGTGAATCGGCAATCTGTGTCGATGGAGCCGTGAGTGGGGTCAGTGTGGGCTGCAACGATTGACGATAAGGATTGGGAGCGACATGGCGGAGCAAGGTGGGGGTGACCGTCAACGCCTCTTGTCGCATTTGCTCCGCCACGGAACGTACTTCCGCAAGGGGTGACGAGAGCATTTTGCTCAGCAGATTGGACAGCGCTCGTGCGTTGGCGGTGATGCCGAGATTGGTCAGCGTGCTGGCGGGGAGCAAGCCCCGCAATAGATCGCAAGTATGCGCGCGCAAGGCTGCCTGTCGATGCGTTCGGCTTGCTTGTGCTTCCGCGGGGAAGAGCCTTTCGAGCTTCGCTTCGACCTTCGGAAACAGTGATAAGTACGTGGAAAACAGGTTTTTGCAGGCTGTCCGATAGGGTTCGGCCAGTGGCGATGGCAGAGAGGGTAAGTCGGCAAACGAACCCGTATCGAACACCACGTACCGCGTGCTTTTTTCGGTAAACGAACCGAGGCGCAAATCCTCGATGACCTTGGAAGCGATGATGGATACTTGTTCGACGGCTAGATGAACGACGGCATGTTCAGCGACGGAGGCATGTCCGTAGCCGACCACCCATTTTTCGTGAAAGGCTCGCGCTTTTTCCTGCGCATGGCAGGATACGGGGCTTTGGGATGAGGCAATTCCGAGCGTATCGTCGGAGATCAAACGCGCAAGGTTGGTGCGCAAGTCGTCGCGGCTTCGGGAATAGTACGCGAACAGAACGGCAATCACCTCTTCGGGCAGGCCCGTGATGGCAAAAACGGGTCGTTCGAGGTTGGAAACGAAGGGTTTGATGCGTTGGAAGGAGTCTTCGGAGGTCGTCATGGTTTGGGGACGGAGCGTAGGGTAGCGACGGGTTTTCGAGAATCAGGAAGCGAAAAAATCCGGAAAAATCTCGCTGTGGGTCAACGTTCTGTTTCGTTGCGTCAGGATTTCGCAGCCGGTTTTGGTGACCGCGATGGTGTGTTCGAATTGGGCGGAAAGGGAGCGGTCGCGGGTTACGGCAGTCCAGTCATCGTCGAGTATCTCTACTTCCCAACCACCGAGATTGATCATCGGTTCGATGGTGAACACCATCCCGGCGCGAAGACGTTCTCCTTTTCCCCGCGTACCGAAGTGGTTGACCTGGGGGGGCTCGTGGAATTTTCGACCGATACCGTGGCCTACGAACTGACGGACTACCGAGCAGCCTTGGGATTCCGCAAACTCCTGGATGGCGGCTCCCACATCACCAAGCCGAGCGCCATCGCGAACTTCCGCGATGCCAAGAGCCAAACACCGTCGCGCCACTTCGGTGACGTGTTTGCTTTCCGGAGAAGGCTCACCGATATAAAACGTAGCGGAGGTGTCTCCGTGAAACCCATTGAAAAACGTGGTGATATCGATGTTGAGGATGTCCCCGGGCTGGAGTTTTTGCGGGCCGGGAATCCCATGGCACACCACTTCATTGATGGACGTGCAAACGCTTTTGGGAAAGCCGTGGTAGTTGAGGGGTGAGGGAATCGCGCCTCGACGAATCGTATCCTCATGAACGAACGTGTTGATTTGTTCGGTGGTCATGCCAGGGCGGAGCAATTCCCCGACTTTGAGCAGCGTATCGGCTGCCATTTGGCAGCTTGTACGGATGGCCTCGATCTCACGAGGGCTTTTAATATCAATTGCCATGGGATAGGGGGGGAATAGGGGACAATACTTGATTCCGTCAAGCCATCAGTCGGAACGGGGGCCGAGAAGTGCGCCCCGGCTTGCTGCATCTGCGGTTTGCTGGGTGTCGCGAGCCAGATGCCAGTGGGTGACTCTTCCCTCCGGACTATCGAACTCGCGTAGAAAAACGATGACTTGAGCGCCGGAAAGCCGCATCGGATTGGAGCGGATGAGGTTGAACGCGCGATTTTGAGGGCTTACGGTGATGGTCACAGTGTCATACGAGGGAGGTTGGCCAACGATGGGAGGGCCCATCAGGCGCAGGACCATGGTGATCTGGGGGGCTTGTTTACTGCCTTCGACGGTGACGGTCGTGACGCGGGCTCGACTGGCGAGCTGGGCGGTTTGTCCTCGGGTGAAGTAAGTGGGCTGGGTATCGCTGGCCGTCGGATTGAGGCCGACAATGGCAGGATCGATGCTATCGTCGAACAGGGTTTGGAAGTCTCCTTCCCAAAAAGCGACCGAACGTGGGGTATCGGTGGGAAGTTGCTTCGAACAGGCGGTGGTCATCGTTATCGTGGTGAACAGAAGCAATAAGGGTGGTAGCCGTAAGCGGAAGGAGCGTTTTTTCATGGCAGGCCCGAGAAAAGAAAACACTCTGGACGGATACCACTTGGTTTGGACAGGATCGAAAGAAAAGTGACATGGGCTTTCCATCAGGTTTGTGCAATGGGCGTCTAATGGATCGTTGCTTGAGCACTTCCCGGCTGCAGTGCTAGCCTGCCACTGTGGTCAGCAAACCGTTGTGATGGTTGCGTCACGGCCTTGTCATGAGGAGATCACGATGAATCGCATTTCGAAATGGGGACTGTGTGTTGTCCTGGGATTTGGTGTGGTAGCGGGGAGCATGGTCGCGGCTGACGACGCGTTTGCCCAAAAAAAGAAGGGGGGGGCCGCGGCGGCGGTCGCTCCGGCCGCACCGGTGGATCCACCGACAGTGAAAAACCGAGAAGGGATTGAGATACGTCCAGCGGGGTTGCACTGGGGGATGTCGTCCGCGCAGCTCATCCAGTTTTACGAGCGGGTCATCGATCGCGACTATATTCCTCTGTATCGAAAAGCCCAAGCGGGGCCTCAAACGGCTCGTCTCGACGCTGCGGTAGCCAATACGAAAGCGGCGTTTCGTCGCAGCAAAGTCGAATTCGGTAATCTTCCGACCGGTGTGGATTCCACGCCTTTGAAAGGCGAGTACACCTATCAGAATGGCGAATCGATGATGCATCTGAATCGACGAGGTGCTGGCTCGCGGTACTTTTTCTTCATTCAGGATAAGCTTTGGAAAATCTATGATGAGGTTCCGCTTGGGGAGAAACGTCCGTTGGGACCGAGCTATGAGGAAGCGGTCAAACGGCTTGCTACTCGTTATGGGGTGGTTGGGCGGGTAACCCAGCCCGATTACGCGATTGGACGGAACTTCATGGAAGTCGATTGGCAGGATACCCGCACCCATCTTCGGGTCTTGGATCGTTCGGGCCTTCAGATAGTGGGGGTCGTGTATGAAGATCGCACGACGTTGGCCAATCTCGCCTCGTTGCGTTCTAACAAACCGGCGGAGGTGGGAGGTGTGGATCCGGATGTCGAGGCGTTGATTCGCCCGCCTTCGGCGGCACCGGGGCCTGTGGAAGAAAAAGACCCGAAGAAGAAGAAGTAACCTGATTGATCTTATCGACCGAAGACAACTTCGTTGTGGTAGCCTGAGCGCCTTCATGGATGCTGCTCGCCAGCGCTTCATCGACTTATGTCGCGATGTGCTTCGTCCGTTGATCGAGGCGGACGAGGGAAAGCTGTACTATGTGTCGATAACGGACCGGCAAGTGGTCTTGCATTTGGGAGGAGGTTGCTGCGGATGTCCTGGTGCTCCTCTGACGATCCGCACTCTCATCGAACCCGCCATCCATGCCATCGACCCCAAGGTTCAGGTCATCGTTACGGTAGGCGCCAAGCGTCCCGACGAGGCCATCCTCATTGACGCGGCTTTTTCGTCTTAGGTTTGGGATAGCGAACCAGGGGTTGACCAAAGCGCTTTTCCATGACTACCGTTGGCCCTCATTTTTGACGGGCTATTTGCCCCGCTTGTGCTACAAGCCTGCTCCCCCTTTTGGGATGACATAGGACGACAGATGGCTGTTCACATTCGACTCACTCGTCAAGGCACCAAGAAAAAGCCTTTTTACCGCATTATCGTTGCCGATCAGCGTTCGCGCCGCGATGGCCGCTTCATCGAGAAACTCGGTACCTTCAACCCTCTCGATGCTTCTGGCATGCTCCAACTCAATAAGGATCGCTTGGCGTATTGGCTCGGCCAAGGCGCACAGCTATCGCACACGGTGGATCGTCTCATCAAAACCGCGCCTGTGGTCGCGAGTGAAAGCTGACCCTCCACTTATTTCGAGTCCCTGATGGCTCTACGGACCCTAATCGATACCATCGTCCGATCTCTGGTCGAATATCCGGACGAAGTCGAAGTCGCTGAGATCGAAGGTGAGCACAACACCATCATCGAATTGCGGGTTGCACGAGAAGATATCGGCAAAGTCATTGGTCGCGACGGGCGAACGGCGCAGGCAATGCGTACGCTCCTAACAGCGGCTTCCAGCAAGATGGGGCGTCGCGCTCATCTCGACATCATCGACTGACGTACAACTCCCACGGAGGCTTGCGTGCTGAAAGCTGAGCCGAACGATTGGGTTGAGGTAGGGCGCGTGTCTCGTCCTCACGGCATTCGTGGCGAGCTTCGTGTCAAGCTCCACAATCCAGATAGTGAAATCCTGCTGCGCATCGATAAGGTGCGCCTTCACAACGATCAAGGTAGTCGCCTCGTTGACGTGCGTGGAGCACGCCGGGCGGCCGATGGGATCGTGCTGATGGCCCTCGAAGGGATCGGCTCTCGTTCCGAGGCCGAAGCCCATCGCGGCATGGCGATTCTCGTTCCGCGAGATGTCTTGCCCAAAGCGCAAGACAACGAGTTTTATGTACACGACATCCTTGGCGCCAAGGTTGTTGACTCGAGGGGTCACGAACTGGGCAAGGTTGTCGATTATATTTCTTATCCTTCGACGGATGTGCTCGTGGTGCAGGGCGACAAGCGATTCGAAATCCCGCTCATCGATGACTTCGTTCGGAGTATTGATTCTGTCGGACGGATCGTGACGGTCGAGGGGGTGGACGACTTCGAGGCTTGATCGCCATGCGTGTGGATATCGTTACGCTTTTCCCTGAACTGTTCGAACCATTTCTGCGCGTGAGCTTCGTGGGAAAGGCGTGCGCGCAAGGTGTGCTCAGCACACGCTTTTTGTCTCCTCGTGAATTTGGCCTCGGTGTGCATCGCAGTGTGGATGACACTCCCTATGGTGGGGGTTCCGGTATGGTCCTTCGGGTCGATTGCGTGGTGCAGGCCATGGAGGCCCTTGATGCCGATGCGCCATCGGGAGTCCGCGCGCGAAGGATTCTACTATCCCCACAAGGACAGCCGTTGCGTCAGCCCGTGGCACAGCGTCTTGCTCAACTGGAAGCGTTTATGCTTGTCTGTGGTCGTTACGAAGGTTTTGATGAGCGTGTGCGATCGTATGTCGACGAGGAATTGTCTCTTGGCGATTTCGTATTGAGCGGAGGAGAGGTGGCCGCCATGGCCGTCATCGAAGCGGTGATTCGGCTCGTTCCTGGCGTGTTGGGAAATATCGAATCCGTCTCGGAAGAATCCCACAGTCCTGGTAACGCCGGATTGCTGGAGTATCCACAGTACACGAGGCCCGCGGAGTTCAGAGGCCAAGGTGTGGATCCCATATTGATGAGCGGAGATCATGCACGCATAGCAGCCTGGCGAAAAGAGCGTGCGTGGGAGCGGACAAAAAACAAGCGGCCTGATCTTCTTGCTCTCGATGATGCTGCAACGACAAAGAAAGAGCCAACGTGACGATGAGAAGACTCAGTTTGGCTCTCGTGCATCATCCCGTGTTGGATCGTCAAGGGGACGTGATTACCACCGCGATCACGAACATGGACCTGCATGACATGGCGCGCAGTGGGCGGACCTATGGAGCCAGCGATCTGTTCGTGGTTCATCCCGTGGCCGCGCAACGACAGCTCGCCGAACGGATCCAACATCACTGGCTATACGGATCCGGACAGCGTCGCATTCCTGATCGAGCGCCGCCGATGGCCTTGTTGCGAATCGTCTCGAGTTTGGAAGAGGCCTTCGAAGCGATGGGTGGGCGAGACAACCTCGAAGTATGGGTCACGAGTGCTCGTGACGTCGGAGCTTCTTGTTCCACGGGGCAAGCGCGGCAAAGGCTGTGGCAACAGGGCCCGCCTGTGATGCTGCTGTTGGGGACCGGGTGGGGACTGGCAAAAAACTTGATAAATTCCGCTGACTTATGCCTTGAACCGCTCCGTGCCGCGACCGAGACGGGGTTCAATCATTTGAGTGTACGAGCGGCTTGCGCCATCTTGCTCGACCGGTTGATGGGGCAGCGCATGGACGATGCCGATCGGTTGTCGACGACATGAGTGTCTGAGCTTTACTCGTTGGGGGACCCTGGGAACGAAAAGGGGCCAACGATGGGCGGCTCGACGACCAGGGGGGTGTTGGGGCGACCGCGGAGTTCCAGCAAAGCGAGTCGTGTGTCTTGTCGTTGGTTTCGTTGTACGAAGGCGAGCCGGACAGGGTACAAACCGTTTCGTGATGCGGTGGTGATCAGGTTGAGCAAGTCAGAAACGGGGTAGCACAGGCATGCTGTGCCTTGACTGCTTGCGATGAGTCGTCCCATGGCGTGAAGGAATGGAGTCAGTTCACCGTGCCTCGCCGCATCTCGGGATGGTTCGATAGCCCTTCTTCCGCTGTGGGGAGGTGTGTAGGGCGGATTGGCGACGACCATGCCATCGAAGGCAGGTTGATCATCCGACCATAAGGCGACCTCCGCTTGGACCACGTTCGTCACGTGTTCGAGTCTTGCGCGAACGATGTTGTTTCTTGCGAGGTCGGCGAGAAACGGTTGTTGTTCCACGAGTGTGAGTTGGGTTTGGGGGTGGATGAGATGAAGGGCAAGAGCGACGGTCCCCACGCCGGCCCCCAGATCGATGAGCGTTGTTTTGGCTGGGCGGCAGCGTGAGGCAAATGAGGCAAGAAGCAGGCTGTCCTCATTGGCTCGATACCCAAACCCTGGAGCTGGCTGTTCGAGCCACAAAGCACCGTCGAAGAACCCATCGATCGTGGTGGAGCCATCCATCATCGGACCTGTGAGAAGATGCGTGCAAACCGAGCCAATGGTAGTGTGAATGCCATCATGGGGTAGAACGTGACACTAGGTCGAGATGAACGATAGGAGCGAAGAAGTACGCCGGATGGCGCTCCATCTTGGCTTCGATGCCGTGGGAATTGCACGAGCCGACGAGCCGTTGGAGGTGGACTATGCTCGCTACGAAGAATTCATCGATGCGGGCTATCAAGCGACCATGGACTATCTGGCAGCGCATGCTTCCGTGCGTCGAGTGCTTTCGCACCCGGGCATATTACCCGGAGCGCGTAGTGTTGTGTGTGTCCTTCAGCGGTATGCGGTGAGGCTTCCATCGGCGTCGACGGGGATCGTGGGACATATTGCCAAGTATGCGAGGGGCCTCGATTATCACAATCACATGCGCCGTCGATTGCGCAAGCTAGCGGATTTTATACGTAAAATGGAATCTGGGGCAACCTCGCGGCCGCTAGTGGATACGGCACCCGTGTTGGAAAGGGCATGGGCAGCCCGGGCGGGTCTTGGTTTCATTGGAAAAAATGGGCTGTTGATTCGTCCGGGAATGGGTTCGTTCACCGTGTTGGGCGAAGTCGTGACCTCGGTGGTGTTGGAGCCCGATGAACCCATGCCATCGCGTTGTGGTGAGTGTGTGGCTTGTTTGCAAGCGTGTCCCACGGAGGCTTTCGTGGGCCCGTACGTGCTCGATGCTAGAAAGTGCATCAGTTACTTGACGATCGAGCATCGGGGGCCGTGGCAAGGGGAGCCCAAGGTAGCCCCATGGTTGTTCGGGTGTGACGTTTGTCAGGACGTATGTCCGTTCAACCGAGGGGTTGGAGCATGGATTGATGCGGGAGGTCCTTTCGATCCACGACCCCAATGGCATCAATTGTCCCTCGAGCAGTTGGCCTGCGCAGCACAAAGCGAAGGGCAGATATGGATGCAGGCAAGTCCAATGAAGCGTGTTCGTTGGGAGGACTGGCAGCGAAACGTGCGAGGGGCGCTTGGCTACGATCCTCCTTGAGCGATCCTCATCACGATCGGGATGACCTCGATGGCGTTCGGTGCGGTGGGTCGATGCGGTGGGTCGATGCGGTGGGTCGATGCGGTGCTGGGCGCGGGCTTTGATATGCCCGTATGAAGCAATTTTTTATGGTTTGACGAACACGCACAACCGATCGCGACCGGTGTCCGAAGAAAGGATATGCGTTGCGGAAACTGGGTTTTGGTTTCGTTTTTGTTTTTGCTCCATTGCTCGACGATGTCGCAGGGGGTGCGGGCTTATCACTCTGGGCTACACACGCGTGCGATGTCCTATTGGCTCGAGATGCAGGAAGGCGATTGGGCAAGGAGTCCCCATTCGCGAGCGCGATATGCCCTGTATCGTGGGCTAACCCATCTTTCGTTGGGAGATGAGGAATCGGCGCAACGGTGGTTGGCTGAAGCGAAAGACGTTACGGATCGACAGCAGGGTGTATTGGACGATGAAGACATGGGTCGATTGCTGGTAGCGTGGCGTGTGATTGGCCATGAACCGGGCACGTGGGGGCGCGATGTGTTGGAAAGCCGTTGATCGGAAAGGCTCTTGCTTTCTGGGCGGTTCAGTTCCAGGTTGGCCCTCGTGATATGAACGAATTCTCATCGAATCCGTCGACTCGTATTCGCCGGACAGCGCAGTACGGTCCGGTCACCATCGCGCTCAGTGTGGTGTTTGGTGTCGTATTTCTTGTCGAATCGTATGTGGATGGCGGAGGGCTTTGGCAGATTTCCGCGTCTACTTTGGGAAAACTCGGAGGCAATGCACCGGTGTTGACGTTTGGGGAAGGTCAGTGGTGGCGCTTGGTCACTGCGGCTTTGATGCACGGAGGGTTGCTTCACATCGCGTTCAACACGTATGCGAATCTCATCATTGGTTCCGCGATCGAAAAGACTTTGGGTCCTGGTTGGGTGCTTGGTCCCTTCGTGTTTTCGGCGATCACGGGGAGCCTTCTTTCCGCCTATGCGAACCCAGCCAACGTTGTGGCGATTGGAGCATCGGGTGGCATTTTCGGATTGGTCGCAATGGCAGCGGCCATTAGCTATCTAGCACCGCGACTCGTGGGTTTTTCACGAAGCGTGCTCGTGCAGTGGTTGGTGTTCGCCCTGGCGATAGGCGTGGTGGCGGGATTCGACAATTGGGGTCATGTCGGTGGAATCGTGGGAGGAGCGATCTGCGCTTTGGTAGTAGCCTTATTCAAACGGCAGCCTGTATGGGTTCGAAAGGTCGGTTGGGTCGGCGCGGCATTGGGAGCGCTTGTGATGGCAGGCAGTGTAGCCATGGCGGCACAGCATTATTTGGCGTTGTGATGGTTCGGCTTCAGAGGGCAAATCCTAGGGCCAGCGTCAGCATGGGAACCCAAAGCGAGGCTTGTTGAGAAGAAAGGGAGAAGGCGCCGGAGACGTTTTCGGGGATTTGTTTGGGAAGGCCGAGAGCGTCTTGTTCGAGTTCCGCTTTCCCTTGGATTCTCGCCACGCCGCCTCCGAGATTGAAGACGAGGTGATGGGCAATGACCCATTGATATCCGAGGTCGCCGCCAAAGCCTCGAAAGCTCCACCGGGCTTCCGTGATCTCGCCACTTCCGAAAAGAAATCGAGGTCCGATATAGAAGCCATCCGCCCCTTGTCCCTGCGGGAAGAGATGGTAGCCGATGTCGTATTCCGTTCCGGTGACTTTGCGATTCAGTTCACTGATGAAAAACGACAGGCGGCTCATTTCGACAAATAATGCATGACTACCCAAGGGGGCCAGCTCCAGTCTTGCACTCGTTTTTCCAAGGACAGTCAGCGCAGGATTGATGCAGACCGCGATCGTCGTATGGGGTTCGTCTTGGGGCGTGGGTGGCTGATCAGGCGTGGCGCGGGCGATAACCGCAAGCGGATGAGGTTCGGAAGGGAGCGGGCCTTTCCACGGGGCTAACGGACCGTTGGCGTCGAAAGGGGATGCGGGCTGGGATTGTGCCTCCGCAGGGGAGGCCATGAGGATCAATGCCAGCATCGTAGCCGCGTGAGCCCGTCGGTTCATGAGACAGGATTTGAGCGAATCGCATGCCAACAGCCCAGCCGAGCCGTAGGGATGAGAAAGCGAAGCACTTTCAGCATCACGAAGCGCGTGGGATTCGTCGATGGGCTGGCACAGATTGACCCGAATCGCTGGGCTCATGCGCCACGTTGGTAGAAAAGAAGCGAACTATTCTTCGGCTTCATCCGCTTTCATCACGATGACTTCACGCCCTTTGTAGTGGCCGCAATTGGGGCATACGCGGTGGGAAAGGGTTGGTTCGTTACAATTGGGGCACGCAATAACGTTGGGAGCGACGATCTTCTCGTTCGCTGCCCTGCGCATATCGCGTTTCGAAGCGCTGGTACGTCGCTTGGGGACTGCCACGGCGAACTCCTTAGGCTTTGCTCTTGATTTTAAGCTCCAACAAAGGAGCCAATCTGGGATCTATCGGTGGTCCCTCGGTTGCCGACTGCGCGGAATCGGAGGGAAGCGCACCGATACCCGGACATGCCTCGGAACACAAGGGGAAGATGGGCAATTCGAGCAGAATCGCTTCACGAATGAATCCGTCGAGAACGATTTCGTCTCCAGTGTAAGTGTCGAGTTCCGCGTCGTTGGGGCCAATGGCATCGCCATCGTCATCGTCTTCCATGGCGCCAGCATGGCGTCGCTGATTTGAAAAAGCCTTGGAAGTCGCGGGCTTAGGCTTTTGTGGCTTGCCGGGGACGAGCAGCAGGGACAATTCTGCCTCAATCGGAATGGTGGCCGGTTGAAGACAACGAGCGCAGGCAAGCGATACGGTGGCTTGCACATGGCCCCGGACGAGAACATTACGACCGGTGAGGGTGAGCGACGCCTCGAGCAAGCCCTCTGGTGACGGCGGAACGGTCACGTCGGTGTCGTCGAGGATCTCTTGGAGCCAAGGGCAGGGCAGCGGCTCTTGGACGTCATGCACTCCACTTTCGAGGTCCTTGATGGAAAAAACAAACCGATGTGCCATGAGGGGCTGCAAAGCATAGCGGCAGGAAGGTGAGTCGGCAATCGCGGAAACGTCTCATCATTGGCTCGTGTCTCCGGCTCGTGTCTCCGCTACACTATCGCTCGTGCAAAAGAAGGCCCTAAGCATCATTGTTCTAGCCTTGTGCGTGGTGTTCACCCTTGCGACGGTGGTCAACGTATTTGGTGACAATCAGGATGTGATCGAAAAGGCTGAGAAAGCGGTTTGCTGGAATGTGTCTCAGTGCAAGTACGCAAAAACCTCGATGATACGCACACCGATCGGCCAGACCTTCACGTTCGAAGCGTCGGGCAAGTCCACGGAAGTCGTTTGCCGTCGTGCTTTTATCATCCTCGGTGAATACTCTTGCGAAGTGGAAAAGTAGAGGCGCGTTGTCGTCATCGACAGCGTCCTTGGTTTGCCCTGAGCCATCGGCTGGCCGAGGTGTTCGGGGCTTGCGGTTCCATGGGAAGGCTCTGATTGTACGATGGTGAGGATTGTGTGACGGTTTTGGCTGAATCAAAGCCCATGCGGTCGACTTCGGTTGGCGTATGGCGAGGATGGTTTGCGAAGGACAGCACCAAGCGGCGTTTGCTGCTGGGGGTGATGATATATGTTCTTTGCACGGCGGCGTTTTTTGCCACGACGGCACGGGAGCGGATTTTCGAGCATACGCCTTACAACCACTATGCGTTGCTTGCGGATTCGTGGTTGCACGGTCAATTGGACATGCGTGGACCGCCGCCGCCTTATGCGGGAGGCAACGATTTCGCACAAAAGGATGGCAAGTGGTACGTGTCGTTTCCTCCATTTCCCGCCGTATGGTTGTTGCCGTGGGTCAAACTTGGTGGCGTGGTGGAAAACGTTCGTGATGGTCAAGCTTTCCTGTGGCTTGCGGGAGTGGGTCCCGCGGGTCTTTGGCTAGTCCTCGAACGATTACGCCAGCGGAAGCTCAGCGAGCGGCGGGAGGGAACGAATTTCGTACTTGCGCTGCTGTTCGCGTTAGGAACGGTCTATTGGTTCACGGCAGTGCAGGGAACGGTATGGTTTGCGGCCCATGTGGTAGCGGTTGCGGTAGGCGCGTTTTATTTGCTTTCGGCGCTCGAGGCGCGGCACCCGCTTTGGGCTGGACTGCTGTTGGGGTGCGCCTTTCTCACGCGTCCTCCCATGCTGCTGATGGGACTATTTTTCGCCGCGGAAGCGTTTCGAATGAGCATGGGTCACAACGAGGGAAAGACGCGGGGGGGCAAGCTAGCGCTGATCCATCAAACCCTGCGATCGCTTGCTTGGAAGTCGTTTTTGAAACGGTGCGCCCTTTTCGCGCTACCGCTTGTGGCCGTATTGGCTTTGTCGCTTTGGCATAATCATGCGCGCTTCGGAAGCCCTCTGGAGTTTGGTCATGAGTATCTGACGATCGCATGGCGCAGCCGAATCGAAAAATGGGGCTTGTTTTCCTATCACTATCTGCCGCGCAATCTGAGTGTGCTGCTCGCCAGTCTTCCCTATCTCAACCAAGTACCATCGGGAGTACAAATCAACGTGCATGGTCTCGCCTTGTGGTTCACCACGCCGATGTATCTATGGTTGCTCTGGCCGAAAAAAAATACCTGGCTCGTGATTGTCCTTTCTCTTTGCGCCGCGGGAATAGCCTTCATGGATCTGCTGTATCAAAACACCGGATGGATGCAGTTTGGCTATCGTTTTTCGAATGATTACGCGCTGTTGCTCTTCGTACTCCTAGCCCTTGGAGACCGTCGTTTCGGCACCCTGTTTTGGTCCGCCGCCGCGTTTTCCGTAGCCGTCAACGCCTTCGGCGCGATGACCTTCGATCGTGGGCCCTACAAAAAATTCTATCATATCGACGGGTCCCAAAAGACGTTGTTCCAGCCGGATTGATGGTCATCCATCCGTGGGATTTTGGGGTAAGCCGCATCGGAACAGACAGAGGATTGGTTACGCCGCGTTGGTTCGTCGAGACCGACGTCCCGATGCCTGTCGTAGCTGTTCGAACGTGGTGAGCGACGGTTCGGGGTCTTCGATGGTCTCATCATCGACGTGTGGTGAGGAGACGATTTGTGGTGGTGGGAGGCAGGCGCTTGTGTTCCAGCGATCCGCGAGTTTTTCTCCAATCATGTCCAACAACGCTCGTGTGGTTTCCCGATGGAGGGCGGAAACCACGACCGCGTTATCCATGGTGTTCGCAAGTCGATGTCCTTCTCCTGGGTCAAGCAGATCCGCTTTGTTGAACACCATGATGCGGGGGATCTGTTCGCAACCAATATCGGCGAGCATCTTTTCCGTGGTGCGCACATGCTGATCCCGATCTTGATCGGAAGCATCAATGACTTGCAAAATGAGATCCGCGTCGGCGGCTTCTTCGAATGTCGCGCGAAACGCCGCAAATAGATCCTCCGGCATATCGCGGATCAAGCCTACCGTATCGGTGAGCACCACTTCCCGGTCTTCGGGGAAACGAAGACGACGAGACCTTGGATCGAGAGTGGCGAACAGCTTGTCCTCCGCAAGCTCCTGCGCGTGTGTCAGCGTATTGAGCAAGGTGCTTTTTCCCGCATTGGTGTAGCCAACGATGGCAAGGATGGGCACGTCGAGACGGTTTCGCTTACGTCGTCTTTGCCTTCGTTGACGTTCGAGGTTTTTGAGTTCTTGCTCCAATCGAGTGACACGCTCGCGAGCACGGCGACGTCCGATCTCGAGTTTGGTTTCTCCAGGGCCTCGTCGTCCGCCGATGCCCCCAGTGAGACGAGAAAGGGAATCGTCTTTTTGACTTAGACGAGGCAACGCATATTTGAGTTGGGCCAATTCCACTTGCAGTTTGCCGTCGCGACTTTGTGCTCGTTGCGCAAAAATATCGAGGATGAGTTGTGTTCGGTCGATGACACGCAAATCCGTATGCCGAGCGATATTCGATGCTTGTGTGGGGGTGAGATTGTTGTCGAAGATGACCAGATCCACATTGGTTCCGATGGCGCGCACGATGAGTTCTTCGAGTTTCCCTTTCCCCATGACGAACTTGGGGTCGATACGGTCGCGCAGTTGGCTCAACGTGTCGACGATCTCGACGCCTGCTGTTCGCGCAAGTTCACGCAGCTCTCGCAACGAGACCTCCATCCGCTGAAAACCGTCGCGATCCGCTTTACTTCCCACTTGCACAAGGATGGCTCGTTCGGTTTGCGCCACCAGGGCATGGGAGTTGGTGTGACGCGCAAACTCGCGTTCGAGATTCGAAATGAGGTTACCGAAGTCATCGCGCAAACGTGAGGGATGATCCGGTCCGATGATGAGGTAGGGAGGGCCGTGAGATTGATTCGGGATGGCATGCGCGTAGGAGACGGCTCGCGGTTCACCTGCGGGGTTCAGTTGCAGAGCGACGACCATGTCGAGGCGTAATCGCACCAGATCGACGAGATCATCGTGGCTCAACGGTTCCCCATGCAAGTGGGTGTGTACGAGTCGAAGACCCCGAAAACGTCCACTAGTGGCCCGAAGCCGTCCGAAATCGGGCAGCACCAGGCGATTGGAGTCACCCACGATGACGTAGTCGACTTGCCCGGAGCGATGAACGAGAGCGCCTACTTGCCGGGAGGCTTCGTGAGAAGCTTCGCATAAGGAACGCACCATCTCCGGGGTCGCGATCGTATCGAGAGGGACTCGTCGTCGGTAGATTCGTTCGAGTTTCTGGGTTGCAAGGGGAGAAAGACCTGAAGTGTTGCCAAAAAGCTGCGTCATGCTGAGATGCCAATACGTATATGCCTCGCCGGGTTGTGAATCACAGAAAGGAGGGAGTTGCGTTCGGACCCTCCCGGATGCAGGAATCTTCGCATGCGATTGCCGATTGTGCCATGAGCAAATTGCGCAAGCCGGGGGCAAACGCTACCGTTGACAAGCTGCGGTGTTTGAGCCGCGCAGGAAGGAGCTATCGATGGCCCGAGTGGGGCAACTGGATTTCCAGGGCTGGCTGGTGGACCGCCAAGCTTCGGCATCGACAGGGGAAGACGGTGGCGAACACGCCTATGCCTACATTTCCGACCGACAAACCCGGGCCGCGTTTCAACGCCTCGTGCCCGTGCAACTCGCGGTGGAAGCCGTCGTTCGTATGTTCAAAGCCTTCGGAAAAAATGAGCTGCTGGGGACCTCCGTCAGGGTGGGCCCCCGGCAGTTTCCACGAGTTCATGGAATTGCCCAGTCTTGCGCGCGTTCGCTGGGGATTGCCACGCCGACGGTCTATATCGCCAACAATCCCACTCTCAACGCGGGGACGTTTGGGACCAACGACGATTCGTTCATTCTCGTACATTCAGCGCTTGTGGATCATATGAGCGACGAGGAATTGACGAGTGTGTTGGGTCATGAGTGCGGTCATATCCACAACAGTCACGTGGTGTACCTGACCGCGTTGCATTTCTTGACCCGGATGGCGGGTCGATTTGTGCGAGGCATTGTATTTCCCGCCTTCTTGGCCCTCAAAGCGTGGTCCCGACGTGCGGAGATTACTTGTGATCGCGCTTCGTTGTTATGTGTGCACAAGCCGGAAGTATCGACTCGTGCCCTGACCAAACTCGCCCTTGGGTCGCAAAAACTCTACGAAGAACTCAATCTCGACGCGTTCTTGGAACAGGGCGAGGAGAGCCGTCAGGGACCAGGCCGATACAACGAGGCGTTTGCATCCCACCCCTGGGTTCCCAAAAGAGTGCTTGCGCTTCGGGTTTTCGAACAGAGCCGCTTGTATCGTCGCCGAGCCGGATTGGGAGACGATGGGCTTTCGATGACCGAGGTCGATGAGCGGGTTCATGAAATTGTGAAGGTGATGTGATGCTCGATGCTTTCCTGGAAAAACGAAATGTCGTGCTCGAAGTCCTGAATCGGCTCCTGACCATGGCCGATGAGCTTGGATCGTCGTCGAGTCGCGATCGAATTCACAAACACATCATTGAAAAACTGGAGAAGAACATATTTCACTTGGTCATCGTGGGTGAGTTCAACCACGGCAAGACGACGTTTGTGAACGCTCTTCTTGGCAAGCAGGTGTTTGCCGTGGGGGTAACGCCGACGACAGCGGTCATTCATGAAATTGGATATGGCAAAGAGCCTTGGGCCCAAGTGACGTACGAAAGCGGTATGCGTCAGGAACTTCGGTTCGATGAGGTGAAGTACTTTGCCATTGGCCATCCGGCGCCGGTTCCGGACCCGGGGCCCGTACGGTTGCTCGAGATTCGCTATCCCGCGGAGATTCTCCGAAATCATGTGGCCTTGGTGGACACTCCGGGGGTCAACGATCTGTCGTTGGCTCGCGCCGAAATCACGTACGATTACATTCCTCGATCGGATGCGGTGCTGTTTTTGCTCGACGCCGGTCAACTCATCAAGGAAAGCGAACGCGTTTTTTTGCAAGACAAATTGCTTGGTCAGTCACGAGACAAGATCGTGTTCGTGGTGACCAAGAAAGACATCCTGGATTCGCAAGACCTCGAGCAGGCCATGGGGTACGTGAATGTGCAGCTTGGTAAGCTAATCCCCAATCCGCGCGTGCATTTTGTCAGCGCGGAAAAAGCTCTTGAGGGAGCACGAGAAGAATCGGGAATGGATGAGCTGTTACGTTTTCTCACCACGTTTCTATCCGAGGAACGTGGTCGTATCATGCTCGACAATGCGTTGGGGGATGGAATTAAAGCATGCGGACTGCTTTCCAAGGGAATCGATGCCAAAAAACGCGCGCTGGAAATGAATGTGGAGGAAATCGATCGTCGGTTGGCGGCCATTCAGGAAGACCTGGCAGGGCAGGCAAAAACAATCGAACAGCGGCGAGCGATGATTCGAGAAGAGGTGGCAGCGATCAAAGCGTGGACGAGACGAGACCTGGAGGGATTCGTACGAGACGTTTGCGATCAGATCCCAGCGATAGTGGACAACGCGCGAATGGATGAATTGAAAGCGCATCTAGGTTCGTTTTTGGAAAAGACGTTGAGGCAGTGGGCCCGTCGACAAACGGAAGAGATCGCCGAAGCCTTGGAAAAGCTTGCGGAAAAAACGATCGCGCTCGTACGGGAAGATGCGCGAGACGCGGCAAAACGAATTGCATCGAAAATGGGGGCGGACATGCATTCGCCCACCATTGAGGTCAATACGTTTGCCTATGACGTGGGTGTGGCTGCTCTCGCTGGCGTGGGGGTCGCCTTCATGTTTTCGAATTGGATGTTAGGTGGGGTGCTGTTGCTTGCGGCTCCTGCCCTCGCATTGTTCATGCGCGGGTATGTGGAAACGGAAACACGAAACAAGGCGAAGCAGTTGGCGCCGCAAGCCGTGCGAGAGGCAGCGGCCAAAGTAGGGCCCAAGTTGGAAGAGATGATCGATGCGTTCGCAAGCAATCTCGATGCTTGGGTCATCAACGCGGGGGAAGAGGTCCATCGGGAAGTGCTCGACGTTCTTACCGCGGCTCGACGGGAGCGAGAGCGGGGTGAAGCCGCACGCGCGCTAGCAGCTTCCGATTGCCAAAAACACGAAGGACAACTTCAACAATTGCGGCAACACCTCGAATCGCTCCGCGCTGGGCTGCGAGGGGATGCGCAAGAATCAGGACCGTCGCAGTAAACAAACTTGGATTTGCCGACAATGACACGATTTTTGCGCGGCGCGAGCGAATCTTGTCACTTTCCTACCGCATGGCTTGACCCCAACATGCCGTTTTCGATAGCGTAAGACTGCTCCGGAGAGGACGCTTCGAGCCGTTCGAACCGGGGGGCAGTCGTTCGCGAAGACGTCGCGAGCCAGCAAGTGGAGGTTTCACATGACTGTTGGCAAGGTGAAGTGGTTCAACGACGCGAAAGGGTGGGGGTTCATCAAGCAAGAGACTGGCCCTGACGTATTCGTGCATTATTCGCAGATTACCGGCGATGGGCACAGGAGTTTGGCAGAAAACGAGATGGTGGAATTCGAAATCCAAGAGGGACCCAAGGGGCTTCTCGCCGTCAACGTGACACGCTCGGCACAAGCCCACTGAACCTCGCGATTCACGCACCTGTCTTCTTATCGGTCGTCCAAGTTCTACGCGACAACCTCATGAGAAGAAGTTCCCCTCGCCGCTGTTCGCGCCAAGGGGTTCGTCCGTTTTCTATCTAGCCTTCGCATGGAGCATCGTGGGTGTTTTTGCATGATGCCTGCAGCCTTGGACACAGAGGCGATGTCATCTGTTTTGTACTGTCGTTTCAGGTGTAACTAATTGAATTTGCAGTAATATTTATTGGACGGACACGGGGTCATCCGTAGCTCGCGGGATGGGAAACGTTCGCATACACCTGCGGGCGTCGCCGAATTCGTAGCGAGGATAGCGGGACGTACGAGCTGGTTTGCTTGGCAGCCTCGACGCACAAGGCACGCCAGACAGGTACCATCGCCATGACTTGCGGGAAACCATGCACGCTACCGCCCGCGTTGTTCATGGTCTGGCTCTTCGGTCACCACAATCAGACGGGTACGACGAAGACGCTGCTGGGTGACCGAGTTGTGATGTCGTCGTCGGCGCGCCGCGTGAAGATAGAAGTCGTCCGCATTACGTATGGTTGACAGCCGGATCTTGGAGATGGCGCGGTCCAGGTCTTGCGGGTGAGGGCCTGATCGTTGTGCAAGTCCCGTAGAACCGGACGCAAGGGAGCGTCACGATGGGCATGTCGAAAGCCAAGGTTCGGATGCGAAGCAGGCTTCATGAGGAAGACGCGGCTGCGTAGGTGGAGATGGGGAGACGAGAAGAGCAAAGACGCGGGTGTGGTGATTGGCGAACCCGCGTCACTCAAGTTGCATCACGGCGCATTGCATTCGGTCGGGCATTTGGTCGCGAGGCAGTCATCGAGGACACCAATCGCCGCCGCTGCCGCGGGATATTGGGTACCGCAGGAATCCATGCAGGCCGGGGTCGTACAATTCCCGGCGCAATCCAGATAGGCGGTGATTCCGTCAGCGTCAGAAGCGTCGATGCATTCCTGTTCGCACTTGGCCTTCATGCAGTCGTTGCAGGCGGCCATGCTCGGGTCGGTGAAGCCGATGGTGCATTGGCCGGTGGTTTTGCAGGCTGCGTCGCAATGCTGCTCCCAGCAAGTGCTGACGGCCGTCAGCAACAGGTCTTGGTTACAGTTCGTTCCCCCCGTGCCGGTGATGCAAGCAAGGCAGTTTTGGTTGGCTTCGCAGGCTTTGATCTGGCTGCAGCAGTTATCGCCCAAGCAGGTGGCGCACGATTGATTGCTCATCTGGAGTCCGCTGTCACAAATTTGATAAGCAGGACCAAAACCGGGGCATTGAACTGCGCACTTGTCGCCAAGGCAATCGAAGTAGTTCTCGAGAGCCGCGCCCTCCGCAGGGTAGGTCTGATCACAAGTTTTCATGCAAGTGTTGTCATTGCAGCCAATGACGCAGTTGAGGTGATCCTCAGCGTTTGGCAATTCAGAGTACGTCTCGCAAACGTCGTTGCAGTTTGCCGTGGCACAACCTCCACATGTCGGATCTGTCATCGAGATGATGCATCCGCCAGCACCACATTCATTCGCGCATTGGGAACTAATGCAAGAAACGAACGTGTCGAACTTGGCGGCCAGGTCTGGGAATTGCTTATCGCAGTCGTTCTGGCACTGCGTGTCTCCTTGAGCACAACTTCCCAGGCAGCCCTGATAGGCATTGAAATCCGGGTCAGACTGCACGTCCACGCATTGGTTTTCACACTTGTCTTGGAAGCACGAGTTGCACGAGGCAGGGACACCAGGGAAACTAAGTTCGCAATCGGCGCTGGAGCCACCGCCTGTTCCACCGGTAGCGCCTCCCGAACCACCGGTAGCGCCTCCCGTTCCACCGGTAGCGCCTCCCGTTCCACCCGTTTCTTCACCGCCCGTTCCACCGGTAGCGCCTCCCGTTCCACCCGTTTCTTCACCGCCCGTTCCACCGGTTTCAACTCCTCCTGAACCACCGGTTTGTCCACCGCCCGTTCCACCGGTTTCAACTCCTCCCGATCCACCGGTTTGTCCACCGCCCGTTCCACCGGTTGCCATCCCTCCGGAGCCTCCTGTATTCGTTCCCCCGGTGCCTCCAGTTCCGGGGGAGTATCCACGGTTATCGTCGTCGCTTCCACAAGCGACAACGCCGAACATCAAGCCGACAATCGCAATCCAGGAATGTGTACTTACTCGCATTTCGTTCCTCCCAGCAAAGCCAATAAGCATCGGCAGGGGTTGGGATGATAGCTCTTTCTTACGCCAAATGATCAAAAAAATTGGGCGAAAATAGGTTCAGCCGCCAAGTTCGAACACGACCACGAACCGATTCACGCAATGCTTCTCAAGTACTTACGTCAGTAACAAACAGAATTCGGTTTCAGCGGTCGGTGATGCTGGGCCAAATGATGCGAGTGCCGTTGTCGTATGTCATCGCCTCAGGCGCGCAACGCGATCCAATTGCCCGCGGAGCAAACGGAACCTCTGTGGTTCTCCAATCGGATTTGTGTGTCCGTTTTCGATGCGTAGGAGAACATCGAAGGATCGATTTTCGATCAAGCTCATCTGTCGTCATCACGGCAACGACGATGAATGGGTACTAGGAACTTGGTGGATGCGGTGATCGTGTATGGTCAGCCACCGTTTTCGATCATGGCAAAGCGCGGATGGCGCTGCCCGCGATCGCACAGGATCACTATCGCAATTCTTCTGTGCGAAAAGAGCCATCCTTCCTTCGCGTGATGGATAGTGTTCCCATTCGATTGCCGAGGTCGTCGAATTCGTACACATGATAGCTCGCTGCACGCGATGGCTTGTTTGATGTGCTCGACGCGCTCGACACGCCAAACACGTCCCATCTGCCATGACCCACGTGGATAGAATGGCACATCGTGCGATGACGATGCCCGTGCAGCAGCAGTCCCGAACGCGGTGGAAGGAGCGCTTGCAGCGCTGCGCTATCCCGCAGTCCATGCATCATTTCCCGGGCCCATGGACGATCCCAAAGAACAGAATGATGAACGAGGATGATCGGTGTTCGCTGACGAACCTCGGAAGAGTGAAGCAATGCACGCAACCGCTCGCGTTGATCATGGCCGATCTCTCCCGCCGCCACAAAAACGGGTCGAGGTACGGCTGAATCGAGGCCAATGATCGCCACCGGTCCACGCAAGCGCACGAAAGGAAACGCGCTAGCAGAAGGGATGTCGCTGGCGATATACGGCTGCAACACGCTTTCGAAAACATGGTGTCGTGCAGCTTGCTCGGTATAACGATCGTGATTGCCAGGAATGATGGATACGCAATCGGACGGCATTGCGAGATCTTCACGAAGCCAGCGGGCCACGCATGCGAATTCCGATTCGAGCGACAGATTGGTCATGTCACCGGTGATCACGACATGATCCACGCGGCTTTCACGGATATGGTGAGCGATCTGTTGGGCGACCGTGTTGTGGTGATGTCGTCGACGCGCCGCGAGAAGGTTCAAGGTACCCGTGATTCGTTTGGCTGAAAGCAGGGCTTTGCAGGCAGTTTTGTCTAGGTCGAGCAGGTGAGGGTCTGAGAGATGCGCAATTTTCATGGGGCCGGGTGAGAAGGAGCGGCTCTACGGGCACAGCGAAAGCCAAGGTAGGGTGCGCGAAAAGATGCTTGATGATACATCCGGGCGGCTCCTCGAAGCCATGGCATTCCATGCGTGTAGCTTCCCCCACGAACGACTCGGACTGTGCCATGGGCGGGTCCGGAGGCCCGTAGACGCCGGCCAAG
>MWCO01000020.1 GCA_002070115.1 Deltaproteobacteria bacterium ADurb.Bin207
AGCCGGCTCGGGGGCGTCGGCAGGGACAAGCGGCTTGGGAGGGGAAGGAGGAACCGCCGGAGCAGGAGCCATGGGAGGAGCCAACAACACGGCGGGAAATGCTGGATCTGGAGAGCCGGATGGTGCGGTAGGGAAAGCAGGGGGGGCAGCGACAGGAGACCAGGACGCCGGAGTGGATACTCCGGCACACGAGCAGTTCACGGATACCACGGATGTCTCAGGGTTCTACGCCTGTTCGACCATCGACGCCCATGGTGGCCGTCATCCGATCGGTGTCGTCCTCGGACTTGGGCTCATCGCGCTTAGTCGGCGCCGATACCGCGACCGATCGGGAGCCCTTCGCCCTCGAAGCGATTCCCGCAACCGCTTTCCATGATCGAGTCGTCCATATCCACGGATACGCGGACTATCCGTATCCGGATACTATGCAAATCGGTCACATGCGGCCCGTTCAGGTGGACGAGCCATGCCGTTTCGCCACCACATCATCCACCATGCTCGCCGCAAGCTCGGCAAGGATACCATCGGTCACGCGCAACCGTCGGCTCAGTTCGCGCGCCACATTGAGTACGAACAAGGAGTACGACTTCACATCACGACGATACAACGCCTCGAGGTCGGCCGTGGTGATGACGAGCAAACGAGAAACGGCGAGAGAACGAACGGAAGCAGAACGCGGTTGCACATCGAGGATGGACATCTCGCCAAACCAATCGCCGGTTCCGAGCAGCGCCACACGGGTATCGACACCCCGTTTGGAGTTTTTGAGCACCTCGAATTCCCCATGCAACACGACATACATTTCGCTGGAGGTATCCCCTTCCCGAAAGATAAGTTCACCGGGAGCGACGTCCAAGCAGCGAAGCGATCGAGCGAGGCTTTCGAGAGCTATCCGCTCGAGAGCACCGAACAGTCCAATCTGCTCGAGGGCTCCGGCTGTGACCGTTACGCCGAAGGCAGTGGAATCCACCATCTCATCGTCTCCTGGCTCGCTCGAGCGAAGCGGTCCGGGGTTCAATAATCACAAACCCCGATTTCCGTATTGCCTACATATAGGCCCTCCTGAACACCACTGATCAAACCATAGCAGGTTTGAAGGCCAGGACAGTCGCTCTTGCCGACACGACACCAGCGGTAACAACGATTGTCGCTGAGGCAAGCGTACCCCGGTGCACAGAAAGGCTGACTTTGCGAACACGTGGCGTTACTGGTGGCTCCCGTATCGGCGCATACGGAAGTGCCAGGCTTCTGTCCCACATCGCTAAACGGTTCACAAGAAAGTCCCCCGCCACAGGTTCCCGAGGGATTCCATGGCTCGCATTGATCCGAGCAGACCATCATGTGAGGGACAGGCTTGGATTGTCCTGCATCGCTGTACGTCACCTGAAAACACCCGGCATACTGTTTGGGACAATCACTATTCTGCTCGCAGAAGTTTTTGCACCCACCAAAGATGCAAGAAGCCCCAGCCACACATTCCCCCATCGCCGCGCATTTAGAAGAAACGGGGATGTTTTTTGTCTTAAAACAATCCGTGGTACCGGCCACTGTCTTGATGTCACACGCTTCGTCCGGTTCGCATCCACATTGAGGGAAATTGTCACAGGGGCCGGAAACCGGGGGCGTACAAGTCGCTCCTCCTGTTCCGCCCGATCCACCGGTACTTCCGCCACTACCTCCCGTGCTTCCTCCCGAGCCTCCCGTACTTCCGCCGCTGCCGCCCGTGCTTCCTCCCGAGCCACCCGTGCTTCCGCCACTACCTCCCGTGCTTCCTCCCGAGCCACCCGTACTTCCGCCAGAGCCCCCCGTCGGTCCCCCGCCCTCACCGCTCGCCCCTCCGGGTTGCTCACCTCCCGCCTGGCCGGCGGAGGCTCCCTCTCCTGCAATACCTGCCGTTCCCGAGGCACCCCCGGTATGACCCGTCCCTCCCAGGCCAACGAAGTCCCGAGCGTCTTCACCATGCGCACAGGCAACGCTCACCACCACACTCATCGATGACACAAGCCAAAGCGTCCAGCGCATTTCCAACCTCCGTAAGGAATCGACGATTCCTTGGGACCACCATTGTATCTAGGCATAGACCCCAGACCACGGTCATGCCACACAAAACCCTAGCACAATCACGGGTCGCTCGTGCCTGGACCGCACTGAGCATCGCCTGGCGTTGCCACCATCACATCGTAGTCACCAACTTGAACTTCCAACGGAATTACGACCGAGCCTTTGAATCTTCCCTCCTCGTCGGTCGAAACAGCCCCGATTTCATGGCGACGGGCCGTTCGTGGGTCTCGAATCAACACATTGACGCGCACAAACGAACAGGGACCGTGGTCCGTTCGAACGACCCCTTCCACCCGCATCGGCGACCCCCGCAGTACCTGGGAATCATGACTGAGTACCGTCATGGTCACAGGAACCATCCGGCTCGAAAGCTCGCTTTCCGCCATGGTCGGCCCTGGATACGAATACTGGTTGTGGGGACCGGTTGCTCCGGACCCATCCGAAGGGGTTTGCTCCGTACGTGACCGTTGAGCGACGGCCGCTCCGGAATCTTCTGCCTGGCTGCCCTGGGGCCATGGAAATACATCGGGCGCGGTACGGTGCGGCGGACGAGGGGGGCCAGCGTCTTGTTGTTCCAGAAGCGTCGAAGCGCCTCCCAAGTCGATCCGCCTCCACAACGAACCATCATGGACCTCAACCCACGCATGGGCTTCGTTGAGCACCATTCTTGCTGGAATCCCCAAGCCAAGGGCCGTAATCACGAACGCATAGGCGCGGTGACGGCACACACCTTTTCGGGATAGCGCCAAGTCCAGATAGATATTGTCACGTCCTCGGGGCGCTTGTTCGGAAGGCTCGAACCCACGGAAGTACGTGACCAAATAGGTGACGATCGCACGCGTCGATGTCTCCCCTTCAAGTCCCAACGCTTTCACCACTTCGTGGACGGAACGAGCCACATTGGATGGCACGGCGGGGATGCGTCTTTGCCCCCCGACTGCCATGTCTCCAAATGCGCCCCCGAAGGTGTCCTGAGCAATAGCAAGCTGAAGCACCAAACGCAGTCGTGTACGAATCGGCCCTCGCACGAACCAATTCTCGGCTCCATCGCGAACGAGTTCCACATCGACGGAAGGCTGTGTCGTTTGACGAATGATCCGCGCTCCTGGTCCCACGGACGGAATACGCACCGGTTCACCAGGCACTAGATCTACCGTCATATCGCCATAAAACGCGTCATCGCCGGGGTTCACGGCATCGCCCCTGACTACCGCCCGAAGCGTGGTGTCCACCACCGTCAGCGTATAATCCGCCGCTACTCCGTCGAAAGCGCGCAATCGTTTGTACGGCGCCGTTGCCGGTGAAAACGGATCGTCGTAACGGCTCACCACGGGTCGTCGAGTATCCCGATCGGGATTATAACGACTCTCCACGCTGCGCGGGGCGCTCATGCCATACGCCTTCTCCGCGGCAGTGGGTAACCGCGAGGTATCCGGAGCTTCGACAAGACCACTGCGTGTCATCATCGCCGCTGGCAGGCGACCATCCGTCGTGGTAGCCGCAAGCTCGATGTCCTCCTTCGGATCGGGGGGAATGTACTCGTGCAATACGACACCCGGCTCTGCTTGTGTCACTGATGAGAGCGCGAACACCATCGAGCCAATGGCAGCGCGGAATCGCCGTCTCATCGAAAACACCATGAGTCTCAATCCTAATCCCTCTCACGAAGAAGGGAAGGTTTTGCGGTGCAAGAGCCCGTTCGTCTCACGGGCGTTCGAGCAAAACCGAGCAAGCCGCGGGACCCGAGGTGTCCAACGACGGCTGACGAGTGGACTTCCAAGCCACGGTGGTGGCCAACACCATCGCCGTCAACGCAAGGGCAAGTATCCCAATTTGTATACCCCATAACCATCCTGCATGATGCACAATGCGAAGCGAACGGCAACTCGGCTCACGTCGTGGGTCAGGCGGTTTGCACGCCGTCGAAAGGCAGAAAGCCACACGTGTTTTTTGCCGCGGCATGGGAATCGGCGGAGCCGGAACCCACACGCGCAAGGCGGTGGCCATCTGTTGTGCTGAGGAAAAACGCAGGGTTGGATCACGCGCAACCGCTCGTCTAATCGCCGATACGAGTCCAGGTGGAGCATCCCCGAACCCGTCTTCGGATTCACAGCGCCTCCATATTTCCTTTCTGCCTTTCCGACCGATGAGAAGTTCCGCCAACACGAGGCCCGCCGCAAAGACGTCCGCCCGCGCGTCTACCGACACTCCCATGAGTTGCTCCGGCGCCATGTATTTCGTCGTTCCCAACACCATCCCCTCTTTGGTCAAAGACTGACTCAGCGTCGGTTGGATCGACTTGACGATCCCCAAGTCGAGCACCTTCACCACACCACGATGGTCCAAAAACAGGTTGCTCGGCTTGATATCTCGATGCACGAGATGCCTTGCTTGAATGGCGGACAGCCCATCCAACACTTGCAACATCAGACGAACCGCACGCTCATGCATCATCGGAGCTTGCTCGGCAATGACAGTCCGAAGGCTCATGCCCTCCAGTAGCTCCATCGAAAAATAGGGACGCTCTCCCGATAACATCCCCGCTTCATACACACGCACCACGTTCGGATGCTCGATGAGCCGAAGCGCACGGGCTTCGCGAAGCAACCGTCTCGACATTGGCGCATCAGCGTGTTTTCGCGCAACTTTTACCGCACGACGCGTGCCCGTACGGGTATGGTCGACCTCGTAGACTTCCCCCATACCGCCCGCGCCCAGCGGCCGAACGACACGATAAGGAGTCCCTTCCAACCATTGCCCTTCTTGAAAACTATACGAAAACTCTGCTCCCACCTCGACCTCGATGGCCCTCACACCACAATGGGCACTGCCGCAAGTTCGGCCAACGTGGCAACGTGGTTGCGTACAATCGTCCCCTCGGAAAGCAGGAAAACGAACCGTCTAAAACGTTCCCCGCACCTGGATCCACGCTCCCGCGTTGCCAGATGCCACATCCGGTTTGGAAGGCGCCGTCAAAAACAAATACGTTCCAGCCCCGACACCAACCACCCCTACCGCCCAAGCCGCAAGATTGATCGGAACGAGCGTTCGACCACGCCCCGCCGCGTCCATCCCCTGCGAATCACAGCGATTCGCCTCATCACAATGCTCGTCCACCGTCTTGCGACTGTCGAGCAACATCACACCCGTCACCGCCGCGGCAGCCAATCCACTCACCCCAATCCCCCCAAGAACATAAGCCAGCGTCCGTGAAGACGAAGAGTCCTGCGCAACCGACGACGCCGACACAGGCGGTGACACAGGCCGGTGGGCAGGCCCCGGCCCCACCGTCAGCATCTTCTTATCCCCCTCCGCCAGCATCACCCTCATGACCCGGTCTTCATGCCCCGGCGCGCGAATCACGATGATTTGCTCGCCCATGTCGAGAGGAATGGACCGTCCAAAAGAATCCGCGCGGACGAGTTCCCCCTGGCGATATACGGTCGTTCCCCCAGGAGCATCGGAAGACAACACCACCGTAAGATGTGGCATTCGATGCAAAAGCGCATCGTGACGCTGATGCGCGACTTGCTCTCGCTCGTCGTGGGTCGCCTGCGCTAACTCAACGGCTCGCTTCCAACCGCGAAGCGCCTGAACAAAACGCCCGCGACGTTCCTCGCATTCCGCCAAGTTCAAGGCCGTGCCTACCGCGGGGTCGAGTCGCAAACTATCGGCAAATAGATGACAAGCCTGGCTGAGATCCCCAGCCTTGAGCGCTTCTCGACCTTGCACGAACAGATCGGTCGCAACCTCCGAGTCCCGTTCTTGCGCTTGCACGTGTCCACCCACCAAAGCCGCACCCACCCCCGCCCAAAACAGCACGACATTTCGAAATCGGGGCAGGAAACGCATGGTCATTGATGCGCAAACGGGTCGTAATCAGCGCTTTTTGCAGGCGATGCACTCGCGCCCGACACAGCCGTTTGCCCTCCCGAAACACGTGTTCCCGGCACGCTCGGCAACGCATACACGTCGACCGGATTGCCGCTCGCCGATGATGATGGCCCCGGAGCCGATAGTAGCGCGGGAGCCAATGCCGCCGACGCTATCCGGCTGGCTGGAACCCCAACTCCACCCAACGCCGGACGTGCCATTCCCACAGCCCCTCGATTTCCATACACCCACCCAAATACGACAATCAGCAGAACCATCGCGGCAGTGGCGATCCCAAACCACAACCCCTTGCGGATGGTCCGTACCTTGGTTGCCCGCGGCTCGACATCCGAGGTCGTTCCCACTCCGGTGGAAATCTTCGAAGCCGTGCTCGGCGTCCACTTGCCCGTCTCGTTGCTCTCAATCGCGCGCTCCAACTCGTCGATCGGATGAAGCTCCTCCAACTCCGCTTCTGGATCCACTAGCAATGTCGGCCAATCATCCCCCTCGCCGGCCAGCGCCAGGTCCACCGACTCGATTCCATCGAGCACGCTCGCCAGCTCCGCCCCCACCACCGGCGGAGTTCCATAAGCCTCCGCATGCGCTTGCTCGAGCGCATCCCGCATCGCTGCCGCCGAAGGCCACCGCAAAGCCTTCTCAAACACCAAGGCCCGGTCCACTACATCCACGATCGGCTTCGGCACATCACTCACCACATCCGCCAAGGAACGTGCGCGACGTGTCGCCGCCATGATCAACAATTCGTTGGCACTCTCGCCCTCATGCACGAAACGCCCAGAGAGCATCGTGAACATCACCGCACCAACCGCATAAATATCCGATAGGACGTCGATCTCCTTGACCTTGCCAAGCGCTTGCTCCGGAGCCATGAAAGCAGGCGTCCCAATCGTCGTTCCCTCCCGGGTGGCCGTCGCCGTATCACGCATGCGCGCCACACCAAAATCCAACAGCTTTACCGTCCCATCACACGTAAGACAAATGTTGTCGGGCTTGATATCGCGATGAATCACCCCGTTTACGTGAGCTGCCGCCACAATATCCAACAATTGATAGGAAATCCCTACCACCACCTCTGGATCCACTCGCCCCCCACGCCACTCCGCTATCGTCTCCGCACTCGCCCCAACCACCAAATCCATCACAAGAAATATCGCACCATCCTCGTCCGTGTCGTCATCCAACACGCGAACCACCCCCGGATGATTCACCGCATTCGCGACATACCCCTCCCGCAAAAAACGTTTGCGCAAATCCGCTTCCATCGACAACGCCGTGTGCAACATCTTCACCGCTACACGATTGCCGTTGCGATGCGTCGCCGCATACACCGCCGCCATCCCGCCTACGCCAAGAAGCGAGTCCAGCATATACTTGCCACAGAGCACTGAGCCAACACGTGCTTCAGCGCGCTGGACTACATCTTCGTGAATTTCTCCCATTCCTGCGCGTCCAGACGACGTGAATTACCACGTTCGCCCTATCTCGCATATCACATCCGGGGTAGTCCACCCCCAGTCAAGCACCTCGCCTAACCACAGTGAATGCAGCCATCACACATACTGTTCTCGTATTTCGAAACATTCGTTTCCGATGTTGACACAAAACCACTAGCGACTCATACCCCATCGGCGAGACAAACCAACACCATTTCTTCATTCCCAAGCCATTTGACGCAACGCGTTATGACCGTTCGAATCGAACCTCGTTGACGATACGAGCCCTCACGGTGATGCTCCACGCTCCACCAAGACCCGTTCCCAAAACCAACGAGGCCTGGATGTCGCCCCCTGAGATCGCCCAAACGCTGTCACAACAACTCCTTTCTTCCCTCGTGCAGCAAGGTTTCGACCCCTCCTTATTCGATACCCTCGCGGCATCCATCGGCTCCGATCCCGACGCTCGTAATCGGCTCACGACGGGCGTCACACCGCCTGCTGCCGACGACATCCTTGATTTGCCTCCGGCGGGAAGCGATGAATACCATCAGCTCTCACGACTTGGCTTGGAGGCCCTCGCCTGCGGTCAACTCGCGTTCGTCGTGCTGGCTGGGGGAATGGCCACCAGAATGGGCGGTGTCGTCAAGGGACTCGTCCACGCTCTCAACCATCAAAGCTTTTTGGACCTTCGCCTGATCGAAAACCTCGTCTGGTCCAAGCGCGCGGGCAGGGATATCCCCCTTTGGCTGATGACCAGTCACGCCACTGACAGCGCCTTGCGCGAAGCCCTTGGCTCGCACCTCGAGGGCGACCGCCTTGCAACCTTCCGCCAGAATCTTTCGTTGCGGCTCAATCCGGATGGCTCCCTGTTTCACGCCTCCGACGGTTCTCCGAGTGTCTATGCCCCCGGCCACGGTGACTTGCCCGATGCGCTTCGTCGAGCCGGTCTTCTCGAACGATTCGTACAACGGGGCGGTAAGGTCGTTTGGGTCGCAAACATCGATAATTTGGGCGCGGGCATCGATCCGGTCATCCTCGGATGGCATCTTCGTCATGGCGCTCCCGTCTCCGTGGAAGTCGTTGATAAAATCGGAACCGACAGAGGCGGTATCCCCGTGCGCCTTGACGATCGTCCGGTCATCCTCGAAGAATTTCGGCTTCCCCGTGACTTCGACCCATCCCAGGTTCGAGTCTTCAACACCAACACGTTCCTCATCGATGCTCGCCTGCTGGCAACGTCTCGATTCGACTTCACCTGGGTGCAAGTCACCAAACAGGTAGATGGCGCCAAAGCAATCCAATTCGAACGGCTCCTTGGCGAAATCACAACCGCCCTCGACACGAGATTTCTGCGCGTGCCGCGACAAGGCACCACCTCTCGATTCCTTCCCGTCAAAGACAACGATGAGTTGGCTTTCCGACGCGACGAAATCCAAACGGTCTTAAAAGCTCGCGGTGTACTGCCATGATGCTCGATCCAACCCGCGGCATAACTGCCGCTATTTGACGTGAGGAAAAACCATGCGCGTTCGTCCGAGCCTTTCGAGCCTAATCACTTCCGCCGCGGCGCTCACGATCCTTATCTCCTCGTCGATCCACGCACAACCACGCGCTCTTTCCGTTCCATCTCCTGGTCGTTCCGCGGCCTCCAGTGACGATGGCCATGCTCTCGTCCTCAATCCCGCGAATATCAGTCATATCCCAGGAGCCGAATTGCGATGGACCTGGGTGCAACCTGGACAGGACCCTCTCGCTTTGCCTCGCGGCCATGCCTTTAGCCTCGCAGGAGCATTCCCTTTCGGTTTGGGCACAGGTCTTCGCCTCGACTTCCTTCGACCCCACGAACAGCACGCCCGTGCATCAACCTTCCTCGACGAACCGTACACATGGCTAACGTGGGGACTTGGATTTGGAACCGAAACTTCCGCCCTCGGTATGTCGATCCGACATCTTTATGCATCGGAACCAGGGGTCGGTGGGCCTACGACCATCTCTCTGGGCGCTTCCATTCGCACCTCTCCCGTCCTTGGCTTGGGAGCGGTCATTCATGACATCAACGCGCCCACCGCCGCTGACGGACGCGGGTTCGCTGACCGAAGCTACACCCTCGCCGCCGCTTTTCGACCTTTCGGCAAACGCTTGCTCGAACTAGGGCTCGAAGGACGCTACTATGAAGGCTTTCGCTTTCCCGCGCGAAATACTACCGATGCGTCGTTCCCCATCGACCAGGGTTGGGTACCTCGCGCTACGTTGGGATTCGATGTCCCCTATGTCGGAAGGCTTCTTGCCGATGTCACCGTCCCCAGGGAATCGGCGTGGATGGCAACGACAAGCCTCGACATCAATCTGGAACACTCCACGGTCACGGGAGGTGCCATATTCGGTAACGCGATCGGTGGAAAAGATGGCGCGGGATTCATCACAGGTCTCGCCCTGACGAGTTGGCGCGAACCTGGGATTCCCGACCCATCCTACGCCCTCAAAATTCGGATCGAGCAAACACCCTCGAATCGAGGCCATGTGGACTTTCTTCGACAGCTCTGGCGCATCTCGAAAAACCCCGAGATCGCTGCCGTCGTGCTGCATCTGAAAACCGAGCCCGCATCGACCCTCGCTCACGCTTATGAAATCGATGATGCCGTCCGCCTGATTCGCGCTCGTGGCAAAAAGGTTGTCTGTCATCTTGAAGATGCAGGAGGGCGCTCGTTGCTCGCTTGCTCGAGCGCGGATCGTATCGTGGTCAACCCCGCTGGCGGCCTGCGTTTCGCCGGCCTCCGAAATGAACGGCTCTTCCTCGCTGGACTACTGCAAAAAATTGGCGTTCGCGCGCAATTCGTCCGCATCGGCGACCATAAATCGGCCCCAGAACAGTTCACCAACACCGAACCTTCCCCCATTGCCAAAGCCGACAGCATCGAACACCTCGCGACACTCACGCGTGAGATGACCCAAGTGATCGCACACGGACGACACTCCGATCCTTCGACCATCCAACGCGCCATCGATGCGGGACCTCATACGGCACGAGAAGCGTTGGCTCATCATCTCGTCGATGGATATGCCTACGATGACGAACTGAGAACCGTGGTGAGCGAAGTCGTGGGCCGTGGTGTGGATCTGCGAGATGACCTGCCCAACTACGCGCCAGAGCGGTTTGGACGACGACCATCGGTCGCGATCGTCTATGTCGAAGGCAATATCGTCGATGGCCGAAGCATGGACATCCCCTTGCTCGGCATGCAAATCGCCGGCTCCTACACCATCGCGGAATCCCTTAAAAAAGCCCGAGAAAACCCTGATATTCGCGCCATTGTCTTGCGTATCGTGAGCCCCGGAGGCTCGTCCATGGCCGCCGACGTGATGTGGCGCGAAGTAGCCCTCACCGCCAAAATCAAACCTGTCATCGTGTCCATGGGAGGAGTTGCTGCCAGTGGCGGCTACTACATTGCCGCCCCCGGTTCCAAAATCTTCGCGACACCTTTCACCGTAACCGGTTCCATCGGCATCTTCTACGGCAAAGCGGATGTGGCAGGACTGCTCGAAAAACTCGGCGTCAACGTCGATACCATCAAAACCTCACCCCGCGCCGACGCCGAATCCATCTTTCGACCCTTCACGGATGAAGAAGTCGAAGAACTCGGCCTCAAGGTCAAACAGTTTTATGACGTCTTCATTGACCGCGTCGCCAAAGGAAGAAAACTCGACCCCGAACGCGTCGATCGCGTCGCCCGCGGACGCGTGTGGCTCGGGCGAAAAGCCGTGGACCATAAGCTCGTCGACGATATTGGTGGAATTCGACAAGCCTTGAACGCCGCTCTCGCCGTGTCGAATTTGCCCGATGACACGCCCATCATCGAATTACCACCCCCCCAATTCTCATTGCTCAATCTTGCCGCAAGCATGGTTTCCACAGACTCGCTCGAACCTCCTGAAGCGAAATGGCTCCGCCATCACGTCCCCGGTGAAATCGGCAAAATCCTGCAAGCCGTCGCGCCTTTCGTCGTCTATGACCCGTTCCAACCCCTCGCGCTCACCGAAATGACGGAAATTCCGTGACTTCGACCCCTCTGCTTTCACTCCACCACGCTCGCATCGATCGTGACGGCTCTTTGTTATGTGAAAACATCGACCTCGAAATCGACGGACCCCGCGTCGTTGTCGCCGGACCCGGAGCAGACGCCGTCCTAGAGGCGATTTGCATGACCGCCAACGTCTCGAAAGGCCACGTACGAATTTCCGGATACGACGTTTCTACTCGTTCCCATGTCGGACGCGTGGGAATCGCCCCCTCGGATCTACCGCTTCCCCAACGCATGTCCGTCGAACAATACCTCATCCTGTACTATCGAACTCTCGGCTTTTCGAAACGGGAAGCAAATCACGCGACCATGACGAGCTTATCGGATCTCGGCCTCACGCACCTCGCAAGCCGACAATCCAATTCCTTGACGTTATCGGAACGGAAAGCGGTCACCATCGCGGCTGCCATGCTCCCCAATGCCCCTTGTCTCGTGGCTCACTCGCCGTTGCGTGGCATCGAAAAACCAGAAAGCCATGGGATACTATCCGTTTTGGGACAGGTGGCAAACCGACGCCAAGTGCTCGTGAGCACAAGTCGTTGGGACGCCGAAGGCGTGGATGCCGAACTTATGGCCGGCGCCACGCATATCGCTTTCTTATCTCGGCACGCTACCCTTTGGTCAGGTCCGACCAGCCATCTATTCTCCGAAGGAAAACAAGCCGCCTTGCTCGTAAGCGGCACCGACGATGCCTTCGTACGGGCATTGGCTCAACAAGGCTTCGATCCAACAGGAAAGCTTCCCCGAATCGTCGTGCGAATCGACGATCCGAACGGCACATCTCGCTTGTTGAGCATCGCCAACGAATACGATGTTGCCATCATCCAAATGATCCCACTTTGGCAACCCCCAAGGGCACCATCATCATCGGAACCCGAGGTGGGACCCAATGACCAAGAGCCACCCTCCCATGACTGATCAGGATTTGCATTCATCCGCCAAAGCGTTGAGCCGCTCTCCCACGTTTCCACCTGGACGCCTGACTTTGTTGACGGCCCTGGGCGCTGCTTCCGGCTCCTTGCCCCTGCCCGTGCTGCCAGGACGACTCGTTACCAACATTCGGGGAGCTATCGCGTTCGATGTAGCTCGCCAACATGGGCTCAGCTTGACTGCGGAAGCTCGCCGCGCTCTGGCCAGAGCAAGCTCCGTCGACCCAACTCGCGCTCAGCTCATCGGTATTGTTTCATGGACCGCCCGGCGATTGCTTCGGCGCGTCAGCCCATTGTGGGTTCTGGCCCCCGCTCTATCCGCCATCGAAACTTTCGCCCTCGGTCACCTGATGAATCGATACCTCGAAGAAGCTCGAACCCATCGCGGTATCCGAATCGAAACCGATGAAGCACGCCATATCCGACGCATCGTCGAACAGTCTTTGCTCAAAACGCTTTCGCCCGAAATCGTGGTCTCCCAAGAACCAAGGGCGGACTATCCACACGGCGACGAACGAGATGATCTCACGCGGCTCATCGATTGGACGCTGCTCACCACCGCTTCGTTCCCTTCGTATCTCCTTCGACGACTCGACGCATCTTTCGAGGCTGTGATCCGTGAGTCGAAAAACGCTCCCAGCGAATGAACAATCTCTTGAATACACAACTGGTCGTTGCTTCGGTCATCATTCAGGAAGCTCGCGTCCTCGTGACACAACGAGCACAGGGTTCCCATCTTGCGGGTAAGTGGGAATTCCCGGGTGGAAAAGTAGAGCAAGACGAAGACCCTCGTGACGCTCTGCAACGCGAATTGCGCGAAGAACTCGGCATAGACATCAACGTCGGTGACGTCTTGGAAGTGGTCTTCCACCGATACTCGTCAAAAAATATCTTGCTTCTGTTTTTCTTCGCTTCGATACGCCCACACTCGCCCCCGCCACAACCTCTCGAGGTCGCTGCATTCGCTTGGCGTACCGAGCATGAACTCGCCGAACAGGACTTCCCTCCCGCGGATACCGCTGTCCTTTCCCGCGTGCGCTCGCTACTTCGTCAGGCAACGCGCGAGGATTGACACTCCTCGATCGGAACCACGACCTCCGTGGCCCGACTTGCCGGCAACACCACCGTAAATGTCGACCCTCTTCCACACTCGCTATGAACCGTGACTCGTCCACCGTGCGCGGTGACGATCTTGCGCACGAGCGCCAGCCCCAAACCCGTGCCATCCGCTTGTTTCTTGAAATGCGGCTCCCAAATACGCTCCAAATCGCATGACTCGATGCCATGCCCCTCATCCCGAACCAAAATGGTCACTTCATCTCGTTCTTGATGCGCCGCAATCCACACGCGGCTGCCAGAAGGACTTGCAGAAACTGCATTTCGCAATAAATCCAAAAGCATACGATGCACCTGCTCCTCATCGACAGGCACCTTCAACTCACAGGGGACATCGATGACGATCGCTACATCCCGCTGCATCGCCGATAGCACCTGTTCTCGTGCATCCTCCACCAACTCTCGGAGCAGTACCGGTTTTACTTCGAGCAACGCCGGCTTCGTGAACACCAACAATTCGTCGATATCCGTGCCCAAACGCGAGATCTGTTCCAAGGTCAAATCGAAGTACTCCATGTCTTCGGGCGATAAAACGGCTTTCGAGCGAAGAATCTGTACGCTCATCCGAATCGAAGACAACGGCGTTCGAATGTCGTGCGCAATCGCGGATGCAAACTCCCGTAACGCAGCTTGCTTTCGCACTTCTTCCCTCTCCCGAAAATAGGCATCGCGCTCCGTCGTGTCGAAGGTCACGATCAAATACCCCTCTTGTTCGTGTTCGGACCGAAAGGGAACAATCGTCGTCTCTATTCCCGACTCCCCTTGCACCGACCAAGAAACGCTTGGAAACGTCACGATCTCCTGGGGCTTAGCGCGAATGGCTTCCACCAACCTGCCGTCGAGATGCCGCTCGGCAACTTGATCCAAGTACCGCTTGCCCAAGACCTGTCGCGCCTCGATACCCGTTCGCTGAGCTTCGTAACGATTCCACATCTGTACCTGCAACGAAGGGCCAGCAATCCACACGATTCCCACCGGAAGACAGTCCACGACATCTCTCCAATCCGCATCGAGATGTCGCGTTTGTCGTGGTACCGACGATAATCCCTTCTCGGCTTCCGGCTCCGAACCGTTCGTTCCATCACGATCGATTGAGCCAGTCGAAAACGAAAAGGTACGCTTGCGTCGTGCGAAAAGCCCCAAAGCCGTCGCCGCAACAGCAACAAGCACAACGGTCATCCACGGTTCGCCGTTGAGGAACCGTGGCCCATGGTTTCCAAACGATTCGGCTATCGCCCAGACTGATTCGAGACCAACAAGCACACCCAAGGCTGCGAGCAAACGGTGTTCGGGACGGAACGATCGCGCGCGCGCCATGAAATAGGCAAGCGCAAAACCTGCCAAGCCCAACGACACCCGGAGCACGAGAAACACAAATAGCATTCGTTCAATGTCTACGATGCTCGAACCCGGTCCGCGGGTGGCCGCTCGAGATGAAAATCTCGGATCTTGCGATCGAGCGTCGGCCTGGTGATCTGCAAAATCGCGCACGCTCTTCGCTTATGCCATCCCGTATGGGTCAACACACGCTCGATATGGCGCTTTTCCACTTCGCGCAAGGTCAGCAGCGGCTCCAAGGTTTCATCGGCAAACGCCTTCCGATCCTCCACGTCCATCCCATCATCGGGGTCGTCGTCTGGAACAATGGGAAGAACATCAGCCGTCAAAACGTCCCCTTTGCAGAGAACCACCCCCCGCGTCAGCGCATTCTCCAGCTCGCGAACATTGCCCGGCCAACGATATTGCAGCAGCGCATCCATCGCTTCGGAAGAAACGTATCGAACCTGTTTGTGAGTCTCCCGAGCGATCCTTGCCAGCAAATAATCGACCAACATCGGAATGTCTTCCCTTCGATCACGAAGCGACGGAAGAAGTATCTCGAAGACTCGAAGCCGATAATACAAATCCTCCCGAAAACTGCCCGCTCCCATCATCTCTTCGAGATTACGATGCGTCGCGGCCACGACTCGCGCTGCGAGCTTGATGGGACGAGAATCCCCCACGCGCTCGAATACTCGCTCCTGAAGGACCCGAAGAAGCTTCGCTTGCAAATCAGGCCGCAACTCCCCAATCTCATCGAGAAATAAGGTTCCCTGCCCGGCCAGTTGAAACCTGCCCGTCTTATCCGCCACGGCACCCGTGAAGGCACCACGCACGTGACCAAACAGCTCGCTTTCCAGCAAATCAGGAGGAAATGCCGTGCAATTGACAGCAATGAATGGTGCGTTCGACGCACCTGACGCGTGATGGATCGCACGAGCTACCAGTTCTTTGCCCGTTCCACTCTCCCCTCGAATCAATACCGTCGCCCGACTCGTCGCCACGGCACCAATACGCTTATATACCTCGCGAATGGCCTCGGATTTGCCCACAATACTGTCTACACCACGATCCTCTCGCTCCTCAGCTACCATATGCGCCAAGGTCAAGGATGTTCTTCGCTGCTCGAGCGCCCGTTGCACCGTCAGTTTGATTCGATTCGCATCCAACGGCTTGACCAAGTAGTCATACGCTCCCAGCTTGACCGCTTGCACCGTCGTATGCATGTCATCACGCGCGCTGATGATGATCACTCCCGGCGGGGTCGTATCCAAAGGCCACGCCTGATGCATCCGGCGCAACACTTCCATGCCGTCCACCCCAGGCATTCCCAAATCGAGCAAACATACGTCCGCCGTGCCTTCACAAAGCCGCTCCCACGCGCTTTCCCCATCACTCGCTGTCACAACGACATAACCCGCGTCCCCAAGATACTTCTCGAGCGTACGACGAATGGCACGATCATCATCCACGATGAGAATCGTGTTCATGCCTTCTTGAACTTTGTCGGTTTCGGACATCGTGTGCATCAGGAGGGGGACGATAGCGCCGCACCATCTGAAAAGGAAACGCTTGTGCCGACTACTCCTCGGAGTTGTCGTCCTTCGGTTTGTCGTCCTTCGGTTTGTCGTCCTTCGGTTTGTCGTCCTTCGGCTTATCGTCCTTCGGCTTATCGTCCTTCGACTTGTCGTCCTTCGGCTCGTCGCCTTTCGGCTTGTCGTCCTTCGGCTCGTCGCCTTTCGGCTTATCGTCCTTCGGCTCGCCGCCTTTCGGCTCGTCGCCTTTCGGCTTATCGTCCTTCGGCTCGTCGCCCTTCGGCTTATCGTCCTTCGGCTTATCGTCCTTCGGCTCGTCGCCCTTCGGCTTATCGTCCTTCGGCTTATCGTCTTTCGGCTTATCGTCCTTCGGCTTGTCGCCCTTCGGCTTGTCGTCCTTCGGTTTCGTGTCTTTGGCTTTCTTTTCCGCGGGCGACGTTTCGGCTTTTGCCGGTGGCTCGGGATCGGCTGGCCGTTGCGGCGCTGGGTCGATGATTCGCGAAGGCTCGAGACGGTCTTGCCCGCCCGGCATGGATGTCACTTCGATATCTTCGAACACACGGGTTTGACAGGCCAACCTACGTCCGTCCCCCATGCCGTGAAACCGTTCCCGGAAATTGGGTGGAGATGTAGCGTTACGGCTGCTTTCGCGAACCCATACTTTGCAGGTCCCGCATAGACCGCGTCCCCCGCAATTGAATCCGCTAAAAAACTCACGATTGAGATAGATCCCCGCTTCGAGCGCGACTTCGCGAATGGTCCGCCCACTGGCGATATCGACTTCACGATGTTCCACGAGAAACTTGATTTTCGGCATGGGTGGACCATCCGTACCGCTGGGGTCCGGTTGGCGTCAAGGCGAGGCTTCGTGCAAGCTCCAAACATCCTTTCACGCGTCCGACAGTCCCCTTCGCCGTCCTGCCCCTTCCAGACAAGACGAGGAAGCGGACTCGAACCGTGGCACGGTTAGGAGCCACCCGTCGCAATAGCGTGAAATGCATGAGTGTACTAGGGTACCCACCCATGAACACTGCGAAACAAATCACGTGGCATGAGCCGCCCTTGGCGGAGACGGATCCGGAAATCTTTGCTCTCATCGAGCGCGAAGAGGCGTATCAACGCGATACGGTTCGCTTGATCCCAAGCGAGAACTATGCGTCGCGGGGCGTGCTCGAGGCCGCGGGGTCGGTGTTGAGTAACAAGTACTCGGAAGGCTACCCGTTCAAACGATATTATGAGGGACAAGCGCAGATCGACGCCATCGAGGAACTTGCCTGCAAACGCGTTGCGGAACTTTTCGGCGCCGAGCACGTGAACGTGCAACCGTACTCCGGCAGCCCTGCCAATTTCGCCGTATACGCTGCATTCGCCTCACCGGGCGATACGGTAATGGGCATGATGCTGCCGGCGGGTGGCCATCTCACGCATGGGTGGGGCGTATCCGTGACCGGCTCCTTTTTCAAAGCCGTGCAATACGGAGTGCGAGAAAACGATCATCTCATCGATTACGATCAAGCTCGAAATCTAGCCAAAGAACACCGTCCGAAAATCCTGTTCTGCGGAGCCACCGCCTACCCACGTATCATTGATTTCCAGGCCTTTCGTTCGATCGCTGATGAAGTCGGCGCCATTCTCGTCGCGGACATAGCCCACATCAGTGGGCTCGTGGCGGCGGGCGTCCATCCTAGCCCCGTCGGTCTTGCCGATGTCGTCACGTCCACGACCCATAAGACATTTCGTGGTCCCCGAGGCGGCATGATCATGTGCAAGAAAGCGCATCGCAAAGCCATCAACAAGGCAGTTTTCCCCGGATTGCAAGGGGGACCCCACAACCAAACTACCGCGGCCATCGCTGTCGCGGCACGAGAAGCCGCAACACCGGAATTCAAAGCCTATGCCCAAAAGATCGTCGAAAATGCAAAAGCTCTCGCAGAGGAATTGAATGCAAGAGGCTTCCGACTCGTGACCGGAGGTACCGACAACCATTTGATGGTCGTCGATCTAACCAACAAAGGGGTTCCCGGCAAAACCGCGGCGAAAGCCTTGGATCGAGCGGGGATCGTCGTCAATTCCAACACGGTTCCCTTCGACCCTCGCACTCCTTTCGATCCCTCGGGTATCCGTATCGGTACTCCTGCCATTACGTCGCGCGGCATGGGTATGGGAGAAGCCAAACGCATTGGCGCTTGGATCGATGACGTCGTGACACACCATGAGGATGAGGCCGTTTTGACGCGCATCGCTGCTGAAGTAAAGGAGATGTGCTCGCAGTTCCCGGCTCCCGGTCTTCCCATCGGCTAGACCAATCTCCGAAAAACCCACCGTCGTCAGGAGCTGCCTGCCCCTCCCGCTGACTATACGTATACGTATATTACGTGATCGACTTGCGTCGTCGTGCATCGAAAGTGTCTTCAACGAATGGGGCGCAGAATTCGAATGATACTCACCCCGTTCCACACGGCGAAGAAAGCAAAGAGAACCACCAGCGCAATCGCCCATCGGGAGGCCCGAGGCGATGCCCCATCGACGAGAACCCAAGCATCCGGTGCAATGGTTTGTCCCGTTTGCTGAACGACAGAGCGAGTCACGCCAGAAAGGCGCAATCCAGCCTTCGACAAGGGAACCAACCGTCCGGTAAACTCGCTCGGGGGCACGAAACGAGGTCCTTCCATCCCTTCCGGTACGCGAATTTCCACCCAAACCCGCGCCGTTCCCGCAACGGGTTGAAGACGAAATGAATCGCCTTCGAACGGCCGTGCATAACGAACGGCTCCCGCCGTACCGAGCAGCCCCCGGGCCACGACATATTGATTGGGGGTCAGCGAGGATGGTTCGAGCGAAGCAAGTTCGCCAATGGCAATGGGAAACGACGAAGATACCGCGTATTGAACCTCGCTGCGCAACGACCAGCCCATGGCGCAGGAAGCCACCATCGTAAGCAGCATCAGCACGGCCGCGAGCGTCCGCTGTCGCTTGGGCGGCCCGGGTAAGGCTTGCAATTCGGGATCTTCGACCTCTTTGCGTGCCAAGGCGCGTGCATCGGACAACGAAGGAAGATCGACAGGTTGATTTAGCGGCATAACGTAGGACCGGATGTCAGGTTGGCGCGTTCCTCGGCCTCAGACAACGATAAAACGCCCCGGTTCCCATCCTTCATGACACCCCTGGTGCAGACCCCACTTCTTGCGGTAGGCTGAGAGGCTCGGAACGAGGGAACCCGATGGCGAAAAGCAAGACCGTCCTCTGCCCGTCCTGTGGATTTAAAAATTCGTCTACCCAAAAACGCTGTGTGTCGTGTGGAGCTAAGATCGAACAACTCGGTCCCACCGCACGGAGCCGGGAAGAAGAACTCGAGCGACGCTACCAACAAGAAGGTTTCAGCCTCATCTGGATGCTGGTCGCTCTTGTCGTGCAAGGCGTACTCACCGCCGCAATCGTGATTGGCTTGCCCATGGTCGTGCAAGCCTTCGACTTCGAAGGGATCTACGGCATGTACATGTGTGTGCCGGTTTGGTTCCTCGGGGGTCTTTTGGTGGGTCTCATCTCGCCCGGAAAAACGTTCATTGAACCGGTGGTTGCCGCTTTTTTCATCGCGGTCCCCACCGTGTTCTACCTTGTGCAAAGCCAAACCGTTCGCACGATGCCCACGTTCATGTACGTTCTCATCGGTTGCGTGGGCGTGATGTTCACGCTCATTGGTTCGTACATCGGTGAACGCATCCAAATGGGGCCACCTCCCAAATTATCAGACTGATCGGTTCGTTTGACGTACGAATCATTTCGCCGGCTTCCCTTCGTCCGAAACGATGCCCGGCATCGAGGGTCCATCTTTTGCCAAAGGACGACAACGCACTACCGATCGGCCATCCCTGCGCGCCACGCTCGGCTTCGTTTCCCCTGCTCATGGTGTCGAACGCAGGAATGTATCCGGACTGACGGTCTCATGCTACTGCATCGATCGTGCATCGACTCAGTGCCCCGCCTCCGCCGAAAATCACATCGCTCAGCCCGCGGCGCGATGCGTATATCGATCTGCTTGAAGACAGCCGTGGTCTCCGACGAGAACAACAACAAGCCCGTGCAAACTGGCTTTCGACTTTGTCCCCAGAGCGCCAGGAGTTGGTTTTCGAACTCGAGGTATTGCTCAAAGGAGCGGCGTGTTTCTCCAACCCACGTAATCATCCTGGCAAACCGCGACGCGTACCGACGGTGGCCCAAGATTTTCGTGAGCCTCTAGCGTTGCTCCACAAAGGATTCAAAAGAATCACACACCTTGCTCGGCTATGCCTTGGAGACCGCGACAAAGCATTCGTGTTTCACCGCTATCTCGAAACTCTCCTTCCTGAAGACACCGCTCGAACCCGCCTTTTTCGCGAGGACAGCTCGCAAAGCACACCGCAAGGGAGCCTGTTCGCATTGCGACGCGGATTCTCCAACCTCGTGGAGGTTGGCGATGGGTTGTTACGTCTTCCGCGTGTGCCGTTTCGGTTGTTCTATGCCACCGCGAATCTCGCGCAGCGGGAGGTGTCGCAAAACGCATTTTTCAATCCCCTTTCGGCTTTGGAGTTTCGACCGGAGTTCGATCGAATCCAATCCACCGAAGTCGTGGAGATGATCGGTCGCGTTCCTGGAGAACATGCCCAACGGTTGACGTCGTTGACGTTCCTTTCGCTGTTTCGAATGCTTCGTTACCTGCGATTGCTCGAACACATCGTGCCAGACTTATCCGACCCTCTCGGCACGGCAGCCGGCAGCCTGTATCTGGTACTCAGCGTGCTGCGCTCCGACGCTCGCGCCCTTGCGACCTATTTGCGTCGAAAATCCGGCGAACAACTCGCGTCCTCTTTCGAACGCGATCTGCTGATGACGCCTTCTTCGCAGCTTCGCGATCGGTATGAGGAACTACTCACCACGGGACATCGATTGATCGACGCACGAGGCGCTTTCGAAGGCGTGAGCGCCAATCTTCGACTCGAACTGCAACGCGTTTTCGAACATACGATTCCTTCACCCGAAGAGGGCAGTGGTTCGACTCGACTGCGCGACGACGTACTCACGGGCATCGCCGAATTGCGTCCGACATTGCAGAACGTGATCATGCTGCTAGCGCGAACGCTCGGCGCCACGCTCGAGGAAGACGTGGTGTTCGATGATCAGTTGGCGAAACGCCAGATATCGGAACGGCTGCGACGGCATATCTGGATGTTTGCCCAAATCATTCGAGCGTTCATGGTCAAGGCACGACACGCACAAGGCGCCGGAGAAGCGTGGGATACGGTGTCGAGTTTTCAATTCGTGCGTGAGTTTGTCGCGTACTTTCGCGCCATGGGATACCCGCTGCTGAGGGCCAGCGACTACCCTCGATTCGCATCGTTCCTGCATGCGATGAACGCATTACAAGATGCCGACCTGCTTGATCCGGACAAGCTCGATCGCGCGATAATTGAATGCGAAGCGTTTCATGCTTTCTTGTCCGAATTGCTCGAACGTGTGGGGCAGCGGGAAGAATTGCAAGGGATCGCATTCGACAAACGTGCGGCTGCCATGACGCTGCGCTTGTACCTGAGGGAGTAGCGATGACCCGTCTATCCGAATATGGATAGACCGGGATGCGTTGGCCACGGGCAGTCTCGCGTCCGCGACACCACCACGAAGGGGAGAAGCCGTGGAAGCGGTGACAATTATTTCCAATTTTAGGAATTAAGGGACAGACCACCAATTGCGGCGAGGTTGAACAGGTGAAACCGCCCCGGACAATTGGGTGGGCGAATCGAGTCTTAAGCAATACCCACAGCGCTTGTGGGTCCTACAGCGGTCTATTCTTCACCGTCGTTGTAGGACGCTACGGGCGCTATCAGCTCTTTGGAAGAGGCTTTTCGACCGCGGATCGTTTTTTTGGGCTCCCGCTTGACCGATCGTGGGCTTGCTTTTTTGACCGCCTTTTTGGGCGCTTTTTTAGCGACTTTTTTGGCAGCCTTTTTGCCGACCTTTTTCGCGACCTTCTTCGGCGCCTTTTTCGCTGCCTTCTTGACAGTCTTCTTGGCAACCTTCTTGGCAACTTTCTTCGGCGCCTTCTTCGCTACCTTCTTGGCGGTCTTTTTGACAACCTTTTTGGCAACCTTCTTCGCCGCCTTCTTCGCCGCCTTCTTGACAGCCTTCTTGGCTACTTTCTTTGCAGCCTTCTTCGGCGCCTTCTTTGCGGCTTTTTTAGCGACCTTTTTCGGAGCCTTTTTCGCGGTTTTGGTCTTCGCTTTCGTCGTTTTCTTCACAGCAGCCATGCTAGACCCTCCTGTATGGTACCTCGCTCGCGGGGTAACGCATATTGCACGACTTATATGGCCATGCATTGTGCGTGTCAATGAAAAATGTTCACGGGTCGTGCAAAGGGACGGTCTTTTCTGCTTCGACACCACGCAACGCCTGCATACAGCCAAATTGATCTACCATTTCAACGAGATCCCCGCGACCGGGACGTGCCTTCCAGACGTTGACTTGCAGACCCCCAACGCTGTACATAACCACGGTCGGCTGGCACGTGACAGTTCCGATTTGCCCGCCGGTTTCGCTCACGATTGCATGGCACAACGGAAACCTCGCGTTTCGCAGTCCCGCTGGAAAGGTTCAACAATGGCCTGGTATCGCTCGGTCGGATTGTCTTTTCTCACGACGCTCTTGCTAGCTTTCGTTCTCGGAGGCTGCGGCCATTCCGAGGAAGAATGGCAAGCGAAACTCAAGGAAGTCGATGGACTCAAAGCGCAGTTACAAGCCGAACGGCAGGCCCATCAAAAAACGCAAGACGACTATAACGCGGCAAAAGCGGAGATCGATGAACTCAAAGACCGTCTGAAGCAGGCTGGGGTCGACGTTCAGCAACTCAACGCCTCTCTCGCCGAACAACGCAAAGCCCTCGAAGAGTTCAAACGCAGGGCCGAACAGCTCGAAGCCATCCGGAAACGCTTCGAATTGCTTCGAAGCAAGCTCGATTCCCTCGTCAAACTCGGACTATCCGTATCCGTTCGGAATAACCGAATGGTCATTTCCATGCCCGGCGACGTGCTTTTCGACTCCGGAAAAGTCGACCTGAAAAAGGATGGCGAAGCGATTTTACGACAGGTGGCCGAGGTTATCCGCGGCGATGCGCAACTCAACGCAAGAACCTTCCAAGTAGCCGGCCATACGGATAATCGGCCCCTCGGAGGGGGTCCCTATAAGGATAATTGGGGCCTTTCGCTGATGCGCGCGCGCCAGGTCCTCATTTTCCTCGTCGAACCCCTCGATAAAGAAGGCGGTGGCCTCAATCCGCTGCGCTGGAGCGCCGCGGGCTATGGCGATACAGACCCCATCGCCCCCAACACGACACCGGATGACATGCGGAAAAACCGTCGGGTCGAACTCATCGTCTTGCCGAATGTCGAAGAGATGCTCGACTTGCAAAGCCTGACTCGCTGACTTCTGCGCCGGGCTCACGATTTCCATCACCCTTCCCCACCATCGAGGTTTCCGCTTGAAAGTCGCTACCATCGACATCGGCACCAATTCTGTCCTGCTGCTCATCGCGGAAATTCACAATCATCAGCTCGTCGCCCTGCAGGAAGAATCAACCATCACCCGACTCGGACAAGACGTCGACCACAGCCGACGCCTTCATCCGCAAGCCATCGAACGCACTATTTCTTGCCTACATCGCTACGCCGAAGCCATCCGAGGGCACGGCGTAAGCCAAATGGACGCCGTCAGCACCAGCGCCACGCGCGATGCCCAAGGAGTCGATGACTTTCTTGATAGTGCCGAGCGCGTGCTGGGTGTCCGTCCCCGCATCATCTCCGGAGATACCGAAGCGCGACTGTCGTTTCAAGGCGCATTGAGCGGTTTAGACGTGCAAGGACCCGTGATGGTGTACGATGTCGGCGGCGGCAGCACGGAAATCGTCCTCGGCCATGTCGACCAGGGCCGTCGATGGCACATTGAGGCCTCCCATAGCCTCGACATCGGATGTGTGCGGCTTTCCGAACGCCATATCCGCTCCGACCCTCCTGCGGAAGTCGAACTCACCAACCTTCGAACCGAAGCAGCGCTGCTTTTTGGCCCAATGAGCTTGGATGCCCCTGCTCGAACCCTCATCGGTATCGGGGGAACCGTGACCACACTCGCGGCCGTTCACCTTGGCCTCGCTTCGTACGACCCCACCAAAATCCACGGCGCTCTTTTGACCACCACGCAAATCTCCCGATTGGCTAGCCGTCTCGCCCAACTGCCCCTCGCAGAACGACAAATTCTGCCAGGAATGGAACGAAAACGAGCCGACGTCATCATCGCCGGAGCCATCATCGTCGAACAAATCCTGCTATCGACAAAATCACCCGAGACACGGGTCTCAAACCGCGGCCTGCGATGGGGTCTCGCGCTCGACTTGATAGCTCCACACGTATAAAATGCCTCATCCCATCATTTCCGCTTGACAAACTCGGCAAAGCGCGACTAACATCTGTCGCTTGCCGCAATTTACCCTAATTTCTGACCATTCACTCCATGAGAGTAAAATACCGGGTCTTTCATGCAACGTAAATTTTTGCGGGAATAGTCCGTTGTCTTGATGGTTCCTGCCTCAACGTTGTGCGTGTTCCGCTACCTGCGAAACGCGGGGGTCTTGCGGCCGTCAACCAAGGAGACGCCAATGCAGGCTCGCTCGGAAGTCAAATTCAAAGTTGGAGATAAAGCCGTCTACCCCGCCCAGGGCGTAGCAGAAGTCATTAGCATCGAAGAAAAGGATATCGCAGGCTCCCGTCAACGCTTCTACGTCCTGCGCATCATGGACACAGACCGAAAAATTATGGTCCCTGTCAATAACGCCAGCGCCGTCGGGCTAAGACAAGTCATCTCAGAACAAGAAATTCGAGAAATTTTTGATATTCTGCGGGAGCGAACCATCGCCTTCGACAACCAAACCTGGAACCGGCGATACCGCGGCTTCATGGACAAAATCAAAACCGGCTCCATTTACGACGTCGCGGAAGTCTTGCGGGACCTTTATCGCCTGAAAACCGATAAACAGCTCAGTTTCGGCGAAAGACGAATGCTCGATACGGCCCGAACCCTCATCGTCAAAGAAATCGCCATCTCGAGAGGACAAACCGAAGAACAAGTCCGCACCGAAATCGAAGCCATCTTCCTCGCCAACTAACCTGAAATCCGCCTGCCCCCGGCCCTAACCCCTCAAGCTTACCCCTCGCGCCTATGCATAGCCTTTCACCCTCCCGCGTCCGGACGCTTTTCCACCGCGGGCAAAGGCGGTAGCACCAAATCCACGCGCCACTTCCCCTGCTCCAGCACACACGGCACCTCCGCACGCTCCAGCTCCGGGTCCGAACCCACCACTTCCACCAACGCCCGATCCCCTGCCACCCGCGATCGCATTCGCCTCGGTGTAAAACGCAACGAAAACCGCGATGGCGCAAGCATACTCTCCGGCTCCATCTTGCGACCGGTCGCCGCCGACGCCCGGCGCGCCCGCTCCTGTAAGTTGCTCTTCGTCTCCGACGACAGCAATTCATACGCCTGCTGCGCATCACGCGGATCCCCATGCACCCGCGCCATCCGCTCCAACCACTCCTGTACGACCCCCTCCGGCGTCTCGTCCACATCGCGCCGTCGACAACCCACGGCCATGCCCGCAAACCATGCCAATGCCTGCCGACGTGACAGCCGAACCTCCTTTCGGATCCGAATCCCCAGCTTCTGCCCAGCTTCCCCCTTCATCTTGCGTTCCTTCGATCCATCGATCGATGCCATAGACCAGTTATCCCCCTGGTGTCATCCCCGTCCTCGACCACGCCTATTCGACAGCCAAGAATTAGGACTTGTGTAGGTTCGTAGAATACAATGTAGGCATGAAGCCGCGCGGGCCTCGCCAAGCACCCCAAAACACAAACCCTCTACCCGTCCCTCACGCGTCGGACCTCAGGCTCTTTCACGGTGATAATCTCGACGTCCTTGCGGCTCTCTCCCCGCAATTTCAAAAAAAATTCACCTTGGTCTATCTCGACCCACCGTTTTTTACCATGCGCCAGCATGAACGGGTCATCCGAAAAACAAATCCCCATGGCCCTCCAATCCGTCTTTTTACCCCGGCCTTCGACGATCGATGGCAGGATTTTCCGGATTATCTGGGCTCCCTACGCGCTCGTCTCGAAGCCCTTGCTCCTTTGCTTGCACCCCATGGCAGTCTGGTGCTGCATGTCGACCCTAGAACCAGTCACTACCTAAAAATTATCGGCGACGAAATTTTTGGTCCCGAATGCTTCGCCAGCGAAATCATTTGGCGCTATCGCCGCTGGCCGACGCGGACCGCGAATTTCCAGCGAATGCATGACGTACTTCTGCGGTGGGTGGGGGACCCGCGGCAACCTCCGAGATTCGTTCAGCAATACGAGCCGTTGGCGGCGTCGACCTTGAAAACTTGGGGAACCGGCAAACAGAAAGCCGTATTCGATGATGGAGGTCGTCGGCGACGCTCTTCCACCGAATCGCAACAGTCTCCTGGTGTCCCTCTGGGGGACGTTTGGGATATTCCCATTCTTGCCCCGGTCGCCAAACAACGAACCGGTTATCCCACGCAAAAGCCTGAGGCTTTGCTCGAACGGCTCATCCGATCCTGCTCGTTTCCCGGGGATTGGATTCTCGATCCGTATGTGGGAAGCGGAACTACCCTCGCGGTGGCAGCGGCGTTGGGCCGTCATGCCGTGGGAATCGACGCCAGTGCGGAAGCTTATCAGGTGTCTCAACAGCGGCTCCGGCAAGCAGGGCATCCGATTTCAACGTTTTCAACGACATCAAATTCCAATCACACGCCAATAGGCTCGAGATCTTCTGCTCAGGTGTCTTGACCCCCGCGCCGTTCTTCGCCACACCTTCACACCATGAAACGCGCAGGCATCCTCGTCCCATGCATAGGGCTTGGTCTTTCCCTCATCGCTTTGATGCTGCTGGCGAGCCCCAACCATAGCCGGGCGAGCAAAAGCCCGGATGGCTCGACCCGTGTCGTTGCGACCGTAGGGCAGGCAACCATCACCGCCGCGGAGTTGGAGCGTCGTCTCAGCGCGGTTCCGGCGTTCCAACTTCGGGTATACGGCTCGACGCCGGAGGAGGTGAAGCGAAACTACTTGTCTCGGGTGCTCGTTCCGGAGCTTCTTTTTGCGCAGGGGGCGATGGATCGGGGAAAGCACGAAGCTGCCGAAATTCGCTCCCGGCAGCGTGACATTTTGAAAACCGCGCTGCTCGACCAATTGCGGCAGGAGTCCGTGCAACAGGAAGCGGTAACCCCAGAGCAAATCGCGGCGTATTATCAGGCCAATCGCGAGCGTTATCAGACGCCCGCGCGGGTCAGTGTGTGGCGAATCCTCGTGGCGGACCACGAACTGGCGAAAAACCTGATTGAGCAGGCGCAAAAGAACCCAACCCCCAAAGCGTGGACGGAGCTTTCGCAGAAGTATTCCCTCGACAAATCAACGAATTTGCGCGGGGGCAACCTTGGTTTTTTGGCGGCCGACGGTACGAGCGCGGACGGCAAAACCCGGGTTTCCGAGCCCATTGCCAAGGCTGCTTTCGCGGTGCGAGATGGCGAGATTGTCAAGGAGCCGGTCGCCGAAGGTGCGGGATTTGCTGTGATTTGGCGCAGAGGAAGCATGCCCGCGGTTCATCGAACCGTGGCGGACGAAGCGAAAGCCATCGAAAAAATCTTGCTTCGCGACCGCTTCCGCGCCAAGCAAGACGCGCTGATCGAACGTTTGCGGCGAGACCACTTGCGATTGCTGATGCCGGATGGACCGGAATTGATCGCGGTATCAGGAGGCGGGCAGATTGAGCAGGAGAGAAAACCCGGTCGTATCGTTCGCCGTCCGGGGCGCACGGAGCCTTTCGCCACGCCGCGCGGTCTTCGGTGAACGGAAACGTCGGGGAGCTTGCAGCGCCGCAGGGGGGTTCAGCTTTTCGGTGGCTTCGGCATGCCGTGGTTGGGCAGCGCTCGGGGCCGCCGCTCGATGATAGTTCGGCAGGGTAAACCCCGCCGCTTGTAGCACCGCTTGAAACGTTTTTGCCTCCCCCGAGGATGTCTGAATCTGCCGGATGAAATCAGATATGCGCCCATCGATCGCGGCCTGCATGGCTCGCTCCATCGCGGCCAGAGCCAGCAACAGATGGGGATGAGCTTCTCGCACTTCCGGGGGAACGACCATGGTGGATGCCACGTCCAGACGGGCCTGCGCCATTTTTTGTGCGTTTTTGGCAAGTTCCTTGTCTCCAAGGTTGGTGCGAACCCATCGTCCCGCATGGTCGCTTTCCACCAGCAGCATCGTCGAGGTATTCAAATAGGGGCCCGCCCAGCAGGGAAAAGAAAAAAGCAGCATCAGCGCAACGGTGCTGAGCGCGAGCGGCAATAAAACCGGCAGTCTACGATTCATGATGTTTTCTCATTCGATCGGTGGTTGATCAGCGCCATCCGTGCCGCGGCCTGCTCCGCGCTTTTTTTGGAACGTCCTTGCCCACGGCCTAGCACGATATCCTCGACACGCACTTCGACATCGAAGCGCAGGTCATGATCGGAGCCAGAAACGGAAAGGACGTGATAGACGGGGGTGGCACCGCCGCCTCGTTGCACCCGTTCTTGCAGTTCGCTTTTGGGATCCCGTTGTGCGATTTTACCGCGTCGCGTCATCGGCTCATCCACGATTCGACGGGTAAGTTTTCTTGCCCCATCGAGTCCGTGCTCGAGGTAAACGGCGCCGACGAGAGCTTCGACGACATCGGCAAGGACTTTCGGCTGGAGTGCATCGCCGGACAAGGAGGCTCCTTTGCCGAGATTGACCCACTGGGCGAGGTGAATGGAATGGGCGAAGTCGGCGAGGGCCTGGGTATTGACGAGCGAAGCGCGCATGCGCGTAAGCTGTCCTTCCTTGGCTGTCGGAGCGTGAGATAGGAGCAATTCCGTAACACACAAACCGAGAACGGCATCTCCAAGAAATTCCAGGCGTTGATAGTCTGATTGGCCGGGATGTTCATTGACGAAGCTTGGGTGTGTCATGGCTTCGTCGAGGCGCCTCACGGGGCCTTCGATATCCAGCAATTGCAGAAGTGCAGTTCGATCCATCATGGTGGCCTATATGGTAATTAGCATACGTTATAGCGGGAGTCCGTCGACGCGGATACAATAACCAAGCATGGCGAAAATCGGCTCATCGGGGCGCACGCATTTCTTGCATACCCATGCAATCGTTGCAGAAACGCGACGATAGCAGGGGGAGGATCCTCGGGGATTGGTGGCGTGGGTCACCTCCCCTACGCGGCATGATGCTTGCTTTGCACCAGCATGGATCCATGCGAATGCAAAAGCCCCCCATCGTAGCTCGAACGAACGAGCATTTCCGCTTATCGCGCGGTTTTACGTTGTTGGAGTTGATGACGGTGGTGATTTTGGTCGGAATTATCGCGGCCATTGCGATACCGACCGCGAGTCGGCTGATGCGTGAAAACCGGTCATCGACGGCAGCGCAGCGGATAGCGTTGATGTACCAGGTAGCCAGGGCGAGGGCGATGGGACGAGGAGCGGCGGTTCTGGTCCGATATTCCAATGGTGAGTTCAAGGTTCGTGAAGCTGTGGTGGGAAAAAGCTCCGCGAGTTCTTCCGGCGGTGGGGCAGGGGGAGCGGCGGGAGGCGGTAGCACGACTAATTATTTTCCGGTCGCAAGCTGTACCATGCCGGCGACTCGTTGGGATGATTCTTCAGACTTATTCGAAGAGATCGAATCATTTACGTTGGGCGGACAAGCGCCTTACGACCTCGTCAAAACGGAGTTTTCAATTTACTCCGCGCAATCTGGAGCGACGGCAACCGTCATTGGAGACAGTGAGGTTGGCGATGTTTGTTTCACACCTAGCGGTACGATGCTGTTCCGAAAGGGAACAACAACGGCGTTTAGCTCGTCGCCGCGGACCTTGATGATTCGTGTGGGGCAGATGTCTGGAACGACGGAGGTGGGAATAAGCCGGGTGGTATTCATCCTGCCGAACGGGATGGCGCGCATCGCCGCGAAGGTGAAGGAGAGCTGATGAACGCGAGGCGAAATAACCGGCGTGGATCGACGGTCATCGAAGTGATGATGGCGATTACCGTGCTTGCGATTGGTGCCTCCGGGGTGGTGGCGTTGCAGAAGGTAACGTCGTCGGCGAATCGAAACTCGAGAACCATTGCGGTGGCGAACGAAGTCGCGCGCACGTGGATCGAGCGATTGAGAATGGACGCCATGTTATGGAACTACCCATCGCCCACCAATCCAACATCGGATCTCAATGTGGATACCTTGTGGCTGAAAAATCACATCAAAGGCCCTGATCCCACGAAGACGGATTGGTTCCGGCCAACGAATGGAAATGACATTTGCGGCACGCACGATGTGTTTGGCAGGGATGAACCGTGTTCGGGAGGGGCAACGGTTCAAGGTCCTTATTGTGTCAATCTTCGGCTGAGTTGGGTGCGGGAGGACCAACGGATGATCCGGGCGGAAGTACGGGTCCATTGGGTAGGTCGCAACGAGGGGGACGGTGCGGTGGACCAGAAAGACTTGCCGTGTGGAGACCCGGCCACGGTGGATGATCTAGCAGCCAAAGGTATTTTTCGGGTGGCTCATGCCGTCACGATGGTGACGAAAAACGAGGCGCCATGAGGGTTCGAAGGATGTCCCGGCAGAGCGATAGTCGCCAAACGAGCAAGCGGGGATTTACACTGATTGAGCTGCTCGTGGCCATCATGGCGGGGCTTCTGGTAGCGACGGCGGCGGTTTCCTTTTCCCGGCAAGCTACCCGGTTTTTTGCGCAGGAATCGCGTATCGCAAGCGCCCAAATGTCCGTACTCGCTGGCTTTCAACGTCTTCAAGCGGATTTGGCTCGGTCCGCGTACATGGCCCCAACGGATATGGCACGTGACTACGCGGCCAATAAAATCTGTGCTCCAAACTACGACACATGGCCAGGCAGCGTCAAAGAACTCACAAGTATCAGAATATCTTCGGCAACCAGCAAACCGGATGTCGTGAGGGTGGCAGGGAACCTGGATTCTTCAGAAATGTTTCCTGTACTGGCGATTGCCGCAAAAGGGACGGGCCACGAGGTATTTCTCCAAACGAATAACGGACCCATGACCCGAGCGGGTTTCATACCGAGCGCTTCAGATAGGGATGCGGCGTTTCAAGCGGTGTTCCGTCCGGGCCGGTTGATTCGTATTCTCGACGATCAGGGGAAATATGAGTACGAAATCATCAAATCCTCTAGCTATTCGGCGTCTCCCGTGATCACGACGGTGGGGCGGCTCCCACTGCGCTCGGAAATTTCCATGGCATCGGGAGCGACTTCGGCTTCCTGCGGTCTTTCGGACGGACTTGGCACCCAAATCAACCCAATCAGTGTCGTTGAATATCGGATAGCGAATCTATCGGCCCTCAGTCCTTATAAGGACACGATCTATCACGAGAATTACCGTGTGGCGGATTCGGACGCGAATCGGATGGAACTCGTACGCAGCGAGGTGTTGTTGTTGGAGAGCAGTGGCTCTGGGTCTGGTGGCGCGGGTGGCGCGGGTGGCGCTGGCGGTTCTGGCAGCACTTTGCCTTCCCTCACCGAGCAGCCTGAAATTGTCGCAGAATTTGCTGTAGATTTGAAAGTCGGAGTCTGGACCACCAGTACGGCATCCGGAGGAGTCGTGCGAGGAAATCTGAGGTACCTTGCTCCGGGTTCGGCAGCGGGAGCGACCCTACCAACCGTTGCCCTTGCTCCTGTCGGTGGACCCACGGCTATCCGGGCGCTTGATCTTCGGCTTGTCGTGCGTTCACGGGAGGCTGACCGTTCCGAAACCATTGATGAAGTGGCCAATCCCCTCGTTTCGGATGGCTATATGTTTCGCTCGAAAGTGTCGGAAGGCCGATGGGCTCGAACACGTACGTTGACGGCCACGATTTCGCTGATGAATCACCGAGGTGAGGCATGGTAAGCCAATCCGCAGGCCGCTGTTTTCCCCCTGCTTCACTGGCGGTTTTCAAGCGACGACGCCAACAGCGGGGTGCTTCGATTTTCGTCGTCATGTCCGTCATCACGGTCTTGACAGCGGTCGGGATATTCGCTGCCCATACGGCAGGTTTGAATCAGCGCATTTCAGGGTATGCCAAGCAATCGACCCAATCCGCGTATATAGCCGATCTCGGAACGGTAGCGGTTGTGGACGAATTGTCTGGGGGTAAGGCGCTGGCATACATGCAATTGGTGATGGCGGGGAATGAATCGTGCCGTGCCAACCAGTATATTACTGGGATCTCAGCACTCCCATGCTACCGACTCACGAAAACCGATATCGAAAACAGGATGAAAACGGAAAGCGGAGCCGACTACCTCATCGATTCATCGGGCACGAGCCTGAGTTCTCCGATGGCGCTTTTACGAGGTGATTTTTTGGTGGAACTGACCGATCCGGGCCCCGTGGGCCGACCGGTGGCGGGTATGGATCAATCCGGCATCGGTCCACGATTCCGCTATATGCAACTGACATTTTCGGGCACGGGCGTGGTTCGTCCCGACGATACCAACCAGCAATCGGTTCGTTTGGCGGCGATTCGCGCTAACCGGGCCATCGTACAAGTGGGTCCTTTGCCGCGATGAAAGATGTTGATTCGAGGAGCATTCGAGCCATGACGCATACCAAACTCCGAATTCTGGCTTCTCTGGCGGCGGTCGTGACGCTCCAAACGGTCGGTCATCCGGCGAAGGCACAATCCGCGGAGTACCAGGCCGCGGACGTCCTTCTGCTTCTCGATACATCCGGTTCGATGGCCTATACGACGAAGCGTTCGACCACCGATACGACTCGCTATGCGCTTCCGCAATGTGGAGTCTACCCGGCCTCGAGCCCAATGTCTTTCGATTCCGCGGCGTCTTTTTCATCGGGACCAACCCCCGCGGATCGATGGGCGATCCTCGCCAATGCGTTTACAGGCACTGTCATCGGCGCCGAATGCTCCGCCCAGGAGCGCTCGAACACTGATTTCGCCGGTGAATACAAGCTCGGTGCGGCGGACCCCTACGACAAAGGATACTATCTTCCGTTCAACCGAATCGTCGCTACGTATACGGTCAATGGCACGAAGCAGCGTTGTACGCCTGCCCCTTCTTGGGACACTGATCTTCGAACTGCACTGACCAATGGGAACGCGATGAAATGGCCGGACAAGGCGCCTGTCTACTGGCGAGATATGTCGCAAACGTATTCATCGGGAGTCGAGTGTCCTTTTATGCCTCAAGAATCGGATGGTGTCATCGACCGCCTTCAAACTTCGGTTCGATTCGGCATCATGACCTTCGACCCTTCCCCGTCTCGTGTGGACACAGGTGGTATTGGAACAGGAATACTTTCCACATTTCTGCCTGATTTTGCCTCTGGAGTCGGTGATACGTGGAGTTATTTTCCAGGTTGGTTGACGACAGACACGCAGTATGCGGGGCAAGGATGGCCTGTGGACTGCCCGCCTCCTCCGGGAGCGGCTCGATTGTTCGAGGTGGGGGCGCGCAACCCCGCCGCGATCATCCTGCTGAGCGACGGCGCCGATTTTGGCGACCCCAATGCCACCACCGAGGAGATCATTGCCCACAATGAAAGGGTGCAGCAAGCGATTTTGGGAATACGTCCCTTTGGGGGAACACCTGTGGCTGGAATGCTCAAAGATGCGCTCTTTTTTTTGACGCAAGACAATACGAAACCGGTGGATATTGGTGGAGCCAGCTTCTACGGAGGTGCGGTGGACCCCAATGTATCCATGGATCGGACTCATCCGGGTTGTCGCAAGAGAATGGCGATTTTGATCACGGATGGCGGGCCCAACCTCGATTTGCGTCCCCATTGCGACTTGAAAGCCACCCCATCCACCAATGATGGGAAGTGCCCCTTCGAGACACCACAAAGCTACGCCAAAGATCTATACGATAAAAATATCGATCTCTTCGTGGTCGGATTTGCGGTCACAGCGGCTAAAGGCAGCAGCGCATTGACCTGTAGTCAATTGATGAACATCAAAGATCCGGAATACCGCGCCTGTAGTTCTTTGCCACCCTGTACCAGCACGTGTGCCGCAAACCAATGCGCTTATGGTTATTGCATATCGACCCCGGAGGATGAATTACTTGCCACCTGCTGCACCATCGAAGGAATTGCCAACGAGGGCAGCAGGTATACGGCAGAAGATAAAGGAATGACGCTCGGAGCCCCTCGAAGCGCCTATTGGGCCGAGTCGGGAACGGAACTGCTTGCGGCAATATCCAATATCCTGCGTTTTCCGCCCGCGGCCATGACGCGAACCCAGCCGGTGTTCGCCACCGGAAATATTTCGGCCACCAAAATTTCCGATACGATAGTAGGCGCCAGATTCTTCAGCTCCTTCGATCCCGTCTCGAAAGACCTCTACGCCGGGCATCTCGTACGAGAACGATATACGTGTGAATCCAACATTCCCGAAGAGCAAGAGATCGACAAGAGCAAAGGCGATTATTTCGAAGCAAATGTGGACGGCAATCTGAGTTCTCGCTATATCTACACCGTCCTTGGCGATGCCTATTCGGGTGGCACCATCCATTCGACTCGATCCATACGTCCCATGCTGCCCCCGAGCGCCGACCCGGACGGTTTGGGCAGCGTGGGCGGCACCACGGTCGAGGATAGTGCCAGCGTCTTCGCCTCAAAGGTTACTCCCACGGCGCTTTTCGGAACCAACCAATGCGATTCAGCAGGCCAGCTTTGTTGTGCTCGTACGTCGGCCAACACGATTCCCACGGCGACGGCGTGTCGCGACCGATTCTTGAAGCTTCAGCTTGGTTTATCGGCGACCGGCATTGATTATCTTCGCTCCTCCGCGTTTGGCGCGATGATCAATTCGACTCCCGAACTCGTGATGCCGCCGAGTGAGAACCTTCGTGACGAAAGCTACACGCTTTTCCAAGGCCTGTTTTCGAAACGAGTACCCACGATTTATGCGGCTACCGCCGATGGCCAGCTTCATGCCTTTGCCATCAACAAACAGGACAATTCGCTCAACGAACTTTGGAGTTTCATTCCACCCGCGGTACTCCCATCGATTGGCGAACAGTACCCAACGCGTTATGAAGCGGCCAACAAGACCTTGTTGAGCGGCCCGATTGTCGTGGGGGAGGTAGCTGGGGATGCAAGCCCCACTGCCGGCCGATTCCTTACGCGCACGGCCCCCACCCCTTCTTCCTTCAACACCGCGAAATGGTATACGGTTTTGTTGGGAACCTATGGGTCATCCCAAGGATACTTTGCGTTGGACGTGACCAACCCGGATCGTGATGAAACTAAAAAAGTCACGGGTTACACTTCTGGACCACGGTTTTTGTGGCAGCTCACCACGGATAAGGACGGCAATCCGCTGTTTGGATCACGTTCCACGCGCCCTGCCATCGCGACGCTCTACTTTGTCATGCCGGGAAGCGGTGTGGGAACCCTTCCGGCAAGACACGCTGTAGCTATCCTGCCCGGTGGATATGGAGGAGTCCGTTCCAATGACGAAACCAACCTCGAAACCACGACTTTCCCCACTGGATCGGTGGCCAACATTGTTGGGGTCACCCATCGAACCAAAACCGCTAAATACACACCTGTCAGTAATAACCCGCAAGATGTGCTCTCTCTGGCAGGTGCCCGGTCTCTGACCATCGTCCGTCTCGATACGGGAGAAGTCATTCGAACGTTTCGACGGAGTGATTCCTACAATGCAGCCGCGCCGGAGGCGCCGCAAGCCCTGTACGGAACGAATTCGGGCAATAGCAGGGTAACCAAAGCGCCTTTTGCGGCCCCCTTGGTCGGCCATATCATCTCCTATCCCAATACGCCCGGCTCTGTCGCAGACCGAGCTTATATCGGCGATGCGGAAGGCCGATTGTGGCGACTCGATCTATCCTCTGCGGAGCCGCAGGACTGGTCCGTAACCTTGGTCCACGATGCTTTCCCGACGGATACGACATGGGGAGGTCCGTTCGGTCTGGCGGATGTGGGACCGATCGAAACTCCGCCCATTCTGTCCACCGACCCCATGGGCCGCGTGACCATCGCCCTGTCGACAGGCGAGCAAACCTCTCTAACCCCGGTCGGCAGAAACTCGGTATGGTCCTTGACGGAGCAAAAGAATCTTAAAACAGGCGACATCCAAATGGATGTGAATTGGATACTCAACGCAAGCAATGCCAAAAATACGACGAGCACCAGTGACAAAACCGTGCATTTTGCTGCCGGTTCCGGCGAGCGGGTCACGGGCCCCATGGCTCTTTTCTCGTCGGTCCTTTACTTTACATCGTTCAACCCACAAACCATCGATCCTGGCTCCTGCTCCCCAGGAAGCAGTTATCTATGGGGAGTCGATTATCTTCATGCGGGACAGACAGTAGGCGCTTCAGGACCCACTACCGCCGTGGACGGACCCTTACCGCAATTTCCGGATCCCACGTCCAGCACCCCGGCTAACAATCTACGTGTCATTAGCTTCAACGAAGCGGGTATCGCCTTCGGCGTAGGGGTCATGCAGAAACCAAGCTGTATAACAATCGAGGATGACCTAAGTGAGGATCCTTTCCTGGGCATGACTGGACACCAAACCATCAAAAGCCTCAATCCAGGCGCTTTCCAGCTTGTCGTGCAGGTGGGAGCCAACCAAGGAGGAGGAGATAAAAAGGTCCGCGTGGATACCTTCGACTTATTGCCCCCCTCCGCTCGGTCCGTCATTGACTCCTGGGCCGCAATCCTCGATTGATACCCCTATCGCATGTTTTTCCGTAGCCATTCTTGTCGCAGGAACCTGGCACTCGTTTGCTTCAGCCTCGTTGTCTGGACAGGATGCAAGCAAGACCACCCACCAACTCCCACACCATCCACCAGCTCATCTGTCGAAGACAAACCTCGACCCGACCGGCTTGCCCCAGGAGAGCTTTCCCCCGGCAAAGAAACAGCTTTTGGCTTGCTCCTGCCCAAAGCCATGCGAATCATCCGACGCGAGCCGCTTAGCGTGCATTGCGAAGGCACGGTACAACCCGAACGGGTTGCCAATTACCTTCGGCAAAATGTCGTTTCAAAAACGGTGGAAATCGGTTCAGTCAAAACGATTTTCGAAGGTGCGCTCGTCAAAGGCAGCACGGCTCCTTTGCTCCGTATCGAGGTCGAAAAAGTCGACCGAGGAACACGGTTGGTAGTTCGAAACCTCACATCACCCAAGGCAGACCCATTTTTGACTCCCGAGGATGCCTGGAAGCATTATGGCTTCGATGGTGAGGGAAAACGTTTTGATCCTCGAAAACTCGAGTAGTTTCAGATCGCTCGCAACGCGGATACCAGGCGATCCAAATCCTGTCGCGTATGCTTTTCCGTGACGGCTACCAAAAGCTGATCATCCCGGGACGGCAAATATCTGGAAAGTGGCACTCCTGCCAGGATCCCATCACGGGCAAGACGTTCCACGACTGTGGTCGCTTGACCGGGAACCCGGATGGTAAACTCGTGGAAGCTAGCCGTATTCGGATAGACGATGGAATAGCCTTCGAGGCTCGCGATCTGTTCACGCAGGTACTTGGCTTTGGCCAAGCATTGTCGCGCCACGTCCACAAAACCTTGCTTTCCGAGCAAGCACATACGGATCGTGAGGGAAAGCGCCACGAGCCCTTGGTTCGTGCAGATATTGCTCGTTGCCCGTTCTCGACGGATATGTTGCTCGCGTGTGGCGAGGGTCAACACATAGCCTCGTTTGCCGTTGGCATCGACGGTTTCACCAACGAGGCGTCCGGGCATTTCCTGAAGGTACTTCCGGTCGATTCGCGATGCGAACAGGCCAACACCAGGACCTCCGAAGCTGGGAGACGTTGCGATGGCCTGTCCTTCTGCAATGGAGATATCGGCGCCGAGATGGCCGGGAGGTTCGATCAAAGCCAGCGCGTAGGGATCTTGGGTAACCGTAACGAGCAAGGCCCCAGCGGCATGAATTCTCTCAGCAAGGGGCCGCAGGTCGGTTACGCATCCAAAAAAGTTCGGATATCCAACGACTACGGCGGCAACTTGGTCATCGATTCGGTCTCCCAGGCTCGCAAGGCTCGTCACGCCCTCATCGCCCACGCGTGTGCGAATGACATGAGCCCGTCCGCCCTCGAGACCAGACATATACGTCTCGATCGTTTCGATGTATTCCGGATGTACCCCATCGCAAACGATGATCTTCGAGCGTTTGGTGATACGTCGGGCCATCAGAGCGGCTTCGGCAGCCGCGCTCGCACCGTCGTACATCGAAGCATTGGCGACAGGATGCCCGAGGATTTCCGAGACGATGGTCTGGAATTCCCAGATCGATTGCAAGGTTCCTTGCGAAACCTCGGGTTGGTAAGGGGTGTAGGCGGTATACAGTTCGCTTCGGAGCAGAAGCTGATCGACAGCGGGGGGGATGTGATGATCATAGATCCCGGCTCCCTGAAAAGAGAGCATGGTTGCGCCCTGGTTGCCTGCGGCGAGATCCGATAGGTGTCTCATCAAAGACACCTCGTCGAGTCCTGGCTCGAGAGCGAGAGGCCTTCCAAGACGTGATTCGGCGGGGATGGTATCGAACAAGGCATCCACGGTGGGAACACCGATGGCTGCAAGCATTTGTTCGATCTCTTGCTGCGTATGGGGCAGGTAGCGCATGCGACGGCTCGATGCTGGCAAGGGGTTAGTGGGGGGAACTCTTGACATGCGTTTCGTAGGCCGCATCATCCATGAGTTTGTCCAGGTCGGCAGAAGAGGCTGGCTTGATCTTGATCATCCATCCCTTGCCGTAGCAATCGTCATTGATCGTCTCCGGTGAGTCTTCGAGTTCGCCATTGACGGCTTCGAGAATCCCGGAAATGGGCGCGAGCAGATCGGAAAGCGTTTTGACGGACTCGATGGTTCCGAACGCTTTGCCCGCTTCGAGATGATCACCCACGCTTGCATCGATGCTCACGAGGGTAATGTCACCGAGTTGTTCGACAGCAAAAGAGCTGACGCCAATGACGACGCTGCCGCCTTCTTGTTTTGCCCATTCGTGGTCCACCGTATAACGACGATCATTCGGAAACGTGCTCATGATTACTCCTCGCCTGCTGCGGGGTAGGTCAGCCGGCTCGTTTGTAGAACGGGGTCTTGACTACGACGGCTTCGATGAGTTTGCCGCGGCAGTCGACCTTGAAACGTGTCCCGACCTTGGTCATCGAGGAAAGAAGGTATCCAAGGCCGATGTTTTTTCCGAGGGTGGGAGAGGGGGAACCGCTGGTGCAAACCCCGACGGTATTCCCGTCAAGGTCAAGCAGCGGGTATCCATGGCGCGCGATACCACGTCCCACCATTTCGAAGCCGACGAGCTTACGAGTCAGCCCTTGTCGTTTGATTTCGACCAGCGCATCGCGACCAATGAAGTCGTCGCCGTCGAGCTTGACGATCCATCCAAGGCCCGCTTCGAGGGGATTGGTGGTTTCATCGATATCGTTTCCGTACAGCGACAAGCGCGCTTCGAGGCGGAGGGTATCACGGCATCCGAGGCCAGCCGGTTTGAGGCCAAAGGCTTGCCCCTTGTCGAGCAACAGCGACCAGAGCTTGGGCGCGTATCGATTGGCACAGAATATCTCCACGCCATCTTCGCCGGTATATCCGGACCGCGCCACCATGCAGGGAATCTCAGCAAGTTCGTAGGAGCCGAAGTGAAAAGCTTTCAAGTCCGAGCAGCGGGCCCCTTCAGGGCTCAATTGCGCAAGGACATCGAACGTCTTCGGTCCTTGTACGGCTACCAATGCGGTATCGGGCGATTGGTCTTCGAATCCACAATGGTCTTTGGCTGCTTTCGCAAAATGCGAGGCGATCTTGTCGTGATTCGAAGCGTTGCAGACCACCATCCAGCGGTCTTTGCCGTGACGATATACCAGTAGATCGTCGAGGATCGTCCCTTTCTCATTGCAGGCGCACGTATACATGGCCTGACCATCCACGAGCGTGGTTACATCCGATGTCACGAGGTAATTGAGAACGGACTCGCTATGCTCGCCCGTGAGCACCAACTCCCCCATGTGGGATACATCGAATATTCCCACGGCGTTGCGAACCGCGTGGTGCTCTTGCGTTAGTCCCTCATACTGAATGGGCATCTCGAAGCCGGCGAACGGGACCATGCGGGCTCCAAGTTTTTTGTGTTCTTCGTACAGGGGGGTTTTGCGCAGAATAGTGTCGTTCACGAGACCGTGTTGTAGCCTCGTTGGTAGCCAATGTCACGAACAGTCAGCCCGGACGTCCTTTGGAAACAGTGAAACCTCGATGAAAGTGTCGCAAGGCTGGACACGACAAGCGATTGTCTCGTAAAGACCACAGTCGACTCATGCCCTACGGTTGCACGACCGTGCAGACCGGGTGATGGGTACGTCGGGTCCATTGGTCGCCTCGCCGGAGTCCTCATGCCACAATTTCGTCATCTTTTCGCAGTGTTATCTCTCATCGGGCTGTCGTCTCTTTCCGCATGTGACAAGTCGAAACAGGATGAGCGGCGAGGGCTTCCTCCTCCAGAAACGTCCGCGGCCACGCCGGGAGGGTGTTCTCAGGGAGGAGGAACGCTGACGGACCCTTCGACAGCAACGCAATTTCCTCGCAGTTTTTCTGATTATTGCATCGATCCCCATGGGGAAACACGAACCTACGGCGCCAGTGCAAGCAAGGATATCGATGCCATCTGCACGGAAGCTTTCAATGGTGACTGTGAGATGTACAAATCGTTCGGCCTCGAACGGGTGATACTCTTCCGATACATCGATGGGGGTGGGTCACCGGGAGCCGTCGACGTGGTCGTGTCAAAATACGCGTCGTCGGAAGGCGCGTTTGGGATGTTCACGAAACGCGTCATTTCGGATGGCGATCCTGCGCGACAAGACGCTCCGAAGGAGATGCTCGTGGAGGGAATGGGTGCTCTTGGAGCCGGGACCGCATATTTGTGGAAGGCGCAGATCGTGGTGGAGATGACGTATACCAACGATCGGCAAACACCACAGCAGGTGCAGGAAACGGCATCACGACTGCTGTCGGCGCTGAGCAAGGTGGTCGCGGCAAAGCTTCCGGCTCCGGCGACCCTTCCGACCGCGGCCACTCGCCTTCCAGCAGAAAACCGTATTGCTCTCGGAATTCGATTCGAGCCCAAGGACGTGTTCGGCGTGCAGGGTGGAGGTGCCGGTGCTTTTGGTTATTACCAACACGAAGGAAAGCGGTATCGCGTGGTATCCATCACCCGCGACGACGCGGACCAAGCGAAAGATCTGTTGACGGCCCTTTCGAAAAGGGAAGGGGTGACAAAATTGAAAGATCTTGGCGAAGGCGGCGTGCGAATGATGGAAGGGGAGCCGGGTGATGTGCGTATCGAATGGGTGATGGCGCGAAGCGGCCCTCAGGTATTTGGTATTGGAGACGAAAGCTCGTCGCTCAGAGCGGAAATGTCCGCAACGGATCACGATGCGGTGTGCTTGACGAAAGAGCAAAAGGTGGAACGGCTCAAAGCATTGTTGTCGGTCAAGTAGACCTCGCACGCAAACGATTGTTCGCATGAACGTGTCCAAGGCCATTGAAGGACGGCGGTTCCTGTTTTTGACCGGAAAAGGCGGAGTAGGCAAAACCACGACCACCGCCGCGCTTGCGCTCGTATTGGCTTCGCAAGGCAAGCGCGTTTTGTGCGCGACGTGTCAAGCCAAAGATCGGCTATCCACGTTGCTCGAGGGGCCCCCCGTGGGGGAGGAGATCGTGCAACTCCGCCCCAACATCATGGCTGTGAACATTCATCCGGAGGCCGCTCTTCGAGAGTATGGCCTAATGGTGTTGCGGCTCGAGGTTCTGTACAAAGCGGTGTTCGAAAACCGGCTGGTTGCTTCGTTTTTTCGAGCAACTCCAGGCCTTTTCGAATGGGCGATGCTGGGCAAGGCCTGGTATCACACCACCGAGCGCCGACAAGACGGACAGCCCCGATTCGATGTGGTGCTTTTCGATGCGCCGTCGACAGGACACGCCCTGGATATGTTGCGAGGACCCAAGGTGATCGTCGATATGGCACCTCCCGGACTGCTGCATCGTGAAGCCATGAAAGCGTGGTCGATGTTCACGGACCCCACCCAGGCAGGTGTGGTGTTGGTCACACTGCCCGAGGAAATGCCCGTGACGGAAACGTTCGAATTGTACGAAGCGCTCGACAAAGAGCTTGGGCTGCCGGTGGCGCAATTGATCGTCAATGGTGTGATCCCTCCGATGTTTTCGGCATCCGAACGAGAGGCATTGCTGGCACCACGAGATCTGAGCGGGACCTGTTTGGGGGATGAGGCATTGGCCGCGGGGGTTCGTCGCGCGCGACGAGAACTGGTGCAACATGAAGCTTTGGTGCGATTGCGTGAAGGGATGGGAGCAAGCGACAAGTCGGTCCCGCTCGCGTACCTTCCTCATCGTTTCGAGGGGGTCAACACGTTCGAGAGTGTGTCGGAGTTGGCGATGCGTTTGACCTGAGGTGTCGTGCGGGGACCGGATCTTGCCTCGGGGCGATCCACGACATACCTTGGTCGAGATACGATGAGCAACGACCTTTATAAAGAACTCGGTGTAACCCGCACGGCCAGTGCAAACGACATCAAACAAGCCTACCGAAAACTGGCATCGAAGCTACACCCGGACAAAAACCCCGGTGATGCCTCCGCGGAAGCACGATTCAAGCGAGTCAATCAGGCCTATCAAGTGCTCAGCGACAAAAAGCGTCGGGCTTTGTACGACGAATTTGGAGATGCGGCCTTGTCGGACAACTTCGATGCGGAACAAGCGCGAGCGTACCGACAGTGGACGCAAGGGCGCGGTGGCGGAGGCGGTCGGGTAAGCGGCGTTCAAGGCGTCGACTTGGAGGACTTATTCGGTGCGAATCTTGGCGGACAGAACATCGGGGACTTATTCGGCAACCTTTTTGGGGGAGCGGGACGGAAGCGAGCTTCCCGCACGGCATCCATGCGGGGATCGGACCTGGAAAGTCCCCTGACGATCGATTTCGTATCCGCCGTCCGAGGTTCCACCGTATCGCTCCGAATTGAAGGCCAAGCCGAACCGATCCAGGTGAGAATTCCTCCTGGGGCCAAGCAAGGAAGCAAAGTTCGCGTGAAAGGAAAAGGAAGTCCGTCGCCGTTTGGTGGGCCTCCCGGTGATCTGCTCCTCGAACTCCATGTCGAACCTCATCCGTATTTCCATATGCAAGGCGATGATCTGCACGTCGATCTTCCGATCACGGTCACCGAGGCATATCGAGGGGCGCGAGTGACCGTGCCAACGCCGGAGGGCACCGTGACGATGAAGGTGCCGGCGGGTTCGCAAAGTGGCCAATCGGCAAGGCTTCGGGGAAAGGGGATGGCTCGACGCGGGCAGCCACCGGGAGATCTATACGTTCATTTTCAGGTCCAGGTTCCGACCTCCCAAGACAAAGCCGTGCATCAAGCGATGGAAACGCTTTCGCAGTATGAGCAAGACGTGCGCGGGGAACTGCGCTTTTGAGCGAAACGGCCAATTTTGTCTTGCGCAAAGGCCGGGTGTGCTAGACACAGGCCGCTGTGATTGTGCATCGACGTTTCCTACTGGCGGGAATCATCTCGCTTATTTTGTGGATCTCGGCTTCGTCTTCCCAGGCGGCCGTGATCGAACGGGTCGTTGCCGTGGTCGGGGATCACCCTATTCTCATGAGCGAGTTACGGCAGCGTGCGCGACCATTCCTCCTCGAGATTCATTCGAAGATACCCACGGAAGCGCAGAGAGCCGCCGCCGAATCCGAAACGTTGCGGCAGATGCTTCAACGGATGATCGACGATCAGCTTGAAGCGCAAGCAGCGGCCAAAATGAGAATTCGGGTGGAAGCCGAGGAAATCGACAAGGCTATTGCTCGCCTTGCACGGATGCAGGATACCACGGTGCAGGAACTGCTATCCGAGGTCCTGAGAAGCGGAATGACCGCTCAGGAATACCGAAATGAAATCCGCCGACAGCTTCTCGAAGGAAAACTTTTGGAGCTGCGGGTCAAAGGTCAGGTGCGTATCACCGAAGAAGACATGCGCGCGTTGTATCATCGCCTCGCGAGGGAAGAACGACGCACCTTAGGATATGCTCCGCAATGGATCGTGCTTCGCATTCCCCCGGACGCAAGCGCGGAAGTCAAAGCGCAGCGTCGTGCGCTTGCCGATGAGATCGCGCGGGAAGCGCGAACAGGTAAGGATTTTTCGCAGTTGGCACGTCGTTACTCGGATGATTCGACTTCTCGACAGCAAGGGGGTCATCTTGGGATGAGGAAGCCAGGGGAACTCGAGGTAGCAATTGAGCGTGTGGCAATTGCTCTCGAGGTTGGAGAGGTATCGGCACCGTTTCGATTTGCGGACGCATTGATTGTGATGCGAGTGGTTGAGCGTGAGCAAAGTCGTTTGGGGACGTACGAACAGGCACGCAATCAACTGGCGCAGCGTGTTTATGCGGAAAAGCTAGAAACCGCCAAACGTCGCTGGCTCGACAATCTGAAGCGAAGCACACACATCGACGTTCGGTTGTAGGTCCAGCGTGGACGTGAACAACAAATAGTAATTTCTCGAAATCTTTTCTTAAGGTTGTGTCTCTCACGGTTGTGGGTTGTGGGCTCGAGTCCCGCCCCCTCGAATGGAGTGTCTTCCATGTCGCGACCCAAGGAAGGCGCTGTGTCACGACGCACCGCGATGGGTGTGGTCGGAGCCGGCGCGGCGGTAGGAGTGCTCACGACAGCTCGTGATGCGCATGCGTTTCGTGTTCTTCGTTCCCCGGAGGTGACTCCGGTGGAGCGGACGATACCGACGTTTTGCGAGTTATGTTTTTGGAATTGCGGGGTGCTTGCGGACGCGAGCAATAACCGCGTCTTGGCGTTGCGGGGGCATCCTGATTCACCGACAGCGAAGGGGCGGTTATGCGGCCGTGGCAACGCGGGCGCGGGTTTTTTGCGGGATCCAGATAGATTGAAGTATCCGATGGTACGGGTGGGGGAGCGTGGGGAAGGAAAGTTCAAGCGGGTAGGTTGGAAGACGGCCTACCAGATGGTGGCTCGAGCTTTCGACAAGATCAAAAAGGAGCATGGCGCAAAGGCATTGGCGCTTTTTTATCATGGTTCGGGCGGGCCGATGTTGCGCAATATGTTGGTTGCTTATGGAAGCCCAAACTATGCGGCACCTTCGTATGCGCAATGCAGGGGGCCGAGAGACGTAGGTTATAAATTGACGATCGGTCGAGGACCTGGGAGTCCCGAACCGTTGGACTTCGACAAGACTCAATGCATCGTGCTGTTTGGTTCGCATTTGGGGGAAAACGCGCATAACAGTCAGGTGCAGGAGTTCGTGCAGGCGCGGGCGCGAGGGGCAAGCCTAATCGTGCTCGACCCTCGCATGTCGACGGTGGCATCGAAAGCGGATGTTTGGCTTCCCCTCAAAACGGGTTCCGACACGGCGATTCTGTTGTCGTGGATGCATTTGTTGATCGCCAACGACACCTACCATCACACGTTTGTCGAAAATCAGTGTACGGGATTCGAGCGATTGGCCGAGCATGTCAAGCCGTTCACGCCATCGTGGGCGGCGCAGCAGGCGGATGTCCCCGCCGAGGATATCGTAAAAGCCTACGAATTGATGGTGAAAGCGATGCCAGCGGTAGTGGTGCATCCGGGTCGGCATGTTACGTGGTATGGCGAAGCAGACACACAACGAGCGCGAGCGCAAGCGATACTCAGTGCGCTGTTGGGAGCCATTTGGGCACCGGGGGGGCTTTATCGACCCGCGCCACCACCAGCGCTCAAGGACTTTCCTTCACCGGACTTTCCCGAACTGCCTGCCAACGTGGACAAGGCGGCGTCGCGCTTTCCGTTTGCCACCGAGGTTTCTACGACAGGGATCCGGGATGCTACACGAACGGGCGTTCCGTACCCCATCAAAGGCTGGTTTGTTCACGGCTCGAATCTCATTCAATCACTACCCAATCAGCATGAAACGATCGAGGCCATTCGCAGTCTCGACATGCTGGTGGTGACGGATATTCAGCCCACGGAAATCACGGATTGGGCGGATGTTGTTTTTCCCGAGGACAATTATCTCGAGCGATACGACGACTTGAAGACCGGGGGCAATCTTCGTCCATATATTGCGATTCGTCAGCCAGTGGTGAGAAGCCCTTACGATACGCGACCGGCGTGGAGGATTGCGAAGGAACTAGGAACGGAGCTTGGCGTGGGAGATTTCTTCGCGTTCGATACGTTCGAGGAGTACTTGTCGGCGCGGCTCGACGGCTCTGGGGTGACGCTGGCTGAACTCAAGGAAAAAGGTATCTATTTTCCGCAAAGCAAAGTGGAACCGTACCTGGATCCTCAGAAGCCATTTGCTTGGCAGACGCCGTCCGGCAAGGTGGAGTTGTTCAGCAAATCATTGGCGGAGGCGGGGTTCGATCCCATGCCCGTACACAAGCCGCCACCCGATCCTCCCAAGGGAATGCTCCGCTTGACGTATGGTCGCAGTCCGCTGCACACGTTCGGTCGAACACAGAACAACGATATTTTGCACGACTTGAACCCAGGCAATTGCGTGTGGTTACACCCGATGTGCGCGGCCTCCCTCGGGGTGCAGCATGGCAAACCCGTATTCGTTCAAAACGCGTACGGTGATGTCACCGGACCGATGCCCGCCCGGGTCACCGAGCGGATTCGTCCACAAACCGTGTACATGATTCATGGGTTCGGTCATTCGGCCAAAGGATTGTCCAATGCGTGTTGTATGGGGGGAAGCGACGCGGAACTCATCCGTGGGTATCAGGTCGACGGCATCAGCGGATCGACGGGAATGCGCACGGAGTTCGTGAAAATAACGCCTGCGGACGGCGGTAAGGAGAAGTACCCATGCGCTATGGGATGATGATCGAGCTGGACAAGTGCGTCGGATGTCTGGCGTGCGTGTCGGCGTGCAAGGAGCGCTGGGATTCGGGTCCAGGTGTTGCGCGGGATTGGGTAGCAACGTTCGAGCATGGGTCCCGAGAAAAAAACAATCTGGGAGTGACGTTTTATCCCGGTCTTTGCATGCAATGTGAGGACCATCCTTGCACGTTGGACTGTCCGACGGGAGCTACGTATGCGGATGAAAACGGGGTGGTCATCGTGGACCCCGAGATATGCATTGGTTGTGGAAACTGCGTGACGATGTGTCCGTATGGTGCTCGCACACCCGATCCATCGAAAGGCATCGTAGAGAAGTGCAACTTATGTGCGCCTTATGTTGCCAACGGTGGGCAGCCTGCCTGTGTGACGACTTGTTTGGCGGAGTGTCGGCACTTTGGCGATCTGGATGATCCCAACGGTTCGTTGATGCAGCTCATTCAGAAGCGCGGGGCAAAGACACTGACGACACCGCAAGTGGATGTGGGACCGAAGGTGTATTACGCGCCGGAGTCGCATCGTCAGCAGATTCTCGCTCAGGGTGTCATCCGAGAACCGACGCCGACATGGTTGACGAAGGTATGGCAAGGGGTCACGCGACCGGTCGCGCAATTGGGCGTGCCCGCGTTTGCAGTCATCGCGGGAGCGGGCGGTCTGTTGATGAATCTTCGCCATCGGGGTGAGAACAAGCAGCCACAAAGCCAGGTCGAATCCGAAGCGACAGGCACCTTGCCACGGCATCGTTTCGGAATGCGCTTTTTGCATTGGTTCAATGCGCTATCGTGGGTGTTGCTCTTGCTGACGGGCACGGCGTTGATGGCCGCGCCGTCGTTTGCCTTGTTTGGCGTGGGATTTCCCAAAGCGATCTCGACGGTATTTGGAGGTACTTCGAATCTGATCTTGTTCCACGTCTTGTGGGGGCTTCTGTGGACCGCTGTGATCATTCCGCCGTTTTTGTTCTTCAAGCGTGGTGGGATCGAGGCATTGCGTGAGGTGATGCTGACACGTGACGACATTCGGTGGTTCATGCTGAAACCGCTCGTGATGTTGGGAATCGGCAACCATCAGCTTCCGCCCCAAGACAAGTACAACGCGGGGCAGAAAGTGTTTGCGGTAAGCGCGCTGGTGGGCACGGCAACGATCATCGGGACCGGTCTGGTGATGACCTTCCATCTTGGATCATCGCATGTCGTTGCTGCCGCGATTCTTGTCCATAAGTTGGCGGTAGGACTGGCTCTCGTGGGTGTAGCGGTACACATCACGATGGCAGCCATCATGAAAGAAGAGCGTCCTGCGCTGATGTCGATGATCAAAGGAGATATTGATCGTCGGCATGCGGAGCATCATAGCAGCAAGTGGGTCGAGGAGTTGGCTCACGAGAGCGCGGCGGAATCATCTGTCGAGCCCGTGGGGGAGAAAAAATCATGAGCAAGCAAAGAGAGTTTTGGAATCCCTATGCGGCTGGCGTGGCTCTGGGCTTGGTATTGTTGGCTAGCTTCGTGCTGACGGGACAGGGGCTTGGGGCGAGCGGAGCGGTCACGCGCGTACAAGCTTCGCTTTGGCATGCGCTCGATCCGACTTGGGCGACGGAGAACGCCAATATCGGTAAGTTTTTCTTGTCGGATACGGGTGCCCTGAATACGTGGATCGTGTTTCTCGTAGTGGGAGTCGCCCTTGGAGGTTTGCTTGGGGCGCTTTCCGCAAAACGGGTCAAGTTCGAGACGATCCATGGCCCGCGCATAGGGCGCGACATGCGCTGGGTGTTCGCGTTGATTGGCGGCATCATCAGCGGAATTGCGGCACAAGTGGCACGTGGATGCACCAGTGGGCAAGCATTGACGGGGGGAGCCCAACTCGCGTTGGGCAGTTGGATATTCATGTTCGCGGTGTTTGGCGGCGCCTACGGTCTCGCTTACTTCGTGCGCAAGCAGTGGATCTGACAAAGGGAGGCATAGGATCATGCAAGCACCTCTCGCTTCAACGTTACAGTGGACACACGGCATGCAGATGGAAATGGCCGTGTTGGTTGGGATTGGTTTTGGCTTCGTGCTCGAGCGCGCCGGGTTTGGTCGCGCGGATAATCTCGCTTCCATTTTCTATGGTCGAGATTTTCGCGTAATGCGCGTGATGTTCACGGCCATCGTCACTGCCATGATCGGCGTGTACTTCCTCGATCTCATCGGTTTCATGCCCATTGGGGACATCGGACTATTACCTACGTATTGGCTGCCGCAACTGATCGGCGGTTTGATGCTCGGGGCGGGTTTCATCATCGGAGGTTATTGTCCCGGCACGTCGCTGGTCGCCGTGGCCAGTGGAAAAATCGATGCGATATTTTTCGTCGGCGGTATTTTCATTGGCTCTTCCGCGTTTACGCTTGCCTATCCTTCGCTCGAGAAGTTCCACGAAAGTACGTCCATGGGTCGCGTTCTGATGCACGAGTGGATGGGAATTCCCTCGGGGGTCATGGTGCTGTTGGTCGCGCTATTTGCGGTGGGGTCATTGACCGCGGTCACAAAAATCGAAGCGATGGTTCGCAAGTCACTCGAAAGCAAGCAGCTTCCGGAGGTGTCTTCATGAACCGATTCAACAACAAGATTGGGGCCATCACCCTTGTGGGGCTTGCCGCGCTATACATGATCCTTTCGTTATCGATGGGACGCTCCGCGGCGTCGGAGGCGCCACCGAATCTTGCGCCCGCCGAAGCGGCCGTGGACGTTTGGCAAGCTACCGCGCTGCTTGCTCAGCAACCGCAACCAGTCGTGGTGGATGTGCGTGCCAAGGATCAGTACGAGCAGTATCACCTGACGGGTTCTACTTCGATGCCAGGCGCATCCGCGCACGACATTCTCAAGGTCTCCCAGGGAAAACCAGCGATACTCCTCGTGGCGGATACCGATGAAAACGCATCGAAGCTGGCCGGAGAGGTCGCGGCGTTGGACAAAACGACGCATGTGCATTTCTTGAAAGAGGGAGTGCGAGGATGGTATCTCACCTACGAGGTGCCCACGCCTTTGTTCAACGAGAAACCTCCTCCGTATGGATGGGCAGAAGCGATGGCCACGGTGCAAGCTTTCGTTCACGAGGGAAAAGGCAATGCCTCCGAGGTCGTGGCTGCCGTGGGAAAACTATCCACATCGGGATATATGCCGACTCAGCTTCAAGGCAAAAAGAAGCCTGCTGCAGCAGGGGCAAAGAAGAAAGTCAGCGGAGGATGTGGATGAGCGATCGCACGAGCCTACGCCGTGGGACAAAAGCTAGGTCCTTGCCTACAAATCGACTAATAGCCTCCCGTACATGAACAACACATTGCAGGATGGGTCCGGTCAGATGTTCGATCGGATCTGCGAGCGCTATGACTTTTTGAACCGCGTGATGTCGTTGGGAATCGACGGCCGGTGGCGAAAACGTGCGGTGCAAGCCCTTGGATCTGATGTTGGATACGTGTTGGATCTCGCGACGGGCACGGCTGATGTTGCGATTGAAGTAGCACGTAGGATTCCGAACAGCCGTGTGCTGGGGCTGGATCCGTCCGACGGAATGTTGCGTGTGGGACAGCGAAAGGTAGAAAAAGCGGGATTGGCGAATCGCGTTACGTTCAAGAAGGGTGATGGGCAGCGAATCGCTGCGAGCGATGATGCCTTTGACGCCGCGATCATGGCTTTTGGGATTCGCAACGTTGCGCGGCGCGAGAGATGTTTACGTGAACTTGGCAGGGTGGTTCGCCCTGGGGGCCCGGTGGTCGTGCTCGAGCTTTCGGAACCGCGGGGAGGGCATCCTCTCGCGTTTGGGGCTGGGTTGTGGAAACGGTACGTCGTCCCTCGGCTGGGTTCTGCCCTATCGTCGACACCCGAGTATGCGTATCTGGAACGTTCGATTCGAGCATTTCCACGTCCCGACGAATTTCTCGAATTGATGGCAACGTGTGGATTACGAGGGGGAAAAGCAGAACCGCTGACCTTTGGTGCGGCGACGCTGTTTACGGCGCGAGCCCCATGATCTGCATGGGCATCGCGTCCAAATGGTTTCTGGCGGGTTTGAACGGTTGCATGGCTTGACCTGAGCGACGCTGACGAGCAAGGTGCCACGGGTGCGTTTCCCGATATTGCGATTTGGCGTAGTGCCTGCTGTGGATGATCCGACGTTTCGAGCGAACCTCAAGGATATGGTAAAAGCTTTGGGGTATCACTTGGGAACGACGGTGGAATGCCGTGTGACACCCACCTATTCCGCATTGGTCGCCTTGATGACACAGGGGCAACTGGATGCGGCATGGGTTCCCCCGGTGCTGGCGATGGACTTCGACGCACAGCGAATCGCCCATCCGCGCATTGCGATGATTCGTCAGAACGAGACGGTATACCATTCGGTGTTGTATGCGTTACGAGACGCGCAGATACGTAGTGTATCGGACTTGCAGGGAGCCAAAGCGGCCTGGGTGAGTCCTGATAGTGCATCGGGATATTTGGTGCCTCTGGCATCGATGCGAGCGCGGGGCCTGTCGTTGACGAAAGCGTTTTCGGATCAGGTTTTTTTGGGGACGCATGAGGCGGTAGCGCGTGCGGTAGCGCACGGACAAGCTCATGTCGGCGCAAGTTTCGCTCACTTCGAGCCATCGGACTTCGGGACTCCCGTGTGGGCGAGTTGGATCGAATTTGGATTGGAGGTGAACTTTCGCGTATTGCTGGTGGCTGGACCGATCCCTACCGACGTCATCTCGATGCACCGCTCCCTGGACGATCAGCATCAGCAAGCCATCATCCATGCGTTTTCCCTATTGACTTCGGACAAGCAAACTTCGGAAGCGGCCCGAGCGATCTTCCGATGTGAGGGGTTTGCGGGTTGTACCGAGGAACATCTTCGGGGATTGCGCACGCTTCTTCGGCTTTTGGACCGTCGCAGAGGTTGAGGGAATCCAGCGGGATTGATGGGATCAATGAACACCGAGCCGCTCATCCAATTCCGAGGCGTTCACAAGGCATTTGGCAACAAGGTCGTGTATGCCGGGTTGGATTTGGATGTGTATCCGGGCGAGACGCTGACGATCATCGGGGGTTCTGGGGTGGGCAAGAGCGTGATGATCAAGATGCTGATTGGCCTTTTGAAAGCGGATAAGGGTTCGATCCGGTTTCGCGGTCAGGAGATCACGACGATGTCGGAGCGGGAGTTGCAGACGGTGCGACAGCGCATTGCGATGTTGTTTCAAGGGGCGGCGTTGTTCGACTCGATCGACGTGGGAGAAAACGTGGCTTATGGATTGCGAGAACACTTTCGAAAGAAGATGTCGGAGCAAGACATACGGGAAAGGGTGGCGTGGGCGTTGGGATTGGTGGGTCTTTCAGGAATTGAAACGATGGCACCCTCGGACCTGTCGGGAGGGATGAAAAAACGAGTTGGCCTGGCGCGAGCCGTGGCCCTTCGGCCCGATGTGGTGCTGTACGATGAACCAACGACTGGCCTCGACCCCATCAACACGACTCGGATCAATCATATGATCACGGGGCTTCGTCGTGTGCTTGGCATCACGAGCGTGGTGGTCACCCATGACATGGCCAGTGCGTATTCGATAAGTGATCGAATCGCGATGGTCCATCGTGGACGCATCATTGCCACGGGGACACCGGAGCAAATTCGTGCCTCGGACAATCCCCACCTGGCGGATTTCATTCGTGGAAATGCTCCTGAAAACGAGGACTTGGATACGCTCTTGACGACTTGACCTTTCGCGTCATCTTTGGGGCTCGCCCGCGCATGTTTCGCGCTGCGAGCGGCATCGTGCTAAGCCGTGTACCCCTGGGAGTAATCAATGGCTTTATCCCGAGAGATCAAAGTGGGAGTATTCGTTTTGCTGGGGTTGATCCTCTCGGGGGGGGTAGTGTTTCTGATTGGGGATCAGCGCAATATGTTCGCGCGCAAAATCGACTTCGTGTCGACGTTCACCGATGTGCAGGGGCTCGCGGCCGGAGCCCCGATTCGGATGAATGGAATCAACGTGGGTTCGGTGTCGAGCGTAGGTCACTCCGAAGACCTTGGAGACCCGCGCATTCACGTCAAATTATGGATTGTTCGATCGGAAGCGCTGCGGTTGCGTGTGGATGCGCGTGCGCGGGTAGTCAACAAAGGTTTGTTGGGAGACAAGATGTTGGAGATCGATCCCGGCAAAGCAAGCCAACCCCTTGGTCTTGGCGGAACCATCGATAGCGAGGATCCAACGGACTTTTCGAATCTGGTCGGACAGGTAGGGTCGATCGCCGAACGGACCAATTCGGTGTTGGGAAACTTGGATAAAGCGTCGGCATCTTTTGCCGACGACAAAGTTCAGCAAGACATAAGAGGTTCGATTCAGTCGGTGAACATCATTTTGAAGCATGTGGCGCAGGGCGACGGCTATGCGAACCGGCTGTTGACGGATCCACAGGAAGCGGAACGGATATCGCGTGCGGTCGCCAACTTGGAGAAAACGAGCAATGAATTATCGGTAGCCGCTGCGGAAGTGAGGCAATTGGTTCAGCGCGTGAATCATGGTCCCGGATTCGCGCATAGTTTGGTCTACGGCCAAGAGGGCGCGGATACCGTGAAGAGTTTTGGGGGGGCGGCCGACGAGGTAACCGCCACACTTCGCGGCATACGGGAGGGTAATGGATTGGCTCGTGCCATGCTCTACGGGGGTACGGGACAAGAAGCCGAGATCATTTCCAACCTCAATACCGCGAGCGCAGACCTACGTGACATCATGTCGGGGTTGAAGAAGGGGAAGGGAACGTTGGGGGCTTTGCTGGTGGATCCATCCGTGTATGAGGACATGAAGCTTGTGCTTGGCAATGTCGAACGCAACGAGGTGCTCCGAGCGCTCGTTCGTTACTCGATCAAACAAGACGAGCAGCGTCCTGCGGTGGAAATCAAGGACCCTGGCGCGCCCGCGTCTAGTGCGCGCTGAACCGATGCGCTCGCCATCCGACGAACGTTCACGCAGGGCGTGCGGGTTGGGTACCCATGTCTTCGAACCATGGGGGTAGACTCAAACGAAACGTTGGGGCCGAAAGACCCATACCAAGGGTCGAAGGCGGGGGGGGTTGTGCCTCCGACGACACCAACGCGCCACATTGTAGAAATATACACATAATTCAATATGTTACAGACCACGCGGCGCACCAAAGAGGAGGTATCGGCCTGGGTGATGACTCTCCCCCACGAATGGGTTGGCACTCTTGACGCGCCCTACCCGCAAGGGGCAACGAAATCGATGGTCGTTTCCGGAAGGTCGCCATAAACGCTCTTGCCGTCGTGACTTGCGTCCGGCCCTGGTTCGCGGCAAGTCAATTCCCTGGGCTTTGCCTTTGGTCCTTTTGCATCCGTCATCTATTGTTGAACATCATGCGCGGCATCGAACGTCTCACCAAGCTTCTGATCCTATTCAGTGCTTTCGCCCTATCTACGTATTTTGCGCTTCAATTTCGCAGTGGAGGTCTTTGGCATGGCATCGAGCCAGCCCATGCGGTGGCAGCGCGAAGCGCCGTGGATGCAAAAACTCCCTACGACCTTACGAAACTGGAGGCGGTGACCGCGACGATCCAGACGATACGAGACAAGTATGTGGATCCGACCCGTGTGAAACCCAAGCAAATGCTTCTTTCAGCGCTTGATTTCGTGCAGCGGGATGTGGCGCAAGTGATTGTATTGCGGGAATCGAATTCCGACGAAGTGACGGTGCGTGTCGGGTCGCAACAGATGGTTTTCGATGTCAGCAACGTGCAGGGGCCTTGGGATGTATCGGCAAAGCTCCGGGATATTTTTGCTTTTTTGCAGCAGCATCTCAAGACGGATACGGACGTGGATTTACGGGAAGTCGAGTATGCGGCGTGCAATGGAATGCTCAACACGCTCGATCCGCATTCGGTGTTTTTGAGTCCGGAAGCCTATCGGGAGATGACGATTTCCACGCAGGGAGCATTTGGGGGCGTGGGGATCGTGATCTCGATTCGAGACCAGCTTTTAACGGTGATCAAGCCGATGCCCGGGACGCCTGCGGGGCGAGCCGGGTTGAAGCAATATGATCGAATTGTTCGAATCAACAACGAGTCTACGCTCAACATGCCGCTCGACGATGCGGTACGTCGTTTGCGGGGTGACCCTGGGACGGAAGTCTCCGTGTGGGTGACTCGGGAGGGACCTGGTGGTTGGTCGGGCAGTAAGCCATTCAAGCTTCGACGAGAGGTCATCAATGTCGAATCGGTGGAGAGTCGGATGCTCGACCAGGGGGTGGGATATATCCGGTTGAAGCAATTCCAAGCGGGGACGGCGGGGGAGTTGGATAACGCACTCGTGGCCTTGCATCGCGCGGAACCGAAAATGCGTGGATTGGTCCTCGACATGCGTTCCAACCCGGGGGGCTTGCTCGATCAAGCCGTCAAGGTAGCGGATCGGTTTTTGCGCAGCGGAGTGGTGGTAACGACAGTATCGGCTTCTGAGCCGCGTGATGAGAAGGTGGCCAAGTCGCCGGGGACGGAGCCGGATTATCCGTTGGTGGTATTGGTGAACTCCTCGAGTGCGAGTGCCAGCGAGATTGTGGCGGGTGCGCTGAAAAACCACAATCGCGCCATCATTGTAGGTCAGAAAACTTTCGGAAAAGGGAGTGTGCAACTCGTATTTCCCGACGTTACCAGGGAAAAGGCTGCGTTGAAGCTGACGATCGCCCAATATCTGACACCGGGAGACATCTCCATTCAGTCGGTGGGGATCACACCGGACATCGAGCTTGATCCGATGACGGTGGACACGTTGGAGATGGATGTGATGCGCCCGGGCAAGCGAATGAGCGAGCGGGATCTATCCAAACATCTGTCGAGCGCGCGTGCCGCGGCAGGGCAAAAACCGCTTGAAATCGTGCGATACAACATGCCTTCCGCCGAACGAGAAGCGATGCGGGAACGGGGAGGAGATCCCGAAGACGACTTCACCATGGATTTCACCACGCGCTTTGCGCGTGATCTGGTTTTGAATGTTCCCACGGGCCTGTCGCGTGTGGAGGCGGTGCGAAAGGCAGCAGAGTTCATCGACAAGGTTCGTCAAGACGAGATGGCGAAGGTAGCTTTGGACTTGAAACATCTTGGATTCGATTGGAGCGCCACCCCAGCGGAATCCCCAGGACCATCGAAAGACCAATACGAAGTCAAGGTGGAAACCAACCGCCCCAACGATCGCGTGAGAGCAGGGGAATCCATCGAGTTGAAAGTAACCGTAAAAAACACGGGGACAGAACCCGTGTATCAGCTTCGCGCACTGACCTCGGCCGAGAGTTCTTATTACGATCGAAAAGAACTCATCTTTGGAAAAATCGAACCAGGAAAATCCAAAACAGCCATCGCGCCGCTGGGTTGGTGTGATGTGGAAGGACGTCGCATCGGTTCCACCAAAAAACCGAAGGATGGCAAACGGGTATGCACGATACCGAAAGATGCGACGACGCGTTGCGACGGGGTCAAGGTTGAGTTTTTCTCCGCCAACGGTGAGCCTCCCAAGTCAGTCGAAATAAGACCGACAATCGAGGAGTTACCAGCGCCATCTTTTGCGTATGCCTATCAGATCATCGACAATCGACAGGGAGCGAATGCCGATGGGCGTTTGCAGCGTGGGGAAGGGGTATCGATGTACCTGACGGTAAAAAACGTGGGTCGAGGCCGTTCCTTCGAGACCCAAGCGAACCTTCGGAACTTGTCCGGCGACGGCTTGGCGCTCCAAGCGGGCCGCTTCGATATCTCGAATATGCAACCGGGAGACATGCGTTCGGTGGTGTTCACCTGGGAAGTGCAACAGGTTGCGGAGCCGGAGATTACCATTGAATTGAGCGTGGGAGACCGAGACCTCGGCAAACACGTCAACGAGAAGATCAAGATCCCGGTGGAAGCAGGATTGTCACTCGCACAAGACGTTGGCGTTTCCAAGGTCAACGGTACGGAAGCTCCGCTCGTGGAGTCGCTTCGACCTCAAGCACGCTTATTTGGTTCCATTCCGGGAGGAACACTCGTTCGAAGGCTTGGACGACATGGGGATATGATCAAAATCGATCTTGGAGCCAATCGTTTTGCTTTCGTTCCCGCCAGCGCATTATCCGATGCTCCGGGTGCCAAAGCCCCCGACACGATCAGTTTCGATACGGTGTTCTCACATTCACCTCCCGCCATTGAATTGACTCCCGCGGCTTTGGTCGTACGAGGACCTACCGTAAAAATCACGGGGAGCATCGTTGATCAAACGCGCCTGTTGGACGCCTATATGTTCGTGGGTTCCAACAAGGTGTTTTATCGAACCAACCAGGATGCCGCGGATCCCAAGAGCATGAAGATCGACATGGACGTGTCTCTTCGGCCCGGGATGAATGCCATCACGCTCGTGGGAAGGCAAAATGCCGACACCATGTCTCGTCAAACGATCATGATTCGACGAGATGGAGCGTCGGGAGAGCTATTGCCATCGCCGAAAGATGATGGAGCGGCGTTGTTGGACTTCGTGGAAGACGGTCCTTGATGGCTGGGCAGGCGACCGGACTGGCCGCTGTTTCGACATGATCTGGCGAGTGGATGACGACACGGGTTGAGTGCCCATGTCGACATCTGCCACACTACTTTTTCGATGGCGTTGTTATCTCGAACCACGCGAAAGCTGACGCTTGCGGTGTTGCTTGCTGCTGTCATCCCGTTGGCGGCGGCGATCATCATCGCGCGTAGCTTGGTCAGCAATGTTTCCGCGCAGCTATACAATCCGCGCGTGGGCGAGGAGTTGGAGCGTTCTCTCGATCTATACAAGGAATTGGCCGCGAGTTTGAAATCGACCATGCGTTACCAAGCGGAGGCAATTGCAGCACAGGAGGGCCTGCGTGCCGCGGCGATGCTCAATCATCGCCCAAGCCTCGAGCAAGAACTTGCCGAGATTTTTCCAACTCATACCAATCTCGTCCAACTGGCCGTCGTCGATGGAGATGGCGAAATCGTGGTCGAAAAAAAACGTTTCACGGCCGTCAACGTCAACACCGAACTCGCGCTCGAAGTGAGAAAACCTCTTTCGAACAAAGCAGATGGCCCTCAATTGCTCGCCGTATTCGTCACGCCCAAAGCGCGATTCGACGAACGAGATCAAATGGAGGAAACCGTTCGCACCTATCGTCAAATCGAGGCTTCGCGCTCCCAAGTGGAACGCGCGCATCTCTACGCTTTTACGGTCTTGCTGGTCATCACGATGCTAGCCGCCGTAACCTTGGGAACACTTCTTTCTCGCGGCGTCACGCGACGAATCGGGCTGTTGGCGCACGTGGCGCAAGTGGTGGGTTCGGGAGATCTTTCCGTGCGAGTGCCCATTCAGGGCAAAGATGAGATCACGGAGTTGGCAAAAGCTTTCAATCGAATGCTCCGGGAGGTGCAACGCTCCAGGGCGCGTATCGAGTTTCTTCAGCGGATGGGAACATGGCAGGAGATGGCGCGGCGATTGGCGCATGAGATCAAAAATCCGCTGACCCCGATCCAACTCGCTGTCGAGGAGATTCACGCACGCTATCAAGGTGATGATGCATCGTTTCGAAAGCTTCTCGAAACGACCCATGGGGTAGTGACCGAAGAGGTAGCGAGTCTGCGTCGTCTCGTCACCGAGTTTAGTGCATTCGCACGTCTTCCCCGCGCCGACTTGTCAAATCACGATATTTGCGTTTTTTTGCGCGAACAACAAAAGCACATGGTGTTGTTCACCGACGATGAGAGCGGGATTTTACGAACGGATGGGGACGTGCTGGAAAGGGCCGTGGATGTGTCCTGGGAGATCGCCACGAGGCCGATCGCGGTCTATATGGACCAACAGATGATGCACCGCGTTCTCGTCAATCTCGTCCGAAACGCGGCGCAGGCCGTCAGCGTCAAACAGTCCGCAAGGGGAAGGGTGCGCGTTCGACTTCGGGAGGTGGACAAGGATTGGATAACGATCGAGGTGGACGATGACGGTCCGGGGATCCCGATTGAAATGCGGGAAACCATCTTTGATCCGTATGTCACCACCAAAGCCGATGGTACGGGGTTAGGCCTTTCGATCGTGAAAAAGATCGTGATGGAACATGGTGGGTCCATCGAGGCCACCGAAAGTGAATGGCACGGCGCACGGTTGGTGGTTACGTTGCCTCGCGCGGGAAGCAGCGCTTCTTTCGCGGCGCGCGCACAGGTTGGGCAATCCCTGCAGATGACTGGAATGACGATGGGAGAACGGTAAGGGCGCGCTATCCGTTGTTGACGATACCGTTATTCAACGCCAGGAATCGTTTAGGCGCGACCCATCTCCAACCAAGGTCGGCCCGGGCCGTCTGGATATCTCATGACATCTTCAGCAAAGGCACTCCCCACGCAAAAGGGAATCGATCGGCGTTCGTCGCATCTCCGAGCATGGCTATGGGCTGCGGTGATCCTTGCCGGTTTTGCCCTGTTGCCGCGATTGGCTTCGTTTCCTTCCGCGATGATCGGTCAACCCGCGCCGGACTTCGTGCTTCCCGTCGTGCTCAACGGACAAGTAGGCGAAAAGGTGCAGCTATCCCAATTGTCTGGGAAGGCAGTGGTCTTGTCGTTTTGGGCATCATGGTGTGGTCCTTGTCGCGCGGAAGCTCCTTCGGTGGACCGATTGTCCAGAAGGCTCGAAGACAAAGGTGTGAAGGTGCTTGGGATCAACACGAGCGATGACCCTGACAAAGCCATTGCTTTTGCAAGGCAAAAGGGGCTTTCCTTTCCTATCGTATCGGACGAGGACGGCAAGGTTAGCCAGGCATTCGGCGTTTCGAGTCTGCCGACGATTGTCGTGGTGGATAAAAATGGGAAAGTGATGGCGGTGCGTTCAGGGGTTACGGACGAAAGCTCGCTCGAATCACTAGCACTTTCTGCACGCTGAGATGATGAACCGCAAACGAAACGGAAAAGCTCATCAGAAGCTTCGCAACAGGGTTCGCGCGTCTCCCCCCTCAGGGCCTTGCGCTTGACCGATGGTGTACCAATTCAGACCATCGGTCGAAAAGCGAAAGCGATACGTAATCTTGTCCCAGCTCGACTGCTGAAGAACGTCGCGAGGCAATTCCCACCGATAACGGTAATTATTTCCAACACGGCCTTGGTACGTAAGCCATCCGGCAACCGGATCCTGATCATCGAAGCCGTAGTTCACCTGGGCAACAATCCCCGCGGGATCCGCATCTACATCCGTCAATCCGGGGACATACACATCGGCATCTACGAACATGCAAGCACGCTGCATGATCCAGGAATCGATCACGGTGGGCTCTTCGATGCCATCTCGATGCTCGCATTCTCTCGAGAAGCCATTGCCCCAATCGCCTGCCCACTTGACCGGCGAAGGCGCGAAACGTTGCACGGCAAAAACGTAATTGGCTTCGAGGTTGCTGTCCCAGGTTTCACATGACATTCCGGCTCCGCTCGCGTTGCGGAACCACAACTGCACGCTCGTCGCTCCTTTCGGAACATCGAAGGTAATCGGGATGCCATGAGCCTTGGTGGTAGGGATTCCTTGATTCGATTCGAAGGCACGAACACTTCCCTGGTGAAGCTCGCCCATGGGCATGAATCGAGCAAAAGCCGTTGTATCCCAAGCCGGATAGCCGTTATGCGTTCCGCGGCAATCGGGCAAACGCGCAAGATCGTATTGAATCGTCAAGGTTCCCCCTTCGACGATCGTTCCATGCTGGACGTGTTTCCATCCAGCCAAAAACTCCAGCGTCGAGGCTGTGGGGGCGCCGACCGTACACACCGAATCGTCATCGTTGACCGACCAATCGTTGCCATAGTTCAAAACGTAATTGTCCAAATCGCTGGACACACGATTGTGATCGAACAAGCGCCCCCCGCCGGGCAAATGCACCACCGGAATGACTTGAACGCGAGCTTGCGCCAAAGCCGTCAAGCTGAGCGAGGTATCCACCGCATGATCGAAGAAACGAAAGGCGAAGGACTGCATTGGGCCATCATCCGACTCCGTCGCCTCGGCGGGGACTTCCCACCACTCACCCATGCCGACTTGATACATCAACCCGACTGTCGCTCCCTGTTCGACAAGCGAACGGGCCACATCGATCGTGCCGGACCAGACGAACCAACAACGCTCTGACGTACATTGTATTTCGTAGCCGGTCGGTCCGGGGCTGCGTTGCACCTGGCGCAGCACGACGAGGCATCCATGATCCGCGACATCTTGGCTATCGGCTTTTTGAACGAGGGGGGCTGGAACTTGCGCGGCGGAAACGGAAGCCGGTGAGTCAGCGTCATCGACAGGGGCCGAACAGGAAGACAAGGCAATGGCGACGAGAGGCAGAAAAGCGATGATTCGATTCATGATGACCTCATGGTAACTCAGATCTGAGTAACGAATAGCATAGAAGAATCCACACGCAAGCACAATCGCACCGACACCTACAAAAGCCCACTCGCTACCAAAGAAGCGCCAGAAGCAGGATCGGCGTCTGTGGTTTCAGTCTTCGAGGATCATCAGCACGTTTTGCGCGTAGTTTTTTTCCAATTGCAGTTCGAATCCGCCTATTTGCACCCACACCGACTGACCATCGGCGGATCGCCGGATGACGACCACTCGTGTTCCAGGCAAAAATCCTCGGTCGAGCAGGGTTTGTCGTACTTGTGCCGAGGCTTCGACTTGCGCCACGCGGGCTTGGCGCTCATGAGGCACGTCCCATAAAGAGAACAATCGTTCTTGGGAGTTTTTTTGCTGATTTCGTACTTTTTGACACGAGCCGAGACAGTCGGGGGAGCCTTCATGGACGACGGAACATGCGTGGAATTTTGCGAGCAGTTCGGGACCATCGGGGCAGATTTGAAGAAACTCGAAAAATCGAGCGAGGTGTTCCATGCCTTGTGGTGAGAGGCTGTGTTCCATCGAGCACGCGTTGGCTCTCGCCTCATCGCTTGGCATCTGGAGTATTTTCTCGAAAAACTGCGTGAGCAGTTCGTGACGCGCATAGATGCGTCGCGCCAACCGTTCTCCCGCGGGGGTAAGGTCGATGTATTCTCGATGGGCGTAGTCGATCAATCCCATGGCGGCCAGACGTCGCATGGCGGGGGACACGGACCCGGCCCGGACTCCTCGGGCTTTGGCGATATCCTTGACGCGAGCCAGTTTTTGATCGCGCACGAGTTCGTAGATCGTCTCTAGATAATCCTCGAGCGCGCTCGTCAACTCAGGAGCAGGTGAAGTTTGCTTGTTTGCGTCTTTGGTCAATCCTCGGGCCCCATTGCCATGGCAATCGACTGGTGAAAAAACGTACGGCGAGTGGAGAGCCTAGCATAAGGCGTGGCATCTTGACGCTCATCGACTCACTGGGTACCGCAACTTCATGCAAATATTGGTTGAACGAAATCCTTCCGATTCCCGACTTCAAGCGTTGCAGGTGACATCGTGGCCGCAATGGACCAAGGAGCCATCCACGTTTCCCTGGACGTATGAGGAGCAAGAGATCTGTTATTTTCTCGAGGGGCAGGTCGTGGTGACGCCGCAAGGGGGGACACCGGTCACCATGGGACAAGGTGATTTGGTCACGTTTCCCGCGGGAATGCAGTGCGTATGGGAGGTTCGACGCGCCGTGCGCAAGCATTATCGGTTTGGTTGAATGCGGATCGCATTTCTCGGTCTTCCGGTTGCGGCTTTGCTTTTGCTCGAGGATGGGCATGAGCTTGTCCTTGCGGGTTTGAGCGGACGGTGGCGTACAGGAGAGCGACGGCTTCGAGCCAGGCTTGGTGCCGAGCGGGTGGTGCTCGATCCTCACCATCATTGGGCTGGATATCTTGCCCAACTCGAGCGGTTGCAACCGGATTTGTTGGTGAGTTGGTACTTCACGCGTCGGATTCCGATGCAGGTTGTGCATGCCTGCAAGGGGGGAGGAATCGGGGTGCATCCATCGCTACTTCCGCGTCATCGAGGGCCGGACCCGTTTTTTGCAGCGATCGATGCGGGAGACGATGTGACGGGTGTAACCGTCCATCGAATCGAGGAGGACTATGATACGGGGGCGATCTTGGCGCAACGGCGTCTACCCATCGATCCTTCGTGGAACGCATGGGATCTTGCCAAAAAACTCGATCGCCCCTCTCTATCGTTGTTGCGACAGACCGTAGCGGCTCTTGATCGAGGCGAGCCGATCGATTCTGTGGCTCAAGAGGAGTCGAAAGCCACCTTGGCCCCCTTCCCTACCGAAGAAGATCGCATCGTCAAGTGGAAATGGACGGCACACACGATTGTACGACGTGTTCGGGCGTTGGCCCCCAATCCAGGGGCTATCGTTTCGGTGGGAGAAATGCCGCTGGTGCTATTGAAAGCTGATACTCGTCCATGCTTCGCGGTATTGCGACCAGGAGAAGCGGCGGTGATCGGCGGAGTAGCTGTGGTTCGTGCCTTGGATGAGGGAGTTGGGCTTCTTCAAGGCGAGTTTGAAGGGCATCGGTGGCAAGCAAGCGACATTGCTCATCAGATTGCATCCCTTATCGCAAAATGATGATAACGTAGCCGTGGGAGCTGGAAATGTCCGACATCGTATCGAACGCACGCTCAGCCAGGGAATCCCTTGCCAAGGGGTTGAATCTACTACAATCGAATCCGACCGCGCCGCCGGAGTATTTGCAAGCAGCAGAGCCCATTGCCAAAGCCATGGGAGCACTGCATCGCATTGAGACCATGGGCGGGCCCGTACTCAAAACGTCTGCCACGGAAGCGCTCGAGGCGGTGCGTTCCGCTCTTTCCATTCTGCAGTCCAAAGCAGCCATGGATCCTCAGATGATGCAAACCATGGAAGCCGTGGCATCGTCGCTTGGAACCATTTTTGGGTTGACGAAATCCGCCGAGGCGGAAGCGGCGCCATCTCCCCAAGCTCCGGTTCATCAAGCGCCACCGCAGCCCGTGGTGGCACAACCCCCAATGCACCAAGCGGCGCCGTATCAACCGCCGCCACAGCCCCCCGCTTTTCAACCGTCACCCCAAGCTCCCTATCAACCCCCGGTGCCGCAAGCGCCGCCGTATCAACCGCCGCCGCAGCCCGTCGCTTTTCAGCCGTCACCCCAAGCTCCCTATCAACCCCCGGTGCCGCAAGCGCCGCCGTATCAACCGCCGCCGCAGCCCGCTTTTTTTCAGCCGCCACCCCAAGTTCCTCAATTCCAAGCGCCATCGGCTCCGATGGCGGCTGTTGGGCCGGCCAATGCGTCGCCAAAGGTTGCGGCGGCGCCTATGCCTGCCGCAGCGAGCAGTTGGAGCGAAGCCGATCCGTTCGCTGCCAAACCGGCAGTGCCCACTGCTGAACCGTATCGAGGAGCAGCAAACCTACCGAGTATCGAAGCTGAACTTGGAACGCACTCCGCCACCAACTTCTATCGAGGGCTTTCCGGCAACGATGTGGTCGATCACGGCGGCCTTTTCATTGCTACCTACAATGTGCCTGCGGTGGGCCAAACCCTCAAAGTGCAGGTTTCGTTGCCGGGTGGCTATGAGTTCGAAGCCATCGGCATCGTTCGATGGACCCGCGAATCGCGTGAATCGATGACATCGGATGCCACCTCGCCGGGATGTGGCATTCAATTCACCCATATCTCCACCGAAGCTCGTCAGCTCGTGTACCGGTACGTTCGCAATCGGGAACCTTTATTCCACGACGATTTATAGTGCCACACCCGACCACTTCGGCTTGGGGGGATGCTTTGATCGCGATCATGCGGTGCCGTGCGCTCCGTATCCTGTTCGCTCATTCGATAGCGTTGTGGATCCTATTGTCGTCTTCCGTTCTTTGGGCCGGTGATCCCTATCTCGAGTGGTGGACCCTTCACACGCCTCACGCACGCATTCATTATCCCAAAGGATTGGAGCCAATCGCCGAGCGTGTAGCCAATTGGTACGAAGGTCTGCATGAGGAGATGGGAGAAGGCCTTCGTTGGTCACCATCGCATTTGGTGCAGATCGTGATCACCGATGATACGGACAGCGCCAATGGTTCCGCCACGGCATTTCCCTACAACACGGTGCGTCTATTCGTAACCGCCCCCGACGATATGTCGCCCCTTGGCGATTATGATGATTGGTATTTGGAATTGTTGTCCCACGAGTACACGCATATCTTGCAGATGGACAACATCACGGGGGTACCAGCGCTCATCAACGCGGTAGTAGGCCGCACCTTTGCGCCCAATCAAGCACAACCACGATGGATCCTCGAGGGCTTCGCCATCATCCACGAGTCTCGCCATTCGACCGGCGGGCGAATCCGCTCGACCATGTTCGATATGTTCCTTCGCGCTGACGTACTCGACGAACGGTTGATGGGGCTCGACCAGATGTCGCATTCACCCCGCCGTTGGCCGCAAGGCAATGTCTGGTACCTGTACGGCTCTCGCTTCCTAAGCTGGATTCAGGACATTTATGGCTATGATGTCTTTGCTGCCGTGGCAGCGGACACCGGTTCACAACTCATTCCTTACGGGTTGAACCGCAATATTCGTCGAGTCACCGGACGAACCTACGAAGAGCTATTCGTGGCTTGGCAGCAGTATCTCCGCGAGCATTATCGCAAGCAACTGGATCCGGTGTATCGTCGGGGGCTTCGCGAAGGAACTCGTCTGACGACGCGAGGGGAGTGGATATCGAATCCGCGTTTCGTTCCTCCGGCTGCTCGAACGCAAGCCGAGCATACGGAGGTCATATTTCATGGGGGCAACAGCCATGATCGATCGGGGTTTTATCGTGTCCTCATGGACGGGTCACGACGCGCGCAACCGCTGGAGGAACCGTTGATCGTTCGCGCCGATGGTCAGTGTTCCGCCTCTTTTTTACCGGATGGAACGATGATCTACGCGGCCCTCGAACCGTGGCGTCGAGAGTACTTTTTCAACGATCTTCATCGCATTGGCCCACACCAGCGCGCGCCTTCGGGCACGGAACCTTCGATCCAACGTTTGACCTTCGGCCATCGCGCGCGAGATCCGGACGTGAGCCCCGACGGTCGGCAGATCGTATACGTTGTGAATACACGAGGGACGTCCTATCTCAAGATCGCTGATATTTCCTCCGAGGGGGCGATCCGAGATTCCCGCACACTCGTGCCGAGTGCGCGCTTCGAGCAGGCGTATACACCGCGGTTTTCTCCCGATGGGAAACACGTTGCCTACAGCGTTTGGACACGAGGAGGCTACCGGGACATCCGCATCGTCGAAGTGGCCACAGGACAATTCCAACAACTTCAGCACGATCGCGCGATGGATATGCAGCCGTCCTATTCGCGCGATGGCAAGTATTTGCTGTTCACGTCGGACCGCACGGGCATCGCCAATATTTATGCGCTCGAACTTGCGACAGGCGCATTGCACCAAGTGACCAACGTCAGAACGGGTGCATACCAACCAGAGCTTTCTCCTGACGGAACAACGCTCGTATACGTTGGTTATACGTCGTTTGGCTACGACCTGTTCGCCATGCCTTTCGAGGCGAGCCGTTTTTTGGAACCGTTGCCTTATGTTCCCGAGCGGCCCCAAGCGCCGGTGGAACCTTCGCGAACAAATTGGGAACGACGCCCCTACAATCCGCTTTCGACGTTATGGCCTCGGGCGATTACGTTGAGTTATGGACCAGGCACTTATGGACAGGCGCTCACGGTGCAAACCACCGGATCGGATGTGGCTGGTCATCACTCCATCGCGCTTTCCGCAAACTTTGAGACTGAACGGACCTTGCCTCATATCAGCGGTCGATACAGTTACAATCGGCTTCCCTTCGCCTACGTCTCATCGGTCTTCAGCACCTTGGCTCCCCGCAAAGGATATCTGGTCAATGATCGAGAACCGGTGTGGTACGAACGAACGATTGGATGGACCAACGGTCTCATTTACGCCAAGCCTCGCGCGTATGAAGGCCAAAACTATGCGCTTTCTTATTCGATTGCGCGGTCTGGCGGTGACCTGCCAGTAGGCAAAGATCTCGATCCTTATGCTCGGGTTGGACGCGATCCGACACGCGGAATGCTCGGCGTGGTTCGGGCATCGTGGACATACGCAAACACGGAACGTTATGCGATGAGTGTCGGACCAGAGCGGGGCTTCAGCCTGGGCGCGGCGGTCGACTTCGGTGATATTTATACCGCCAGCGATTACTCGATCTATTCGTTCACCTATCAAACTACCGCCTACCTACCCATGCCTTGGCTCAGGCACCACAGCGCTGCGTTTCACTTGGGGGGCGGCGTATCCGCCGGCACCTACCCACGTCGTGGACTGTATTACGTAGGCGGGTTCATGGACACCAACATCCAGGACGTCATCAACAACACGATGTTTCAAAGCGGATTCGTCTTGCGTGGTTATGAACCCATTAGCTTCATCGGAAGCCAATACCACCTGGCCAATGTGGAATACCGCTTCCCCATCGCATCGGTGGACCGCGGTATTTCGACATTGCCCGTGTTCCTGCAACGACTCTCCGGAAACCTTTTCGTGGACTACGGCGGTGCTTTCAACACGCTCGACACGGACCATCCGCGAGATCAATTTCATACGGGCCTTGGGGGCGAATTGCTCATCGATCTTCAACTCGGCTACTTCGGCGTCATCAACAGTCGTTTGGGATACGCCAAAGGTTTCGGCGAATTCGCCGTGCCCGGTGGACAAACCTATCTCGCGATTTCTGCGCCCTTTTGAACACTCGGACAGAAAATGTAGACATAAGTGCGCTTGCGCTTGCTACCACGGCTGATTCGATCCAAGTTCGCTTCTACCTTCCTGTTATTTAACCAATAAATTCCTGATATTATAAAATCCCCCTTCGACCCGGGGTTTTTCGTAGGAGTTGGAACCATGCGCAACTGGCGTTTTTCTCGAACAACGCTTTTCGCTGCCTCCGCGATAGGGATTATCGGCTGTGTCGGTGAGGAATTTCAGGATACTCCGGCCTACGATGCAGGAACCAAAGAGGGTGCCGCCGGCGGTGACGGCAGCCCAGGAGGCAAGGATTCTGGCGGCTTTTCAGGGGAATCAGGCTACGCGGGAGGCTCTTCCGCGGGGGCCGGGGGCGAAACTGCAGGTGCTGCAGGCCAATCCGGTGGAAGCGCGGGCTCGGCGGGAACGGCAGGCTCAGCGGGAACGGCAGGTTCGGCGGGAACGGCAGGGTCGGCAGGCTCAGCGGGAACGGCAGGTTCGGCGGGAACGGCAGGGTCGGCTGGCGCCACCGGTGGTGCGGCAGGATCAGGCACGCCTTGCGCCCAGGGCTGGATGAGTTGCACCACGGCCGCGGACTGCGAAACCGATGTCACATCTCATCCTCTTCATTGCGGCACCTGTTCTCACGCTTGTCCTTCGGCGCCCTTCGCATCTGCCGTATGTGTCTCTTCCACCTGCAAGCTATCGTGCAACAACGGATATGACGACTGCGACGGCAACCCGAGCAACGGTTGTGAAGTCGAGTTATCGTCCAACGCCAAGCATTGCGGAACGTGCGGCAAGGTCTGCCCTGGGGGAAATGATGCGGTTTGCGTATCCGGCGTTTGCGGTCTGGGTTGCACCAGTCCTCGCGCTGATTGCGACAACGATCCGAACAACGGATGTGAAACGAACCTTCATGAGAGCGTGCAGCATTGTACGAAGTGCAACCAAGCCTGCCCGACCTATCCGCATTCTAAGCCGAAATGCTCGGCCCAAGGATGCGGTTTTACATGCGAAGGAACGTGGAAGAACTGCAACAACATCGATACGGATGGGTGCGAAGCAGACACCATGACCAGCTTGAAGCATTGCGGCGCTTGTAACGCCGAATGCGGAACACAAAACGCGTCATCCCAATGCGTTTCGGGAAGCTGTCAGATCACATGCAAGGCGGGATTTGGGGATTGTGACAAGAACAACGCAAACGGTTGTGAAGCGGATTTTTCCACCAATGCATTGCACTGCGGGGAGTGCGGCCACTCCTGCTTGGGTTCCGATTGTTCGATGGGCTACTGCGTGCCAAAGGCCGGGCCAACATTCCCATCGCCCATTTCCGACTTTGCGGTGAGTCTTAACGATCTGCTCGTGATCGAACAAAACGTGCTTTACCGCATTCCCTTTGGCGGAACCGCTACCCTTTCGACCCCAGCAACGGTGGGGGGACATGTGGTCACACTCCCCAAAAACTCAACGTATACGGCTTATTACTCGTCGGAACAAACAGAGCAGCCAGTCGTAGAGCAATTGATCAAGTCGGTAACCTTCGTACAACCTCCCGTCTATTCCAATGTCGCGATCGATACCGGCATTCAACTGGCCCTGGCGGTTACCGCCGATCGCGTGTACTGGAGCACATCAGGCTACGGCCCGAACTCACAACGTCAAATCCGCTACCAATCTCTGGGTTCCAACGATGGAAACGTATTGGTCGTGCCCACGGAAGATGCCTATTCCATCGCGCTAGGCTCGGGCTATCTATATTGGCCCGAGTTCAACGGCGGACGAGTGAAACGCATCTCCATGCAAAGCACAACGATCACTGACTTCGCCACCTCTCAGAACCAACCCAAGTCCGTGGTCGCCAATGAGCAATTCGTATGCTGGATATCCCACGGTACGAAGCAAGTGCGTTGCAAAACACATTCGGGAACCGCTGTGCAAACGGTCGCAGACTACACGCAGCAAGCTCCAGCCGAAATGACGGTCATCAAGGACACGTTCTATTGGAGCATGCCGGATGGTTCCATTCATCGGTGGAAGCAGAACGAGACTTCTTCGACCACGATCGTTCCAGGAGGAAAAGGCTCTGCGAGCCTCATTCGCGCTTACGGTGATTTCGTGTACTGGTTCGATACGTCCAACAAAACCATTTTCCGGGTGGCGCGGTAGCACGGAGCGTAGCGAACCCTTTCGGTCTTGGGATAGGTCAAGAGCATGAAGACGAGTCATAGGCCGCAAGACGACGTTCAAGATGCGGCTCATTGGGATGCGGTGGAAGAGGCAACCGAATTGTTGCTTCAAGGCAATCCCCACGACGCGCTTCATTTGCTTCGCGACATCGTCCGCGAAGACCCGCGCAATCCTTACGCCTATTACTACATGGGCACGGCCATGTTCGAGGTTGGGCGGTTCGATGCGGCGGCGGATGCGTACCGAGCGGCATTGCGAATATCCCCAACGTATCTCGCTGCGCGAGTGGGGCTTTCGCACTCTCTGCGCATCGAAGGACAACTCGATGAAGCCATTCGCCAGGCGCGTCGAGTCCTCGACCAAGTACCTGGCGACGGTGACGCGTTATTCGCTCTGGGACTTGCGCTTGCCTCGAACAACGATCGCGTTGGCGCGGTGCGAGCGCTCGAAGCATTTTTACAAACCCATCCGGAATTGGAAGTGACACTCGAAGCCCGAGCCATGCTCGAAAAACTCGGCCCCATCGAGCAAGACGAAAACTAATCCAACGTTTCCTTTCTCTGTTCTTGCCATTGGCGCCATGAAGACGCCGTGCAAAGGCGTCACCCATGATCCTCGATCATCGAGGATGGCTCATTCATCCCACCCCTGCCCCTGTGACATGGCCCGGGCTTTGCATCCTTAGCCTTTCGACCAACGTCATCATCCTCATCAACGACAAGAAGAATTCAACCATGGGGCGATTCGCCCGAAGGGGGAGGGTTCGAGAAAGTACGGCTTCGGCAGCGATTACAACACCTTGGAAAGATTGCAAGTGCATGAACAACTTCTGTGACGCGCCATTCGCAGAAGGTGCGAAAGACGTTTCGCGTGCGTTGATGGTGGATGCCTTTGCCAACCGTGCTTTTTCTTCCTCCGCTGTGAGAGGCAATGCATAAACTCGCGTTCCATCGTCTTGCCATCGTCAATCGTGGAGAGCCGGCCATTCGTTTGCTTCACGCCCTTCGCGAACTTCGGGCCGAATCGGGAACCGACCTATCCGCGATTGCCCTATATACGGAACCGGATAGTCGGAGTGCTTTCGTGCAACAGGCCGACGAGCGCTATTTTCTTGGATCCGCCACGTTCGTCGATCCACGCGATGGGCACCGGAAAAGTAAGTATCTCGATTATGATGCGCTCGAGCGTGCCTTGCGGGCCACCCGAGCGGATGCGGCTTGGGTAGGGTGGGGATTCGTGGCTGAGCACCCCGAGTTTGCCGATCTATGCGCCAAACTAGGCATTGTATTCATCGGCCCCTCCGCGCAAGTCATGCGCCGCTTGGGGGACAAAATTGCCGCCAAAATCATCGCGGAAAACTCGCGGGTGCCCGTCGCGCCATGGAGCGGAGGGCCCGTGGCCACCGTCGAAGAAGCTCGGACTCACGCACAACGGCTCGGCTATCCGATTATGATCAAGGCATCGGCGGGAGGAGGCGGACGAGGGATCCGCGGTGTACTGGACGACTCGACTCTTGCACAAGCGTTTGAAAGCGCTCGGTCCGAAGCCCTGAAAGCTTTCGGCGACGCCACGGTATTCATCGAAAAACGCGTGCAGGGCGCTCGTCATGTCGAAGTGCAGATCATCGCTGATTCATACGGAACCACATGGGCCGTTGGAGTTCGTGATTGCACCCTGCAACGTCGTAACCAAAAGGTCGTCGAAGAAGCTCCGTCGCCTATATTGGACGCTGCGATCGATGCCCAACTGCGCGCCGCTGCCGTTCGTCTTGCCAACGGCGCGGATTACCGAAATGCCGGAACGGTCGAGTTTCTTTTCGATCCGGGATCACGCCAATTTTACTTCATGGAAATGAACACCCGTTTGCAGGTGGAGCATCCCGTCACGGAAGTCACGACAGGGCTTGATCTCGTGAAGCTTCAGCTTCATCTGGCAAGCGGTGGACGACTCGAGGGAGAGCCTCCGACCACCGTAGGACACGCGATCGAAGTACGTCTCAATGCGGAAGATCCCGATAACGGATTTGCCCCCGCTCCCGGTCACATCGAGCTGTTTCGCATGCCTTCGGGACCAGGCATTCGCGTCGATACGGGGGTGCGGGAAGGAGATGATGTGGCGTCGGAATTCGATTCCATGATCGCCAAAATCATCGCTCATGGGCGCGACCGCAACGAAGCCATCTCCCGTTTGCGTCGTGCATTATTCGATAGCGCCGTGGTCATTCGGTCCGGCAGCAGCAACAAGGCTTTTTTGCTCGAGCTGCTGGAGCATCCCGATGTGGCGCAACACGACTATGACATCGGTTGGATCGATCGAACTCACGTTCCAAGAGCCAATGAGCCTCGCGCCTTCGGTCATGTCGCACTCATCCACGCCGCCATCGATGTGTATGAAGAAGCGATGCGTCATGCACGTGCCCGATTCCTTGCCGCTGCCGCGCGCGGACGCCCTAGCGTCGATGCCGATGTTGGTCATCCAGTCGAGTTGAGAACTGCGGGACAGACTTATTCCGTCAATGTGCGACGCGTGGGTTCTTCTTCATTTCGTGTTGAAATCGATGGTTCTTGTACCGAGGTTCAGTTGGATCGACGAGGACCTTTCGAAGCGTGGTTGACCTGTTGCGGCCGTCGACATCGGATCGTCGCGGTGGTGGATGGATTGAGGCACTTGGTCGAAGTCGATGGAGTACCTCATCGGATATCCCGCGACGAAGGCGGTGTGGTGAGGGCTCCGTCGCCCGCGGTGACGCTTGCGATTCATTGCGAAGTGGGCGAGGAGGTCCATCAAGGCGACCGCCTCATCGTTCTCGAAGCGATGAAGATGGAGATGGGTGTTGTGGCTCCGTGCCATGGCCGAATCCGAGAAGTCTGCGTGATGGAAAACGTGCAAGTCCTGCCCGGAACACCGCTTGTGATCATCGAGCCAACCACCGATTCGTTCATCGATTCATCTGCACAAAAAATCACGCTCCCCATCGATGCCATGACCTCGCACGACACCGAACCGCATGAAGCATGTTACCGCCTTCTGACGGAGCTTCGTCGCGCGGTGCAGGGATTCGATATCACGGACGAGGAATTGCAAACCAACGCGTCGCAGCGATCGCAGCTTTGCGCAACGCTTCCGCCGGATGACGAAACCATGTGGCGGCTGGAGAACGAAGTTCTACGAACCTACGCGGACGTCACGTGGTTGTTCCGTCGAGACGCGGACCATCAAACGGGCCCCTTGAGCGTACAAGAGTCCTTTCGAACGTATCTTCGAGCGGTGGAGGGCGCGGGACAGGGATTGCCCCAGGGTTTTTTGTCGGGGCTCCGCGCGGCCCTCGCTCATTACGACGTGGAAAGCCTCGACCGCTCTGTCGAACTCGAAGAAGCATTGCTTGCGTTGCATAAGTCACAGCGACGCGCGGAAGTCGTGGCGGGTCAGGTCTTCCGCGTGCTGGAGCGGAAGATGCAACACACTGATAACATTCAGTATTTTGCCACATCGAGCTTCCGTGCCATTTTGGATAAACTCATTGATGCCACGCTCGGCCGGGACCTTGCCCTGAACGATCTGGCGCGGGAAGTGCGTTATCACTTCTTCGATCGTCCCTTTTTCGAAACCGGTCGAAACGAGATTCACAAACGAGTCGAACGAGATTTTGCGGTGGTATGTGAAAAGCAAGGGGGGCCTGCTTGGCATGAGGCGATGCGCGCGTTGATTGCTTGCCCCTTGCCTTTGATGGGTTACTTCACATGCGCTTTGATGCAAGCGGACGATCATGGCCGGGATCTTGCTTTGAGCATCATGCTGCGCAGGTTGTATCGCATCCGTCATATCGATGATGTGGAAGTCCGCAGTGTGGGGGAGCGTCGTGTCGCCATCGCGGCGTATCATCATCAGGGTCGACGATGTTATGCGATTGCGACGCATACGTATTGTGGGGAATTGAAAGAGGCGTTGGCGGCAGCCTCGCTAGTCGCGCAAACGCTCGTGGATGCTCGGGAAATATCTATTGAATTGCTTACGGTGAGCGAGGACTATCCCGTGGATTTGGGTCGGGCACCGAGCCGGATTCGAAAAGCGCTCGACGCCGTGGGTGTTTCAGCTCCCGTGAATCGGGTGGTCGTTGCGGCCACGCATCCAGAGCATTGGCGGACCATTCATTACTTCACCTTCGAAGCCAAGGATGGCGTCTATGTGGAGCATGAGCTTCATCGAGGCATCCATCCGATGCTTGCGGAACGATTGGAGCTATGGCGTCTTCGCAACTTTCAGACACGTCAGCTTCGTGCGCGCGACGACATCTACTTGTTCCACGCGGTGGCGCGGGACAATCCCAAAGATGAGCGATTGTTTGCTTTCGTCGAAGTGCGTGATTTGTCTGCGGTGCGAGATGCTTCGGGTCAAATCGTTCAGTTGCCGCATCTCGAACGAATGTATACGGAGGCTCTTGCGGGAATACGCGATTTTCAATCCCGACGCTCGGCTCGGGACAGGCTGCATTGGAACCGAATCGTTTTGTATATCTGGCCCGATGCGGGTCTCAGTCTCAGGGATTTGGCACGGGTGTCGCGACGCCTCGCGCCCCTTGCCAAAAACCTCGGCCTTGAAAAAGCAGTCGTTCGAGTTCGTCTTCCCCATCAAGACACCGTTCGCGAGGCCGTCATTCATATTTCCAATCGCGTCGGTACGGGAATGCATCTGCGGATCGATGGGCTATCCGATCAACCCATTCGTTCGTTGAGCGCGTATGCGCAAAAAGTCGTTCGGCTGCGTCGTCTTGGTCTCGTATATCCCTATGAGATCATTCGCATGCTCACGCCCACGCAAGGCACGGAAGAGGCGGACTTTCCGCCCGGCGAGTTCATCGAATACGACCTGATACAAGATCATTTGGTGGCCGTAAGTCGCCCGCCAGGACGGAACAATGCCAATGTGGTGATCGGCGTCATCACCAACACCACGGCCAAACATCCCGAAGGAATGAAACGCGTCATCATTTTGGGGGATCCTAGCCGTGAGATGGGCGCATTGGCGGAACCGGAGTGCAACCGTATCATCCAGGCGCTCGATCTCGCGGAGCGATGGAACGTGCCTGTCGAATGGTTCGCGGTTTCTTCCGGGGCCAAGATCTCCATGGACGTGGGGACCGAAGGACTCGATTGGGTAGCCCGCGTGCTCCGAAGAATCGTGGAATTTACGCAAGCAGGAGGGGAAATCAACGTCATCGTGACAGGCGTCAACGTCGGCGGGCAATCGTATTGGAATGCCGAGGCCACCATGCTCATGCATACGCGCGGTATCCTCGTCATGACAGAGCAAGGGTCCATGGTGCTTACGGGCAAGCGAGCCTTGGAATATTCCGGGGGTGTATCCGCTGATGACAACGCCGGGATCGGAGGCGCTCAAAGCATCATGGAGCCCAATGGGCAAGCCCAGTACTTCGCAACCGATATCGCCCAAGCCTGCCAAATCCTGTTCCGCCACTATGACTACACCTACGTCGTAGCGGGAGAACAAGTGCCTCGTCGACGAGATACCACGGATCCGGCGGATCGAGATATCAGCCAAGCCACACATCCCACCATCGATGGGGTGCCATTTCAGACGATCGGCGAAGTGTTCTCGATGACATGCAATCCGGGAAGGAAAAAGCCGTTCGACATCCGCGCCGTGATGCGCGCGGTCATCGACAGCGATGATGAGCCCTTGGAGCGCTGGGCACGCATGCGCAATGCGGAAAATGCTGTCGTATGGGATACCTATCTCGGGGGCATTCCCCTGTGCCTGATCGGGATAGAATCCCGTCCATTGCCTCGTCTCGGATTTGTTCCCGGTGATGGGCCGGAGACATGGACGGGCGGGACGCTTTTCCCGCTGTCCTCGAAGAAAGTCGCACGGGCCATCAACGCCGCGAGCCATAACCGCCCGGTGGTCGTCCTTGCCAACTTATCGGGATTCGACGGCTCGCCGGAATCGATGCGTAAATGGCAACTCGAATATGGCGCACAGATAGGACGTGCCGTGGTCAACTTCGAGGGCCCCATCGTTTTTTGCGTGATCTCGAGATACCACGGAGGCGCTTATGTCGTGTTTTCAAAAACACTCAACGATCGGATGGAAGTCGCCGCTCTCGAAGGCTCCCATGCCTCCGTCATCGGCGGCGCCCCAGCAGCCGCCGTCGTCTTCCCCGCGGAAGTCAAAACACGAACCCTCGCTGATGAGCGCGTGCGAGCCGTGCAAGAACTGCTTTCCAACGCCTCCCCCCAAGACCGCATGCGCCTTCGTGCCCAGTTCGAAGAAACCTACAGGAAAGTCTACGCGGAAAAACAAGGACTCGTGGCAACCGCTTTCGATGCCGTCCATTGCGTCGAACGCGCTCGAGAAGTAGGTTCCATTCAGCACATCATTCCCACGGCCCATCTTCGAGCGTTCCTCATCGAAGCTGTAGAACGCGGACTTCGACGCGAAATCACGCAAGCGGTGGACGAGCCGTCAGCGCCCATCAACGGCGGCGCCAAAAACCGATCCAAAGAGGAACCGGCGGTTTTCGATCAAATCCAGGACTGACCCACTCCCCTACGTTCACTGCTTTCGTTTGGCCCCAGGCGTCCGGGCACATCGAAACCCTAGATAATCCATGCGAACTTTCGAGATTCGCGTATTGCGCGAGGTCGCACGAAGATCCGACAAATCAGTCTCGAGGAAACTGCCGCCTCGATACACGATCTGCTCTTTGCTCCTGGGCTTGCTGTAATCCGCGTTGTACCCGTCTGAAGTCCATTCCCACACGTTTCCTGCCATTCCTCGCAGCCCGAATGGACTGTCGATGGGAACCGAATCCACACGGCACGTCCCCTTCCTGCCTCGATTGAAACACAAGCCCTTGGGAGGATCGGTCTTTCCCCACCCATACACCCGATCATCGGTGCCCCGAGCGGCATATTCCCATTCCGCTTCCGTGGGCAAACGCTTGCCCACCGATTCGCAATACGCCTTTGCCTGCTCCCAATCCAAACAGTTCATGGGATCATCGTTGCGAGTCTCTTTTCCCCAATTGCAAAAACTATCGTAATCCGGATACGTACACTTACCTTCATTGATACAAGCCATATACGAACGAAGTGTCACTTCATGGACATCTATCTCGAAGGCCTTGACGCTCACACGACGCGGTGGCTTTTCGTCTTTCTCCCCATCGTCCGACCCCATCATGAACGAACCCGCGGGAATGAGTACCATTTCATTGACCAGCGGCGTTGGCTCCGGTTTGGCCTCGACCGGCGGCTCATCGACCGGTGGGGACGTCGATTCGACGGGAACCGCGGAAACCGCTGACGGTTCAGCCACGCCCTGCGCTTTCTTGTCGTCGTTACAGCCCATTGCCGCAAACCAAACGGCCGTGATGAAGACGGCACCGAGGATACGTTGCTCGATCATCGTGCTTCTCCTTATGAACCCAACAATGAGCGACGATACCGCTCCCCGATGGTTAGAGCAATGGAGCAGCTTGATCGACGGTCGGCAAAGCGGGCGATGGCAATACGCCGGATTATCCCCGGCGGGGAGGCCCGATTTCTTGAGTAGCCCCGTCGGAAGGAATATAAAAACGGAGGAATTACAACAGGTTATGCGCTCATGGCACGCAAACGTCCGCGGTGGACGCTGGGGCAGAACTGGTACCGATGAACCGACTCATTGGCTTGGCTGTCGTGCCGGGAAGATCAGCGCAGTAGCCATTGGCCGCGCTGGATTTCGCAACGCATTGACCGGAGTTGCCGTCCAACGACACACAAAACGTCGGGGCCATGCCAGCCTTATCGGGACAGGTGCCATTGCATGAGATCGAGCAGAAGCCTCCGCCTTCATACGTCTGACAGAACCCTGCTTCGTTGACAGCCGTGAAGTTGCAGTCATCGTGGTCTTCACAAGCCGAGCCGATGAAGGGCGAGGACGCTGGTTTTTTCCCGTTGAGCCGTGGGAAAGTGTCGACATCATCGAGGCCGACGAACCTGAAGCCATCGTTTTCGAGCTTCGTGAGAATGCTATCGAGCACGCCAACCGTGTAGGCATGAACGTCGTGGAAAAGCAGCACGCCGCCGCCTTTGGCACGAGCTTGACTCAATACGAATCCAGCGATGTCACTCCGGTACGAATTCGGCACGTGTTGGAAGGTGGCCGGATCGCAATAGCCCACACCTCCACGGGATGCCGCAAAGCACCAATCCGCTGAATCGATATGCCAGCCTGTCACCGCATAACCATAAGAACGAACGGTCTCAGCGGTGGCACAGGAAGAAGACCCATAAGGGAAACGGAAGAACGCGGGTTTCACCCCCACATCGAGCAAGATTTGATGTGTTCCCTCAATCTCCGCCTTGAGCGTGGCCGCGGATACCGTCTTGAGATTCGCGTGGTTTTGCGAGTGATTGCCAATGATATGCCCCGCTTCATGCATACGTTTCAAAAGGTCACGATGTTGGGCAGTCCTTACGCCTTTGCCATTGATGAAAAACGTAGCGGTGGCGTGGTGCGCGGCCAGCACGTCGAGAACCCGCGGCGTATTGTCCAAATGAGGACCATCGTCGAACGTGATGGCCACACGCTTATTGAATCCGCTTTGATCGGGAAGGACAACGCCGGAACAATCGGCGTTATCGGCCTTTCCCGACGCATTTTCCTCGAATATCTCATTGCGGAGTCGAGACTCGTCATCGGTCGGTTCCGCGGGATCGTTTTCCGGATCGGTGGAAGAACAAGCAATTCCCAAGGGAAGAGCAAGAAGCAAGGGGGCAACCCAACGCATGACGTGCTTCATGGTCTCAGTCCTCATCGCGCGGGACACCAACGAGCGGTGCCCCGGTTATAAACGTTAATCGTTGCACTATATCCAAGTGTCTGCATCATGTCTTCAAAAATGCAGTGACAAAAGAAGAAAGGGGTGCGGGTTGCAGCCAGGTCAAGGTTCGCGCAACCTAGCCCCGTGCCTGCCGAAAAAATCATCAATATGGCTATAACTACCTGCAAAACGCAAGTTTGCTTTTGGTGCAAAATTGATCAATGGTTTTCTAAACGACCAAGCCAATTGGCGACGTAAAGCATGGAAAAGATTGGCTGCTGTAGTTATGTTGGTAATTACCATATTTAACTCGGCACACATTTGTAAAAAACGCTCCATCCTTGCGCTGCTGTGTTCGGGGCCCTGACCTTCGTAACCGT
>MWCO01000021.1 GCA_002070115.1 Deltaproteobacteria bacterium ADurb.Bin207
CGTCAGGCCGCTTGCGGCCGTCCGGAGATTGTTGGTCGGATGGTGCTTGACAAGCGCACTTACGGGTGGAACCAATGGGCGTTGTCTAGAGGAACGAGGTGAAAAAGGGATGGGTACCAAGGCGAAAGAAAAGGCGGTACACTCGTTCGGAGATGCCCGAACGCACCATTTTTCACGTGGATATGGATGCCTTCTACGCCGCGATCGAACAGCGGGACCATCCTGAACTGCTCGGGAAACCAGTGATTGTAGGGGGCGTCGCGAGTCGTCGGGGAGTCGTATCCACCGCGAGCTATGAAGCACGCGTCTACGGAGTACATAGCGCCATGCCCATGGCGCAAGCCCTTCGAAAATGCCCTCACGGTATCGTCATGCCGGTGCGAATGTCTCATTATATCGAGGTCAGCCGTCAGATCATGGCTGTTCTTCACTCGTTCAGCCCTCTGGTCGAGCCGTTGAGCCTGGACGAGGCGTTTCTCGACATGACAGGAACCCAAGCCCTGCACGGCTCCGCGGAAACGACCGCGAAATCGATCAAACAGCGCGTGCTCGAGACAACATCGTTGACGTGTTCGGTGGGCGTCGCAGACAACAAATTCCTTGCGAAACTCGCCAGCGACTTACATAAGCCCAATGGAATTACCCTGGTGCCACCTGGCGAGGGTGCCTCTTTCATCGCGCCACTTCCGATTCGACGGTTGTGGGGAGTAGGGCCGCGCACGGCGCAGCGATTGGAAAAAATAGGGTGTAAGACCATCGGCGATGTGGCGTCGATCCAATCGGGCTGGCTGGTACGCGTGCTGGGCGAAGCGAGCGCAGAGCATCTGCAAGCGTTGGCGAGAGGGCATGACGACAGGCCTGTCATTCCCGACCGAGAAGCCAAAAGCATTGGTTCGGAAGAAACGCTCGACCGGGATATTACGGGGCAGGGGGCTGTGTTGCTGTTGGTGCGACGACATTGTGAGCGGGTGGCTTTTCGTTTGCGTCAAGCGGGGCTGCAAGCTCGCGGAATTCGTGTAAAATTACGATATCAAAAGGGTTTTCGTCTAACCACCCGGGAAACCACCTGGGCGCAGCCCTGCGATGATTCCAGAACCATGTACCGTGCAGCGTTGGGGTTGGTGTCCAAACTCGACGTCAGCGAACCGATTCGCCTCGTGGGTGTGGGAGCCGTTCACCTCGAGCCATCAGGCGTCACAAAGCAAGGGGATTTGTTCGAGCACGGATCGTCGAAAAAAGATTCGCGCTTGGAGCATACCCTCGATGCCATTCGTATGCGATTCGGTGATGTCATTCGTCGAGCCCAGGATTGACTTCGCGCTGAGGTCCGCGTCTGAGAAACAATCCTGCTCACCGGGCTCTGTCGATGCTCACGGTCGGGCCTAGACGATATGGGCAGAGCCATGATTTATGCTATCCTGAGAGGTACATTTTTTGCTCGGTAGGCGAAGACCATGACGATGAAGCAGAAACTTTCCTGGGTCGCTGTTGCGGCAGTCTGTGGGGGAGCGGTCCTTGGTGCATGCTCGGGCGGCAACAGCGATGGTAGCGCATCGAATGCGAATACCCATCCGGATGGTGGGGCATCGGAGGCTTCGGCCGATGGCGCGCTGCCGGTCGATGGAGCCGAAGGGTCGGTGTTCGACGTGACCTCCTCGGATGCGCACGACATCACGATTTATCCGAAAGACCCCGTGATCACGGTGTCGACGGGCCAGCCTATCCCAAGCCTTACGTTTGAAGCGCGGGTCAATGACAAGTCGGTGACGGCCCTTTGGCTCGTGGATCGCGGGGAAATCGGGCTCATTGACGTTCACTCCGGGGTATTCGAGCCCGGGGGTGCTATTGCGGGGGTTGCGAAGGTGGTTGCCACGGTAGGGACGGAGGACGTCTCGACGACGGTAACGGTGAAGATATCGGTGGTTCAAAATGGAGGTACGGGTGGTTCGGGGTCTGGTGGCGTGGGTGGGGAAGGGCCAGGGGTGCCCGTGAACGCAGCGATACAAGGAATTCTCGAGGGGGCAACGACGGCAGATCCGAATTTTAGGTGGTTGTACCCTTACGATGGAACGGTGTGGCCTCTTGGGCTATTGTCGCCTCTTCTGCAGTGGACGCAAGGGGCGGCGCCGGCGGAGGCGGTGTATATTCATCTTTCGAGCGAGCATTACGACTATAAGGGGTTTTTTGGACTTCCACCCGCTTTGCCACCCGGTGCTCCGCTGGTTCGTCATCCGATTCCGCAAGAGGTGTGGAAAGCAGCCACGACATCGAACGCGGGAGGCACGTTGACGGCATCGTTGGTCGTCGCGGCGGGAGGCACGGCCTACGGACCTATATCCCAGACCTGGAAACTTGCTTCAGGGCCGCTGAAGGGGACGGTCTATTATCAATCTTACGGCACGGCTCTCGCCAAAAACTACGGGGGTGGTATCGGCGGGGATGGGCAATTTGGCGGCGCAACATTGGCGATTCGGGGGGACTCTTCCGAACCAACCCTCGTGGCGGGCTCGAATGGCGGGCTCAAAGAATGCCGCGTATGTCACTCCGTATCCGCCGACGGAAGCCGGATGATCGTGCAACGAGGGGATGATTATGCCGCGAGTACCTCGTTCGCCTTGACGGCGGGATATTCCGAAACCATCTATCCTGTCGCGGATCGGGAAAAGTTCGGATGGGTGGGACTCACGCCGGATGGCGCGTTGGGTCTGGGTAATGCCGCGCCTCTATATGCTGGAGCCCCTACCAGCAGCCAACTATACAATATGAATACGGGTGAGGTGATCGCTTCCACGGGATTCGCTTCTTTCGTCACGAAAGCTGGATTTCCCGCCTTTTCCCCGTCTGGAGGCCACGTGGCTTTCAGCCTATTCGAAGGCCCAGGCAACGCCGCGACCGGACCCGGAGATGGTTCCCAACTCATCGCGATGGCCTTCGACAGGGCCACCGCCACCTTTTCCGACCCCAAACTGCTATTCCAAGCTACCGCCGGAACAGCCCCGGGGTGGCCGTCGTTCTTGCCAACGCTCGATGCCGTCGTGTTTTCCGTGCAGTCTCGCCTCAACGATGCGGGCGAATTCATGATGACCCGCTACGGGGGAAGAGGACAACTGTGGTGGGCCGACCTCGCTACAGGTACGGCCCATCCCCTCGACCGGGCCAACGGCAGCGATGGAACCAACTCCTATCTGCCCACCGGGCCCAACGGCCACGACGACGATACATCGTTGCATTACGAACCCACGGTCAATCCGGTCGTTTCGGGAGGATATGCCTGGGTCGTTTTCACGAGTCGTCGCATGTATGGCAATGTAGCAACGATTAATCCTTGGGCGAGTGACCCACGGGAGCATGATCTGGTCGCGAACGTCACGCCCAAAAAACTTTGGGTAGCGGCGATCGACTTGAACGCGGCACCGGGCACCGATCCCAGTCATCCGGCGTTTTACTTGCCAGCGCAAGAACTCATGGCTGGCAATACGCGAGGATTCTGGGTGGTGGACCCCTGCAAAAGCGACGGGGAACCTTGTGAATCGGGAGACGAATGTTGTGGTGGCTTCTGTCAAATGGATGGGGATGCGGGAGGACTCATCTGCATGAACCATTCGAATGAATGCTCCAACGAATACGAAAAATGCGCGCAAGATTCGGATTGCTGCGACTTTTTGACCGGAACGAAGTGCATCAACGAGCGCTGTGCGAACGTGGTGCCGAAGTAAAAAACTTGCTTCGTTACGAGGGCTACTCTCTCGATCAATGCAACGTTGCCAAAGGGCCTTCAAATAATTCAACACGCCTCGACGATGGCATGCGACGCAACGCGATCACTTCGTAGGGCTCGCACGCCCAAGCCACTTCGGGCGACGATGTCGTGAGAATCCATTGGACGCGAGGAAGAGCGCCGCGCAACGCGGCAACGATGCCCCGCTGGACATAGGGATCTTGGTGCAGCGCAACCTCGTCGATCAACACGACTCCTTCGGTCATGCGCGGGTCGCGTCCTGGATAGGCAGCGGCAAGGGCGCGCACGGGCAAGACGGCAAAGGCTACCAGATGACGAATGCTCGTGGGCAACCGATCGAATGACATGATCTCGCCTCGGTCAGTGGCAAACACGGGTTCGAGGGTGAGCGGGTGGACGCCAAGATATCGCACCGATACCAGGGCTAGCAGTCTCGCGAGCAAATCACGCATGGCTTCGTCGACGACGGCGAGGGAAAGGGAGAGTCTTCCCGAATCGGGCTCCGGGATACGGCTGGCGATCGCTGCGTATACGAGCGCGAGTTTGACATCTCGGGCGATATCCGCATGGCTTGCGTCATCGAAAGACTGTGCGGCTCGCACGTCATAGCGAAGCACCGTTCGCTCAGGAGAGGAGAGAGAGACGGATGCACGAGAGAACCATCGTGTGGAAGACATGCTCATGACCATGAATCCGCCTTGCTCGACCGCTCGTCGATCAAAGAGCGTTTGCTCGCGTCTTCGTAGGCGGTCTTCCTCCGTATCCTTCACCGGCGTATGCGGTGAGCATACTTGCAAGGGATGAGGGCGCTCCGGATCGTCATCGCTCAAGTCCCAATCAGCGATGACATAGCCTGGCGTTGCTGCTTGGGAACGAGCCATGGCGGCAACGGCGTGGGCCGGACGTGTCGAGGCAATGGCAGCGAGCAACGTGGTTTTTCCAACACCGCTTCCCCCGACCACGATGGTGACATTTCGGGCTTGCTCTTCGGGGCCTCGAAACGAAACCACGACATCGGCAAAAGGACCAAGATCGACCACACGCAATTGCAAAAGCTTCATCGGGTGGCTCGGACTTTAGCTGGTCTAGAAATCTTTTGCGACAGCGGTCGAACCATGTCGAATGTGAATACGGGCAGCATCGAGTATCGGCAAGTCATAGCGAGTCTGTGGCGATGATGCTAGGGAGGCGTTGGTCATTGGGACCATGACAAGTCAGTCACGGAGCATGGTTGCGTCATGATCAGCTATCCGCCTCCCCCCCGCGAGCGCAATGTGGAAGTGCTGCGGGAGATAGCGAGAAAAATTCGCGTTTCCATCGTTCGGATGATTCACAAAGCGCGTTCTGGTCATACGGGCAGTTCGCTATCTTGTGCGGATATTCTCACCTGCTTGTATTGCGCGGAGATGCGGCACTATCCACTTCGACCGGATTGGAAAGGGCGCGATCGATTCGTGTTGAGCAAAGGACACGCCGCTCCAGCGCTTTACGCCGTGCTTCATCATTGCGGCTACATCGCTCAGTCCGACCTCGATCGACTTCGATCGCTGTCGAGCATTCTTCAAGGGCACCCGGATTCCCGTCGTTGTCCTGGAGTCGAGGCCTCGACCGGTTCTCTTGGACAAGGGTTGTCCATCGCGCATGGTATGGCCCTCGCGCTTCGTGGAGAGCAGGAAAACCCGCGGGTTTACGTGCTGCTGGGAGATGGGGAGTTGCAAGAAGGACAAGTATGGGAAGCGGCCATGAGCGCTGCCCATTATCGAACCTCGAACCTTTGCGCATTCATCGACGCCAACGGATTGCAAATCGATGGTCCCCTCGAAGGGATCATGGGTGTGGAACCGATGGTGGATAAGTTCGCGGCTTTTGGTTGGAATACGATGGAAATCGATGGTCACGACGTGGGGTCGATCCTGTCGGCTCTCGATAGCGCACGAAAGCAGACCCACGCGCCATCGGTCATCATCGCACGCACCACGAAAGGAAAAGGGGTGAGTCGTTTCGAAAACAAGGTGCAGTGGCATGGGAAGGCACCGGGAGATGACGATCTAGCCTTGGCTCTGATGGAACTGGGTGAACTCGACAAGGAGGCGTCATGAACGGGCGAGGGGTATCTCCCCGCATCCTGGCTACGCGAGAGGAGTATGGGCGAACGCTCGTGCGGCTTGGAGAGCGGAGCCGCGATATCGTGGTGTTGGATGCGGACTTATCGAAGTCCACGTGTACCCACGAGTTTGCCAAACGATTTCCTGACCGCTTTTTCAACATGGGGATCAGTGAGCAAGACCTGATCGGGACGGCCGCGGGCATGGCGCTCGCCGGCAAAATCCCTTTCGTGAGCAGCTTCGCCATTTTTCTGACGGGAAGATGCTGGGAGCAAATCCGTCAAAGCGTGGCGCTTCCAGGTGTCAACGTGAACCTTGTGGGAACGCATGGCGGTGTCACCGTCGGAAAGGACGGCGCTTCTCACCAGGCCCTCGAAGATATCGCCGTGATGCGCGCGATCCCCTCGATGACGGTCATTGTTCCCGCGGATGCCGTGGAAACGCGCAAAGCGGTGGAGGCGGCGGCGTGGTACGACGGCCCCGTGTACATTCGACTCACGCGGGAAAAGCTCCCAGTCGTCTATCCTGATGAAAAACCTTTTCGCATTGGCGCGGGAGCGATCGTGCGCGAGGGCAGCGACGTGACCTTATGCGCGATCGGCCTCATGCTCCACGTGGCGCTCGAAGCCGCCGAACGGCTTGCCATGGAAAGCATTTCCGCTCGCGTGGTCGACTTGGCCACCGTAAAACCGATCGATGAGTTTTTGGTGACGAAGTGCGCACAAGAGACGGGGTGCATCGTGACCGCGGAAGAACACAGCACCATCGGAGGTCTGGGGGATGCGGTAGGCGAAGTGCTGTTGCGACGTCGTCCGGTTCCCATGGAACGTGTTGGCGTTCGCGATGCATTCGGCCGGTCGGGCAGTGCTCATGAACTCCTCGAGTATTTCGGATTGACCCCGCAGGCCGTATATGAAGCGGCCAAACGGGCCATCGAGCGCAAGGCAGCTCACTAAGCTATTTTCTTCGCGAAAGGTGCGACATGGTTTCTCTCAAACTATTTACCGGCAGTTCCAACCCCGAACTGGCCCATAAAATCGCCGCGGAATTGGAGATCGACGTGGGCGATGCGGATGTCACGCGCTTCTCCGATGGCGAAGTCGATGTCAGAATCAACGAGAGCGTGCGCGCTTGTGACGTTTTCATCATTCAATCCACATCCTATCCAGTCAACGATCACTTGATGGAGTTGATGCTTCTGGCGGACGTGTGTCGCAGGGCGTCGGCTGCCACCATCACCGCCGTATTACCTTATTTCGGTTATGGAAGGCAGGATCGACAAACGCAAAAACGGGTTCCGATCTCCGCGAAAGTCGTGGCCAATATGCTTACGATCGGAGGGGTAGACCGTATCATCACGGTGGATCTTCACGCCGAACAGATTCAAGGATTTTTCGATGTGCCGGTCGATGTGCTGCGTTCGGCACGGTTGCTCGTCGATAACGTTCATCAACGCGGACTGCGAGATCTCGTCGTCGTCGCTCCCGATGCGGGAGGCGTCGAAATTGCCGGGCGTTTTGCAATGGGATTGGGGGCAACGATGGCGCTGATCGATCGGCATCGCGATGCACCCGCCAAAGTCAAAGCCATGCGACTCATCGGTGATGTCGAAGGGAAAGATTGCTTGCTCGTGGATGACATGATTGATACGGGAAGCACTCTCACCGAGGCAGCCGATCTTCTCATCACGAGTGGAGCCAAGTCCGTTCGAGCCGCGGCCGTCCACCCCGTGTTGTCAGGTTCCGGGGTGGAAAGACTGCATCGATCCCGAATCGACGAACTCATCACGACCGATACCATCCCATTGCCAGTCGAAAAGCAGATTGAGAAGGTCACGGTCGTATCGATGGCTTCTCTGCTTGCCAAAGCCATTCGGCACGTTCACGTGGGAAAGTCACTGTCGAACGTGGAGTAGTCGAACGATGCATGGGAATTGATGCGCGGGATTTTCGGTGGGTGTAGTCGAGATCACAGGCGAATTCAGGGTGTTCCGTCCCAGCCCGCGAGTCGGGCAAAAAGCCACCAAGCCGCACGACCTTTCAGAACACAATTCAAGTTCGCTTGTTGTGGGCTATCCGAATGGGCGCAGCCTTGGCAACCGCTATATCCGTTCACTCCCTTGCCCGTGGTCAATTGCTCGAGTTCACTTCCCTCGTTGGCCGAACACCATTGAACCGCCCAATTCCCTCCGTCGTAATCGAGGTTGTCTTCCATTCCCTGGTTCCAATAGTAGGTACCATCCGGATCGTGCGCTTCGATGTCGGCGAAGTCGAAGAGCCATCGGTTGTTGGCCTTGCAATGATTGCGAATGAGTTCATTGTTGTAATGCACATGGTTCGAAGTCATGTCCTCGCCCTGGCCTTCGGCATGACCGGTCATGAAAATGAAATCGACGGCGGGATACTCCTTGACCAGTTTTTCCATATTGTCGACATATCGCTGCGCATCGTGACCATTGATGCTGCACCAAGACCACATCACCACATTGATATGGCTGTTGGATGATTTATTGAGCAAATCGCGTGTGGCGATGACCCAAGGGGTATCCCCATGACTGTCCACCGAGTCCCCTTGGCTGAGATCCGCACAACCTGGGATACCATTGTCATCCAGATCGAGAGCATTGGGAGCTTGGCCGGCATCGTCCCAAGCATAGGTGTTACCAAAAGACGGAAAAGCCTCCAAGGCATTCATTCCCGTGATCAGTTGGCTACCATGGGACGTGTGTTGGTAGGCGATATGAAGCTTTGATTTGGCGGCGGAAATGGCGCTGGAGGGAATCAGATCGAGGCGTGTGTTTTCATGGCCGATGACCCGTCCCGCAGGAGGCGCTCCACCGCATTGACCTTTCAGACACGTTTGGGATCCGCCGCACGGAGTTCCGTCGGGAAGGGCTGTGTATTGCGACGTCGTCTTTGCTGGATCACAGGCTACGCAGGGATTCGATGGGTTGGTTGCGCCCTGCTGCACGCAAGCGTGCTGAATGACACACCATCCTTGCTCGATCGTATGCTCGCAAACGTCGTTCACACAGGCATCGCTGGTACACGCCAGGCCATCGTCGCAGCCCTGTTCGCAAGACACACTTCCCCCGGCTCCTGACGTATTCCCTCCCGAGCCACCTTCCGTGCTGGAGCCGCCGGTGCTTCCGCTTGCACCGCCCGTGTGGCCCGCGGTTCCACCGGTACCTCCGGTGCTTCCCCCGGAGCCTCCCACGCTTCCTCCGGCGCCCGCTGGACCACCAGGTTTCGTGTTCCCTTCTTCCTCGGAATCACTGCACCCGATCGCCCACAGCATTGCAACCCCCAGAACCCAGCAAATACGTGAGTATTTCATCAGCGGCTCCTTGACTCATGAATGGATATTCCAAGTTCGAATACACGCCAGCGATAGTAGAGTAGCAGAAAAACGAGAGGTGCTTGCCAAAAATGGAGCCTGGAAAGGGAATTCACCAGCAAGGTGGGCGAGAGGGGGCAGGATCCGGGTCGGGATGGGGCAACACGAATCTCAGGTATTGATAATCCTCTTCACAAAATACGGCAGGGCCATAGCCGAGAATCTCGGCGCGCTCGAGGAAAGGACGAAAGCTTCCGCTATCCATGAGACGATTATGCCCGTCGCCAAGGTTGTGAAACTCGCTTCCATACGGGTCGGCGAGCCCCAACGAGTGTCCGACCTCGTGGGTCATCGTAGAGCCAATCATGGAACCCAACGCCCATATCGCACAGGCGATTTGCATTCCACGGTCCGTTTTGTCCACGGCAGGGCATTCATCGCCGGAAGAAAGCTTGGGAATGATGAGTTCCGAAAGGTCCGCGGCTTCCACGGGTCGCCCCCCCACATCAGGACGAAAAGGATCAAAAATGGAGTCGAAGAAGGGATTGGCGCCCTCCAAACGTTTGGCCAAGATACCGGGATGCTCGCTGAAGCCAAAAAAAGACTCGACAAAGACTCCACCATAACCCGCATAGCCATCTTCTTGTGTCGTTGCGTTGACACCACCGATTTTGTCGTAAAGACGATCGTTGCCCACATCTTTGCCTGGCGTGTTGTCATAGCCGAGAAGGCCATAGCCGTTGGGGTCGGGGCCACTGAGGTCGACTTGTGCAAATAGAGCATAATCAGCGGGTTTTTCTTGTCGGAATTCCATGTTGGTCCCGGCGTAGTCCCGCGCGGCTACCTCCAACACGCGCTCACGAATCATGGGGTCGACCGCTCGCAGCCCGAAGTGACGAAGGCTTCCTACGTAAGAAGCAACGAAATTGACCCAGACGACCTGCTTGACCGACTCGATGCGAAAGCTGGTGTGATGGGCGGCCCCAACGACACTGTCTTGCTCGTATTGAATCACCGGTTGAATCGTTCCCGAAAAGTCTCCTGTCGTTTTTCGCAAATCAATCGCTTGGCCGAGTTCATCATCCTTCTCGCTGAGGACATAGCGCACGAGATTGCCATTCACGAACTCAGGCACGAGGGTGACGTCGACAGGGATTGGGTTCGCCGCGCCCGTCTTGAATTCTCCGGAAAGCATGAGCGTGGTAAGAGCGAGCCCCGGATCGCTGCCGTCCGGGGGAACTCCCACGAATCCACCGCCTTCAATATCGACATATTGGCCTAAACTCGCGGTCTTGGGGGTGAGATTGAAAATCGTGGTGCTGGTAAGATCGAAACGTACGGGATAGGAATCCGTTTTATAGGTGATGGAATCCGCCGCGAGCCCGTGCTCATTGCTGATGACGACAGACCCTTCGAAGGAGCCGGGATGGATTCCAGCGACATTGGGGGCAAAAGGAAAAGCAATGCGCGTGCGGTCGTTGGGTTGGGTGGGCGAAGCTATCACGTGGGCTGTCGGAATCGGTTTGCATGACCCCTGACCCTCTTGCCGAAAACAACCGTCGAGCATGGCCACCGAATTGCCTTCTTCGCCTCCTAACAAAAAACCTTCGCCACGAACTTCGATCCGATCATTGACGAAAATCACGCCTTGAGCGACATCGAAGACGTCCGGTTTGGACGAGGGCGCGATCTGCAAACGCACCGATAACGTCGGGGATATATGCGTTTTGCCATCATCCTGGTCTGTCGCCACGACCGCCGTTCCTTGAAAAACCCCTTCTTTGACCGATAAGCCAGATTCGAGCGCCCCACGCCACGATGCCTCGAGTTCGGTGTCCGAGACATACGCGGCAGCGAGCACCAACTCCATGGGGGCTTCGTCAAGGCTACCCCGAAGAACCAACCGAGAAGGGCCGATATTGGGGGGAACGAAAGCCTTTCCCCGAATGACGACACGTGTGCCAGGCACTAGCAACGAAGGCTGAACCGAGACTAGCCCAAGGTCTTCCGATTCTCCGGGGGTCGTCGTTCCGGTGGATTCCTTGTCTTCCGTCTCCGAAGAGCAAGCCGCCAACGCGATCCACAATGCAAAGACCAGCCGACGCATGATTCCTCCGCGACTCCCGTTTACAGTTTGGGGCATTGGGATTGGCTGAGACCGATGCAGATATCATATAGATTCTCGGACCCATTGAATCCGCGTACGACCACATAATAGTACCCCGCCGTCGTGATGGACCATACGAGGTTCTCGTTCGACGTGCCGCTTTGACCATTGGTTGCATTGCATCCCGACACGGTCGTTTCGTCACAAGGCGTGAGGTTGATATTTCCGCGATACAGAATGAGATCGAGGTCGTCTTTCGAACCCTTTTGCTCGAATGCCAGAGAGGCATAAAGGGTTTCACCAGCGAATAGGTAGACGGAATACCAGTCTTCATTCCAAGGGCAGATGGCATTGGTCGTCGACTTGAAGGGAGGCGTCTGCAGGTCCACGATCCGCGCTTGCGTTGCATTATCGTCAGGCTCGTTGCCATCATCGACGCAAGAAGCACAGGATTCCGGATAAAAGTCGTACACGAGCGAATAGGTATTTTTCTGGTTTTGCCAGCTATAGACTCGTACATAGTACGTTCCGGGAGGCTGGCAGGATTCCAGATACTCGAAAGAACCGAGTTCATCCGAACGGGCCAGCACCGTGCCGCTAGAACTCACAAGGCTCATATCCAAGTCGGAACTGTCTCCCCCATCGAGCAATAACGCCATCGTTCCAGAGTTCGAAAGATCGATCGGATACCAATCCTCATTCGCCGTGAAGGAGCCGGGACAGCTCACTAATCCCTTGGTTTCCCCGGTAGAAAGGCCGGGAAGCACATACGCCTGGGCCATCGTATCGTTGGGTTCCCAAGAATCGTCTACGCAACTCGTGCTGCTACCACATTGACCAGATTTGGGAATGCATTGGCGAGCCGTGGCCCCGTTGACAGAAGTAATCGGCGATGAGCAAAGGTAGTCCCCCGGACAGTCCCCGTCCGAAGAGCATTTGCGGAAACAATAGGTTTTTCCAGCAGCTCCAAGCGTCGCGCACAAATCACCGTCGCTACCACATTGCGCGTCCGCGGAACATGCCTTGCAAAGTCCCAATCCTCCCGAACCACCGGGATTCGTCACCCGAATATGATGGGTGCCCGTCGAAGGACTCTGCGTCGTATGATCACAGTCCCCATTTTTGTCGTCGTTGTCTTGAGCAACCAAAACATAATACACATCCGCGGTTGTCCCCGAAGGTTTGCCCACCACGGGATTGGGAATATCCGCGGCCCAAACGCCATCTTTCATGTCCCCTTCGATGGCCAGCATCGTTACTTGCGTCATCTGCGCCAAATCAGGAGGATCCGATGGCTTGTCGTACGAATAGTACAGCAATGGTTCGTACTTGATCCCCTGGTCGTCAGTAACGCGTGCATCGATCGTCAGATCGACCACCGAAGAGATATTGCCTTCCGGCGTATGCTCGATGACCGGTGCCTGTCCCGGACAATCGGTTTTTTGTGTTTTTCGAAGGACGATCAGGTAGTTTTTCACCGTGGGAGGGTTGTCCCCATCATCGGCCGACAGCTTGAGGGCAAAACGATCTCCTTCGGTGACCTGCTCTTTCGATGGACACCAATTCCATACGCCACTGAGCCCGTCACGCTGATCGAGGGTGGCTCCCGCAATCACCGGATCGTCTTGGGCCAGCGTGACTCCCGGAGAATCAGAGTCCTCCACCACGATATCGACGTCAATACACTTTTTTACCGTAAGGTCGAGCGTGGTTCCCGTTCCCAAAGGTTTTCGAAATATGGGAGCATTGCTCGAACCCGCCTGAATCGTCACCTCGATGGCAATCGTTTCTTTCGCCGTATGTTTGCCATCCGAGACCGTGAAGTCGAAAGAATGCACGCCGATGTCCGAAGCGATGGGCGTCCAACGAAACACCGCGAGGTTGCCTGCTTGACGCAGATCCGCCCGGGAGCCGATATCCGGGATCGTGGATCGAAAACCGAACTTCAAAGGGTCCCCATCTTTGTCCGTAGCTTTGATTTCGAGTGTGAATTCCTTGTCCACGAAAGCAGATTTATCGCTCAACGGAGAAATTTGGGGTGGACTTCCCCCATCGTCATCCGAACCGCAGCCAACCGCTGCAGGGAAGACAAGCAGGGGAATCAAAAAAAGCGTGGCAAGGTGACGCGAAACCATCGAAGAACCTTTCGATAGAAAAAGAACGAATGGTTGAATGATACCGCGGACAGACCCATTCGTCATGCAAAGCGAGCCTTTTGCAGCAAGTTGCTAGCGTGCAACTTTGCCGTGACCCTGCCGCGCTGGTTCGAGACCGTGGCTTTGCGACGCCACGAATGAAACGCTCTGCCATGGGAGACCAACGGTTTCGAAAGATCATCGCTTACCGAAAGGTCGGCCAGTGGAGCATGCGAATTGAGTAGGTGCGGGTAGGGGAAGCGAACGGATGGCGGCGAGCGGACCAGATTCCCCGAGGTCAATCAAGGCTGCAATAAGGAACCCAGCTATGATTGGCCTCCGTGTCTACTTGCACATTCTGTTGTGGGCAGGTTTCATCCGCGGACCACGGTTTCCATTGGAAACCTCGGCCTGTCTGCTCAGCGTATTGCTTGAACACATCGTAACCGTTGTTCCACTTGAAAACGACGGGCTCCACGCATTGGTTGGTCATGAGCGACTCGTTGTACTCGACAGCAATTTGGTGCATCACGCTGGTCGTGGAATTCCAACAGCAGGTTTTGGACTTGTCGTATTCGAGTTCCGCGAAGACATAGTCTTCCAAAATCCGATATTTTTGGTCGACTTGTGATTTGCTCCATCCAAATTTGTTTTGCATGAGCGTGTACAGTTTATCGAAGCCTTCTTCCCTACGAGTGCGCGCGGCGCAAGACGCTGGGTAATTGCGAAGGTGGTTTCGGTTGTCTTCGATCATCGCGAGCAAGGAATCACGCATGGCCGCAGGATCGGACTCTCCTAGCAACGTTTCGAATTGTTCTGGGCGAGACGAGATGGCCGTCGTATCCGTATCCGAAATCCAAGAGGCCTCATCAGACTTCATCCACGTGTTGGTCCAATAACCGTTGATGTTCTTGACCACACGCCACCGTTTGAGCCCGCCGCCGAGAGAGGCATATGAGTCGCCATCGGAATTGGTGCCGGTCCCACCGCAGTAATTGTTGGTGAAGTAGCTTTTCGAAGCGACCGCATCTTCCCACTTCGGTTGACGACGAGGCATCGAGCCCGAGGCCAGATTGACTTCGAGTTGTCCCATCTCGAGGCTCGTTACCTCTTTGACGACCAACGTATGGCCAATACCTTTTCGTTGCCAACGCTCGAGCAATACATCACCCGGTTTGACCGATTCTGGCTTGAGGTTGTAGGTGTTGCGCGTACTCGCCAAGTGCATCGAGCCGAAGTACGAAAGCGTCAACAACATGAAGTGGCCGACACGCTTGTTGAGAAAGATCTCGTCGAAGTACGCCCCCGCTTTCGCTCCCGAGAACACGAAGTCCATCTCATCGCCGCCTCCGTACAAGCCCTTGGCCCGCAACGATGTGTCCTTCGGCCAATTGGATTGGTATTGAGCAGCCGAGAGGTTCGAATAGTCCTTGTAAACCTGCGCGTAGTTCGGCGTGTTCTTGTACTTTTCCGACGTGGTCCGCGCCCCGAAATGCCCAAAGTAAATACGCTGAGAGCCGTCCGTGGCCGTCAAAAAGAAAGGCAGCTCATACCAGGAAGCAAAGGTAATGCGCAAAAACATCGCAAGCTCCGCACACTCGAGCTTGGGCGCGGGAAGCTGCTTGCCCCAAGGCGTCGTCAGCATGAAAGTATCGAAATACGAATCACTGCGCGTACGCTCCATCGAATCGACCCACGCGGAATACTTCTGATCCCAGTTCAATCCACTGTTGGCCGGCCAAGCAAGCCCTGCCGCGGGATCCTTGTCCTCCCACGCCTTGCGCGCCGTCCACACCTGCGTCGCCGTGGTGTTGGTGTTGACCCACGGTCCCTGCACGTTCGCACTATCCGCTTTGCCAAGAGGTGGACCATCCTCCCCAAACGCCCCCTCAATACCGTAATCCTCCCAATCGTCGCCCGATGCCCCTTCGTCGGTACTGGAACAAGCCCCCACGCCAGCCCCAAACACGGTAGTAAGCAAAGCCACGGACACCAATCGCGCCGGTTGCATGAACAGTCGAAACGATGAAGTATTGCGCATCATTACAAAACCTCCCAGATCAACACGTCATACCAGCGCGCGGAACCGCAGAAGTCAAGGCAAGAACCAAGAAAATAAAAAGATACACGGATAACGGAATCCAAATCCGTTCTGATCGGTGTAACACATTGAAATTACATCATTTGACGAAACAAGAGGGAAAGACTCGTCGGCACTGTCTTTGCGAAGCATCCCAGGGCTCGAGTTGCTTCAAAGAAACGGAAAAGAGAGTATACACCTTGCCATGAATGGTTCGTCGCCCCCTCGGACGTTGTTTTTTTCGCTACCCCTGTCCGCGCTCGTTGCGCTCGCGGGATGCGGCGCCACAACGGTGGTTCCCCCGGCGTCCGGAGAGTCCAAGCCTACGGCCATCCAAAGCGAAAGTGCGAAGCCGAAAAACGACCAACCATCCTTCGGAGCCGAGTACGGCGGCATGAACGAAGGCGCCGTGGCCAGAGCGTTTCTTTCGACGTTCGATGCCCTGAATGAATGCTTCGATGACGGGTGTCGGTCCATGCCCTACCTTTCGGGTGAAGTGTCTTTCTATCTCGAAGTGGATAGCTCTGGCTCAGTGGTTCACGGCCATGTCGAAGAATCAGACCTCGGAGATCGAGACGTTTCTGGTTGTATGCTGAACGTGCTTCGAAAAAAAATATGGCCTTCGCCGGTCGGAGGCAAACGCGGCAAGATTCGGACGAGCATGGCCTTTTCTCCGTTGCCGGATGTCACACCACCGACGACATGGGATTCCCAACAGGTGGCGGCAGCCTTGGAACAGCTTTCTGAACCCATCGCTCGGTGCAAAGACGGGATCACCGATGCTTTCACGGTTACCGCCTATGTCGGAACGCTTCGGAATCCCGATGCAGACACCGGCCGAGAGCCTGCCGAAGTCGGAAAAATGATGGCCCTCGAAGTGATTCCCCCCACCAAGGAAGGCGTCGCCGCCGCAGACTGCCTTGCCAACGTGTTGCGGTCGGGAACGTATCCCTCTCCAGGACAACGACCCGCGAAGGTAACCTTCACGTTGTAGGTTTCGTGCGGGATCGCCTTCGACACCCGCCGAATGATTTTCGACTCATTCCTCGGGTGAGGATTCCACGATGGTGGGAGAGAGAAGTAGCACTCCGTTGGCCAATCGTCCTTCGAGAACGAAACTGGAAGTCACACCATCACCATTGAGGTCACCCCGCGCAATCGCTTGAAAACGATCGAGGGCCGGGCTGCCCGAAGCCTGATAATCGTATTGATAGTACTGAGGATTGGCCATCGAAAATCCCAGACAGGCAAATCCACGATTCATAGCACGATCCACGTCCCATTCGGTCAAGTTCGATTGGTACTTGACCCCGCGTACTCGTGCGATGTCCTGCGGTACAGGATTCGATGCCGAAGGACACATCGCGTGGTAGGCGTTTCCGTCGTTGGCCACAAGCTCACGCTCGAAAGCCGCGGAGGCGCTTTTGGCAATCATTCCCACTGTTGCCTTGGCCTCGGACGTTTTCGCAGCTTTCATGTACTTCGTGAAACCATGGATGGCGAGCGCCGAAAGAATGCCGATGAAGACCACCATCACCCCAACAACAACCAGAAGAACGAGTATCCAAAGTGGAAACTTTTTTTTCGGGCAAGGAGCGTTGGGAGGATTGGCCGTCATGGTTTGGGTATATTCGAGAGCGTCACACAGTGTCGACCACAATCGCAGTAAGCATGGGATGATCCGATCGAATCACGTCGTAACGCGCGCAAGCGCCTTGGCGACGTCATGCAACGATTCGAGATCATGGACATCGTAAGGGAACGCTGGGACCATCGCACGCAAAGGCGCGGGATCGACGAGGTGCAATGCCTCATGAAGGACAAGCAGGTGGTGAGCATCCATCGCCGCTTGCGTCGCTTCGTCCTTCATGATGGCCTGCAACCGCGTGACCACGTCTTCGTCGAGGGCGAGTCCGGATTGTTCGACGGCTTGGCGAATGGCTTGTTGCGATGGTGCGTTTGGGGGTGGGTGATGAATTCGATTGATCACGAACGCGTCGCTCGACATCCCGAGTTGGGTAAGCCGTTCCGAAAAAAAGAGAACCTCCCGGATGGTCGTGGGCGATGGGGAGGTAACGAGCACATACGCCACGTCAGCCGCGCGAAGGGCACTTTGTACTTGCCGGGCTCGCTGGGTGAAGCCACCGAAGAGATCGTTGAGTTCCGTAAGAAATTCAGCTACTTGCTCAAGGAATCCCGTGCCGGTGAACTTGCCGACACCGCGAAGAGCCATGGCCGCCGAACGCGCGAGCAGATCGAACGAAAGGCGCCCCGTCGATTCAAAGGCGCGTATGAGCCATCGGGTCGCGGAACTGTCGAGGGCATCGATGAGCCGATCGGGAGCATCGAGAAAGTCGAGAGCGTTGGAGGTGGGTGGAGTATCGAGGATGATGAGATCGAAGTTGGGATCGTTTTTTACCGCGTACAATTTTTCCATGGCCATGTACTCTTGCGTGCCGGCAAGTGCCGTGGACACGTAGTGGTACATCTGGTTGTGCATGATGCGGTCGCGTACTTCAGGGCTGGATGCGTAGCGTTCGACGATCTCATCGAACGTCCGTTTGGTGTTGAGCATCATGACGGTCAACGAGCCGGGGGCTTCGATACCGGCTTGCCTGAAACGCTCGGCAGAGACTTGTTGCGCGTCGGCACGAAACTCCTCCAGACCGAGGCTTTGGGCGAGCCTGCGTGCCGGGTCGATCGTCAGGCATAGGGCGCGACGGCCTCTTTGAGCGGCCAAAAGCCCCAAGGCGGCGGCGGTGGTCGTCTTGCCAACACCGCCGGAGCCGACACAGAGGATGACACGGCGAGAATCGATGAGTGTTTCGAAGTTCACAATGGGAAACCCGTCAACATGTCACGAACTTGACCAAGGAGGGCCTGACACGCGATCCTTTCGTTCGCAACCAGGAGAAACCTCGATGCCTCAGACTGTGGAACGACGCAAGCGTCGGAGTGCAGACCCGATCGTCGCCCTTCATCTTCAATTGGCGGCCGTGCGAACGGCTGCAGAGTTGGAAGCGGTTGTCCTCGTGGACGACATGGGATGTGTCGTCGCCGGCGCCGGGGCGTGGCCGATTTGCGAAGAACTCGCAGCTTTTACCCCGTTTTTGATTGCCAACACGACTCCCTGCAGCCGCTCGGTGGCTTCGCAAGCCGCCAAAATGGCGCCGGATACCCATCTGCTGCCGATGTCCATCGACGGGATGGATGTGGTGTTATGCGCCCGCGCGCCACAAGGAAAAAACATTGAATATCAAATGGATAGGGCAGCCGCGGGATGCCAACGGATCCTGTCGGTGGCTTGCTGAAAAAAAACACCCCTTTCGGTTGTCGTCGTCAGAGACATAAATACGCGCGATGCCTGCGTATATCGATCTGCATTGTCATTGGATAGCCGGAGTGGATGATGGTGTGCGAACGATCGGTGAGGGAATTGCCCTGTTGAAGGCTCTGAGCCAAGCCGGTTTTTCTCATATCATCGCCACGCCCCATATGCGCCCCGGCATGTTCGATAACGAACGTCGGGACTTGGAACATGCCTACGCCCAAATGCTGCCGCATGTGATGCAGGCGGGCCTCGATGTGCAGTTGGGATTGTCGTGCGAGCATTTTTTCGACGATGTGGTGTACGGGCGAATCATGTCGGGGCAAGGGCTTGCCTACCCCGGTGAGCGTGCGGTGCTGGTGGAGTTTGCGGGTGACCATTTGTCGAGCGCGCTATTGGAAGGGCTTTTCGACATACGTCGCAAAGGAATGCGGCCGGTCATTGCGCATCCAGAACGCTATCGGGCGTGCTTCGGGGACTTGACCTTGATGGAAGATTGGGTGGATCGGGGGCTCGTGCTGCTCATGGACGGTGGTGCCATGGTGGGCAAGTATGGTCGAGCGCCCCAAAAAGCCGCGGAAAGAATGCTGGAGGCCGGGTTGTATTATGCTGTGTGTTCGGATGCGCACCGTCCCGAGGACGTGGCGCAAGTCGTAGCGGGCCTGGAGCGGATTCGTGCCTTGGTGGGGGACGAGGAATTCGATTTTCTCCTGAAAGAAGGGCCGCACCGGGTGCTGACGGGAACCGTGGACCTCGGGTGAAAAGCTCGAAGGAGAAGGGAGTGCGAACCCTCGTCATGACGTTCGAGCACCACGGCTGGCAGACCGAACGTATGAACTTCGTGCGGGTACCCCCTAGGCATGCTGGACCGCCGACACTAGACTGTCTTTGACTCGCGCTTCTATTTGTCGTCTGGCGTGATCGCTCATTTCGAACCATGCGTCCGTGCCCATCCTGTTGTTCATCGTCCGACGAAGCGCAACGATCGTCTGAAACGACGATGGGGACCGGAGATCCCAGGCAAGAAGATTCGTATTGGAAGAAGTTGTTCGAGGGGGCGTTGGATGCGGTTTCCGTGCTCGATGCGCATGGGACGGTATTGTATGAAAGCGCGGCATGTGAGCGTATCCACGGGCTGAGCCTTCAAGATCGAGTCGGTTCAAAAGCTTTGTCTCTCGTGCGTGAAGAAGAACTTGGCCCTGTCAGAGACAAGTTGGCGCACCTGATCGCGCAGCCAGGTGTGACCATGACCCATGATTTCCATATTTGCCTCATGGATGGCAGCGAACGGCTGATTCGAGCTTCGGCCTGCAATCTGTTGCACGATGAAACGGTATCCGGCGTGGTCGTCCATTGGCTCGATATCACCGAACTCGAACGAGCTACCACGGAACTTCTCGTCCAGAAATCCCGCTATGAAAAGATCGTCGAGATGTCCCAAGAGGGCATTGTCGTGCTGGATTCCGATGGTGTGATCGAGTTGGTCAATCCGGCGATGGAAAGAATGCTCGGGTTCGATCGCGGCCAACTTTTGGGTAGACATCTGCTCGAACTGACTCGCGACATTCCTCCCGATTCTTTGCGTTGGGGCACGGGCTCGTTTGAATTGGGCATTCCCGGCAGACGTGAAGTCCGATTTCGACGCGCCGACGATAGCGATTGCTGGACGATTGTGACATCGAGTCGCTTCGATCGGGGCGTGAATCAAGCGCCGGGCACGCTCTGCCTGTGCAGCGATGTCACGGATCTGAAACGTGTGCAGATTCAACGGGCGCGCAGCGAGCGACGTTATCGTGGATTGGTGGAAGCGTTGCCGGATGCCATCGTGACCCTCGACGTGGCGGGGCGTATCCTTTTTGTCAATTCCCGCTGCGAAAGGTTCTTCGGGACATCCTTACAAGATCTTCGACTCGAACCTTTTTCATCGTTGCTGGCTCCCGCGCACCATCCCTTTCTGGATAGCATGTTGAAAAACGCTCGGGAAGGAAGCCGGCCGATCGATGCCGAAGTCCAAAGCGTCGATATCCTGCGAGTCGATGGGTCGCGCTACCCCGCGGAACTGACCTTCGGTTTGGAACAGGCCGAAGACGAGTCCCATGTGATCGTCATTGTGCGAGATGTCTCCCTTCGAAAACAACGAGAACAGGAAATCCGTCGCTTGGCGACATTCCCGCAGCAGAGCCCGAGCCCGGTGATGGAGTCCGATGCGACAGGGGCCATTCGCTATGCCAATCCCGCGGCGGTTCTGCTCGGTGAAACCCTGGGACTGTCGATGGTCGACATCCTGCCCGAAAATCACGTGGATCTCGTTTCCGCCTGCTTGGCACGAGGCGAAAACCATCGCCTCGAAGTACAACGCGCGGAACGCATCCTCGTATGGACGTATCATCCCGTCCGGTCGGAACACCTCGTTCATCTGTACGGATTCGATGTCACGGAACGAAAACGAGCGGAAGCGAGATTGCAGTACGATATGCTGCATGACACCCAAACAGGGCTTCCCAATCGAGCCTTGTTCAAAGAACTGTTGGAAAGGTCCGTGCTGCGGGGCCGGCGCGACCCCCGATATACCTTCGCGGTCGTGCTGCTCGATTTGGATCGGTTCAAGTTGATCAACGAAAGCCTTGGACACATCCCCGGCAATGACTTGCTCGAAGCAGTCGCGCGACGATTGGTCGAGGGATTGGGATCGGATTCCACGGTCGCTCGTTTCGGAGGCGATGAGTTTGCGATTCTCGTGGATGGCGTGGAAAGAAAAGAAGCGGTGGCGACCGCGCAACGTATTCAACGCATTCTTACGGACCCGTTTCTGGTGGAAGAGGAAGAAGTTTTCGTAACGACCAGCATTGGAATCGCATTGTCGGGCCCTTCCCCCCAGGAGGCAGAGGACCTGATAGGCGCCGCGGAACGCGCCATGTATCGAGCCAAGTCCCGCGGACGGGCCCAATACGCCGTGGCGGATAAGGAAACGGAGCGCGAGGGGAGACGGCTGCTAGCGATGCAGACGGCCCTTAGAAAAGCCCTTGATAATCAAGAGTTTGTGCTTTTTTACCAGCCCATTGTCTCGCTCGAAAATGGGCGTATCGAAGGGTTCGAAGCGCTGTTGCGATGGCGCCACCCAGAGCACGGCCTCATCGCGCCTTCCGAGTTCATTCCTTTGGCGGAAGATACCGGACTCATCCTTCCCATCGGACGATGGGCCATCGAACAAGCTTGTCGCCAAAACAAAGCGTGGCAACAGCAGGAACTCAAACAAATCCTTGGCTCCGTCAACCTGTCCGCAAGGCAGTTCCAACAGGACGATCTCATCGAGCAGATCGCTAGCATCCTCGTCGAAACCGAACTCGATCCGCGTTTTCTCAAAATCGAAATCACCGAATCGACTGCCGCTACCCACGTCGAATCCGCGATCGCCACGTTGCAACGGCTCAAGAACATGGGCATCAACGTGCTCATCGACGACTTCGGCACGGGGTATTCGTCGCTGTCCTACTTACAGCAACTGCCCATCGATATGCTCAAAATCGATCGTTCCTTCGTCAAAAATGCGGTGAGTGACAAAGACTCGGCGGCCATCGTTCGCGCGATCATTGCCATGGCGCATGGACTTGGCATTCAAGTCGTGGCCGAAGGCGTCGAAACACTGCAACAACTCAACTTCTTGTTCCGCGAACGCTCGGATTTCATTCAAGGGTATTTTTTCAGTCAGCCCGTGACCGCCGAAGCCTTCGCGCAGTTGCTCCGCCAAGACCGCCATCTGGACTATCTGCCGCATAGGTGAAGGACGGTCGATATCGACGCAACTTCCGATCGAAGTGTAGGATTGCACCCAAGGTGCTGGTTTGTCGATGCGCGGGAGCGGCTCCGCAGCCGTGGATTCCTTGCTGGATGGGGGTTCGCAGGCTAGCCTGAGAAGTATGTGCTCGCGTTGGGCTCATTGGCTTCAGGAGAGGTGGAGATGCGCAAGATAGGACCGTGGAAGCTTGGATTGGTGTTGTGTATGGGAATCGCTTGCTCCGCCAACTCCGATAAAGGCGAGTTCGGAACGGGGGCAGGGGGCAATGGGACGCAGCATCCCCAAGACGCTGGAACCTCGGGTGGATCGGTGCAAACGGGGGGAGGACCCGTGGAAGATAGTGGCGGATTGCTGCTCGATGCGCAGGTGAACACCGATAGCGAGCCGTCGAATTATTGTCCCCATATGGATAATGAAGATCACGATGGCGATGGCTTTTCGTTCGAGCAAGGCGATTGCAATGACTGCGATCCCAACGCCAACCCAGGCGCTTATGACGTCTTTGGCGGCGTGGATGGCGGCCCCGGTGTCGATGAAGACTGCAATGGCATCGCGGATGATGAACCAATCGAATGCGATGACGGGATCGACATTGCGAGCAACGATCCCATGGCGGCTGCCAGAGCGATTGGATTGTGCAGGGTTGCTGTTCCGAACGCGACCGGCAAAGATCGAACGTGGGGCGTGCTGTCGGCCAAGTACGTGAAGGTGGATGGGACGCCAGGGATGAACGATTTGTCCCACGGAATTTTGCCCAAATTTGGCGCGGCGAACGTGCAGCAAGGCAAGACCATGCTTGCCCTTTCCTCGGGAACAGCTCGCGCGCCGGGACAGCCTGGATTCTCGTCGCCTAATGGCGCGATCATGGGCACCAATAGCGCTCCGCCTCCTGGTTATCCCAAAGAATCACCGGCCTGTCCCGGGGTGGTTACCGGTCCCGTATTCGACCCCGCTGCGCTGGAACTCGTGGTGAGGGTGCCCACCAACGCACGGTCTTTCTCCTTCAACCTCAACTTTTATACCTTCGAGTTTCCAGAATATATCTGCTCGGAATTCAATGACTTTTACGTAACGATGATGTGGCCGCCCCCCCCTGGGCTTCCGGACGCCAACATCTCCTTCGACCAAGACAACAACCCCATCAGTGTGAACAATAGCCTCCTTCAAGTGTGCAAGCCCCAGTCGGCGGGAGGGAAAAATTTCCCATGCCCCCTCGGCCCCGCGTTGCTCCAAAATACCGGGTATGCGGGACCCCTTATCGGCTCTCATGCGGCTACGGGATGGTTGCAAACCCGCGCCCCCGTCGAACCTGGCTCCGAAATTACCCTGCGCTTCGCCATCTGGGATTCCGGAGACCCCGTCCTCGATTCTCTCGTGCTGATCGATAACTTCCAGTGGTCCGTCGACCCCGCTTCCGGTTCCTCCACCGAACCCGTACCCTCGCCTAAATAGCTTTTTCCCCATCGGTATTCGCAATCATGATCGTCTTCGTTCGGGTCCCTTCCTGGTGGGAACGTCGCGCCGCCCATCCCGAAAATGTCATGAGCCCGCTCGACATCGGCTATGCCGTCGCCCTGCTGGCGCGTCATGGTATCCCCGCGCGGATCATCGATCTCGAAGCCGAAGCCGACAGTTTCGAAATACTCATGAAAAGGCTACGGGAGCATCAGCCTTCCGTGCTTTTTCTTCACGCCATCACGCCCGGAATTCCCCACGCTCTTCGTATCGCCCGCTACGCCCGCGACCATTTCGCATCTCTTCAAAAAATCGTGGCGATCGGACAACATGCCAGCGTCGATCCGCATTCGGTTCTCGACGATAATAGCCCGATCGACCTGTGTTTGCGCGGTGAATTCGAAGCTGATGTCGTCTCCGTGGTGACCGACTCGACTCCGCCATCATCCGCCGCGTATCGACATCAGGAACAGATACACGTGGGCGATGGTCCCACCGAGATTCGGAATCTGGATGACTTGCCGTGGCCAGTGCATGAACGATTTCGCAGTCGTCGTTATCGAGTGTTTCATCCAACCGGTGTCCACAAACGCTGGCGATGGGGTTTCATCTTATCCAGCCGTGGTTGTCCCCATCGGTGCATTTATTGCTCCCCCACATTGCGCAACTCGTACGGAAAGACATACCGCGTTCGGTCGACGATCGATGTGGTGGATGAGCTTGCGTACCTCGACGCCTTGGGGTTTACCATCATTCACTTCAAAGACGATATTTTCACGCTATCTCGCGATCGAACGGCGTCGCTTTGCGAAGCGATTTTATCCCGTGGATTGCGGTTACGGTGGACCGCCCAAACGCGTCCGGATGCGGTCGATCTGCCTCTGCTCACCTTGATGAAGCGAGCGGGATGCATGACGTTGGGATTGGGCGTGGAAAGCGGTTCGGAACGAATGGTGCGAACCCTTCAAAAAGGCAACCGCGTGCAAGATGCTCGCAATGCATTTCGTTGGGCAAGACAAGTGGGAATCCGAACCGTAGGGTTTTTCTTACTCGGAAGCCCCCAAGAGACCGAGCAAGACATTCTTGCAACTCATGCGTTGATGCGTGAACTACGCCCAAACATGATCCAAGTGGCCTTTTTCACACCCTATCCCGGCGCCCCTGTTCATGAAAGCGTGCGAGAGCGGCATCTCGAACCACAAGCCTTCTCCCATTACAATCGGCTCATCAACCTCTCGCAGGTCTCCGACGAAGCGCTTCGTTCGTGGCAGCGAAAACTGTATTGGGATTTCCTCATGAATCGACGATTCATTGCCGAGTATCTTCGTTTCGAAACGATTCCGGCCCTCGTCAACCTCGATCAATTCCTGCCATTTCTTCGCTTGAGCGCGAAGTTCCTTACACGGCTCAACAAGAGTCAATGAGCTTGAAGCACGGATGAAAGGTCGCCCGACTCTGACGATCGCACCCTACGGGATCGTCATGAACTCAAACAACCGAGAGAGATCTCGATCTTTCCGTTCTTATCAGCTTGCACGGTGGAACAGAACGAAGGGCATAGAATCAAACGTGTCGGGTTGTTCTTGTCGTTGTAATACCACCCTTCACCAGCACACTGGCTGGCATCATCGACTTGCGGGACGTTCCGAGGAGTCCCTCCGCCGGGCGTAAAGGTCAACTGAACCAACGCCGGATCGATGACTCCGGCATCCGTGGTGGGCATCACATACTCACAACCCAATGATTTTTCGCGGATATCGTTGAGGGCCTGGATGAATTGCTGCGTCACGTTTCCACCCGTGTCCACCAGGTACGCTTTCTGGGTGCCCCCCGCGGCAGCGATCGCATTCATATTCGCAAGCGAAGTCCCCACACCGATGACGAACGTCAAAACCGATGGCGTCTGATTCTTTCCCGCGGCTGCGACGTTGGATATCTCAGGAATCGTCGATGGTGTGCAACTATAGGGATCCCCATCCGTGGCGAGAACGACGACGACGGTATGCCCGGGGTGTGTGTTTGCCCAATTCGTTGCGTATTGAATGGCCCCGGTGAGTGCCGGGCCCGTGGGCGTTCCTCCAAACGGCGAGGTGGCATTCAAGGAAGACTTGATGGCTCCCGCGCCACCGGGAAGCGTGGTTATCCCCACCGCGGGCGTGGAATAATGAGTCGTCGCGCAGGCTCGACAATAGGTGTTCCAACAAGGACCGTAGTTGCCACACTGGCCGTCGCTCGAGCAAGTGCTCGTATAGCCCGAGGGAAGGACAGGGAAGTACTGAAGACCTACGCCAATTCCGGCGGAAGCGCTGTCATCGACGAATCCTTTGACCGCGGCTACGACATTGTTCCAACGAGCCCCCTCCATGGAACTGGATTTATCCATCATGATATACATATCCAGAGGGGTAAGTTGTGCTTCGACGATGGTCTCGGCGCATGTGGCGTCGGGATTGAATCCATCAGGGGTGGGAGGGGCATCATAGGAAAAATCGACATCCGGACCGGCGTCGAACCCAGTGCCGCCACTGCCCCCGGTGGCACTGGAACCAGAGCTTCCGCCTTCAGGCCATTCGAATCCCCCGGCACCTCCCGTCGAACCTGTCGATGCGCCAGCTCCTCCATCCCCGCCAGAGCCTCCTACGCCTCCCGTGCCTCCGGTCGCGGGCTTCGCATCCCCAACCGAAGCGTCTCCAGCCGTTGCACCATGGGATGACGCGTCCGAAGAGTCCGACGAACACGCCATGAACCCCATGGTTCCCATCGCGAGGGAAGCGACGATGTACGGAAACCATTTTGCCATCCTATTAAGATGAAGTGGATTGCGGCGAGGGTCAACACCATCGATTTGGCTTATCGAAATCTGTCCGGGACGATCCTGCCGCCAGCCGCATGAGGCGCAAGATTCGGCGAGGAGTCAGATGTATTCGAACATACATGATCGCTCGCACCGTTTTCCATGTTCGTGATGGAACGACTTGCCCTTGGTTCGGCAGGTCAAGCAGCACGGATACATGCACCATGTCGAAAGGAAGGGTTCGCAGCGACGATGCGGACTGAATCGCCTGTCGGGCAGATTGGCCGTCTATCCCGATCAGGATATAGCCTGTCGTGACGATGTTCTTTCTTTGCGCGTAGGCAACGATCGGAAGAAATCGATCCAGGTCGAAATGGCGATGCAGCAGAATACGATGGTTTTCGTCGAGGCTTTCGATCCCAAATGCGATGGATCGTACGCCGGCCGCAGCCATGGCATCGATCAGTTCCTCATCCACGAGAGCGGGATGGTACCCGTTGGGAAGATCGATCCGAAATCGGGGATTCTGCTCGGAAAAAGCCCTCCATAAGCGCAAGGCGTAGTCCCTATCCAAACCGATGTTGTCATCCTCGAGCACGAGGGTATCCACGTGGTAGTCGCGGCGAAGCCTTTGCACCTCCTGCATGACTTGCTCGATGCTTCGAAGACGGAACGTGCCGCGAGACAAGGCATTGGCATTGCAATACCCGCACGACAAAGGGCAGCCTCGCGTGACAATTAGGTTCGTGCGGCGCGAAGAGCCAAATACGCCCCGACGATAATACGCTTCCAGGGGGAACACCGAGCGATCGGCAAAAGGCAATCGGTCGAGGTGAGGTTCGACCGATACGTGATCGTCTGGCGTCTGTCCCCGAAGAGTCACGCCAGGCACATCGAGCGAGCCGTTCAGCAGAGCGGCAAAAGGCGTCTCCCCATCGCCTCGAACGATGGCATCCGCGCGGGTTGCCTGAAGCGTTTGTCGTGACGCAAGCGTGGCATGGGGACCTCCCACCACAACGAAGGAGGCGGGTTGGATTCGTCGCACTTGTTGAACGATGAATGCTGCTTCCGAAAGCGTGGTGGAAAGCGCGGTGATGCCCACGTAATCGAAGGGATGTTGGCGCAGCAGTTCGACGAGTTTTGCTGGCGGATCGATGCGCAAATCACAACCAAGGACCAACGCTCCCGCGCGTTTGGCTGCCGCGGCTAGATAAGCAAGCCCCAAAGGATAGGTGCGTTCCCTCGGACGAGAAGGATGTACCAGCAACACGCAACGTCGCAAAGCCGCCATGAGCCCTCAATCGAAGTACACCGAACGCAGGAGCATTCGCGCGGCAGTTCGCACCGATCGTTCGAATTCCTCACGGGTCCGAACTCGACGCAGGGCATGAACGACGTACCAGGGACGATAATAAAACAGAAAATAGGCGAGCTTGGTGATCGCCTCGATCTGCGTTTCCGTCAGCGTGGTCCAGGGGCTTGGCAACCGCTCTTCGGGCGCTGTTCCGCGAACGTAATCGCGCCAGTAATCCCGGCCGGTTTGGGTGCGCAGCAGATCGTAGAGCGGTGTGTTGGGTTTCGCAATCGTCCGAGAAAACTGCGCATAATCAAGCCCCAACGACATCGCGAACAAGATCGTTCGCATCGCCGTGACAAGCGTTTCCTCAGGACTGCCGAGCATGAAAAATCCCAACGGACGAACCCCCTCCCGTTGCAACAAAGCCACCGCTCGTCGTGCCGTACTCGGTTGCACGTGCTTGTGCAACGCGGACAATATAGCGTCATTCGACGATTCGATGCCGAGATATACTTGCCGAACACGCGCGTGGGCAAGCGCACGAGCAGTATGAGCATCGATGCTGTCGACCCGTGCCCGAATCGAATATTCCATATCGGATGGCGCGCGAGCCATGGCCTCGAGCAATCGTGAGGTTCGCGACGATGAGGTGAGAAAACTTGCATCGAAATAGTCGATCTCGCGAACACCGTAGCGGTCGTATACCTCGCGTATCTCCGCTTCGACATTGTCGACGGAACGTACACCGCGAGGCATGCGGGTTATCGCGCAGAAGTTGCAGGTGTGAGGGCAACCAAGCGTGGTCAGAGCAATGGTGAAGTTGCGCTTCTGCGAGATGAAAGAATAGTACCGCGAGTTGTCCAAAAGATGACGAGACGGCCACGGAAACGCATCGAAATCGGGTGGTTCGGAATGCGCAGGGTGGACGACCAACTCCCCCTCGACCTTGCACCCCACCCCAGCAATCGAATCGATCGTGCCACCGCCATCGAGCGCATCGAGCAAGGCCGGCAACGACTTGTCCGCATGACCCACCACGATGAAGTCGATTTCCGGGTGCTCTAACGTCTCCCGAGGATATACCGAGCAATTGACGCCGCCCGCCAAGATAACGCACCCAAGCCGCGCTTTGATACGACGCGCCCATGCCAGCGTGTCGCGAAACATATAGGTCGAGAAATATAGACCTACGGCGTTCGGACGAAATTCCTGCAACTGCGTCAATACTTGGTCTTCCGACGCTCGCCCCAATCGAATATCCGCGTTGGCATCGAAGATACGCACCGTATGCCCCGCTCGCTCCGCGATGGCAGCCGCATACGCCACGTTGATGGGTGGAAATAAACCGAAATCCTCGTCCACCACCGAGATGTTCTCCTCGAACCGCTTGTGGTGATAAGGAGCAAAAACGAAGGCAAGCCTCATCGCATTGGCAACGTTGACGAGCGGAATAGAAGAACAAAGCACATCGTCGCCCCCAGTATGGTGGAGTGAATGTCCGAGCACAAGCGAACACGTCGGCAAGTCGACACGGGATTCGACAGCTCACCTTGTGACTCGAACGCAATACCTAACGGTCCACCCGCTCATTTCCGGAGATGAACGGATCACCCTTGCCATCGATTGGGTAACCACCGGCGCTTCTTGCATGCTGCCCGCTGTAAGTGTACAGCACGCTCGCATGTTGTTGCAGCCGACCATTGTGGTGGAACGACCGCCAGAAGGCCCTGCAAGGGGCAAATGGGAAGGGGCGCCATGGATGATCATCGCGCTCGTGGTCGTGGCCGTGCTTGGCACATCGGCCTATTGGCTCATGCAACTGCGAAAGCCGCGCAATCCCCAACCTTGATGCCCGAACACCATCCAGGAGAACCATAACATGGCAAATCCACAGGTATTTTTCGATATCACCATCGGAGGAGCCCCCGCCGGTCGCGTCACCTTCGAACTATTTGCCGACGTCGTCCCCAAAACCGCCGAAAACTTCCGCGCCCTTTGCACAGGAGAAAAGGGCATGGGTCGAAGCGGAAAACCCCTTCACTTCAAAGGCTCCAGCTTCCATCGCATCATCCCCAACTTCATGTGCCAGGGTGGGGACTTCACTCGCGGAAACGGAACCGGCGGAGAATCCATTTACGGTGAGAAATTCGCCGACGAAAACTTCAAGCTCAAGCACTCCGGGCCTGGAACCCTGTCCATGGCCAACGCCGGGCCCAATACCAACGGATCCCAGTTTTTCATTTGCACCGCGGATACGAGCTGGCTCGATGGAAAACACGTCGTGTTCGGCCGCGTGATCGACGGCATGCAAGTCGTTCAGCAAATGGAAGCCGTGGGCTCACGCAATGGCGCCACCAGCAAACCTGTCGTGATCGCCGATTGCGGCCAGCTTTGATGACGCTACCCTTTGCCGATACCCTGCCTGCCGCACCCCCGCCCTTTCGCGGATAACCCCGCTTCGAACAGCCAGATTCCCGTTCGTCCACACGTATAGGCCATATGCCTAATCCAATGGGAATTGACCCGTCGGAGCCACCGTGTGGCGCGGTACGTCGACCTGCTCATCACGAACCACGACACACCGGCCCAACACCAAAACGTCCAGGTTCGTACGAAGAAAACAACCGTATGCGTCCGCGGGCGTACATACAATCGGTTCCCCGCGAACGTTGAAACTCGTGTTGACCAGAACGGGACACCCCGTACGCTCCGCAAACGCTTCCAACAGCAGTCGATACCGACCATGACGCCCATCCACCGTCTGTACCCGCGCCGTGCCATCGATATGCGTGACCGCCGGTAAAGGTGTCACGTCGCCCCGAACGTTGACGACGAACAGCATGTACGGGTCTTCGTAACCGATGGGAACATCGAACCATTCGTGTGCCCGCTCGGCGAGGACAGAAGGTGCAAACGGGCGAAATGATTCACGAAATTTTATTTTCAGGTTGAGCGTATCGCGGTGCTGCTGGCTTCGTGGGTCCGCAACAATGCTGCGATTGCCGAGCGCTCGCGGGCCGTATTCCATTCTGCCTTGGAACCATCCAATCACCGCTTGTTGCTCGAGAAGGTCCGCGACCCGCTCACATAGACTGCGATCGTCAGGGTACCGCTGAAACCTCAGCCCTTTGGATTGCAAAAAAGCTTCGAGTTCATCATCGCTGAAGCAGGGACCCAACAACGCCCCTTGCATCGTATCGCCACCATGCACGATTCGAGGCTGCGAAAGAAGCTGGTGCCAAACAAATAGCGCGGCACCAAGCGCGCCCCCGGCGTCACCCGAAGCCGGCTGAACCCATACGCGTTCAAATGGACCATGAGAACGTAACCAACCGTTGGCCACGCAGTTCAATGCAACACCGCCCGCAAGACACACGTTTTTCTCACCCGTGTGCTGGTGAAGATGACGCGCACATCGAAGCACGATCTCTTGGGTCACCGCTTGAATCGATGCTGCCAGATCCTTTTCCCGCTGCGTGATCGGTGCCTCCGGCTGTCGGGCTGGCCCCTCGAACAATCGATGGAATTTCTTCGATGTCATCGTCGAACCATGCGCAAAGTCGAAATACGAAAGATCGAGGCGAAATGATCCATCCGCTCGAAGATCGATGAGATTATCCATGATGGTCGGCACAAATCGCGGCTGACCATAAGGCGCCAATCCCATCAATTTGTATTCGCCAGAGTTGATGCGAAATCCCGCCAAATGGGTGAACGCTGCATAGAGCAACCCCAACGAATGCGGAAACCGCTGCTCGAACAAAATCTCCAACCGATTGCCGTCTCCAACTCCGATCGTCGCGGTGGCCCATTCGCCAACCCCATCGAGCGTCAACAAAGCCGCGCGCGTAAAAGGCGAAGGAAAAAACGCACTGGCCGCATGTGATTCGTGGTGCTGCACGAACGTAAGACGATGCTGGGGGACACTCCCAAGACTTCGAGATATCTCCCGAGATAGATGCAGCTTGACGCCCATCCACGATGGAACGGCCCGCAGAAATGCCCGATACCCGCGCGGCGCAAACGCGAGCCAGGTGTCGATCAGCCGCTCGAGCTTTCGATAAGGTTTTTCATAGAAAACAACATATTCCAAGTCGGATGACGCCAGGCCCCCTTGCTTCAGACAATACGAAATGGCCTGATTCGGAAACGATGGATCATGTTTGATCCTTGAAAAACGCTCTTCCTGAGCCGATGCCACAATCCGGCCGTCGATGACCAAAGCCGCCGATGCATCGTGATAATATGCCGACAAACCCAAAATGGCCGTCATGGGCGAGGGTTAACCTTAATCATCGAGCCATATTGCGTCGAGAAACCGAATCATTCGCAAACCTTCCTTGTTCACCCTTTCCTCGCCCTCCTTCGCACACGAACGTTTTTGTTCCTTGGCAGTTCGACCTGCGCCGGTGTTGAATGCTACCCGCCCATGCCCGCCGCCATACCCATTCCCGCCTTTCGACGCGCCCTATGCCTTGGCTCCGCGCGTCTGGTGTCCTCCGCGCCCTGGCGCTTTGCCAAAGTCATCGGCATCATTCTGGCCATTTCCTTCACCTTCGCCATCATCTACCTATCAGGCCATGGGCTCGGCCACCAAGTCCATCCCATCGTAGCCCGAACCGCCGTGCTGATCGCCTGGCTCGGTGGTGCCGTCATCGCCCTGTGGAACGCGGGCGACCGTGCCAAAGCAGACCACCTCGATGGTATCGATGCACTCGCCCGAACCCACGGCATCGACCCTCATGCCCTCATCATAAGTAGATTCCTCGCCGTCGCTTTGCGCGTGACCGCACTCGTCATGCTCACCTGTTTGCCTGTCGTGATCGCTTCCATTGCCGTTTCCCCTTCCTTCTCCGATGCGCTGAAACGCACCTTGTCACTGCTTCCCCTCGCCGGATTCGCCACCGCGGTCGGACTCGTCACCGGCCCCCTGGCGGGAACCTGCGGTTGGCTCGCGCCACGCCATGGTCGCTCCTGCCTGGCGGTGGTGGTGTTTATCCCTTGGTTTCTCGATGGCTTGGGAACGACATCGCACGCGGGCTCGAACTCGATCCTCGGGTTGCTCGGAACCTTGGCGGACTTGGTAACCAGGGTGGGAACCTCATGAATCAACCCGTCCTTCGAACCCATGCGCTCACCGCCCGCGATGAACAAGGAGGCATCTACGGCCTCGAACTCGCTTTGCCCGCGGGACCCGTGGGCGCCTTGCTCGGCACTCCCTCCGATGGCTCGAGCGCCCTCGCCAAGACTCTCGCTGGACTGCTTCGCCCCACCATGGGCTCCGTGCTCATCGCGGGAAAAAATCCCCACCAGTCTCCGCAATTGAGACGCTCCCTCGGCGTGCTCATGCCCGATGCCAACTTGGCGGATGTTGGCTATGTACGTGAATTAATTGCGTTTGCTCGCGGTCTGCGCGGCACGGAGGCCCCAAGACACTCTTGGTATGAACCCCTCGGAATCGATTCTTTGGCCCCGCGACAGGTGGCTTCCCTCAACCCACGAGAAGCACGTACCGTCGCCCTTGCCTTGGCCCTCGCCGTCGCTTCCCCCACCGCCCTCATCCTATTCGACCCGCTCGCGGCGGACGTGACCGCCCATACCCTACGGCCCTTGTTGAAAGAGAAAGCGGAACAAGGCGCTTGCCTGCTCGTGATCACGCCGTCCGTACAAGATGCGATCGCCCTTTGCGACGATATGGCTACCCTCGAACGAGGCCGGATTGGACGCGCTTTGGGCCAACCAGATGTAGACGTGCTGGTGCCAGGAATGCCCGCCGAATTGCGCGTGTGGTGCGACCATCCCCGACGATTGCTCTCGGCCCTTTCGCTCGCTGCCGAAGTGAAATCCCTGTCCTGGACCGAAATGCACGAAGGGGGGATGGTGCTCGTTCGCTGCTCTGGCGCGGAGTCTTGTGCAAAAACCATCGCCAAGGCCGCCCTTCAGACGGGGGTCGAAGTGCGCGCCATTCAACAGACCATCCCGGGAACGCCGGAAGTATACGCCGCCTCCGCTGGCATCATGCTAGCCAAACACCATCAAGCTGCTTATGCCGCTACCGTCGCGGAGGAGCGCTCGTGAACCGATTCGCCTTGGCGATGGGTGGGCGACTGGCTCTCCAACGACTCCGCGGCCGCTCCACCTTGCTTATCGCGGCAACTTCCGGTGCGTTTTGTACCTTGGCGGCTTGGGCAGAACGACATGCGGACCCCGCCAGCGCCGCAAGCCATGCCTTGCGGGGAGCGTCGTTCGGTTTGATCATTCCCCTGGCCACCCTCGCTGTCGTGACCCTGGTTTTCCAGCGTCATAGACCCGACGATGCCGTAGGATGCGCTGCCGTGTTGGGCGCCAACCGACGCCTCATCGTGGTGGGGGCGCTGCTCGCCACGAGCATCATATCGGCTTTCCTCGGCCTCGTTATCGCTGCGCTTACCGTCCTTGTTGCATTCGCTCGAATCGACGCACTCGTGGTTACCGATCTTTTGACTTCCGCGTGGATCGGAGCGCTGTCCGGATTGGGATATACATGGTATTTCGGCGCTGCATCGACCCTCGGACGTCGTGGAGGCGGACGATGGCTTGCCTGGGTCTTCGATTGGCTCTTTGGTTCGACGCTAGGAGTTGGCGCGACCTTGTTTCCCAAGTCTCATCTGCTCAACTTGTTGGGGGCGGAACCCGTGATGGGTCTGACACAAAAGCAAAGCTTCGCCGCGCTTTTGGGAATCGCATTCGTGTCGGCCGCCGTGTTGGTGGCGCGTATCCGAAAATGATATATCCGGCCCTTCACCCAACGAATCACGATGCCGTCCACACCGTCTGCGCAATCCCCTGCGCCGCGCTGCCATCGCTGCCGTTTTCGCCTTTGGAGACGTTCAATGCCGTATGTGGCTTTGAGATCATGGCACCACCGGGAAGGGCCGCGCATCATGGTTTTTCCGTGAGCGTCGAACCGAAAACAGCATGATTGCCGGGGGTATCACTCAATAAGTTGAATATCACCCCTATCTCTGTGGACGATGCCGTAACCTTTGGGACAGGCGATCGTTCAAATTCAAATCATTAATGGTAATCATGTGAAATATAAGGGAAAAATTATCGGTCGGGCACCTACGGGACGATGTATTGTTCTTGAGCCATCCCCGCTGCGGCCTTGCTGTCTCCGGCTTTTCCCCCGTTGGACTTTGACAAGGCGGTTGCCACCCACGTTATTTTAGCGCCGCCGAGTTGGAGCAGGGTAATCGACGGTCCACCTGCGCCGCCGCCACCATTTCCCCCTCTTTTGCCGTCACCACCGGGACCTCCCGCGTTGGCTTGCACGGTCTCCGTCTTGTTTTGTACGCACTGGCAGCCATACGTAGTCGTCTCGTACCTGCAGTTCAGGACGCAGGAGGCTTCCCCAGGGTTTCCTGTAGTTCCCGGTAATCCGGATGTACCTGGTGCTCCGACTGTGCCATCTCCTCCGTCAAGCGCGCGGACGCTCGAACCGATCAATTTCACGATACTGTTACTTCCTTCCGCGTAGATCCCGAAAGAACCGCCTCCTCCACGTCCACCCCCGCCACCACTACCCCCTTTTCCGCCACAACCGCACGTCCCCCGCACGGTGATCGAGGACTTCGAGCTTGCCGAGGTATCACAGCTGCTATTGTTTGCACAAGGATGCCGACATTGGTCGATACACACCGGATCCGATATCTTAGTTTCACCGGCAGTACCGTTATGTCCAGTGACTCCGGGGAGGCCGTTCTGTCCATTTCCTGGCTCGTAACCATGGGGCAAATACTTGCCTTGTTGGGCACTAACACCCGGATCGCGGTCATTTCCGCTTTGCCCATCACTGCAGTTCGTTTCCAGCGATGTGCAATTGGGTGACGTTGCATCGATCGTGACCGTCGCCTGCCCCCCCGATTGCCCCGCGCACGCCTCCACCGCCACATCTTCGAGAATCAGAGTCGCCCCATGCACCATAATTCCATAACACGACTTACCGGGCGCGTTGGGCTGCGCGTTCTCTGTCAGGGTGGCCTTCACCGTCAATGTGCGAAGCGTGAACGCGTCTGACCCATATTTCGCTTCCAATCCAACCGGCAAAGGCGATGCCAACACAGTATCGTTCCGGGCGTTCGGGGAACACATCCGTTTCCAGGTATTCCCATCCAGCTTCCACCCGCCTATGATCGTCAGCCCACCATGTGAGTTTTGCAACGAGATGGATTCCGAATAAACCCCTGCGTCGAGCACCACGAGCATGAGATTTTTTTGCAGCGCAACCGCCAATGCCTTGCCTACACTGCCAAGCGGCGATGAAGCGGACCCGTCTCCCGTCGTGTCGCTCCCTTTATCCGCACTGACGTAAACGGCCTGTGGCGGTTGTTCCAAGGGATCACAGTCCCCAGCCCCGCTTTCACTGGCTTCCTGGATCACATCCGCAGAACCCTCGACCGCCCCATCGACAACCTCCCCATCCCCCAACGTGTCTTCCGGCCTATCCACAGCCGCATCTACCGGCTTTTCGGCGGAGGCGTCGCCTACATCACTCGTGAACGGGTCTCCCGCGCAACTTACCAGATACAATGACGCTAACAAGGCCATGGCCGAAGCGCCAATCGAGGTTTTGGACGACTGCCCCTGCATCATGAGTTTCTCCGCGAATGATGTAAGAAGTAATAGCATAACTATGACGACTATCACTGTTTGACAGTCCATTGCAGTTTGAATTAATTCTGGAAATATAAAGACAAATGAGAAAATTGAAAAGCGAATTGCTATGTCGTGAGCGAATGTCGACGCTCTGCGGATTTATGGGACCTTGTATTCCTCTTGGGCCATCCCCACTGCCGCATCGCTGTCACCGCCTTTTCCTCCCGCGGAAACGTGCAATTCGGTGCCATACCGCGTTACTTTGCCGGCACCCAGTTGGAGTATCGCAATCGACGGTCCTCCCGCGCCTCCGCCGCCATTTCCACCATTTCCGCCGTCACCGCCTTTCCCGCCTTCAAATCCTTTCACCATCGTTGTTTGAGAGTTGCTTGGCGTGCAGTAGCAGTTGCCCCAGCTGATGATTGGAAGGCACTTATTGACGCACTTTTTTTCTGGCCCAGGATCTCCAGCGGAACCACTGGTGCCAGGAATCCCTGGAAGGCCGGCTGCACCATCCCCGCCTTCGCGCGCACGGACGAGCGAACCCAAAATCTTGACGACGGCTTTGCTTCCTTCCACATAAACCCCGAAAGAACCGCCTCCCCCAGGACCTCCCGAGCCAGCGTATCCCCCTTCGCCCCCACAACCACACTTGCCTTGCGACTCGACGGTGACTACCGCGGCGTTGTTGCATGTGCTATTTAAACAGGCGGTGGGGCATTCAAGGCAGTCGTCATCGATGGCAAGCCCGCCTTTTTTCCCATTTTCCCCATTGGCTCCCGGTGTGCCGTTGTCCCCATTCGCTGGTAGGTAACCATCCGGTGTATAGCTTCCGGCGTCGGCGCTATTCCCATTATCTCCAGGATCTCCGTCGTTTCCCTTGCTGCAATTGGTCTCCAACGAAGAGCAGTCTGGAGGGTCATTACCAAAATAGAGCGTGACGTCTCCCGCCGATTGCCCCGCACACGCCTCAACCACCACATCCTCGAGGGTCAGATGCGCGTCATGCACAAGTATTCCATAGCAAGATTTCCCCGGCTCGTTGGGGTTCGCCCCCCCGCTTTCCGTGGATTTCACCGTCAACGTGCGAAGTGTGATGCCCTCGGCCCCATGCTTGACTTCCAATCCCACGCGCGTGGGCGAGGCTATCACGGCAAGCTCCCGGGCTTGCGCTGAGCAATTCCTTTTCCACGAGGTCCCATCCATTTTCCATCCGCCGGTGATCGTTACCCCACCATGCGCGCTGTCCAAGGTGATGGCTTCCTTGTAGGTTCCCTCATCGAGAACCACGAACGCCGCTTTCTTTTTCGCAGCGAGCGCTAACGCCGTGTCCACACTGCCAAGCGGTGAAGAGGCCGACCCATCGCCAGTCCCATCATCGCCGTTGTCCGCGCTGACAAATACTGCCTCAGGCGGTTGTTCCGACGGATCACAGGCTTCGGCCTCTGCCTCGTCGGCCTCTTGGACGACATCGGCCGAACCTTCGGTCGCACCATCGATACCCCCTCCGTCCACCGATGTATCCGCTGCGGCGTCGACGGCTTTTCCGGAGGAGGTATCGACCGCCTTGTCGTCGAAAGAATCCCCGGAACAACCAGCCAGCAACGCCACGGCCAGCAACGACATGGCTTGTATTCCCATATTTAAAGAAAACTCGTGCATGATGATTATCTCCAACGTTGATATCCAAAACGATAGCATAAAAATAAGCGCTACCACGTTTTTGAGGTTCTCCTTTCCAATCCCGGCTAGGGGAAACATGGGCTCAGCGCCATGGATTCACGTTGGCCGTTGAACGATAAGACATTGATTTATTTGAATAAATTATGAGTTCCGCAGGGGATGCTGCTTCGATGATCCTTGCTTTTTCGTCCGGCGAATCGTCGCTGCGCCATTCGCCCCGCTCAGCCAAGCTCCACCGGATGCCCTTCCGCTTTCCACGCCAAAACGCCCCCTTCGAGCACCGAAACGTCCGTCAACCCCTGCCGCTGTAACACCGAAGCCGCCAGTACCGCCCGCGCCGTCGTCCGACAACTTACCACGACTCCCCCCGGCCGCCCTCGTAACGACTCCCCTTGCGCTTCAAGATGCTCCAACGGCAACAACAACGCCCCAGGAACGCGCCCGAGCGTCGCGTCATGATACTCATCCTCGGACCGTACGTCGATGACCTGAGGCGCCCTTTCCGACCGCAATGCCTCCACCAACTCCGAAGGCGACAGACGACGAACCGCCTCTTGTCCCACGTCGCCCGCTGGCCTCGATTCCACCGCCGCACAGGCCAGGTTGCTTCGAAGCGCATCGAAAGAACGACCTTCCGTGGGTTGACGAAAATCATTTCCTACACGAGACGTAGATTTCGACCCCCCGCCATCGCCGTGACGCTGTAAAGCCTGCGCAAGAGCAAGCATCAACACCCGAGGCCTCGACGGATCGACATGGGTCCCATATACGGATAGAGTCGGCTCCAATCGTTCGAACCGTTGCACGGTCTCCTGCCACGCTTCCGCATTGGAACAACTTTCGCCCGAATGGCCCATCGCGCCTTGATCGAGCGCATCTCCCGTCAAAATTCGATCGGGTAACCATAAACTGATGCTGTCGTAGGTGTGACCGGGGGTCGAAAGCACTTTCACACGAAGCGCGCCCACCATGAGTTCATCACCATCCCGCACCCTTTTTTGTACGCATGCCCTCGGCGCTTGATGATGCATCACCAAAGGCGCGCCGCTGCGACGAGACAACTCCGCGGCGCCAGAAACGTAGTCGGCATGAGTATGCGTATCCACGACCGCCACCAGCCGCAGGCGTCGCTGTCGCAACTCCGATTCGTAACGCTCGAGATACTCCTGCACGGGATCGACAACGATGGCCTCTTGACCATCGGCGATAAGGTACGACCAGGATTGTGCATTCGGAGGATTGAGAGAAATGAAAATCATTGTGGCACCTGTCGTCGTAGGAGCACCCACACGACAGGAAGGTTCCGCCAAGGGGAACTATCCGAAGTGGGATAGTTGGGCCGCGGACAAAATAGGCTCCGTACCGTGAAGGCCGCTGGCAGATATGCTGAACCCCTAGCTATCGCTAGGTGGGATACCTATTGTCGCTTCTGGCCTCCCGGTGAGGAGGTTCCGGGCCTGGCTCTCCACGACTCATTCGGTATCCCGTACTCAATCGCAATCGGGATTCTTCTTGCTTCCACCTGGCGCGCCCCACAGAGGGAGCCTGTCAAACGTAAACCCAGCCCGCGCGTTGGTCAATCCACAGAACCATCTTTCCTGGAGACCGCCACCTCCCGCGTACGCGCCTGGTTCAGAACTTCATTTCGACGGTAAATCAGCGCGTGGGTAAGGTTGTGACGCCATAATTCCATGCCATCACGGAAATAGCTACGGGCCGGATCCGCAATTTGGCCTCCCGCAAGCGCTACCGCCGCCTCCGGGCCGTTGCTTGTAAACCGAACCGCAAGACGTAACGCCGGCCCTTCGTGGACAGCGAAAAGAGGCGGCGACCCGGGACCCAGCCGCGCCAACGAATAGTCCGCCGTGTCTACCGTATACAATCCTCCCGTTCTCGGAAAACCATTGGGAAAGATACGATCGGATTCCGACGGGACCGCCAAAAGACCCATCGATGGATCCGGCGCCGCCAAACGAACGGTATGGACCAACCCCCACCGCCACCGATTCCTATCGTCGCCAAGATGCTCGCTGAGCCAATCGATGGCGTCGAGCCACGATGTGACGAGACGCTCATCGCGCGATTCGAGGGGATCCGTCGTCAGGTCATCCCACAACAGACTGTCACGCAAGGACATATCATAGCTTGCAAGCGATTCTGCTCGGGTTTCCAACAAATGGAGCAAAGTTCGGACCGGCAAGCTTTCCGATATCGCCAGCCAACCTTGCATCCCTAGGCCCATCGCCCCCATCTCATCGGCAAATACATTGTGGAACAATCGAGTGAGCCAGGCGTGAAACATCAGCGAAGCACGCGACGCCAACGCATCCCTCGAGTCTAGCGTCAAGGACATATCGGCTGTCGTCACACCCGTACGCATCTCAAATTGTGCATCTTTTTCCCATGATTCCATAAGCCCTAGCCAATGGTCGGCGTCAAAAGTCGCGAAACGGCTCGAATGGGCCAGCTCCGTCAACAACGGGTAGGTGCCCGGCTTCTGTTGTTCCCGCTGCACACGCTTCACGGCATCGACCCAATGCGGCACCAATCGAGCCGCCAAATCGGAACCCACGTCCGATTGAATCGATATCGCATCGGCCAACGTGATGGGCTCGACCGCGGCCTGTAGCTTGTCCCGAAGACGCCCTTGCCGGAAACCGATGTCGAAACTGCAGGAGAAAAAGGCCGACGACCCATCCGCCAGCCTGTCGTTGGAAGGATCGTTGTCCAAAGTCGTACCCACTGGGTCGGCGTTCGCCGTCACTACATAACCAGAACTCGGACGCTGGACCCATGGGATGGATGAAAGCGCATACGTGCCCACCCACTCCGCAGTGCCATCACCAGGAAGAGCCAAACAGGGAAGACGACCCTCGTACTTTCGCGCATCCCACGCGAGGGCACGATCGTCGCGACGGACCACGAGCGTGGGCGCCACGTAAAGCACCTCATCCACATCCGCCACCACATGGCTTCTTACGGAAGAAGGAGCAAAACCCGCCTGCGATAGCACATGCTCCACCCCTTCGGCCGCCAGGAGCGATAGGGAGAACTCCAGGTCACGCGTTGGGCTCAGCCCAGACCATCGAACCGATAAAGCCCCCAAATCAGGCTGAAGCGGAGCCACTTGGTGGTCGACAAGAATCGGAATGATAGGGCCATGATGCGGCACAGCGCGAACGTCGATGACAATGTCTTGCCCTTCGGCCACGGCAATCGTCTCTTGCCGCACTTCAAGGGGGATCGAATCGTTTCCCACCTGCACCGCTTGCGCCGTCGCATCGAGACGCTCGACATATACATCCGCCACATCGAAGGAACTCGCCACCGGACTCCAGGCTAAATCTCGGTGAAAACCGTAAGCGACACCAGGCACACCCGGCAGAGAAGCTCCCGTGACATAGGGCCCGTCGACGCCATGAGCGTTGGCAATTTGCAAGTGAACGAGCCACAAAGGCGGAGGTGAGGTCAAACGAAAATGCGCATCGACCGCGAGCACCGAGCCGCCGGAAACAGAACGAAGGGGAGCCACCGCCCATGCGTTGGTTCCCACATTGCCCTTGGCACCAAACGCAAGGCCAGCGCGCTTCCACGCCTCGAGGCTCGGAGTCAACGCGGATAGATGCGGAATCATTGGGATATTGGCTGGCAGCCCATCGCGAGGAGACAAGCTCGACCCATGGTCGAGAGAATAGGATTCCACCGTGATCTCAGGGCGAGATGGCGCAAAACGTAGCAGGTCCGGAAGCATGCCAGAACGCTGACGTACCTTTGGGTTGGGGCTGTGTTGTGTTGCGCGTACCAGCGCTGTGAATTGCGTTGCCGCCAACTCCTGCCCGATGGACCAGGACATGGCAAATTGCATCAACTTGTCGATGAGAAGCGCGTCGATGGCGGAAAAAGGCTCAAAGTGCGAAGCTTGCCATGCGGGCCCAGCAGGAGGAAGAGCAGCTCGACCTTCGCGGATCTCCGCAAACCATTGAGAAACACCATCGGCAAAAGCCTCGACCCACGGACGAACCACGGGGTTCATGGCCGCCCATTCGAGCTGCGCGACGGAACGAAGCCCAAGCGTTCTCATCACGATGTCCTGATCGATGGTCGAAGGCGATACGGCCCCAAGGATTTGCGCCGTTCGCCCATCCGCCGTCCTTCGCAACAACTCGATTTGCGCCGCCCGATCCCTCGCCATCGCGTATCCCTGCGCTCGAAAGGCGTCCGCATGGGTCTGGGCATAGATATGAACCACGCCGTGCGTATCGCGCACGATGTCGACCGGCGCAGAAAGACCCGCAAGGTCGATGGTGCCATTGACGTTCAACTCGTTGCCTAGGGGCCCTTTTTCGACCGGCGGCGCGGAAGTAGGCGAAGGCCGGGGCCGCACGTATCCGTCTGAATCCCAGCAGCCGACCAAAGCGATGAGAGACGCGATTGCCCACGGTGCTCGATGCCGAATGGACATGTGCAGACGGTAGCGGGAAAATGAAAACCGTGGAACCCGTGAAACCAACAAAGAGGCCCGCGGGGTTTCGAGGGAGTAGGGTAATAGTAAATATAGGTAAAATATGGGTTTTTCGTGATATTGGGCACGATACCAAGGACGGCAGACGCAAAACTGGGCCATCCGAAAGGTTTTCGGCAAGCTTGAGACCATGAGCTTGGCAAACGTATCCGATCCCCGCTGGCAGCAAATTGGCGAGGTGAGGTTTCTGGGGGCTTCCTCCAGGGTGCGGTTGCGAAGTGCGGCAGAATCAAGCGGATGGTTGATGGTGAATGTGCCTCCCTTGGGGCCAGGAGCCCGAGGACAACTCACCACACTTATCGAAGAAGCCGTGGAAACAGCGCTACAACGACGAGGCGCTCCTCCCTCCGGCTTGAACGTTCACGCCGAAAGCACGCAAATCATCGAAGACCAATTGTATCGAGCCCAACGAGTCGGCGCCCATGGCATTGCCGTCGCCCTCGAATCCCTATCCGGTCTCATTGGCGCCCAAGGCGCCCTCGGCGACGACGATAGCGCGTGCTTGCGTTTTTATTCCAGCGCGGCAAGCCGCTACCCCTTCGCCCTATGGCTGTCTTCCACCGATGTGAGCCTTCGAGCTTATGGGCCCCCTCTGGCGCTGCAAGATTTGCTCGGCGCAAAGGCGGAATTAGACACAAGAACCATCCTGCCCTCCACTGCCCCCGCGCTGACATCGACCGTAACATCCCCCAAAGATTGGCGACACTACGCCAAACTCATCGACGATGCCCACGGTCCCAAACCCTTGTCCGCGGTGGAAAAACTCTTCGAGCAAGCCTATACCCCTCTCGCCGAAGCCGTCCGACAAGGAGAAAACGACCGACGCGCGCGACAGAGCCTGCTGCAGTTCGCGGAAGCGTTCGAGAAAAGCTATAAAGAGGCTTTCATCGCCGCAAAAGTCACCCACAAACGGCCGACGATGGTGCTCGATATCCCCGGCATCGCCTCGCGGATCGGAAGACTCCACGGCACCCGCGGGATCACGTTGGTTCTCGTCGACGGCATGCGCTACGACGTGGGATTGCGATTGGAACACGTGCTTCAGGAAGAGTTGCGCGGCACGGCGGTGCTGGCCGAACGGGTATTGCTTTGGTCCGCATTGCCCGCGGTGACCGCCGTGCAACTTCGATTGTTGGAGCGAGGCGTTCAAGCCTTATCCGAGCCCCTTGACTCACAAGAACTGCGAGAAGCCGAATTGCCTATCGGACGCGGACGTACCGCCTCGATCCTTCGTCGTATCCGAGTGGGAGGGCGAGAACTGCATAAACTCGATGTCATCCAAGCCGACCTCACCACCTCCGGCCTGCCAGAAGCCCAGCGACTCGATGCCCTCGCCCGCGCGGTCGCATTCCCTTTGCTCCAGCTTACTTCCCAACTACCTGCCCAAACCCTGCTGTTCATCTTCGGCGATCACGGTTTCGTGCTGCCCTCCCATGAAAAAGGAACCGGTCCGGCCATGGCCGCGGGCGCACGACCCGAAGAAGTGCTCGTGGCAGGGCAAGCCTGGGTGGTCGGCAGCGTACATTGAACCGATCCACGATGCGCAAGACGATGAGTCCTCTGGCGCGCGTAAATCGTAACCAATTGAAATGTATAATGAAATTATAGAAGCGAAGGGCCGCGCTACTCGCAGTATTCCGCGCAGATCTCCGAGTCCCCTGTGCTGCATAAGCAAGTCGAGCACACATCCTCACAGCCCATACAAGATGGCGGCTTGCACGAGGGTTCGGTGGTGTCGTTACCGACGTCATCATCGAAATCAAAATCCCCTCCGGCGCATTCATACAGTGCCGTCAACTGGTTTGGACAGGAGTCCGGATCGAGCGCGAACTCTCCTTCGATATCACAGTAAAACGTACAATCCCTGAACACGGCCGTGATCTCTGACAAGCAGCGCTCCCCTCCCATCTGGGAGATAAGCTCTGGGTACTCCTCTGCACAAGCGGAAAGGCACTCGCTTTCGGACACTGGTGTACAAGCCAAGTCGGACAATTTGTTGCAAACGGCTTTGCATAAAGCGGTTGCGGACCCCTCCGACGAGCCATTCGAGCCACCTGACGTTTCCCCCGACGATCCGCTGGACTCATGGTTGGAAGGTAATGAATCGCCGGAACGAGAAGGGGTTTCTGTATTACTACTCGGGTTTTCTGTCCAAGAACTCGTTGGCTCGCCGTTCCCGTCGTTCAGGCTCAGTCCAGATTGGCCCGAACCACCGTCGCCACAAGCGACCAGCATGAGGAACGCCCATGGGGCAACGATATTGCGAATCGGCTGGGTCATGGCAAACCTCCTGACTACGCGGTACGTTCACTATTTTAGATCAGAAATAATAAAGTGCCGCCACGTTCGTTGTGAAAATATTCCACGGGTTGTCGTGAACGGTCGTACCCAGCCGTGTAGCTGAGGCTTCTACTTTGCTTTTTTGGTCCGCCTGCTTGGTTTCCGTTTTGGCCGACGCGGTGCTGAATTGAAGGCCGACGCTGCCTTGTAAGGACAACTCGGGAACTCCAATGAAACCGAAATGAAGCTCCGCACCTGCTCGTGCGCCAATATCGAACCTCATGCCGCTGTAGTCGATGTCAGCTTCGCCCCTTTCCGCGCTTCCCGTACCCATTCCGAAGTTCGCCTCCGGAATGATTTGAAAACTATAGTGTTTTCCTTCGCGAAGGCTCAAAGGCACACCCGCATGGATAATGAACGCCGTAAAACTGGGATCGTCCTCCGTTTCCGAAGGACCATTTGCTGGTGATGTTTTCGTTTTCCCGCTCGTCATGCCCAAGCCGAGTCCCAAATCCAAGCCGAGCATCGGGTCGAGCCAATACCGTACGCCCACCACGGGAGCAGTCATCGTCGTTCCGCCCACGCCAATCGCCACCTGAGAGGCGCCGAGATAGCCAACACCCAACGAACCCACCACCGAGCTATGATCAGGCTCCGTGGGAGCGGGGGCTGCTGGGCCTTGGGCCATGGCTCCCGTCGATACCAACAAGCCTGCCAAACCAAGGAACGAAGCTTGAAGAAAACCTTTGAATTGACGCATGCATCCTCCTGATTCTTGGAAAAGGGCATCCCTCGAATACAACACGGAGTATTTATTCAATGACGAGAGGACCCTTGACGGATAGCGCTAGCACGAAAAGCGAGGAGAACAAAGACTCACCAAAGCCAGAAATGACCATACGACCCCACGATTGGCTCAGCCTGATGATAGCGCGACAAGCAACCCAGCTATCGAATCATTGCTTTTCCCTCGAGGATGGCGCGAAAGAGGTCATCGTTCGGGATCGTCGGATGGGCTTTGCCCCCGCACCACCCCGGCATCGTAACCAGTGAGCAAGTCTCGCGCGAGCATCTCACCCAACTTCTGATAACCACGGGGATAGAGATGAACGCGATCGCCCCCTCCAAGCGGTGGATTCATCGTCGCCCATCGCTGCATGCTTCCCGCTCCGCCCATGGCCTGTTGCCCATTCCAAAAAGCACAGCCCAACTCACGCGCCGCCGCCGCTTGCGCTTCGTTGATCCGCGCGACCGTCGCCTCGTATTGCTCCCCTCCCCGGTCGATGGGACCAAAAATCAAGCAATCCGCGTGAGGCGCTGCTTTGCGAACGCGCCCCACCAATTCCTTGACCCGGGCCGCATGCAACTCCGCTTTCAGCTTGATATCACTCGATTCATTCGTCCCATAGGCAAGCACCACCAAATCTGGCTCACGACGCGCCAACTCTCCCACCCAGGCCGCTTCATCCCACGCTAGCGCCGAACGATAGCGTGCACCATTCAACCCAAGCGTATCGAGTACCACGCCATGCCTGTCCGTGGCTTCCACCACCAAGCCCAGAAGCTGCGGTCGATTCCAACCCTGCTCGACCCCCAGCGTTCCTCCCGGCCCTTTCGAACGCAGTGTCACATGCCGAATGCGCCCAAGCGTGAAAGATTGCGCTTCGACACGATGCTCCTGACCCTCGAGACGAATCACCAAACTCGAGTCTTTTTCCATCAATCGAACGGCCAAATCCCATAGCCCTTCTCCAGGAAGATCGGCCGCATTCACGCCCACTTGCGCCGTGGCATCCAAACCCCGAGGCTCCAACCGCAATCCCCCAAGCCCCAATACCCCATCGTCAACCCGCGTGACCGCTACCAACGTGGTGGGAAGCAGCGACCACGCCCCCGATGCTCGAAGGATCACGTTTTCTCGACGATAACCATACGTGGTCCACCCCAGATGGATGAACCCCGGACCTCCGTTACCAAAACGCTGCTGCAACGCGCGACGCACCGCCTGGGTCCAACCATCCGCTTGTGTATGCGAATCCCCAAGCCATACGATGCGCACATGGTCGTGCCGAAGACGCGTCTCGAGTCGCGCCAAGGCATCGTAAAACCTGGGTAAAAGAGGCACGGCATTGCCTTCGGGGGTCATCCCGAGACCCGACGGGGCAAACCATCGTCCAACCTGCGGGGGGGATGGTTCAGCCAGCGCCTGGCTCGCAGCGCTCGATACTGCGGCTTGGACCAAGCTTGGCGTTGTCGGCTCCTTCTGTTCCTTTTCTTGTACTTCTTGTACTTTTGGGGGTCTGGGCCCCACCGCACTGCATGTCACTACCACCGCGGCGGAACTCACTACCGCAAACGCCGATACCGCAACCTGCCGATGCGCTTTGGAACGAAATAGACCGTGCTTGAGCATTGGTTTCAAAGAAGTGGATCGTGCATGGGATGAACGCCGCCCTCCCGTTGCTCATGAAGCCTCCCTTGCACATAGCGCACAATGGCTTCCACGTAAGACTCGAAAGGAGGACAACTCACCCCCGTTCCCTGCAAGATAGCTTCCGTGTTGGTAGCATCGAAACGAGCCCGTGGAGAAAAGTCATCAAGAAATGCACGGGGACTTCGAGCAAAACTTTCCACCCCAGGACTTCGCACCAACGCACGGGCCACGAAACTCGGCACATCGCCACGGGAAGAGCGACGCTCAGCCACCCGCGCCACCAATTCGAATACACGCCGAGCCGATAATGGGGCGGGGTCGACCAAGTGAAAGGTCTTGCCCGGCGACCATGGCGAATTGGCAATGATATGCGCACTTCGAATCACGAAATCCACCGGCACGAAGTGCAGCAGATGATCAGCACGAAGGGGTAGGGGAATCGTGTCCCTGCCCGAGGATACCAGCAACATGAACAGCGGATAGGGGCCATCGAGACGATCGATTTCTCCGGTATTGCTGTCGCCAATCATGGTGGAAGGGCGAAGGATGGTCACGGGGATTCGATGCGCCGCCCGGCGATAAATCCGCTCCGCATGGGCCAAGGATTCCTGGATGAAAGTCCGGAATGGCGGTGATTTTGGAGGATCGCTTTCACGAGCCAGCCCGGAACAAGCCAATACGTCGATGGATGACATGCATACGAGATGGGTCAAACGAGGGGCCGCATAGGCCATCTCCAGAGCTTCCAGCGCTCCCTGTACATTCGTATGATGAGCCCATTGAGGGTCCGCTCGCACATCCCGGTACTGGGCGAAATGAAGAATTTTATCAACCTTTTCAATAACTTCTCGATATTCTGCCCCAGACAATCCCATATCCATCGAGGCCGCATCCCCCTCGAGCAACACCATTCGGTTGCGCTGAGAAGCCGGCAACGTCAGACGCGTTTGCTGCGCCCAGGGCAAGAATTTGCTCCTCACAACGCAATACAATTGCGTGTTCGGCTCGTGGGCAAGAATCTGCTCGGCCATCCGTCGCGCCAAAAAACTCGGATAACCAGTGAGCAATACCGCACTTGCCAAGGAGGAAACCATCGTACCCAAAGATTCGTGAGGCAATGGGGTCAAGGGTTTTTACAGTCGCCGTCCGAGCATACCTGATTTTTCACCGCACAGTTTTCACAAAGCTCCCCGTTTCGGCCGCATTGATGGACGGATTTTCCTGCTCGACACTGCCCATTGGCTCCGCAACATCCCGCACAATTGGAAGCATTGCACCCCGCAAAGCCGTCCGCCATACCAGCGTCCGCCGGCCCCCCATCCGGCGGCCCCCAGTCCGTCATGGCCATGCATTGCCCTCCCCCCCACGGTTGCCAAACACAAGCCTCCCCCGGATAACATACGCTGCAAAACTGCCCGCCCCATCCGCATTGCCAGGCGTCAAGCCCTTCGACGCATGTCGGAGGGGTGCCGTCTACACAACAACCCGGACAATTCCACGGACCACAAGTAGGTGGTGGTGGCGTGCTGATACACGTATTGCCCATTGGCTCATGAATACATTGCCCCTGTCCAATCGTGCAGTCCTGACAGATTTGACCATCGTGCCCACAGGCCTTGATGTCTGTTCCGCCGAGACATTGGCAGCCCGTGGTGTTACAAGCACAACAGCCCTTGCAATTGGGGCCGCAAGTTTGACTGATGCTCAGGCATTGGCCGCCCCCAAAAGGCGAGTCTCCACAAATCATGTTGGAACCCGTGCAGTCTTGACAGATTTGGCCCGCCGAGCCGCATGCCCATGGGTCCCAGCCCATGCGGCACTGGCCCGAATAGGGGTCGCAGCAGCCTTTGCAATTCTCCGGTCCACACAATTGCGTTCCCGTGCAAGTATGGGTTTGAGAGTCACAACTACTATTGAATGCTGAACAATCCTGGCAAAGCTCTCCGTTGCCCCCACAGGCCCAGTCGTCGGCCCCCCATTGACAATTGCCCACCATGTCACAGCAGCCAAGGCAATTCCAAGGCCCGCAAGGCTCCACCGTGACACAACCACCCCAGAACGGGTCGCACGTCAATCCTTGGGACGCACAGTCCTCGCACCCCCCTCCTCCAAAACCGCAAGCCCACGGATCTCCCCCCCAGTTGCATTGGTTCCAGGCGTCGCAACAGCCTGCACAGTTGGTGGGATCACACATGCTGCTCTGTTCGCAGGTCAACGAATACGGGTTGCAGGTCTGACCCAGGGAGGCGCAATTCACGCAATCCATTCCGTGGCTTCCACAAGCTTCGTGAGATGCCCCCTCCACGCAAAGACCGTTGTGGCAACACCCCTGCGGACAAGTCGAGGGATTGCAGGGTTGTACGGCTCCGCAAGTGCGGGTTGATGTAATGCAGGTTTGGCCTAGGGAAGAACAATCCACACACTCATATCCGCCCTGACCACAAGCGGACGGTTGGGTACCCGTACGGCAATTGCCTTGCAAATCACAACAACCGCTACAGGTCGATGGGTTGCAACCATTGATATCATTGACGTGATCGTACACGACATCGGAAGGCGCATCGAGGGTTGCATCCGGTTCCACTCCAGCGTCTGCCCATTGTTCCTGCATAGGCGAACGAGCGCCGCAAGCATTGAGCAACGAGCCCGACACCACGGCCAACATGAGCGCAATGTGAATCGGAGTACGCATGACCATCACCCCTGTACGTGTAAGGACAACCCTATCCTAGCGCGGCTCGCGCCAGAGCGCACAAAAACCCCCATCGATTCGCAAGGGGCTCGTTCGCTTGCCATTCACCCTCGGTTTGCACGACCGCGCCAAGAGCAAAACTGCGATTCTTTCAACGACGGTCGACGGAGCAACCACCGTGCTCCGAAAAACGACGCACAACTCACCCCCTCACGGACACTTGCCGTGCGGTCGATGGAAATGTGCCCACAGAGCCCGTCAGCTTTTCGTTTTGAGATTCGCGTCGTTGTCTTGAATGAAAGCGCGAATTTCCTCTCCCATGTCGAGCAATCTCAGCCATTGCTCCTTGTATAAAGTCACCGGAAATCGTCCCAAACCGTAGACGGATACACCGCCTTTGGCGCTGACTTTGATGGAAACGACTGGTGCTTTTCGGTTTTTTAGTGCTTCGTTCTCCGCGCGCAATCGGTCTAGTTCCGCTTTCAGTTCTTCTTCTGTCGACATTGGGGCACCCCCGTGGCTCGAAACGGATGTTACTTCAACTCTTGTCGTCCCAGCATTTTGATAAGCTCGCGAGCCGATGCATGAGAAAGCGCGAGCTTGAACCATCCCTGTTGATTGGCTCCACCGTAGGCAATCACAAATGGCGCATTCGTCTCCTTCGCTTTCATACTCGGTGGAACCAAGGTCGATAAAAACAATTGAGGGTCGAAAAATAATACAAAAGAGGCATCAGCTCCCAGGCCCGCAAATATCTTCGACGTGGTCGGATGATCGGCAAGTGATGGCCTTTTCTCTTCATCCTTCGTCAACCAAGCTTTCCCATCAGGTTTCACTCGTGCTTCGAATGTCGAGTCGTCGACCCGCCAGGCGACATCGAACGATGTGCTCTGGGCGGGCTGTCCTTCTGGGACTTTTTTGTTGCGGTCGACATGCATCGCAAATCCGGGGCCCACTTTCTGCACGTTCGACAACGTAAGCTTGCCCAAATGATGTTCGACCGGCTCCCGGATGGCAGGGATGGCCAATAACCCAAGAACACTACGGATTCCCCGCTCAAACTCCGCTCGGTCGCGGACAGCTCCACGCGCGATGGCCTCTTGTTCGTCGCGAGTCCAACGCAACGACGCCGCCAAGTAGTCGCCTCGCCCCTTGGACCACTGCAGCATGGCTTCTTTTACTTTGTTGTTTTCTGGCTCCTTGATTCGTTCTCCAAGAAGCTTTTCAATTCCCTCCGCATGTTTTTTCGCTCCCAGCTCCCGACTCGCCTCATCGTCTCGAACCAATAACCCAACCACCGTGTCTTGAGGCATCGCCAGAAGTGGAGCGAGATCCCCCACCACCAACGAAGAAAACTCTTTGGCTGCCACGCCTTCGATCGATGCCGGGACCATGGTCAGCAAAGCATGAATTCCCACCGCATCCGAGTCTATCCGAAGCTGGGCTCGTTTCAGATCGGACAATACCGAAACGATGGTTTCGACTTTGTCTCCTACGTCCGCAAGCGCCGCCGCAGGCTCACCAAAATCCGGACTTCGCCCCCGCTCTTTGCGCAACTTGTCGTCTTCCTTCTCCCGTGCTGCTTTGAACGACGCCCAAGCTTCACGCATGCGCTTCGCCAAGGGGCCTTTCAGGGCATCTTGATGCGTTTCCACAACGATTTGCCCTTCGATGCCCGTGCGCTTGGACAACGTGCCACTCACGTACGGCCCGCATTCGACCAAATCCTGCGCTTTCTCCGCCGTCATCAGATAATGTCCCGCAACACCCAACGTCGCTACACGGCTCGTCAACGTTGGCTTCGGCTCGAGCACAATCACCCCGCGCTCGGCTGGCTTCGCGGAATACTTCGCATCTGCCCCTTCCGTCATGAGCTGTATCGTGCGATTGCCATCTCGAACGTGGATCCCAACGACAACGACGAGCCGAGAGCCATCGTCGGTCATGACGCCAACCATGGGCGACTTGCCATCGATCTGCTCGAGAAGCTGTGTCGTAAGCCCCAACGAAGTCACGACCATCGATGGGAAGGTCGAGGGCAACAACGCCAGCGGACCGCCAATATGCGTGCGAAAAGCGGAGTAGGTTTCCTCCGGCTTGGGAACGAATAGATCCGCCAGATGATGAGCCGGAGCAGGCACCTCGGGCAATTCATGAATCACCTGAGGCTTGTTGTCGGCTTTTTTACATCCGTCGCAGCCAAACGTCACAAGCGACGTCAGACAAAGCACGAGGATGGGAAACCATGACCGAAAGCGGAACATGATGCTCTAAAACGGAATTTCGTTGTCGATATCGGAATAGTCAGGAGCCTCCGGAGGGCTGTCATGAGAGCTTGCTGCCCGCGGAGCTGGCGGCGGGTCGAAGTCCCCTTCGGAAGACGACGAGCGGGATCGTGGAGCTCCTCCCCCTCCCGCGAACACCACATTGGATGCGACGATTTCGGTGCGAAATCGCTTGTTGCCGTCGCGGTCTTCATAGCTGGTCGTGCGCAAAGATCCTTCCACCAAAATGCGCGAGCCTTTCGTAAGAAAGCGGTTCAGTGCCTCGCCCCGCTTGCCCCAGATCGTGATCGCATGCCATTCGGTGCGCTCTTGCTTGGCCCCATCGCGGTCCACATACTTTTCGGTGGTAGCCAGACGCAGTTTCAGCACGGAAGCGCCGCCTTGCGTGACCTTCAACTCCGGGTCCGCCCCGAGGTTCCCCAACAAAATGACTCGATTTAGTCCTTCAGCCATATCTGCATCCGTAGGCTTCGTGATGGTGCGCTGCAAGCGTTAAATGATGGCCGGGCCCGTTTCCGCTCTCCGTTCGAAGATTCCCGAGATATGCGAATCCCTTTTGTCCGTCGTGTCTCCAAACCCAACGAACCCAACGGTGCTATCCACCCACTCGCCAAAAACGTGGTAAAGCGTTCCCATGTCTTCGCAAATTCATAATACGATCATCGTAGGATCCGGCCCTGCCGGGCTCACCGCCGCCATCTATGCCGCCCGGGCTAACCTTCAACCCCTGTGTATCGAGGGATTTTCCGCCGGTGGGTTGATTCCGGGAGGCCAACTCATGTTCACGACCGATGTCGAGAACTTCCCAGGCTTCCCAGAGAAAATACAAGGCTCGGAGCTGATGCAACGCTTCCGCGATCAAGCCGAAAAACAAGGAACCACCTTCATCACCGCCGACGTCACCAAACTCGACTTGAGCGAACGACCTTTCAAAGTCTGGACCGACGAAGAACAACCGTATCTCGCCAAAACCCTCATCCTCGCCACCGGTGCCAGCGCCAATTATCTCGGCCTGGATAGCGAACAAAAGCTGAAAAATCGAGGGGTTAGCGCTTGCGCCGTCTGCGATGGCGCCCTGTACCGAAACAAAGACGTCGCCGTCGTCGGCGGGGGAGATACCGCGCTCGAAGAAGCAACCTACCTGGCCGGATTATGCAAATCCGTCACACTCATCCACCGAAGAGACGAGTTTCGCGCAAGCCAGGCCATGCAAAAACGCTTGCTCGATAACCCCAAAGTACGCGTGCTTTACAGCCATGTCGTCGTCGATGTCCTGGACCCAGCCAAAGGGGAAGTCACAGGCCTGAAGGTCAAAAATCTCAAGACCGGTGAAGTCTCGACCCTGGACGTGAGCGCCATGTTCGCCGCAATCGGACACACGCCCAATACGGGACTGGTCCAAGGCCAACTTGAACTGCACGAAAATAAGTATGTGAAAACGAAGCCCGGAACAACCCAAACCAGCGTGCCCGGCGTATTTGCCGCTGGCGATGTTCAGGATTTCGTTTTCCGACAAGCCGTAACCGCCGCCGGAACTGGCTGTATGGCCGCCCTCGAAGCAGAACGATTCCTCGCCGCTCACGAATCCTGACTCCCCAGCCCCGACCATCCGCTCCGCGCCCGCCCAAAAAATCATATCGTCCTATCGTTTGCGGATTCGTCGTGAGCCGAGCAGTGGAACCCTCACCCCAAATGCGGTAGCTTTCTGTATTGCCCGCCAACCAGGAGCCTTGCCGTGCTTTCACCACGAACCCTCACCGTCGCTTGCTTTCTCCTTGGTCTGCCCTTGTTGCCCGTGGCATGCGGATCATCGGAAGACAATTCCGCATCATCCGGTTCCGGAGGAAAACCATCGGATGCGGGTTCGGAAGACGGAACGGGCGGGACGGGTGGCGCGGTCGGCGGCTCGGGAGGAACAGGCGGGGGAGTCCTCATCGATGCCTCGAATGGATGCAAATCCGCCGCGGATTGCGACGGCGGCGTTTGTTTGCCAAGCGGCGTCTGTTGTGAATCGGCCGATCGTGCGTGCGGAGACGTTTGCTGCCAGGCTGGCGATGCATGCCTTTTTGGAGCATGCGTTACCCCCGGGGATATCTGTTTCACACCAGCCGATTGCCCAGACGGACATTATTGTGAGCCCGCCCTTGGTTCTTCCTCTTCCCCCGATGCGGGAAGCCCCGACGCCGCCCCGCCGGAAGATGGCGGTCCTATCTGCACCCAAGATACGCCCCCCTCAGGTCGATGCGTCCCCGCTCCCATCGTCTGCGATGACAAAGGCCAACCCCCGGGTTGTGTCGAACCCTGCGAATACAAACCGAAACCAGGAGCGCTTCGTACGGTGGTGAAGTGGCAATGGGGAATGGAACCAAAACCCACGGAATATCAAGACTTTGCCGATGTTTGGGCGACTCCCGCCGTGGCTCGTATCTACGATGCGAATTGCGATGGCAAAGTGGACTTGGCGGATCCTCCCAACATCGTATTCGTTTCCGGTAACGCGAAACGCACGTGTTGTAGTTGCTCCGGCGATGCCGTTTCCACTTGCCTCACCGGTGTGCTTCGGATGCTCGATGGCCGGAATGGACGCGAGATCTGGTCCTTGCCCAAGGCTTCAGCGACAAGCACGGGGTTTGCCGGGATGAGTGTGGCGGTGGGTGACGTCGATGGGGACCAGCTTCTCGATATCATTGCCATGACAGGCGAGGGCCATATCGCCGTGATCAATCACGATGGGACTGTCAAGGCCATCAGCACCGAAAAAGCGGATGGCCACGACGCCGGCACGTTCGGATGGGGCGGTGGCATCGCCATCGGTGACATGGACAATGACGGACGCGTGGAAATCGCTTATGGCAGAACACTTTTCAGCTACAACGACAAGGGACAAGTCGAACGCTTGTGGGTAGGAACCGCAGGCTCCGGCAGCGGACTTGCCCAGGCCCTCTCGCATTTCGTCGACCTCGATGGCGATGGCACGCTTGAACTTCTCGCGGGGCGAACGGCCTATCGCAAAGATGGGTCGATGCTGTGGAACAATTCCGAAGCCAACGGGTTCACCGCCGTGGGAGACTTCGATGGCGATGGTTTGCCCGATGTCGTGGTGGTTCACAACGGCACGATTCGTATTCTCAAAGGTCTTGATGGAACCATCTTGCTTGGCCCGCTGACACTACCCGGAACGGGAAGCGGAGGCCCGCCGACCGTGGCCGACTTCGATGGAGATGGGAAACCGGAGATTGGTGTAGCGCAACAAAACCTGTATTCGATGCTCAAACCCGATTTCACCAACAACCAAATCAAAGTGGTTTGGTCTCAAACCAACCACGACATGAGTTCTTCCGTCACCGGATCGAGCGTTTTTGACTTTCAAGGAGATGGCAAGGCGGAAGTCATCTACAACGACGAGTGCTATCTTTGGGTGTACGACGGCGCCGACGGATCCATTTTGTATACGGACTTTACGCAATCGTTCACCGCTACCGAGTCGTCCATCGTGGCGGACGTCGATGGCGATGGACATGCGGAACTCGTCAAAATAGCCAATGGAGCGAATCCCAACACTTGGTCCTGCGCTCACCACGATGAGCCAGGAAAAATCGTGGCCCCCCATACAGAGCCTTTCCCCGTCTGGCAACCCGCTCCAAGCGGCGACTATCGGGGAATTACCGTCTTGGGGGATGTCGAAAACGCATGGGTCGGAACACGTACTCTCTGGAATCAACACGCGTATGAGGTGACCAATATCTGTGATCCAAGGGATAGCGCTTGTGAAAGTGGTTCCTATTACGGACAAATCCCAAAGAACCAGAAGCCCAATTGGAAACAACCCTGGCTCAATAATTTCCGACAAAACGTGCAAGACAAAGGCGTTTTCGATGCGCCGGACGCTACCGTATCGTTGAGCGTTTCTTGCCGAATGCCCGTCCCCCTTACCGTAAGCGTTCGTAACATGGGGCTGTCTGGCCTTCCCGCGGGAGTCGAAGTCGGATTGTTCCGCGTCGCCTCTCCCGACCAACACCTCGGCTCCGTCTTCACATCGATTCCTTTGCTTCCGGGTCAAACCGAAGTGATTGAATACGACGCCCAAAATGCAACGACCGGAGACACCTTTTTTGCGCGGATCCTCGTGGATCCCGCGACCCCAACGTTCCGAGAATGCCGGGATGACAACAACGAGAGCCAACGTGTCACGCCATCGTGCGTGCAATGATCGGACTTGTCCAAAACGCCCGTCACATGAACCATTTTTTCGTGTGATGGACCCGGTCCCCAAACGCTCGTAGGAACGCCATCTGCTCTTCGTCCAACGGCCCTTTCCGAACCGCCGCCAGATTCTCTTCGAATTGCTTCAGATTCGAAGGCGCCGTCAAACAAACATCGACATGGGGATTGTTCAATACGAATCGATAGGCATCCCCCGCCGTGGGTAAGGGTTGGGAATCGTCCCATCCCTTGGGGCGACGTATCAGATATCACCAGCGTGTGGCGGTGTAGCTGATGATGGCGGGATCGTGAGCGGAAAGATGTGGAAAAATATCTATTTCCGCTCCTCGATGCGCCGCGTTGTAGCGGATCATCAAGGTGTCGAATTGCCCTTCCGAAGCAAGCCGCCCCGCCAATTTCCGATCGTGCGTCGAAAGCCCGATGCGACGCACTTTGCCCTCGTCCCGCAGGCGTACCAGCTCTTCCCGCACATGGGCCGGAAACTGCTGTTCATCCATGACGCCCAGAAAAAGCATCACGTCGAGATAGTCCGTTCGAAGCTTTCGAAGACGAGCCTCCAACGTTTTTCGGACGTTCGTATGGGTCCAGATGAGATTGTAGGCGCCTGTCACCAACACGATTCGTTCGCGTTGGGAGACGAACGCCTCCCGAAGAGCGTCGAGCATCTGCCCATCGATACCATAGGCGAAAAACACCTGGATCCCTTCGTCAAGTGCGCGAAAAATAACGCGTTTTCCTGGACGCTACGAAGCGGATAGTCCTAGCCGATGAACCCACGGACCCGTCCGTCCGAAGCGCGAATGGAGATAATCCTGCTGAGGTTCGGGCATGAGCTACTTCTTGGCGGGAGGCGCGCTGGGGGGTTGCGATCGCTTGGCGTCGGTTTTCCAAACCCCAGTCTCGGCCATTTCGACGAGCGCCTCGGTGGACTGCGGGATTGAGACCGTTTGCTTTCCATACATCACCGGCCCCAGTTCCGAGATCGATAGCGTACACAAAAGACCTTTCTTGACGTTGCGAAGGTCAATGATCACCGCGGAGATCGACCATGTGGAAGGATCCAAAAGTCCACTCACGATCGGATGGAGCTGGCCGTCCGATGTCTTGACGAATATCGATCGAAGATCGTTGAGCCCAATGTATTGCGTATCCAACAAGGAAGCCTCGGTATCGATACGCGCCACGACCACGGTAATGTTGTCCTGGCCTCCCGCTTCGTTGGCCATGTCCACGAGTCGTTTGGCCGCTTCCCGTGGTGTCGCGCCCGCAAGCGTAAGACGAATACGCGAGTCATCCACCATGTTCGTCAGCCCATCGCTGCACAACAGAATCACGTCTCCGGCGGATAGCGAGATGGGTTCTCGGTCGCAAACGTCCACCGACGGCTGGGTTCCCAAAGAACGAGACACGATGTGGGTGAAGTTTTGAGGCAGATTGCCAGCCATGGTTGGCCCTTTGGCATCGGCAATCTCCTGGACGAAACTATGGTCTCGGGTGAGAGGAAAGAGGGTCAAGGCTCGCAACAAATAGGCACGGGCGTCACCGACGTGGGCCACGTAAAGCTTGCCACCCGAGATCAAACCGGCGACACAGGTGGCCCCCATCGTACGCCCCACTTCTTCCGCTTCCTTGAAGACAACGGCATTGGCTTTCCTCAAGGACTTCGCGAGGCTTTCCTGCGGTTGATCCGTGGATTCCCGAAGGCTTTCCTGGATCGTGTTGAGCGCCATGATCGCCGCGCGATCACCATAATCGTGTCCGCCCATCCCATCGGCCACCGCGAGCAAGTAGCCGAGCGGAACACCCACTTCGACCAAAGCATCCTCGTTTTTCTGACGCTGCCTGCCTACATCGGTATGAAAACCCACGAAGACCTGGAAGCGAGGAGGAGGTAATGAAGTTGATTTGTTCATGGCTGACAACCACACGCTCGCTCGTTCACGGGGCGATCACCAATCCCCATCGAAACGCTTCTGAAAGTCCACACCCGCATCGACATTGTCCGGATCGCTCGTGTCCGCAATGGCTCCCCGATCCACGGGACCAGCCTCTGCATCACGAAGCAATTCAGCAAGCTCAATCAGCCGACGTTCGACTCGCCCAAACACGCTTCCAGCGGGAAAACGCCCGCTGGCATCACGCGATCCCGCTTGCAAACCCGTCAACACTTCGATCCCCTCACTCACACTCGAGATCGCATATAGATGGAATTGACCGTCTGCAATGGCTTTTGCCACATCCGGTCGCAAAACCAGATGCCGAAGATTGGTTTTGGGTATCATCACCCCTTGCGCACCCGTCAATCCCCTCGCCTTGCATACATCAAAAAATCCTTCGATTTTTGCGCATACGCCACCAATGGCCTGGATATCCCCAAGCTGATTCACCGAGCCAGTTACCGCGATGCCTTGATCGATACCCACATCGGCCAGAGCGCTCAAAATCGCAAACAGTTCCGATGAACTCGCGCTATCCCCATCAACCTCACCATAGGATTGCTCGAACGCTATCTGTACCCGCAAACTCAGCGGTCGCTCCTGTCCAAAAAGCAACGACAAAAAACCACGAACGATCGCTACCCCTTTGGTGTGAAGAGAACCTCCTAGCTGCGCCTCACGCTCCACATCAATCACGCCATCACGTCCAATCGATACCACCGCCGTGATGCGCATCGGTTGCCCAAACTCCACATCCCCCGCCGTCAATACGCTCAACCCATTGATCACGCCCACCCGCGTTCCCGACGTATCCACCAAAAACTCGCCCCGAATGGCAAGGTCCCGAACCTCCCGTTCGATGCTTCCCGAACGCTCTCGACGCTCATGCCACGCGGTCTCGATATCATCGTCCGTGACCAATCCGTCTCCCCGCTCGGCCGCACGCAGGGCAGCGAAACAGGCGGTTTCCTCGAGAGGCAATACGGTCAGGGCAAGACGTTCCCTATCGCCGGATAGACGTGTGGCAAAGTCCAAAAGACGCGCACGGGCACCGCGCGAAAAACTCGCTTCCGTTTGCTTCACCGTCGGTAACGACATCAAATACGAGTCGAGCTTGCGCTGATTGTCCAGCGTTCGCTCCACCCACCAGCCCACCTCGACCTTGACGCGAAATAGCGTGCTGAAGTCCGGGTCGAGTTGCATGAGCTGGTCGTAAAGATGCTGCGAACCAATGAGCAGCACACGAACATTCAAGGGTATCGGTTGCGGTCGCAACGTGGTTGCATATAAACTGACCGGCCCGATCGGATCCTCGATCGTCAATTCCCGATCTCGAATCACGCGTTTGAATCGCTCCCAAATCAGCGGATCCGCCAAAAGATCCGCCGCGCGCACCAACAGCGTTCCCCCGGAAGCATGGGCTACCGCTCCTGAACGGATGCGAAGAAAGTCCGTGAGCAAGGCGCCAAATCGGGCGCGTCGTTCTAAGTATCCGAAAAGATTGGGAAAACTTGGTGTATGGGCATCTACGACCGGCGCTTTCGCGTCGGGACGATGGCTGACAAATACGTTGACCCGAAAACGCCCCGTGCGCTTCGCCACTTCGGGATTGCCCCGGTCCACCTCGTCGGCGCGCGACTCCTGCTGCTCATCGGCCTCGTTGGTAGGTTCGGTGAAGTCTCGCCAATCGCGCGCCAATTCCTCTCGAATCCGCTCCAAATACGCCACCACCGGCTCGATGCCACGGAACGATTGCAACAGCGGCTCGATGCTCGTGCCAATCACCTGCTCCGCGGCTTTCTGCTGCGCATCATCGCTTGCCGCATTCACATTGTCCGTCATCTCATGAATACGCTTGGCCGATTCTTCGACCGCCGCGGACAACTTCTGCTCCGCATCCGCCAGAGCACGCTTGGTCGATTCGTCGAGCACCTCGAATTGCTCGGGACTCACCGGCTTGCCATGCAAAATCGGAAACGTCTGTACGCCCCCGGGCACCGCTTTGACCCCAAATCCAAGCGTTTTCGCAAAAGACTCCAGGTCCGACACCACCTGCTTGTTCTTGCTCGATAGCTCTTTGGCCAAAGCTTCTTCCGCTTCGCGTACGATCGGCATCGCACCAAGATGCAACAACCGATACGCCAACTCGTCGATGACCTTGTCGACCTCCAACGCAAGCTCTCGCCCTCGCCCCGCGGGCAATATCAAGGGCTTGGGAGATTCCGGACGCTCGAAGTCATGGACGAAAACCACATCGTTGGGCGCGGGTAGCGCCTGCGCCGCCGCCTCGGCCGCTCGCAGAATATCCTTGTCGAACGTCAAATCCGGATCACACGCCACATACACGTGAAAGCCAGGGTTCCGAAGAGATAGACCCAGCGTCAACGCTTTGCGCGTATGCTCCGGCAACAACTCGAACCTGTCGCCCACCGCTTGTAACTCGTCCGTCAGTGTCTCGGGATCTGTCCGAAGGGTCACTTGCTCAGCAGGCACTTCTCGATTCGAACGCATGGTCGTCTCCAACCCGGCCAACTTCCGATCAACCCGGGGGCTGCATTGGTAGCACTTCATTCGGCCGAGGGAATCCCGAAAACACCGCAAACCATCCCATCACTTCCACCATCGGTCATACGCGAGCACCACCACCCCCAAAATCGCTCCCAAAGCACCGCCTACTATCTTTATCCAAGAAATCCAATGTTCCCGAGAGTCTCCCTGCACGTTGGCTTTTTGCCACTCTTCTCCCTGTAGCGTCAGCATGATCTGAGACCGCTGCGGATGCGCGTTCCACGTTTCTTCCCGCACCTTGCGTTCCAATACCCGCGGCTTGTCTCCTTGCCATACCCGAATCCGAAGAATGAGGTCCGGTTCCGCGACGTTTCGTGAGGGCGACGTATACCGCTCCAGCACTTCTCCCTGCACGCTCCGACGGGCTTGCCAGGGGGGACCGTCCATTCGAAACGTGTACAAAAGCAACACCAATCCGCCCACCAGCAAAAAGGCCCCAAGCGGCTTGAGCTTCAGCTTGTCCATGAACAACCGATTCCTCGATCTACCCTAGAACGTTTTCAGCCGATTGGGTGCAGCCAACCATCGCCGGGCTCACCGCGCCACCCTGGCTCAATGACCATTCGGTTGCCCCATCCGAAGCGGCCCCCCCCGCGCCGTCGGCCAAAGCATGCAATGCGTCGATGAACCCGGCACCGTAAACACATCCATCCCATGTTCAAAGGTCTGCACGAAAATCTCGAGCTGCCCATCCCCATCCAGATCCCCTACCGTCGGCGCAGCGGGAGCCCCATTGCCATTGCCGTTTTTGCCCGGATTCGGCAAAGCCACCGTATGAAGCTCGGTGCCATCCGCCCCCAAAATCACCAGATGCCCCGAATCCAACACATCCGGCGCCCCGTACGTCGCAAAAATACACTCCGGTGAACCATCCTGGTTCAAATCCACCACCATCACTTCCGTCGCAACCATCACCGCTTTGCCAAACGTATAATTGTACCGCCATATTTCCTTTGCCTCGCTGTCAAACGCGTGAATGAACCCATCGTTGAGCGATACCACGATCTCCGGTCGATCGTCGCCTTGAAGATTCACCGTGGTCGGCGAAGGAATCCCTCCCGGTGGATAGTAGCCTTTCACCGAAATCGGACGATTGCCTCGTGGCAATACGTCCCAGCCCTCTTTTCGCATGGCCGAACGAGTCCCGTCTCCATACGCCCCCTGCAAGACCATCACCGCATACGCTTGCGTTTCGTACGGTTCATGCATCTCCACGTTGGGCACTCCCAGCACCTCGTTTTTCCCGTCGCCATCCAAATCCACCACATTCGGTGGCGACGCCGTCCACTGCAACCACTCTGCCCAACTCGGATGAGGCCAGTCCCCTGTATGGTCGTGATAGTGATTTTTCTCGACCTCAGGGTCCGCCCAACGAATGAACTGACCCCACGTCAGACGCTCCCCCGCATGGTCCGAACCACGATTCGTAAACCAAGGGGAAGCATCAAGCGCAACCCCGTCGTGGTCGAAAGCTTGGATATGATGATTGTCATAGGTGACAAGGATTTCCAAATCATCGTCGTCATCGATATTGCCGATTCCCACATTCAATCCGAAACAGCCGTAGCCATGATGGCCTTGGCCGTTGCGGTCGGCATCATTGCCCTTTCCCGCTGCGGCATTGTAGCGCGGCCACGCCTTCCATTCGATCCCCGCCGGCTGGTGAAGCGTGCCATCTGCCCGAAATACAAAGACTTGTGCCCCCCCCTTTTCCGTGCTCGCCGTTTGTGTGGTGGTGGCCACAACCTCAATGAAACCGTCGCCATCCAAATCCCCCGCCGCCAGCCCCCGTACCTCCGGAGCATTGCCCGCCGTCGTCGTATCCACCGGCCACCCGGACTTCATGACGAGCTTTCCATCGCGCCACTCCATCGCGAAAACCTGATGATCATTGCCAAATACGACCTCCGTAATGCCGTCACCGTCGAGATCGGCCACGACATGCGGCGCATAAATCCGTCCGTCGCCAGCCTTCACACGGTCCAACTCCTTTCCCTGCTCGTCGAAAACATAGACGGAATAATACGCGGCAATGAGTTCGTTGCGCCCATCGCCGTCGAGATCGTAGACGATGGGAGAGGCGAACCATGATGTCTGACCCCGTAAATTCATCACGAATTCAGGGGCTTGCACCTCGCCGGCGCTGGTTCCTTTGGCACAAGTCGGATTACGAACTCCTCCCGTGCTGCCTCCACCCGTGCCGATGACAGGGCCGCCCGAGGGCCCGCTCGTCTCCTCCGAACCACAGGCACCGTGAGATAACGCGATGAGCAAGGTCGTAGCCAATGCCATACGGCTCAACACCGTCCGCTGCACAATCGTGTTTCGCATATCCAGCTCCGTTGTCAGGGATGATTCAAGCGTAGCGTAGCATCCCGAACGGTAGACGAGAGCAGTTTTCTGTCCGGCATGCGCGGGTGAGTAACTGTTTTTTCGTGGAATAGGGGAGGTAAAACGGTGTCCGAACGCGACTAGGCGAATCGACAGCGAAGGGTAGGAGCCGCCGGACGAAAGGGTTGCCAGCGCTTGGTGGGACGTTCGTCTTCTTCGAGGTCCCAGGCGAAATCGTCGTAGGCCATTTCTTCGACAGCCACATCAAGCTCCCTTAGGGCCTGGGGGGGGGAGCAGATGGGGGCCCTCATGGTTCGCGGGCTATTTGGCATACCGGCAGGAGCAGGAGGAAGAAGCGTGGAACGGGGGGCTAGCTGCTCCAAGCTGTCCTTATCATGCCTGACCGTCGATGCTTTTCGGTGGAACCAACGCATGGCGTGGGGAAGCATTGCAATAGGCTTGCCAAAGACGACTATTCCTTTTTCGCGCATATTGCTTGGGACACACAACGCGACTGTTCATTGGCTGCCAGTGACTCGCCAGGTTTATGACACATCCCGTATGGCACAGATGACACGGTGTTGGTATGCGGTAATGTGTGGATAAGTAAACGTCCGCTTGCTGGTTTCGAGCTACCACGAATACCGCAAGGCATGGCCGCGAATTGTCGAACTCTCCCCATGGTTTTGGAGTAGAGGCCGAAGACCATGCGTTGGTCTGGTGTTGCCCTGTTTATCATCACCTACGGACTCATTTCCGCTCGTCGTTTGCAGTGGCTACGATTCGATCGTCCCGCAGGAGCGCTCGTAGGGGCCGTGGCCTTCGTTGTATTTGGCATCCTCACTCCACGCCAAGCTCTTGATTCGGTCGATGGCGCGACGTTGCTGTTGCTTTTCGGTGTGATGGGGATGGGAGCATTTTTGTCCGTGCATGGCTTTTTCGATCGGGCAGAAGAAGGATTGGTGAGGTTGGCCCGCACGCCCCCACGCTTGCTCGGACTTATCGTGTGGACCGCCGGTCCCCTCAGTGCCCTGATCACCAACGATGCGGTCTGCATTCTCGGCGCTCCTTTGGTGGTTCGCATCATCCAAAAGCATCGGCTCACGCCTCTTCCCTTTTTGCTTGCGCTGGCGACCGCCTCGAACACCGGAAGCGTGGCCACTCTCGTGGGGAACCCACAAAATATGCTTTGCGGGCTACTCGGTGGGTTGACGTATCGACACCATGTTTTGCTCATGGCACCGGTGGCGGCCGCTGGATTGCTGATCAACCATGGGATTTTGCGATGGCTATTTCGAAAAACACTGCCCAAAGAGCCTTTTGCGAAGTCCGAAACGCGTTCGGAAGGGTCGTGGCATAGCCATGTCACGCTGGGGGTCATCGCCGCGACTACCGTGGTTTATACCCTCGGAGGCGACCTGGCCTGGACCGCGACGGCCGGCTTTGCCGTGCTCATGCTCATCCATCGGACCGATACCCAACACCTGTGGAAACGGATCGATTGGTCCTTATTGCTGTTTTTTGCTTCCCTTTTCGTGGTGGTGGAAGGGCTGAACCGCAGCGGCGCGCCCGCGTGGTTTTTTCAGCAATATCCGTTGGGCGGCCGGCAAGAGGGAATGCTGGAATGGTTTCGTCTGTCAGCCATCTTCCTTGTGGGCTCCAATATCGTATCCAATGTGCCGTTCATCCTGGTCATTCGCGAAGCCATGGGCTCGCTGGCCAATCCCATCATGGGCTGGGAATTGCTAGCCATGGCGTCGACATTCGCCGGAAACCTGACCCTGCTCGGTTCCGTGGCCAATATCATCGTCGCGGAAGCAAGCCGCGATATCGGCGGAATCGGCTTCTGGCAATACTTGCGGGTGGGCTTTCCCCTGACCCTGCTTTCGACCCTGGTCGGCACCGTTTGGATGGCCCTCATAGGCCCGGGATGGTGAGGGGGCGAAATAAAAAAACGTGTTTATTCAATTAGTTACGAACGGAGTGGGCAGGGAGACGGCGAATGGTCCGTGGAGCGATGGGGAGTCGTTTGGCGTCTAGCTCGCCAAAGCCCTCGGGAATAAAATGTTGTTTTCGAGATGGATATGATCCATCAACTCCGTCTCGAACTCCCCAAGCGCACGATAAAGCTCGCGCCATGTCGCACAAGCATCCTCCGGCACCTTTCGCTGGTTGGTGATTTCACGGATGGCCCGAAGGTCCTCGCCATGGTCATCGTGTTCTCGCATCATGACCTGCACGGGCATGTGCGCGGTTCGACCGCGACCGGCGACGATGAGCGGAAAAAGAATCTGTTCTTCTTTGGCAAGGTGGTTTTCGACATCCCTGGCGACCCGCGTCAACAATTCGGTGAGTCCCTTGGGGCAAGTGGGCTTTTCGGCATGGGCTGCCTCGACTTTGGTGGCCAGCCCAATGAGCCTGGGCAATTCGGTGCGAAGGGGCGCATGGTACCGGTCGAGAATATGCTGAACCAATTCGGGCAAAGGACGCTGGTCCCAGCGGGTTTCGTCGGTTTTGTCACGGCTTGCCGCCTCGATGGCCGTAAGCACCGTCTCGGGGTCCAGGCTTTCTTTCGCGCACGCATCCGCCAGCGATTGTTTTCCGCCGCAGCAATAATCGAGTTGGTATTGTTGGAACACTTTCGCGGCCATGGGGAAGGTGGTGACCAGCTCGCCAAGGCTTCTTTCGGTATTTTTCATCGAATTCCTCCAGTCATCAGTGGGATGACGGGGCGACGTTCAGCAAGGGATGTGCCTGGTACGACTTGCTGAGAATCATCGAAAATACTCATCGATGTTGTCGATTTCACAGCAAACGGATGTTGCGTTTTCGATAACGATGTTGTTTGATTGACAACAATGAACCAACTCGATGCCATCATCTCCATCGCTTCCGACCTGACCGCAGGCCTGTCGTCGGAAGAGCGTTATCGCCGCTTGCTGGCCGCCATTAGAAATGTGGTGCCATACGATGCCGCGGCGCTGCTGCGGCTCGAAGACACGAGTTTGGTTCCCATCGTGGCCGAAGGATTGTCGCCCGATGCCCTGGGACGGCGCTTTGCGTTGGATGAACAGCCGCGCCTTCGCCTATTGTGCGAGGCGACGGAGCCGGTGATTTTTCCAGTGGATAGCGAGTTGTCGGATCCGTACGATGGGCTTTTGGCCAGCGATCTCGGAGACTTTCAGCGTATTCATGCCTGTTTGGGTTGTCCCCTGCGGGTGCGCGGCGAGTTGCTGGGCGTGCTGACCGCCGACGCCGCCCAGCCTCATGCTTTTGACCATATCGACCGGAGTTTTCTCGCGGCCGTGGGGGCGCTGGCCGCCGCGGAACTTCGTACGACACAACTCATTGAAGCGCTGGAGCGAAGCGCCGACCGGCAGGGACGAATCGCCCGGGATCTGATGCGAGACGTGGAGTTGCGGCAAGGCAGCGATATGATTGGCACTTCAGCGGTGATGCAGCGTCTTCGGCAGGACATCGAATTGGTGGCCCGTTCCGACTTGACCGTGCTCATCACCGGCGAGACCGGTGTGGGAAAGGAACTCGTCGCGCGGGCGGTGCATAACGCCTCGATGCGTCACGCCGAGCCCATGCTCTATGTCAATTGCGCTGCCCTGCCCGAAACCTTGGCGGATAGCGAGTTGTTTGGGCATGTCAAAGGATCGTTTACCGGTGCATCATCCGACCGGATGGGCAAGTTCGAAGTGGCGAATGGGGGGACCTTATTTCTCGACGAAATTGGTGAATTGCCCCTTTCCGTGCAGCCCAAACTCCTGCGAGCCATCCAACAAGGGGAAATCCAGCGGGTAGGTTCGGACAAAGCCATCAAAGCCGACGTTCGGATTTTGGCCGCGACCAATCGAGATCTCGAACGGGAAGTGCAGGCCAATCGGTTTCGGGCGGATTTGTATCATCGGCTGAACGTCTACCCCCTTTCGGTCCCTGCTTTGCGGGAGCGGGCCGAAGATATCCCGCTGTTGGCAGGCTATTTTTGCGATCTGATGCGGCGACGCCTCGGTTTGGGTCCCGTTCGTCTGGAACCGGAAGCCGTGGTGGCGCTTCAACGCTATCCCTGGCCCGGCAATGTTCGGGAACTCGAGAACGTCTTGTCCAGAGTCACGCTCAACGCCGCCTCGGGCGTGTCACGCACCGATCCGGTGGTCATCCGCGGCTTTCATCTGGGCCCGGACTTCGCTGCCAGCCGTGTCACGACCGAAACGGATCTGGAGGCTGGTGTTACGAAAGCCAGTGCTTCGATGACTCTTCACCAGGCAACGCGGGACTTTCAACGCACGTTGATCGCCCGGACCCTACAGGAACATCATGGCAATTGGTCCGCCACCGCGCGCCATCTCGGCATGCATCGCAGCAACCTTCACCATTTGGCGATTCGCTTGGGGATGAAGTCGACCTGAAGCGTGGTAGGCACTGGCTTATTGGCGCTCGAAAATTCAAATCGCGGGCTACGCCAAACGCATGGACGGGGACTCATGCTTTGGCGGCTCTTCGGAGTTTTTCGCGTAATGCAGCAGGCAATGCTCTCGGAACTTGAAATCCCCAGGAACGGAAGGGTGTCCGGAAAAGGAAAGCATCGTGGGGCGAGCTGCCAGGAATGCCGCTTTGACCTCCGCTCGTGTCATGCCTTTGGTGGTGGTGAAGTCGAAAAGTCGAGGAGTGGCTTTCGGCCAAAAATCATTGATGGAAAACTTCTCCGGAAAGCGGTGTACGAGCGAATTTTCTTCCATCGAAAAGATGGCGCGGTGGACAACATCGATGTTTTCTTTATTCTTGACAAGAAAATCAATAGTATCTTGGAATTCCTGACGGGTTTCCGTGGGGAAGCCGCAAATTACGAAAACATGGTTCCGAAGGCCCACCTCCCGACTGGTTTGCAGGATCGTTTCCGTGGTTTCGGCCGAGATTCCCTTATCCATCAGGTCGAGCACGCGCTGGTTGCCGCTTTCCAATCCCCATAAAATAAACCGGCACCCGGAACGGGAAATGAGATCCAACAGCTCTCGGTCGAAAGCTTTTTCCGCCCGCGCCATCGCATAATAGTGAATTTTCAGGCCAGAATCCACGATGGCTTGGGCGAATCGTCGAAAACGAGAAGGAGATACCACGCTATCGGCGAGGTAAAAGTGGCGTACCCCCAGCATGACATGCTCCCGCAACTCGTCGATGACCGCCTCGATGGACCGAAGCTGGTAGACCTGCCCGGACGATTGAAAATGGGAGCAGAAAGCGCAACGTCGCCAATAACAGCCTCTCGATGTGGTGATGGGCAAAACGGGCTGGGGGCTATAGTATCGGTCGAGGGGTAAGTCCGAAAAATCGGGTGTGCCGAGCGAATCGAGGTCCGATTCATGAATGGGAGCCGCGGAAGAGGCTTTCCCGTCGACGATGCGTACGACGCCCGGGATGGGGCCATCGTTGACTTTTCCTTCGAGAATCGCTGCAAGGGGCTGTTCGCCAGCTCCCATGACGACATAATCGGCTACGCGATGGCCCGCGCCCCATCCTTTGGGTACGCCGTCGGAAAAAACCGTTCCTCCCATCACGAGGGGAATGGAGGAGCGTTGGGCGATTTCCCTTGCAAGACAGAGCGCCGGCCATCGTTGCAGGGCGTAGCAAACGGATATCCCTACGATGTCCGGATTTTCCTCGAGAACCCTATCGGCCTGATGTCGAATATAGTCAGGCATTTTGCCGGAAAGAAACGCGGGTTCGAGGTTTTTTCGCAGGAATCGCGGTTGACGCATAGCCAGGCCCCAGACCTGGGCAAAGTGCAAATACCGCGCGCGCTGATGGAAATCCTCGGCCAATCCCGTATGAAAAAGCTCTGCCGCGTAGCGAAGATTGGTATCATCGATCGTCAACGACGAAGGGCGTCGGCTCGGTCCGAGGGAATCGAAAAACAAGCGATGCCAATCGAGGTTGAAGTCGAAGACGCGGACATTCCAGTCTGGGAGCGTTCGTCGAATATATCCCGCCAAGCTACAGACCCCTAACGGGGGGGACATGGGAAGCGTATAGGGAGGGAAAGCCAGGACCAGATTCTTTTTTTTCGCGGCCTGTCGAGAACCGTGGCCTTGTTTTCGCATGATTCACCAAGTGTCAACAAAAGTCATTCAAAGTCAAACCCATCCCGGGAAGCATTTATTCCGGACCTGGCAGACCCCCTCATTTTTTCTTGCATTGGAAAGGGATACGAGCAGGGAATCCGCTGGACTTCGACTTCGACCTGATCCTCGAGGCCATTGGGAACAACCTTGTAAAACATCAATGAATACGGTTGTTTGAGCGCTGGGCGGTGATGCTCGCGGGCTAGCAAGCCTTCTTGTTCTGTGCGCCGTGGGCCGTGACCGTGACCGTGACCGGTTTTGTGTGCCGTGCGCCGTGGGCCGTGGGCCGTGACCGTGACCGTGACCGTGACCGTGACCGGTTTGCGTGGACCGTGGGCCGTGAAAGAAAGGACCGGCGAACAATGAGGGGATGGCTCAGGGGGGATTAGAAAACCATCTCGAGGTTGGCGTTGATGACGGTGATGGCTTGTTCGTATTTTCCGCCTGCATCGGGGCTTCGGGAAGGGACTTGCCATCGGGCGTTGGTGCTTTTGCCGTTGGTATCTCTGGAGAAATAAAAGATCTGGCTCACGTTCAGGGCCACGAACAGGGGATCCAACAGATGGTAGCGTCCGCCGATCGTCGCGGAAAGATCGTGAAAATCCATCAATGCGGGGTCTAGGGCCTGGTCCGGGATGGCATTTCCATCGTATCCAAGGCCGAACATGAGTTCCAGGGGTTCATTGACATAGTAGCTGGCGCCGACTTTGGCTCCCCAGGCGTCTTTCCAATGACGAGGGATATTCTGTCTTACATCGCTGCCTTCCGCGGGGCTGCCATCGTCGTTGAGTTCACAAGGCTTGCCGACTTCGCCGAGACATTGTTGTTTGAACGCACTCCAGCGCGATAGATCCATGAAGCCGCGGAACTCCCAATCGCGAAGTGGCCGCACTTGCACGCCGAATCGCACAACATCCGGCAGATCCTGGTGCAGTTCCACATCTTGGATGGTGGGCTCGCTGGTGGCGAGTTTGGTCTGCAGCGTACCTTTGAGAATCATCCCCCCTGAAACATTGGGGCGCGATTGATACGATACGCCAAGGGTCAACATCTGAGGAAGAACATCATATAACACACCCGCGCCAAAGCCGACTTGCCAACCGCTCACATCCGCGTAGGAGCGCCCTTCGAGCGCGACATCGTTCGAACCGTCGGCGTTGCGCGCGCGAATCGTATCCACCACGGAACGAATCAAGTTGCCGGACAACCCAATATGCAATCCGGTATCGGGGATATGGTAGGCGGCGGCGAGGGTATAATAGGTCGACGAGATGGTTCCGTTCAACGAATACCAGCGATTGGCACCATCGTAAGGGCCTGGATAGGTAGGATTGTTTTTGAATTTCTCATTTTTTTCCCAAATGGACGTTCCGCCGAAGGGAACATAGTAGCCGGCGCCGAGGGCGAAGTCGCCGAATTTGGCGGAGGCCCCAAGCATGGGAACCGCCAGCACGTTGAAAAGCTCGGCCTCGTCGGTGTTGGCCCCCGTGGCATCATCGGGTTCCGGTAAGTCAGTGCGGGCGGCGGAATGGGTGTACGATGCGCTTCGAATCGCCAAGGATGTGTCTATAAATAGGTGAAATCCTTCACTTTTTGCTATTCCCGCCGGATTGTAATACACGGCCGTGGGGTTTGTCGTCATGGGATGCCCATGCTCGCCGCCGAAACGAGCGGTGGAAAACCCAGACGCTTGCGCTTGTCCTGCCAACAACGCGCAACCGATCGTTGTGAGGACCGAAATGGAGAACCGTGTCGAATGTTGCATGGTAGTCGTGTCAGCCCCAGAGAAAAATGTTCCTGATCAACCTGAAGAATCGAGAAGCTACATCGTGAACAGGTTGACGTAAAACGCGTAACAGGTCATAAAGCCAACAGAAGGGTGCTGTCAATTGGAGAAAACGTGACGATGAATGGTTTATTCGTTATGCGAAAAATTATGGCAATTCGGTGGGAAGCAGGAGTGCTTGTCCTTGCAGCCCTCGGCTCCGGGTGCTCGGATGCGCAAGGAGAATTCGACGATTTCGTAAAACGCTCGGCAACCATCAAGGGGGACGATGGCGGGAAAGATGTGGCCGTAGATGCTGGCGACTGCCCCAAAGTCACGCAGCAGGATGTGGCCAACGGGTACTATTTTACCTTATCCGCAGTCATCGTCCCGAAAAAACCGTTCGTGGTATTGGGTACGGTGACGGTGGACGAAAAAGCCAACACGGTGTCCTTCCATTTTCAACCGTTGAGCAAGGATGACAAGAGCACACCGGTGGGCTCGCCGATCGTGGGGGGGCCGTTTCCGATCGCGGACGACGGCAGCTTTGAAGCTGATTTTGGTTCGATTTCGATGGATGGGGCGGCAAACCCCATTTCCGGCAGTGAATTGGCGACGACGCTCGTTCTCAAGGGAGAAGCGGGTGGATGGTGTGGTTCTTCGGAGTTCATTTGCGGAACGGTGGAGGGGATCGTGAGTAAGCCTCTCAAGGACCTGAATTTGAAAGGTTCCACCTTCACGATGCAAAAACTTACTTCCGCAGGTTCCTATCCCACTCCCATCATCAATTGCGCGGGAGACACGCCCTGAGGGGGCATCCTATCGTTTCTTCAACGACTTTGCACAAGCCTTCGCAAGGGGCTGGGCATGATCTGGCCCGGCTGCGGATCCATCGCTCGCCAAATCTTATCGGTAGGACGCACGTGATAATACAAGCTGCGAGCGGGGGCCTCGGCCATGATCCCTTCCCAGGTGCGTCGCCTTGGCTTTTTCATTTGATCGAATAATCCGTAAGGAAAGCCGGTGACCGGATCGGTCGTCTCGACGAAAATCGCATGTTGGTGAATGTGCCCATCGCGCTTTTTCCCCTGGATGGCAACGACATGCCCCGGACCGAAATCGTCGGCGTGCTCGAGCAAGTAGGCAAAGAACTCTTTTCGTTTGGCGAAAGGAATTCGGTTTCGCTCCTCGAGTTTTTCGTATTCGAAAAGGCTGGGGGAGGATTCCGCGAAGGTACCGAAAGCGAGCACTCCCCTTCGATTCGTGATCCCTTCCGCATCGAAATCGAGTCTTCCCACAATGCGCTCGGGTGGCTGTCCGCGAGGTCGGTACCACGTGCCACTGGTTCTTTCATACGTCTCGAGCACAAGATCCACACAAACCTGAGGAGGCCAGGCGATGCCGTCGCTCCGATACACCGGATAGCCTCGCCCCTGATGGCTGAACATCGTTTGGCCTCGACGATAGGCGTCGAACCATAAGGGGCGTAAGGCACCATCCGAAAAGTGGTCCTCGGCGTCGATGGGCCGGTCGAAGGGAAGCGCATCACGCACTTCTGTGTCGATCACGGCTTCCATGGCTCGTCGGGCTCGAATCTGGTGCCCGTTTTCTCGCATCCAAGCCTCGACCCATTCGACGGTGGCCCGGGGTTCGTCGAGGCAGGCGAGTTGTAGCGAGGCGCCCTGCGCGGTGAGCACGCCTCGAACCCAACGTGTTCCAAAGCGCAGTTGCACCACGAGAGCGGAAGCCACGCGATGCTCGATGCGGACACGGTCGAAGCCAACGTCTCGCGCCAAGGTTCGCAGGTCCCGATGCAGTGGATTGGCAAATTCCGCCGGTGATATGGCCAATCGATCTCCGAACTGCAGGGAGGCTGGCTGCCCCTGGTAGGGACCTTCGGCGTATCGATACAGGCTGGTATTGCGCTCGCGAAAGCGTTCGAGACGAACCACCTCGGCTTGTCGCTGAAGCCAGATCACCGGTTCTTGAAACAGAAGGGGCAGTTGCAAGGAGCGAACGACTTCGAGGGCATCGAGCGGGTCCGATGCATAGACATATCCTTCCGGTAACAAAATAGAGCGAAGCAGAGCGGGTTGGTTTCGAGCTTGCCGAAGTAACCGGTCCACGCGAACTCCGTGGGGTGCTCGATCGAAGGCGATGGCAAGAGTACGGGTCGAAGCAGAAAGCTGCTGGATGGGCAGCCGCGTGGGTTCTCTCATGAACACCATGGGTTCTCCCCACGCTCTTCCGAGTATTTCTGCTCGCATCGCATCATAGGCGGGGGTTCCCCCCACATCCGGTTGGGAGAGCAAAGCGTTGCGGCGCACGTGGCACGCGCGCTGATCGATATCCAGATCCGGATGGAAATGGGACTCCGCGACGAGGGCTGACGGTTTGTCGCGCAGAGTCGAAGAGGGGTCGCAGGCGCCTGCGCCGAGAATGAGTACGAATAGGGTTAGACGGCATGCGACGAACAGGCGTTGCATCATTGAAAACAAGCGCATGGTGCTGGCGAATCCGGAGCCAAGCTTGGCGAGACGGCGGAGAAAAGCAAGCGAGTGCTGAGACAGGAGCGACGACCGAGACAAGGCACAAGGGGAGGGAAGGGAGTTGCGAAAATGCGACGTGATAACTCGTGATTTTTGTGGGTCGTTGGGTTGCCAGGGGGGCAACGGTGATTAGGATGGTTGCCCAGAAAACGAAGTCGTCTTCCATGGGGGAAGCGACGATCCCACGGTTACACAAGGATAATCTCAATGAATACGCAAGAACAGGTCATGGAAGAAGTGGCTCCCAGGCTCGAGTTGAATGGTCCGGTGCCGGATTTCGAAGCGGTGACCACCCATGGGAAGATCAAATTGTCGGAGTGGAACAAGGATAAGTGGGTGATTTTATTCTCACATCCGGCGGATTTTACCCCTGTATGCACGACGGAGTTCATGGCGTTTGCGAAGTTGCAGAAAGAGTTTGACAAGCGGAACGTGGCGTTGCTTGGCAACTCCATCGATAGCGTTCACAGCCATATTGCCTGGGTTCGGAACATCAAGCAGCATTTCGATGTGGATATCGAATTTCCGATCATCGCGGACTTGGACATGAAAGTGGCGAAAGCCTTTGGAATGGTTCATGAGGCGAGTTCGGCCACAGCCGCCGTGCGGGCGGTGTTTTTCATCGATCCGGCGCGCAAGCTGCGAGCGATGATCTATTATCCGCTCAATGTGGGGCGAAACTTCGATGAGATCGTGCGGGTGGTCGATGCGCTACAGACGGCCGACAAGCATGGCGTTGCGTGTCCAGCCGATTGGCGTCCCGGCGATAAGGTGATCGTGCCGCCGCCGGCGACCACCAAGGATGCGGAGGCGCGGGTCAAGAGCAAAGAATACGAAGTGGTGGACTGGTACTTTTCCAGAAAAACCCTCTGATATCATTGAGGGAAAGCGCAGCAGCTTTCTCCTACAGAGCAGAGATCATCGGGCAAGCCGCCTCCCGAGCCACCGGTACCGCAACCCGCGACATTGCTTCCGTTGATGAAGCAGTTACAGGAGATGCCGCTAGCAGAGGCTTCACAGAAAAACTGATAAGAATTTCCATCGGAGCAGGACCAACTGCATTCGCAAGTCTGCACCGAGCCTCCAATGCTTTCCCCGCAGATCATTTTTCCACAGTCAGCGTCCCAACACAAGTCGTCGGCGCCGCAGTGCTGATTGGGGGGGCAGCTTTCCGTACTGCTGCAGGGCGGGGTATTGCAGGGGTCCGCGCCGTTGGCGCAAACGTAACCGATGGCGCAACCCTTTTCGTCGTAGACCGTGTCACCATGGCACCAATTGCAATATGGCAGAGGGGGACACTCGGGAGAAGAACCTCCCACACCCGTTCCGTCCGTGGCAGCCTCACCGCCAACGCCGCCGGTTCCGCTGGTCCCACCGGAGCCGCCCACGGCGCCATCTTGCTCGCTCCCGGCGTCTTTCGATGGGTTTTTCGGGTCGGTGTCGTCACCGGGCACGATGGCTTGTCCGCCGCAAGACAGCAGCACCGACAGCGAAAGGATGGCAAGCCATGGGTGAGCATGAGGCGATCGAGCGTACATGAGCAAACCTCCGCTTTTTAGATAGTATTCATGGCTATGGCCGGTTGGTCAACCGGATGGTCCAGAGGGTTGGATGGGACCATCTTCATCGGTCCACGTGGCGAAGTTGGCGGCGAGGGGACCGGGCAAGCAGGGTTGCGTAGGTCGCTCGAGCAAGGCAAAATCGTGGCTTGCGAT
>MWCO01000022.1 GCA_002070115.1 Deltaproteobacteria bacterium ADurb.Bin207
TTGGACTGATTGCAATTCTTTCTCGTCGCCATGGTGGATGTAACACGCGAGGCCTCGAATGGATTCCAGCTTTCCGAGAGGAGCGGAGAGAACGATTTTCGTCAAGTCCAGTAAAACCAGTGAAATATGAGGGGATCTTTCAGCATGATGAGGATACGAATGGGGAAATTGGCCGTGCCGCCATGTCATATCGCCTGCCCGCGCCATACGATAGGCCATCCCTTATGGCATTGTCGTTTCGGTTCTCTGCGTCCGCATGCAAACCCGGACTGCCTCGCGTGCGTGGATACCCGCCCGCCCCGTCGAGTACACTACCCACATGAAACGCTCATCGGCTCCCTATCGCATCGCCATCGCAGCGACGTTGTTCGCTCACTCCGCCCACCCCCAATCCGTGGTCTTTGCTCCCACGGGAACACAAGCCGATTTGCAAGCCGCCATCGAAGCCGTCGAATCACCGGCCGTGATCGTGATCCCCCCTGGCAAATGGCAAGTCGTGGGGAGCATCAATCTCACGAAGGACGCCATCACCATCATTGGCGCGGGGATGGATAAAACCAGATTGCATAGAGATGCCCCTCCCCCCAACGCCGACGTCGCCACGCTCACCCAATACCGAGCCCCTTTCTTCCGCTCGAAAGCCACCAGTTCGGTTCGTCTTTCTTCGTTTGGGATCACGAGTTGGCAGGCCGCCAGCCTCGAAGACCGAGAGGTCGGCATTTCTTTTTCGAATGTATCGGACTTTCGCGTGGATCAATGCTCCTTCCGTTTCACGGGAAATAGCGGCGTCATGGTTGGGGGCGAGTCCCGGGGCGTAATCAACAATTGTACATTTCGGGATATATACGAAGCCAGCATCGGCAACTATGGCTATGGGGTTTCCGTCTATGGAACCGTTCATACGGGAGAACCTTACGGCACCGAGCGCGCCACCTTCATCGAAGACAGCCTCTTCGAAGGCTGCAGACACGCGGTCGCCTCGAACCGTGGCGCGCGTTACGTATTCCGGCACAACACCGTGAAACACAACACCGTGTCCCACGCCATCGATACCCACGGCGCTGAATACCCTCCCAGTCCCAAACCCACCTGTAACCCATGCTATGATCCGGATCCGGATAATCCGGGAACCGAATGGGCCATCGTTCACGACAATGTCATTGACGACCCCGACTACAGCGGCTCGGCCATTACCCTGCGCGGCGGCAAGGGACTCGTCTATCAAAATACGATCCGCGGCTACACCAGGGCCATTCAACTCTCGAAACAGACGCCACAGGCCACGGGACCCATTCATATCTGGGACAACGACATCATCGATCCCACGCAATTGGTCACCGGCGTTGGAACATGCTGCGGAAGTGGACCGACTTGGGAGCTGACCAAACCGAGTACGTACAATCCCTATCCGTATCCTCACCCTCTCACGGACCATCTGGTCGCTCACGCTGGACCGGATCAACGTGTCATGCCTCCCCCCCAGTCCAAGGTCGCTCAGGTATTCGTCGATGCCTCCGCCTCCAAAGCAAAAAAAGGCAATATTCAAGGCTTTGGTTGGTTCACCTCTCCTCAACCGAGTTCATCGTGCTCCCGCGACTTGCTCGAACTCCCCATCGGATCCCATGTCGTCTTGCTCGCGGTCCGCGGCCCAACCGGTTCCATCGAAGTGGATACTTTCACGGTCGACGTCCTGCCTCCGGGCCCGCTCGCATCCTCGAGTCAATGGAACAACCTTTTCTTTCCGCCGTTTCCAAAACAGGGAACCATCGTTTTCGATCTGGTTGCTCATAGCAACAACCTCGATGCCTACGTTGGGCTCACAGGACGAATCCCTGTCCAATCCCACGGGGACCACGCCATGCAACTTCGGCTCAATAGCCAAGGAACCTTCGACGTTCGAAACGCGGAGGTCTACGAAGCCCTCGCTCCCATCCCCTACGAAAGCGGAAAAACTTATCATATTGCGATCGACTTCGATGTCGCCACACGGCGTTACGATGTGAGCGTGGATGGTAAGCCCATCGCCACACAATTCTCATTTCGAACTCCACAAGCCCTGATTGGACAGATCACGGCTTGGCATGTCGATGGTTCGGCCGGGGTCGAAATCAAGGATCTGGCTTACTCGGGACAACAATTGGGCCCCGATCCCGCTTGCCAGGACCCCGTGGATGCGGGCGTGGACGCCACGATTCCCGATGCACAACTACCATCCGACGCCGAACGAGACGTGGCCAAGGATGGTGTTTCGGATCATGCGGTCGAAGCCACCACACCCATGCCCAACGATGCGGCAACCCCGCCAAGCGCCGATAGCCAGGAGGGCTGTGGTTGTCGCGTGCCCCAATCTCATAACCAACCGTATTCATTATGGTTAATCGTGTTTGGCGCCTTGTGCGGGTGCCGGGGCTTACGCCGGAACACCCATCGCAAAACAGACGATCATGGATGGTTCGAACCAACCCCATGAACTCACCTCAGCCGACCGGATCGCCGTAAAGGGCATGCTCGTAAACGTGCTCGCAACTATCCAGATACGGATATGCATCGGGGCAATGATCGGATGCCTTGGCATGGTTGCCATGCGGCAGACAGAACAAAGAGTCGGGTCATGCCATGGTTCAGCACGAATCCCGGACGCGGTGACTCCAACCGGCAACACGTCTGTGGCGCCTTCACACCACTGTGGTCTGTCCACAGCGCCACTTTTTCCGTTGAAAAGCGCAATGCCACGAAAAACGAGTTCATCTTCGCTGGCACAACCATTGCTCGTCATTGGGGCATGAAGACGCTCATCCCTTTCGTTTGCCTCACCAGTATGTTGTCGTTTTCCGCCTGTTCCATCGATTTGGAAAGCGAACCGGAGGGCCCCACGGCCAAAGATGCGCAGCAGGCTTGGCCTACCAAGCCCACCGTAGAACCCATCAGTCTCGAGTCGATAACCCGTGCGTGCATTGCCTACACCGCATGCGATGCGGACAATGCCCTCGGCCTCATGCAAGTAGAAATCTGTTTGACAGACCTGGCTTGGTCCGCTGAACGAGCCATCCCCATCTCCACGTCAAACCTTTTGTTTTCCGTGTTGGGTGACACCAACGAACGAGCAGAATTCTTCGTGGATTGCGTAGAAAAATCCAAGGATTGCGGCGAAATCAAAGGATGCATCACCTCACGGGAAGCGGACTTCTCATGCGAAGAAGATGGCTGCAAAGCCAATACAACATACTCCGTGTCCTGCGATGGAACCGTCGCCGTCATGACAACCGACAACTCCACCATCCGTCGTGATTGCGCCCGCGTCTTCGGTGAATGTGACTCGAAAAGCCCCACGGGTTGCACCGACCGACACTACACCGCGTCTCCCTCCTCTCCTCCTCAGCCCGACCGTTGCGATGGCGATGTCCGTCTCGGTTGTGACAGTCTCCAACAAGTCAGCTACCGCGATTGCTCGAGGCTGAACGGCGTGTGCAAGCAAACCGAGGATTCCGCCATCTGCCACTACGGCGACGCCATCTGTGAGAAAACAGTGCGATGCGAAGGAGAAACGTTACACGCTTGTCTCGATGGAGCATCAGCTACCGTCCAAGCCCCCCACTTGTGTCCGCCCCCGGACCAACCATAAGCCTTACCAAAGACCACTCCACCCAACGCCCATCACCGGAGCATACGTACCGTCCGCTCGTAAGCTTTGTCCGATCACCCCCGCCATGGGATGAGTCAAAGGCGCGTCGGCGCTTTTTTCTTCACTCGCCGCTGTCATCCAAAACGCTGCCAATCCCCCCGCCACAGCGCCAGACATCGTCACCAACACCCACGCACGTTGCCGCCCTTCGGTCGAATCACCGATGAGAAGCGGGCTTCCCACAGCCGCAAAAGACAGCGCCCCAAGCCCAGCACCCACGTCCACCATCATGATGCGCGAAGGCGATTCCTGCACCCAACGTCCCCATATTCCACCGACCGCAACGCCCCCCAGAGCACCGTATCCAAGGCCTTCGTAGGGAGTCACATCGGCCTTGCCACGAATCGCCATCTCCACGCCAGCCCCCAAACCCGTACCGATAAATCCACCAGAATGCGCCACCGCCGCGCCACCTGTGCCCATGCCGGCAAAGCTCAGGGATATCGACGCCAACGACACGCCGGCCAGGCCACTTCCCACGGCCCACGCATAGCGATCCAATTCAGGCTGCACGTCGCGCCCCTTCGCCAACATCATTCCCCCGAAGACCGGCCAAACCGCCCCCGCGGACATATACCACGCGTCCCCAAGGCCCACGTCCCACTCCTCCGCAATGATCAGCGCACCCCCAAAACCCACGCCCGTTCCAAGCGCCATCAACGGATACGTCAGCCTCGCATCGTCCGATCCACTCGATTTTTGAAGAGAATATCCAACGAATCCGCCCAGCGCCGCCGCATGCATCACAAGCACCGCCCTTCCCTCGGAGCGACGTTGTTCCGGTCTCATCGGACGTAGATCTCCTTCGAATCCAGAACCCCGATCGTCGTAGGAAGGCCTTGCCCCACGCACAAGGTCGCGAAACATCACGACGGCTCGAACCTGGAAGTCCTCCGATGATACCGTCTCGGTGCGAACCAAAACGTGCTCCCCTCTCGGTGGCACCAAAAGCAAACGAAGGACGATATCCGAACCTTCGAATTCGAGGCGTGGTGATAACTGCCACGAAACGGAACGGGAAGCGCGGGCGAGCAATTCCCGCTCCGACACAATGACATCGGAGGTGCGAGGCTCCGACAAGTCGACGACAAACCCAAGGTCTTGCGCCGTGTCGTGCAGCAGATTGTCCAACTCCCGCGCCTTGGTCCAAAGAAGACCATTTTGCAATTCGGGACGCCCCAGGGCCTTATCCGTAGGCACTTCACCCGTGGGCGTCAGGGTCGGAAGAATGACAATCCTGACCTCTTGCGCAACGGAAGAGGATGAGTCCTGGGCGTGAGCGCGCGGCGACACGCCCGCCACAAAGCACGCAAGGCCGAGCCATGATGCTTTTGCGAAACGCCTCAGAACATCACAACGCCATTGAGCCACAGGTCCACCACGCTGACATCGTCAACCTTGAACCGTTGCCCAACCTGGTTGATCGACGGTCGATAGTTGGGATTCGGAATACCGGTCGCGCTGAACGTGGAAGTATCCCCCACCCGAGACACGTTTCGGCAAGGGCCCGCCTTCGACATGTCTTTTTTGAAGTCCGGGTTACACGGCTGGTCCATCGTGATGAAGTGCGGCTGCACATACATATATCCCACGCCGAGTTGGAACTTCACATACTCGCCCGCCTGCCACGTCACGCTACCCGAAGCCCGAAACTTGCCATGGGCCTGCACATCCGTAAGCCCTGTGAAGTACACCTTCTGCGATGATGGATTGACCACGGAAGGATAGGTTTGCGCCGTCGCAGGATCGGGATTGCGCTGGTACGAAGCGTAGTTGGGACGACGCAAAGACATCGCGTCGCTGGAGCCCAGGGCATCAAAAAGCTCACTATAATCGCGGCCTTCCGAACGATAGGCCCCTTCGACGCGCGCATCGAAGGTGAGCCGTTGGAACTGCTCCCGATTCTCCCAAGGAATGACCATCATCCCCATGACCATCCATCCTTCCAACGGCGGATGGTTGACCAACGATCCCTCCAGATCCATCAAACCATAATCGCTCTTGTCCGTGGGAAACTCGAATAGTGCCCGGAAACCACCGTACGGCTCCAGATACTTGATACGTCGCGAGACCAACGTATGCACTTCGATACCGGTGGTGCCACGACTCACCCCCGCGGACCGCTCCCCCGCTTTCGTTCCCTCGAGTTGATACGTCTGCCCAGTATGATCCGTATACGCGTAATTACCCGCCGTCCCATCGCGATTGACGTCGGATGGATCTGCACAGGAAACCTGCTTGTTGCCTTGATTGCCCCCCCCCGCACCACAGGCATGCATCGGCTCACTGAGACTGAACCTTCCCTCGAAACCAAACAACCACGTGGGTTTCGTGGCATCCCGTGCCTGGTTCATGATGTTCACATCAAACCCTAGCGCGAGATACTCGATACCCGATCGGTCCGGAGATTCGAAGGGCAGACGAAACAACTGCTCTCCCGGCATCCCCGCAAGCACGACGCTCTGCACCCGATCGCTTCCATCAAGACCCGACAACTTGCTCGAGTCATTCAAGATGATCGGCATGCGAAGGTAAAGCGCGACATCCTTGTACAACCCCACATCCACCCGCGTGTTGAGCCTCGAAGTCGAGCCGGAATACTTCGCCACGTTCATCGTGTCCGCCACGTATCCGCCCGACGACAATGAGCCTTGGTCAATCGAGGTTTCACGCACGATGTTGGCGTTCTTCCACATATGTTGATAGCCAAGGGTGAGGTGCAAATCGAAAAGGTCGTCGTCGTCGAAAGCGTCGACTACGGCCGTCACCTCACCAGGCTCGTTGAGTACGGGCCGTTCCGTTGCCTTATACGGCTCGTCCGCATAACCGGGCGAAACACCAAAAAGCATCGCGAACGCAACGAGGGCCCCACATCCCACCGGCACCGAATAGAGCGATTTCGTGGCCATTAAGCACATGTCCGTGTCGCGGACGGTAATGGCCTGGGTGATGGGATGTCAATGAATTACTCCCCGACGGGCCGATCCTTGGGTTTCCCCGAACGTCCGACGCTGGATTTCATGGCTTTGGATTCGAGGCTTGCCGAAGGGAAAAAGCGCGGTCGAACCTTTGGGGCAAGGGAGCGAGTCCCTTTCATTCCCTATCTCGGTTGATCGTATTCGGAATGGTGGGACGAGAATGAATGTCCTGCTCCTCCGCCGACACGGTGTCTTCGGACTGTTCATCGCGAAAAATATCCGCGGTGATGTCCTCGATTTCCATTTCCTCCCGCGCCGTTCGCAAGTCTTTCGTGGTCCGATCCAACCGGTCGGCCAGAACACCGAGAAATTGCCAGAGCAATTTGACGGCCATCTCGTGCTCTTTTCGTAAAATATCAAAGAAATCCGTACGGTTAATCGCAATGATCTCGCTTTTGGTTTCGGCCATGACATCCGCGCTTCGGGGCTGGCTTCGAATCAACGCCATCTCCCCAAAATGCTCCCCCTGTCCCAAGGTCGACAATTCTGCATCGCCCTTGAACACTTTGACCTGACCCGACAGCATGATGAAAAGCTCATCACCTCGATCCCCGTCCCGAATCACTTGTTGTCCTGGCTCGTAGGTTCGCACCTCCGCCACTTGCATCACTCGCATCAATTCACGCTCGGATAGCTTGCCGAACAACGGCATGCGCATCAACACCTCGCGCTTGAGCGCCAAACGCTGAGCACGCTGCGCTTCCATCGCCGTGCCCTCGCCCACCACCCGCACCAACACCACCGTGATATTGTCTTTTCCCCCTTTTTCATTGGCCATCGCGATGAGCGCTCGAGCCGCCTGCCCCTCCGGCATCGCAAGAGGTGCCTCGAGTTCTTGCATGCTATCGAGGTAGCCATGCAGCCCATCCGAACACAATACGAGCTGGTCGCCCGGCAGCAATTCGAACGATAGCGTGTCCACCTCTACCTGTTCGTAAACCCCCAACGCTCGCGTGATCGCATGTTTCTGCGCAACCTTCTCGATTTGATCCCGCGACAACTTACCCCGTTTGACCAGTTCGTTGAAAACCGTATGGTCTTCCGTGATCTGACGCCCCTTGCCGTTTCGTACGAGATAGATCCGCGAATCGCCCACGTGAGCAATGAAACCCCGGTTCCCACACACCAAAAGAAGCGACAACGTCGTGCCCATTCCCCGTTTGGCCACATCCACTTGGGCCGCTTCATAGATGTGCTTGCACGCCTGCTGAACCGAATACTCCAGCAGGTTCAACACCCCCTTGACCGTCACCCGCGAAGCCCCTGAAGCTCCCGACAGAAAGTCGTCGAGCAACGTTCGCTCGCCTTTTATCTTCTCGTGAATCGTCCGAACCGCCAGCGCACTCGCTATCTCACCCGCCGCATGCCCCCCCATCCCGTCTGCCACCATGAACAACGATAATCCCTTGTCAACAAGGAAGTTGTCTTCATTGTGGTCGCGTTTGCGTCCAACGTCCGTCTCGGCGTGAAACAGGATGTTCGTCCCCATGCCTCGTTCCGTCGTGTGATTGATAACCGACCATACTCAATCGCCATGGTCGATGCGAGCCCTGGCGCACGTTGGCCCAACCCATCCGTGTCGCTCAAGCATCCATCCGCGGATTCGCCGACAGTCCAGACCGCTCCGGTTTGACGTTTCCAGTCGGTACGGCCCCTGGTCGACGCCCCGCCGCCAACGCTCGGAACTCTCGAAGTTCCTTGAGCAATGTCTCAATATTGACCTCGTTCTTCAAATTCACTTTGAAGTCCGTCTCCGCTTCCTTTCGATCCTTGGCTGCCTGTCGGTTCTGGCTCATCACGATGAGCGGCCCTTGCAACGCCACCAATACCGCAAGCAATAAATTGAAAAATTGATAGGGATATTCGTCGGGCGCGTGCGAAAACACCACTCCAGGAATGTTGATGAGCACCCATCCTACCGTCAACCCCGATAGGATAAGGATGAACGACCAACTGCCATTCAACTCCGCCACCCGATCGGCCAGACGATCCGCCCAGCCCATCCCCTTTTCAAACTCCTCGATCACATTGCGTGCCGCTCGCTCGCTCAACATCGCGTTGGTCTGACGCAACCTTTCGGACATTGTTCGTAAAATGGCCATCGCCGCCCGCGGACGACGTTCCAAGTACGATGTCAACACGGTTCTTCCCAACTCCAAAAGCACCGTATCGGTCATGGCTTGGGCACTTGCACTCCGCGGCTTGTCGTCGAATAGCGCGACTTCCCCAAATACTTTTCCCACGGTCAAGTCCGCCAACGACACGCGCGTCGTTGGATCGCCCGGCAGATGAATATTCACCGTGCCCTCGGCGACAAGGTACATCGTATCGCCCGCCTCCCCTGCTTCGAATACGACCTGGCCCGCCGAATAGCGTCGTTCCACGAGTTCCGCGGCGAGGTCCTCGACGTCCTGATCATCGAGCCCCTCGAACATCGGAATGCTTCGGAGCAGGTCAGCGGGGTTTTTCACGACCCGCTCAGTGTGGCGCGCCTTTCCCTCACTTGCAATACTTGCGATGGCGGAAGGCGACTCTCCCTTTCGTTCCTTGCCCAATGTGCTAGACGACGCGCGTGAACGAAGCCATTGCAGCACAATGCGACGCTGCCTTTCTCATTCTCGACCATGCCGTCGCACGCGCCGAAGGGGCGCCCACCACCGCCCCCAACCTCCGCGTCACACCAGATTTTCCACTCGCTACACGCACCGCTCCTCAACAAGTGCGCCTCAGACTCGACCGCACGCTCATGGCCCCCGACCCGGAAAGCGGCCTCGATGCTCTGCTCGATTACGGTGTGCTCGACGCCCTGCTTCCGGAAGTCTCTGCCTTGGTCGGATTCGGGGATGGCGAATGGCGTCATAAAGACGTTTGGAAACATACGAAACAAGTCGTTCGACAAGCAGAAGCTCGCCTGTCCGTGCGCTGGGCTGCCCTTTTGCACGATGTGGGGAAAGTCAAAACACGAAGCATCAGCGCCGACGGCCAAGTTCATTTCTTTGGGCATGCGGAGTTGGGCGCACGCATGTTCGACCGCATTGGAAAACGATTGGGATTTTTTGAGCCCCCCCTGCACCGAAGCATCCGCTTTCTCATCTTGCACCACCTTCGCGCCAACCAATACGAAAAGGATTGGACCGATAGCGCGGTGCGCAGATTCGCACGGGAAATCGGCGCCGAACTCGATGACCTGTTGTGCCTCTCGCGCGCTGATATCACCACCAAACGCCCGGAGAAAAAACGCCGCGGGCTGCAGCAGATCGCAGAACTTTCTGAACGAATTCGCGAACTTGCCGTTCTCGACGCCCGCGTGCCTCCCCTGCCCTCCGGCGTCGGCAACGAAATCATGGACGCCTTCGGCATCCCCCCTTCACGCCTCATCGGCCAAATCAAACAAGCCCTGGAACAAGCCATCGAAGAAGGCGAACTGCCGGGTCACGAACCCTCCGCCTTCTACGTCGCCTTCCTCAAAGAAAACCGAACCCGATTCGGCCTGCCCGAATGACCCGACGCATCATTCCGTCACGGTTATCGTGATCTCATCCCAAGCGCGTTCCCGATGCTGCTGGTCGTAGCCCACGAGCCGAAGCGAATGAAAACCAGGCTCTGAAATCCACAAACGCCCCGACTTCGTCAACACAGGCTCCCACAACTCCGTCAAAGGAATCGAATCCGAAAAAATTTGTACGTAATCCACGTGACGAGCGCCAATCTCGAAAAAGAGGGGATTCGATAGCGCCGCCCCCTCCGACGGTTGGATGAAAAACACTTTGCTTTCCAAGGGTTCCATCGTGGAGGGCATGGCATCCTCCGCGTCGGCTTCCCCCTCGACAACACCCCCCTCCTGCCTTTCTTGGGCTTCCTCCTCGCCTCGCCCCGCATCCTGGAACGGCCATGGGGATGACGGCGCTTCCGCTTCGACCGAGTCTTGAGAAGGCTGCGGTTCAGAAGCCGTGGCCGCCTCAGAGGAAGGTTCATCAGTCATTTCAGGTTGATGACCGTCCGGAAATGAAACGAAAACCGGATCCGAACATCCCAAACCCAAGATCAACAACCCGCCTAGCACCATGGGGATAATCATCTTGCCCATGCCCAAGGAACTACAGCACATATACCTATATTGCCAGATATAAAAATACGATTAGCTACATTGTAGCAATACTGCGTTTGTCCGCTATGTTCAAACACCCCCGTGGCAAAGGACACCATTTCCTCGCCTCCCCGCCTGAAAAAGGCATTGTCATGGGGGGCGAAGTTCCACCTTTTTGACCACCATCACCTCGCAGGAACCAGCCCCCGAGTCCTGCCGTGATAGCGACGAGCGCCATCTCCACCCGTCGCTCCCCCGAATTTCCACAAGATAGCCTTCGAGACGCACGATATCGTGTCTGCACACGGCTGCCAGCGCGGATTTCACGTCCCCATTGGCGGGAATAACGTGCATATTGCCGCTGTGCCGAATAATTTCATCCACGGGGATCGGAGGTCCTTTGGCGTCCCAACGATAATGATACCAACGGCCATATTGCTCGATTTCCAGTTTTCCATAGATGGCTGAATCGCTCATCGCCCCCCAGCCAAGCGCCAGGTCGTAGGGTGCCAATTCCGATTCACGACCAAACCAATAGCGCTCCTTACCAAGCACCCGCGCTTCGAGCTTCAGGGTCGCAAGCGCTTCGAACTCGTAATCTCCCAACTTTTCCATCTTGGGAGCCGGTAACGAAACCTGCACCGGATCGTTGGGCGCTTGCACGCCCGGCTCGGGAAGGCCGCCTTCACAGGCCATCGCGGCCAATCCAGCCGAAATAAGCCATCCGCCCGCCACGCAATCGCTGGTTCGCATGCCATGGCCCGATCGAATTCGCCTGCCGGCTATTCACCCATCGCAGGACCGCTGGCTTCCCAATTCTCTGCCGACGTCGTCACCACCGCTGTCGTCCTGCGGTATTCCTTGTCGATGGGTCGCCCATAACACGGCAACGGATCGGAGCTTTCTGGGCTCTTTTCCGGGGTTGGGCTCTCTTTCGACAGCCCGGCTTCGCCCACAGAACGCACGATGATATAAGAAGGAATGGCCTGATCGGTGGGAAACCACCATGGATTCCAAACCGGGTCTTGCGCTTGTTTCAGCAACTGTACGGAAAGAATATCCACCCAAACTTCACTGACATTCAACGCGTTGACTTGCGCCAAAATATCTTCGAGGTCCCTATCGAGGCATAAACAAGCTTGACGAACCGCATCATCGGCGTGTTGCGCTTGAACCACTTTCGCAGCGGGAAATGTCGCTCGATACGGCATGCAACTGATCCGTGTGTAACGCAAAACCAGCTCGACTCTGAAGTACCGAACGTTTTCGGGCTGATGCTTCACGGTTCTTCGTCCTCCCGGATACTGTCGTCCGAACTACCCGGACCCAACAGCAATCCTTCTTGAATTTCGACACCTTCCGTATCCACGACCTCGCCATGCCCGCTTTTTGAAAAAAACTCCGCCGCGCCAGGCATCCAGCCGTGCTGTTCGGGGGCTTGTTCCCATCCTTGCGGATCGAGGGCAACGACCTGCATGACGCCTTGTCGAGCTTTTTTCTCCATGACCGCGCGCAGACGCTCTGCAACCATGCACCGAAAACGCGGAACGAGCAAAAGAAGACCGAAAAGGTCCGTCAAAAAACCCGGAAGAAGCAAGAAAACCCCGGCTGCGAGAATGAGAAATCCGCTCAGAATACCATCGCTCGGGAGCTGACCTTCGGATAACGACTGCCGCACCAGGCTCCAGACCCGAATTCCCCCCCGCTTGACCAGCACGCCACCCAGCACGCCGGTGACGAGCATGAGGCCCAAGGTTTTCCAGACGCCAATCCACGATCCAACTGCCGACAGCACGAATACTTCGAGGACAAAAGCCAGCAGCAGAAAGGCAAAATAGCGCACGCCCCTACCCTAGCCACGACAAGGTCGAGTTCCAAAGTAGAACGACACCAGGGGGGAGAAGATTTTCGTTTCGCTTATAAGTAATTATATTTATTGTGCTTTTTGGGGTTCTTCGAAGTCGATCCCCCCGCGAATCCCACGGCTATCCCCCAACCGCCCGTCGACCACGAGCCGCCGAAATCCATCAGTCGGGTGAAGAGACCGCGGTCGGATCACGCTGGAAATAGCTCACGAAGGCCATGATTTCCCGAAAGACGTCCTGGGCTTCCATGTCTTGCATCATCTCGTGACCGCTATGTTCGAACCAAACCATTTCCCGAATCGGTGAACTGACTTTTTCGTAAATGATATTGGCCGATTCCGGCGCAATGATTTGATCCTTTTTCGACTGGAGAATGCGGATGGGGACATGGACTTCCGGCAAACGCTCGGCAATTCGCCGCGAATAATCGTAAAGGGAAGCGAAAGAGTCCGTGGCGAACATCGGATAGTTGGTGCAACGCTTCGCCAAGGTCGGGTCGTTGAAAGACTCGGGCGACGGCCAGTACCGGACCCCTTTGGAAAGCAGAGACGTAAACATGGCGAGCGGGTCTTTGAACTTGAGCGCCGCCGCCACCGTGACCAAACCCGCGATTTTGTCGGGATGACGCATGGCAAGCTCGAGCCCCACCAATCCTCCCATGCTCAGACCGACCACCACCACCCGATCCACGCGATTCCACAATTGAAGAAGCGCGCGGTCCGCATCCACATACCAGTCCCGCGCCGTGACCCCCCGCATGTCCTGATACCGCGTGCCGTGACCGCGCAGAATCGGCCGCTCATAGTCGATCCCCTGCTTTTCGAGAAATGGTAGCAGCCCATCGACCGTGTCCGTCGAGGACGTGAATCCATGCAATAGCAGCACACCAACCTTTTCGTAGGCGGGCGGCGCGGGAATGGGCACCTCGATGGGAGCGTAATTGCTGCGGTGATCGACGAGTTCGGAGATGCGACGCATCAACTCATCGGTGAGTTCCCTCAGCACTTCCTTATCGACTTCTTGGCCGTGGTATTGGGAATAATCGATGGGCTCGCCGAACCGAATACGGATAGGAGAGGCGCCAGGCATGCGCAAAACCTCGAGCCGTGGATAGATTTCCGGAGGAAGCGCCCGCCCCGTGCCCGACACCCCCACCGGGACAATGGGAACACCTGCGCTGATGGCCAGTCGCACCGCGCCCGTCTTGCCCCTTAGCAAACCCGTCGACCGATCGACTGCACGACGCGGTATGTCTTCTTCTCCGGGGATCGTCCCTTCTGGGTAAATGGCCACCACCTTGCCCGAGCGAAGCGCTTCCTCAATATTATGCAGCGCTTCCGCATCGCCTCCACGGTTGACAAAGACGGATTCGGATAGCTCGATGAGATGACGCAACACCGGCCAGCTCTTGAACTCCATCTTCGCTACAAAATGAACACGACGCGGGCAAGAAGCCGTCAATACTTGAACATCCAGCCAGCTCTGGTGGTTCGATGCCATGACCAATCCACCGCTCGCCGGAACGTTTTCGGCTCCCTCGATGGCCAATTCATTGAGCCACTCAAACTGCGTGCGCATCATCCCGCCGAACGTGTTGTACGCAGCACTGGAAATACGGTCGAATACCTCGCGCTGCCGAATCGTCTGAAGCAGGCGGTCGAGTACCCAATCGGCTGGAGTCAAGACGGCGTTCGCAATCTTCTGTCGATTCATTCCTTAAACCTCGAAATGGGGGCAGATTGCCGCAATCAACGCGGCGCGTTATCCATAGCATGAACTCGACCCGACGCGTCATCGATTTTTCCACCGAAAGCGTGATGAGCCTTCGTGAAAATAAGGCATTCGAGAACGATAGGGCGCCGCCCGCCTCGCTCGTATCCGCGTTGAAGTTCTTGCCCAACCCCCCCATGCTGAGGCAAGCCGAGGTAGAGCCCGTCGAACCCGCGCAAACGGATAGGCAATGATCTTCGAGGACCAGAACGAACTCAAGGCCCGTATCGAACAAGTCACGCCGCGACGAGCCGCCAAGACCGTGGTCGTACATACGGATACCACGGCCTATATGGGAATCGAAGGCGGTCATGTCCTTCGCCTGCAAGGCAACGATTACTTCGTGCTCGGCGATGCCCAGGAAGGACGCTTCGGTATCGATGATCAGCCGAAATTTTGGGTCAAATACGCCGTGGACCTCACCACCGCCGAGCACAAAATCATCAAACTCGTCTTCCACGAACAGTTTTCCACCAACGTCGGCATGGTGCGCGTTCGCTGCATCCGAAGCCCCCAAAAAGAATCGCGAGTGCTCGACCTCGTGTCCGGCCACGACCGATTCATGCAAGGCAAAACCGTCGTCGACCCCGCAGGAAATCCCGTCCGAATCGTCGACTTCATCCGAGGAAAAAGCCTATACGCGGTCCTCGAAGCTTCCGATATGCCCCATGAACGTTATTGGAACGAAGTGCTGCCAGGCATCATGCAGCAGTTGCTCACATGCATGGAAGCCATGGCTTGGCTGCATAGCATGGGCGAACATCACGGCGATATTCGCAACGACCATATCCTCATCGAACGCGAAACCGGACGCTTCACATGGATCGACTTCGATTATGAGGTGAACTTCTCCGACTACGATGTGTGGAGCATGGGCAATGTGCTTACGTATGTGGTGGGGCAAGGCATGCATACGTTTTCACAAGTGCAAAAAAGCCCAGCTTCCTATCCTTACGCCCAGCCGCTGCAAGAAGAAGACGCCCTCGTCTTGTACAAGCATCGAATTGCCAATTTGCGCAAGCTCTTCCCTTATATCCCCATCGAACTCAACGAGATACTAATGCGCTTTTCCCTTGGCACCACCGAGCCCTACGAGGATCTCGATAGCCAGGTACGCGACTTGCGATCGATCTTCGGTCGTCTGTGCTGAAGTGATTCTCACGAACCGAGAGGGACAGATGGCCATCAGCATGGGGCAAACGAGTTATGCGTCATGTTCCGAATTCGGGCTGGGGCTCGGACGCTCTGCAACGAATCACATTGGGCTGTCGCGTTTGACGACCAGCAAGGGCAATTCTTCCGCCAACGCCGAAGGCAAGACCCGCAGGAGCCACGTCTCGGGCCCCAGGCTTGTCGCATCATGAAACGCCTGTTCGTTGACCGCCACGACTTGTCCGCTCAGCGGCATCGCCACGCCGTGGGCATCGCCCTCTTCATTCGATAGCACCAGCCCCACGAATCCCTGCTCGATCAACTCGATTTCCTGCGGTGGGGTGATGGCCAAAATGGCCCCCGTGGCTTTCAGAAAGCTCTCTTCCACACCCACCGCGAAGGTACCTTCTTGTTCGTAACGGGCCCAGGAGTGGTGCGGAAGAAAAACGGTCATTCCGGGCACGAGAGATTGAGGATGCACCACGCCTTCGCTCTCGTGAATGGCTTGATCCTCGATGCGCAACGCCCGTTTGACCGGACTCAATAGTTCTTTTCGCGTGAAAGGCTTGGCCACGTAATCGACCGCACCCAGTCGCATGGCCTGGACGGCAGTGCGTATGGTCGGATAGCCCGTCACCATTAGAACAGGGGTCGTATTGCCCCGCGCACGCAGCTCTTGAAGCAACTCGATGCCGTTCATCTGCGGCATCATCAGGTCCGTGATGATCAAGTCGAACGAGTCGGTTTGGAGCCGCGCAAGACCTTCCCGAGCCGATAAGACTCCGTCCACCCCAAAGCCCAGACGAGACAAGACCTTCCTCATGCTCGCATGGACGACGTCCTCGTCATCGATGACCAAAACCCTGCGGTTGGCAGCGTCGTGATTTTGGGTCATGAATAGCTCCCCTCGTGTTTCCTGGCTTCTTCCGTGGAAGAACCCCGTCTTCCCTCCCCGGCAGCGGGAAGGACGACACGAAATACAGTACCTTTTCCCATCGTGGATTGCACGGTGATGCGTCCGGCGTGTTGATCGACGATGCTTCTGACGGCTGCAAGGCCCAAGCCGTTTCCCTGGGCTCCTTTGGTGGTAAAAAACGGCTCGAATACCCGTGCCCAATGCTCTTCGGGGATGCCCACACCCTCGTCTTTGACATCCAATACCACCATTCCTGCTTCATCGACCCCTACCCAGCAGTCGATGGCCCCTTTTCCTCCCATCGCATCGCGCGCGTTGATGATGAGGTTGAGAATCGCTTGTTGAAGCTGGTTCGCATCCGCGAGCACTTCTGGCGTGTTGGGCTCGACATGCACACGAAAGACGATGTCGTGAAAAGACGCTTGTTTTTCCACGAGCTTGAGCGCTTGGCGCAAGACGGATTCAGGACGAAGACGCTGTCGATCGGGTTTGGTTTGACGAGAAAAATCGAGCAAATCCCGTACGATTTGCCGACAACGCAGCGTCTCGCGAACCACGAAATCCAGGTCTTCCCGCGCGGTGGAATCAGGCTCCGCATCGTCGCGCAATTCCTCCGCGAACGTGAGAATCCCCGTCAGAGGATTGTTGATTTCATGGGCTACACCCGCCGCAAGCTTGCCCACGGCCGCATGTTTTTCCGTCAGCAATAGCTCGTGCTGCAAGCGTCGCGAATCGGTAACGTCCCGCGACACATTGCAGATCGCCACGATCTCGTTTTTGTAATCGCGCAGCAAAATCCGCTCCGAAATCAGGATTTTCTCCACACCCCCAAGAACCAACACTTCCTCATCACTGCGATGCCCCCCACTTCGCACGATGGCCGCATCGTTGCGTTCCATGACACTCGCAATGGCCGGAGAAAAAAGCTGTCGCGCCGTTTTGCCCAAAAATGCTTCGGTGGGAATGCCAAAAAAACGAGAGGCACTCGGATTCGCCAATTGATACCGGCCATCCAACCCCTTGATGGTGATGATGCCTCGCACGGTCGCCATGATTTGATCGAAACGATGAGCCGCTTCCTTCGTTTCCCGCGTGAGCAAGATCTGCTCGGTGACCTCTCGGGAGGTGATGACCACCCGTCGCTTTCCCGAAGGCGAACCGATGGGATTCGCGGTCACCTCGTAATACGCCTCCCGATCGCCGTTATGCGCGCCAATGCATGCATGCTGGCGAATGACAGTCAGCGGTTCACCGCTGGCAAGTACCTGAATTCGCGGACAATCCGGCACCACCACGCCGCGAGAACAATCCTCGTGCGGACAACAAACCGCCGCACAATACTGCCCCTGGATTTGCCCGTGATGAAGCGAGGTCAACGTTTCGAAACGACGATTGACGCGCTCGATACGGCCCTGCTCATCGACCACCATGACGGCATCCGGCAAAGAATCGAGAATGTCCTGCAAGTTGCGACGATCCTGCTGGATTTCTGCTTCCAGCTTGGTTTTCTCATCGAGTTGACCGCGAAGGTTCTGGGCCACTTCGTCGAGATCCCAAAACACGCGAGCCATGGTGTGATCCATTACGCGCACACCGGCGGGAGCCCGACGCACGATCTCGTCGCGAACGATATCGATGCCAGTAACCTCGATGATCAATTCGAGGTCGGGCAATCGGATGGCTTCGGCCAGATCGGTAAAGGTTCGCCATCCATTTTCGCGAGCCAAAACCATGGCCGGCGCATCGGGGTCCAGGTCGACAACGCCAAGGATTTGCAGGCTGAGTGTAGCCAGCCGGCGCTGGATCACGAGTTCCAGCACAGCGCGACAGCCTCGTCCGCCACCGACGAATACCGTTCTCATCGTCTGGACTCCGTGTTGTTAGGGGGCTTAGACAAGGGTAACACGAAGGCCGCGGATGGGAGCCGCGGAACTCGTGGCGCATGAGTCAGGGCGAAAACATGGCTTGTTGCCACCTGCTCGCGACCATGGCGATACGACTTCGAAAATTGCTTCGATAGGGCCGAGGCCGCTGGGGGATTCAACCCGCCGCTTCCATCACCGCCCGCGCCACCCGCTGCTGCTCATCCTCGCCCAAGTACGGATGCATCGGCAGGCTCAGCACTCGTTGCGCCAGGGCGTCTCCCACCGGCAGACTGACCTTCGCATCCGCCACGGCCGGTTGTTGATTCAACGGCATGGGATAATGCACGGCAGTAGGAATTCCTTTTTCTTTCAAATAGTTACACACTTTCCGACGATCGGATACCTGCAGGGTGTACTGCGCCCAGGCGCTGGTATTGTGGGGCGCGACGACGGGAAGGGTTACGGGGCAAGACGCCAACCACGCAGCATAACGCCCGGCCACTTGTTGTCGTAGCGCCAATTCTTCTTCGAAAATCGATAGCTTGGGTAAAAGTACCGCGGCTTGAAGGGTATCCAAACGGCTGTTGATACCCACGCGCACGTGGTGATAACGGCTCTGTTGTCCGTGACGGGCGATCTGGCGCATGAGCTGGGCCAGCGTTTCGTCACTCGTGAAGATGGCGCCGCCATCGCCATAACAGCCGAGAGGCTTGCTCGGGAAAAAGCTCGTGCAAGCGATGGTGCTGAGGTTACCGCTTTTTCGTCCCTTGTAGCTGGCACCAAAGCTCTGGGCTCCATCTTCGATCACCGGGATGCCATGCCGCGCGGCGATCGCGTTGATGGCGTCCATGTCCGCGCATTGGCCGTAGAGGCTGACAGCGATGATGGCTTTGGTCCGTGGGGTGATGGCCTCTTCGAGCCGAGCGGGGTCGAGGTTATAGGAGCAAGGGTCGACGTCGACGAAGACGGGTTTGGCACCGAGCAGGGCCACGGTTTCGGCGGTGGCGATGAAAGTGAAAGCGGGAGTGATGACCTCGTCGCCGGGGCCGATATCGAGGGCCATTTGAGCGATTTGCAGGGCATCGGTGCCGTTGGCGACGCTGATGCAAAAGCGGGCGCCGGTATAGACGGCAAGTTTTTCTTCCAGTTCGGCCACTTCCGGTCCGAGGATGAACTGACCGTGGTCCAACACCTTCTGGATGTTGGTGTCGATTTGCGCTTTTACCCGTTGGTATTGGGCTTTCAGATCCACGAATTGCATGGGTCCTCAGGCTGATAATTTGCGAACGACGCGGCCCCTGAGTTCATATTTCGCGCCCATATGGGGGCAGACGGCATGTTCGTGGCCTTCCAAAGGAAGGTCGAGTCGCTCGCCGTATTCACTCATCCAGCCGATTTGACGAGCTGGCACTCCTACCATGAGCGCATAGTCCGGCACGTCTTGGTTGACCACCGCTCCAGCCCCGACGAAGGCGTAGGAACCGATGGTAATCCCGCAAAGAATGGTGCAATTCGCGCCGAGGGTGGCGCCCTTTTTGACCAACGTGGCGCGGTATTCATGCTTGCGCTCGATGAGCGAACGCGGATTGTAGACATTGGTGAACACCATGCTTGGGCCGCAAAAAACACCTTCTTCCAACGTAACGCCATCGTAAACGCTAACGTTATTTTGGATTTTGCATCGGTCACCGATGACGACCCGATTGCCGACAAAAACGTTTTGACCGAGGGAAACCCCCTGGCCGATGCGTGCCCCGGCGCAAACGTGGACGAAGTGCCAGACACGGCTGCCAGTGCCGATTTGCGCGCCGTCATCGACGATGGCGCTGGGATGAATCAGGGGAGGCGTCATTTCAAGGGGATTCATGTTTTTTGGATACCGCCGCAAATTAGACAAGAAAAACTGCGAGCGCTTGACCCTATCCTCGACTGCCTTGGCACGGGATTCGGCCTCGAGCACGGGCCTACGTCTGTAATCATTCGTCGAGTTGGTATGCAAGAAAGAACGACGGCTTGCGCGCGGGAGCCATGGTCACGGTTCGAAGACAACGCAATGGGTGGCGGGAGCGAGTGTGCCGCTTCGCGTCGCCCCTCGGGATGCGATGGGTGTGCTGATCGAAGTGGATTGAGAAGGACTGGCGCGGCGGGCCCAACGGCATCCCAGGGGGGATTGACGATGGGTAGAGCGTGCCCACTGCCAGGGCGCGCAGAACATAACTATTGGAAATATAAAGATATTTTATCAATTCGGAGCGGCTTCGGCCCCTTGAGATTTCTTTTCTTCCTCCGCGATCTTGGCTCGCACTTCATCCATGTCCAGCTCTCGGATCTTGCCCATCAATTCGTCGAGCACGGGGGCTGGCAGCATTCCGGGTTGGGAGAAGATGAGGACCTTTTCGCGAAACACCATGAGCGTGGGAATGGATCGGATGTTGAAGGCCGCGGCCAGGCCTTGCTGTTCTTCGGTGTTGATTTTGGCGAAGACCGCATCGGTGTTTTTCTCGGAAGCTTTTTCGAAAACCGGCCCGAACGCGCGACAGGGAGCACACCAGGGAGCCCAAAAGTCGATGAGGACGATATCGTTATTTTCAATGGTTTCGTTGAAGTTGTCTTCGGTCAAAGTGATGGTCGCCATCATGCTACTCCCCGCGCCTCGCGCGTGTTTGAATCCGCTTGTTGGGATTGGAGCAAGCCGCCCCACAAAGGATTCGCAAGCCGAAAAAAGATGAGAACCGAGGGGTGAATCGCTTGCGAATCGTGCAGGGAGGTGCTGGGCTTCGTGCATGTCGAACGGTTCCCTCCTTGCCAGCGCGGGAGTTGTCATGATGGCCTGGAGTCTGGGATGTGGCTGTCCTTGCCCCGAGCCCGCCACACCGCAAGCTCCTGCCGCTGCTGCTGCGCGCACACGACCCACCCTACCACCCGGCGCCTTACGGCAACAATGCGCGGACACACCTGCTGAATCCACGTCACCCACGATCGAAGTGTTCGCGGACTTGGGCGTGATTCGATTGTCCGCGGACACTTTTGTGGATCTACCGGTGCAGCAGCGCAAGCTGGCCTACGCGCTGGCGAAAGTGGCGCAAGCGGCAACACCCATCCAATACGAGCAAAGGCACCCGCAAGGAAAGCACATCCAAATCCTGGCCGAAGAACTTGCCTTGCACCTGAACGCCGTTCCTGCCGATCTTCGGCCATCGGTCAAGACATTCGTGGCGCTAGTATTTGCGCATAAAGGCCCGCGGGATGCGTGGAGTGACGAGCGTTTGTCGTTTTCCCTGACCCGGGCACAGCTCGAAACGGCGGTGCTGGCAGCGTGGAAAGCTGGTGCCAGCTTTCCGGGCGTGAGTTCCGAACCCGCCTTGCGAACGTGGCTGTCGAAGCTGACTCCCGCGCTGTTCAACGATCACCCGCAAGTGTCCCCGCGAAAAGCAGATTCGGCCGATGCCAAGCGTTTCGAGCCCATTCGCCAGGCGTTGCGCGAAGCCAGACCCTACGCAACGGCCGCACAGCAGCGCTTGCTCGACTTGCAGGACCGGGCGCTTGATTCGACGAATCCACAAGAGCAGCGGGCTTTCCTCGATGCATGGGTGTCCGATGGGTCCTCGCTCGAACTAGCGTTGAGCCTTCGCCCTGGCGAACCGCGGGAAGCTTCGCTGACCCCCCAGTTATTTCTGGTCGATTCATCGGCTACGGCGGCGCTGCAGGAACCCGTTGCCACCTTCGCGGGAACGACTGCGTCATCGGCTCGATGGGTGGTTGCCACGCCGCTATGGATGGGATTGGTATCACCGACGCCCTGGGCCACGAGGATGCCGGATCAAGATAAAACCAAGATATTTCAAGTACCTACAGCGGCATCGGCGATCTCACACTACCTTCGCGGCGCGATGGAACGGGCTTACGTATTGGATGCAGAACAGAAACAGGATCTGCTGCGGTGCCTGGGACCTTCGCAAAAAATCATGCAAATGGCGCAAGCAGCAGTCGCGCCCGCTTCCTCCCCCACCTTGCATACGGTCGCTCGGGCCCATGCCACGGCAGCGGTGCTCGCATCGCCCCTTTCCTTTTCCGACCTATTTGCCGACCGCACCTGCGTGAACCTGCTTGGGGAGACGTACTTGCTGGCTAGCTTTTTCGAGCTTGGTCTCGAAGGAACGGAAGAAGCATCGGCGCGGCTCACCCCCAGCGCGCTCATCCTTTCTTATGCCAGCCAACAGGGGGCTATTCAAGAGAGCCTGCGCGAAGGTCGAACGCAGCTACAACCTTCGGATCAAGAGAGCTGGGCCCGGACGATGGCCGCGCTTCGGGATGAAACCAAGCGAATCATCGAAAAGCGGGAGGAAGGGGGCGCGGAAAAACTGCTGACCCAAAGCCATGAGTCACCGATGGGGCGATGGACCCATCAGGCCCGGCAACAAGTGCAAGCGCTGGGAATCGCGCGTCGATTCGTCTGGCAGCCCCCCCTGCTCATCCCGCTGCGCCATGACGACGGGTCCTTACAGGACGTGACGCTAGATGAGGAGGCGTCGTGGATCGAGGCATGTTTGCAAGCCCAGGGGCGAGAAAGGGGCCCTTAGCGGTGCCGACGGTCTTTCCATACACGTGCATCTAGTGGATATCATTAGTTATTTTTTTGATTTTCCATCCTCGCAGCAAGGGGAAAGAACGGTTGCGTGCCAGATGCGAACGATGGGGGGTGTCTTGTGCGAGGCTCGAACCACGATTAGCCTGCCGCCTGCGTAATGACGGTGCCCCAAGTCGACCCAGGCCATTATCAAGACCGTTCCTATGATACGAGGGAGCGGTTTCTATCCTACTGGCATCAGGCTGATGAGGTGCGACAACGTCAACCGAGCAATATGCTCGAGGTGGGGATAGGCAACGGTTTTTTGCATCGATATTTGCGGTCCCGGGGAATCGACGTGCATACGCTCGACATCGATGAACGTCTCGGTCCCGATACGGTAGGGTCGGTGCTGGATCTTCCCTTCGAGCAAGGGTCCTTTGACTTGGTGTGTTGCTTCGAAACGTTGGAGCATCTGCCGTGGGAAAGCTTCGAACCAGCGTTGCGCGAGCTTCGCCGCGTGGGACGTCGCTGGGTGCTGTTGAGCCTTCCTGACATCACGCCCTATATGCGAATCGACGTGATGTACAAAACGCCGCTACGGGAGAAAAAGGTGCGTCGCTTGATGGAGCTACGGGGCTCGCCGCCGGTTCATGCGTTCGATGGGGAGCATTATTGGGAGATCGGCAAGAAGGGCTGGCCGTTGCGCAAGATTCTGGGCGTCATCGATCAGGTGGGTCTCGAGGTAGAAGGCGATTATCGTGTCTTTGAGCTTCCCTACCACCATTATTTTTCGACGCGCATAGCGTCGGGCAAGTGACGATTCGGGCAAAGGTGGCATGACCAAGGGTCCTGTGAAGCGCGCCTTGTTGACTGGTTCCTTCTGGGTATCGGTGAGCGAGGGCATGACATCGCTGACGGACTTGGCTCGCCAAGTGGTTGCGGCGCGGGTATTGCTTCCTGGCGATCTGGGATTGATGGGGATCGTGCTGCTTCAGCTATCCGTATTGGATGCGCTGACGAAAACGGGTTTCGATCAAGCGCTCATCCAGCGGGAGAAGGATGTGGGCAGCTTGATGAACGTGGCCTGGACCTGGCAGCTCATGCGCGGTTTCGTGTTGGCAGCCATTTTGGCGGCGGCGGCGCCTTGGCTCGCCCGGGGTTATGATTTGCCGATTTTGGCGCCTCTTATCTGGGTGACGTGTCTTCACGTGGTCTTGCAGGGGATGCAGAACGTTGGGCTCATCTATTTCAGTCGCAATCTCGACTTCAAGACCTTGTTTTTCATCAACGCCGTGCGCTCGTTGGTGCAAGCCGGCGTGGCAATCCCCGTTATCTTGATTCGCCGTGACGTTTGGGCCCTGGTCATTGGGTTGGTTGCGGGAACCCTGGCATCGGTAATCGTTTCGTTCGTGGCGCATCCGTTGCGACCAAAGTTCGAATGGAATCTCGACAAAGCGCGACAACTTCTGAAGTTCGGCAAATGGATTACCGGTTTGACGATCATGGTATTTCTGATCGTGCAGGGCGACGCTCTTTTCGTGAGCTGGTATTTGGGTCCAGTCGCTCTTGGACTGTACATGTTCGCCTATGACGTCGCCGGTCTGCCGACGACCAAGATATCCTATGTGATCAGCCGGGTTGCGTTTCCCGCGTATTCGAGGTTGCAGGATCGTCCGGATGAAATGCGCACGGTATTCGAGGATGTGATGCGAGCGACGATGCTGGTGTCGGGGCCGGTGTCGGTCATCCTATTTGCGATCATTCCGGATATCGTGCATTACGTGGTGGGGGATAAGTGGATACCGGTGATTCCGCTGGTGCGGATTTTGGTGATTGCGGGATGGATCCGTTCGTTTGCCGCGCTTGCGGGGCCGCTGTTTCAGGGAGCCAACCGACCCGATCTCGATTTCAAAATGAACTTGCCCCGCTTTTTGATCGCAGTACTGCTCATCTGGCCGGCCTGCGCTTACGGGGGGCTCGAAGGGGTCTCCTATATCGTGCTGGCCGGCATCGCCACTTGCCTGCCTACCTGGTTTTATGGCGTCAAAAGGATCATCGGCGTCAGCCCATGGCGAGTCTTTCACACCAATTTGCTCGGCTGGATTACGACCGTCGTACTCGGACTGACGTTCTTGGCAAGTCGCCATCTGCTGCACGGCAATCTACCGCGCGATGTCGCATCATCGATGCTCGCCCTCGGTGCCTGGATTGGCATCATGACGCTGATCGGATGGCTGACACCGATGAGTCTATTTCAGGAGATCAAGCGTCTCCGCAGCGCCCTGCGCGCGAAATGAATTCCTCACGATTCGATCAAGGCGCGAGCCCACGAACGCATCGCCTTCGCCCACATACGCCGGTCCAGCCTGCGACCACGCCATAACGCCTGCATCATCGACAGACCGCGTCGGCCTACCAACGCGCGATAGGTACTGCCCGTCCATACTTCGAATTGCTGTTCATTCCACGCACGAAAGGATTGCAAGGCAAAGACGGCACCCTCGAAGTTCTTCACCGCATCGCTTCCCACGCGACTCGTCGGATGCACCCAATAGTCCACCAACACCTCCGGCACGAATACAAGCGGCGCGACCGTCGCAATCCGAAGCCATAAGGCGTAATCCTGACCACCTTTGCGCAAGGCTTCGGAATCCGGAAAACCCCCTACCTTCTGCACGCACGAGCGATCGACGACCACCGTGGAGCAACCCACGAAGTTGTTTCGCGCCAACACGCGGAGCGATGGTTGCAACGTCGACGAAGGATGCAGCGAATCGTCCCCCGGCTGTCCATCGCCGTGGGCCATCCGAAATCGGGTAAAACAAAAGGCCGCAACGCCCTGGGCTCGCAGACGTTCGATCTGGACAGCCAGTTTGCGAGGATGCCACCTATCGTCGGCATCGAGAAAGGCTAGGTAGGTTCCCGACGCCTCGGCAATCCCTCGGTTGCGCGCGGCGGAAACACCGCCGTTATTTTGGCGTACGACCCTGGGATGCAACGCGTGCCGCTCAGCGATATCCCCGGAGTTTTCAGGGCATCCATCATCGACCACGATCGTCTCGATGGGTCCCTGATAAGTTTGCGCGGCCACGCTATCCAGACATCCCTCGATGAACTTCGCCTGGCGATAGGCAGGAATGACGACGCTCACGCTGGGAAGGGGAGAGGACATCGGTGGTCGGTAGGAATACCGAACGGATGGGGCAAGTCAAGCCATGCGCCCTGCGCGGGATGCTGCCTCGGCTGACGAAGTCAACGGCTACTGCACGGCGGAGGCGTTGGGATCGTTAGGTTATAACTATGTATTTTTATTATTATTTTCTCTTCTTAGGAGGCTGGTGGATGGGCAGGGCGGCAGGCGCTTCGACTCATGCGGAGGCTTTGAGAGGATAGGAATTGGTTGATGGCTTGGAGTGCTGGTTTTGGGAGATTGAGGAAAGGAAACGGAAGGTGGGTGTATGGGGTGGCGAAGGGGGGCACGCCGTGGAAAGAGGGAGCAGGGGCGATGAACGAGCGAGACGAAAGTTGGGGCCACAAAAGACAAGTAGCTGATTTCATGAAAGAAACCAGCTACTCCTGTCGGGGCGAGAGGATTTGAACCTCCGACACCACGGTCCCGAACCGTGTGCGCTACCAGGCTGCGCTACGCCCCGTTAAGGCGATTGCAACCAAATCAATGGTCCGAATCAGGGGGCGCAGCATGGTGGGTACAGCATCCATTGTCAAGCGCTCGTTGCCTTATCCGCCACTTTTCACGTTCGCGACAATGGGTTCTACCTTTTCGGCTTTTCCACCGGAGTATCGACCGACGGAGCCAACACCCGTTCCAACGCCGTTCCTTTCAGCAAAGACGCCATGACCTCCGCCACACTTTTGCCTCCCAAAATCGCCAAAGGCGCCATCGATTGAGCCACCCGCTCGACCATCGCCCGATCACCAAACGCCTGCAACGCTGCAATCAATTCCGGACTGATCGCATTGGCCTTTTTGACCACCGCCTCGACCTCATCCCGCAGTTCTCGCAGCCGTTGCTCCATCCGTTGGTTTGCCACCGCAAGTTCCAGATCACTGGCTGCTTTCGCTCGACCGAGTTCCGCCTCCTTGATCTCCCCAAGAACCTTCTGCTCGGCCACGGTGCCTTGAAGTTGACGGCTTCTCGCTTCGATGTTTGCCATGACATCGGCCAACTCCACCGCAAGCTTTTTGTTTCGCTCCTCGATGCTCAAATCCATCTGAAGCTGCTTCGTTTCCGCCTGGTATTGCGCGATCCGACGCTCGATCATCTCTGATTGCTCCACGTGCTCGAGACGTCGTTTTCTCGCTTCCAATTCCAAAGTCTGGCTTACCACCGCATGCTGCGCTTCGGTCAACAACTCCTCGATGGCCTCATCGCCCATCGTCACATCGAGGATTTCCACATCGTAGATCCTCATGCCGTTTTCAGGAAATTGTCTTCCCGTACGTGTCCCCGTTTCATCGGGACGCCCCAGCACCGCGTTACGAATGACATCCGCCGCAGACGCATAGAACTCCTGAACGCCCACCTGCTTGATGGCATGACGAAGCAACGAACGCATGTGATCGGTCAAAAACTTCACGTAGTTTTCGACGTTGAACCAAAGATTCGGATCTCCCTCGAAATTGACTCGGTACGACAATCGCACCTCCACCGAGCAGATGTCTTTCGTCTGCGCATGAACCACATCCGACACCTTGTTGTGCAACACGCGAACGTACGCGGTATGCAGCAATTTATCGTCGCTTTTGGGCGTGGCCGTCGACAGAGCCATGCCCTCCAACGTCTCGTCGTACTCCAACAGGTGCGTGCTTGGACCCACGACAACTTTTCGGCTCCCGCTCTTGCTCACCACCATCACCGCATATCCAGTCCACACCGAAATGGTGACAGCCCCCTCGTATTTCGTATCCAACGTGATCGTGCGCGGCGGGGTAAACTGCGTTTTTCGAGGAAATCCGTCAGCTACAATCGTCTCCCCACGCGCCTGGGTCGCGGATGGTGGGCTGGTTTTTCCCTTGTGAAGCGTTCGATCGAAAACGAAATCGCCAGATCCTTGCTCCTTCATCAACTCCTGCAGTTGTTGATTGTAGGCTAAAGCTTCTTCATTACCCGGAAACCATGCGCGAACGAGTTTGGAATCGAGCACGCGGCGCACCATGACTTCGCGACGCGGGTCCGCAAGAAACATTCTCGGGCCCCGAATGAGTTGGATTTTGCCGGTATCCCGATCGAGACAGTACCTGCCTTCGCCCGCGGGGATGGCCACGGCGTAATGCAGTGCCTGCTCTCCGTAACGAATCAATGCATGCTCGGGACGCGGAAAGTAGATCATCTGCTCTTTGCCCGTGATGAACAATTCCTCGCCCACTTTGAAAGCGCGTCCGTCTTGCTCGTAGGGCGCAATGACTTTGATATACAAGCCGCTCAGCTCATTGAGTTCGATCGCTTTGAACTTCCGCTGCGATGAGCGCTCGACAAACGTTTCCGTGGGCTCGGGAAATACCACCGCCGGACCCGTGATAAACCGCTTGTTACCGTCCTCGTCGAGCAAGATGCAGTACTCCAGACGCTCGAGAGTGACGGCCTCGCGAACATATTGATCGTTGACATCGCGAACGATTTCCACTCCCGTCGGGGGAATGTAAAAACTGACCTCCGTACCCTTGATCACCAGAAGCTTTCCCATCGTAAGCTCAGGACGATCGAGTTCGGATGAAGGCTTGGCACTTGCTTCCGCGTCGGTTTGCGGTTTGATCACCGCTTTTCCCCAGTTTTTTTCCGCACTGTCCTCGTCGTAGACCCGTACGACCAGGTATTGATTCGATCGCAAGTGATGCCCTTTGACGATGCGAACCATCTGCCCAGGCCAAAGCGCGAAAGAAACAGGCCCCGGAATATTTACCTTATGGCCCACCTGCAAATCGTGCAGACCGTTGACCGTTCCCGTCTTCGGCGTCGTCTCATCACAGGCCGGATTCTTGAGCACCACATACCAACCCTCCGGCGCGGTCGGAAATAGCTGTATCGATTCCTCGAGAGAACAATGCTCGAAACGTTTCGTGCGATCGTTGAACCTCACAGGCTGATCCGTGTTGGCAAGACTCGTTTTGTATGGCCCTACATACGCATTGATGTTGCCCTTGGTTTGATCCGAAATGAACGCAAACTCGTTGGGCGCAAGAACGAGATCCCGCTCACGACCGCTCCCGTTGCTCATATCTATCTCCTTGCGAAAGGAACCCACCTGTCGCGTCTATATCACCGAATCAGTAAAAATATCCTTGGAATTCAGCGAAGGCTCGTCGAAGGGGCGGGAGGATTTCCACGTTCCGGCATGGCACGAGTCTCGCCCGCGTCCACCGCCCCTACGGGTTTCGGCTCTCCCTGCGCGGAACTTGCCCCAGACGCCTGCGCATCACCCAATCTCATGGAATCGAGCATGTGGACAAACCCTTCCCTCGAAGAATGCACCGTATCCCGCGGACCGAGCAGCTTGAAATAAAATGGTCCGACCGGCGCCACGACAATCGCGCCAATCAACGCCCACGATGAATGACTTCGAGGTTCCACGCCCGGCTCGAGCCCCATCTCCGACTCTCGATACGTTCCCGATACCTCCACGATATACACCGGCATCGAGCCAACCTGTCGACGGGAACGCGTGGTTTGCTGCCCTTCGAAAGAGGATGCCCAGCGATCGAGCGTCTCATCCACTCGCAACGCCGAAGGCCCAAGATGAAAAATAGATAGCTCCGCAGGCTCACCACCCGGCTTCGATGAGTCCACCCGATACTCCGACAATCGCATCGGACTCGATACCGGCACTTGTACCCAATCCGACGGAACATCCCACGTAACCGATGCCTCGCCCTGCATCGCGACCGGTGGTTCTTTTTCGCGCAGCAACGATGAATCCACGGGCGTTGGCACACCGTTCACAAACACCACGGTGAGGTTGCGCGAACCATTGGGACGCTGCGCCGCTGGATCATCGAAACGTGAATCGACGGACGCTGCATGGTTGCAAGCGATCGACGCTACCGTGACGATGACCGACGAACCAATCGATCTAAGCAAGAATCGGCAAAGCGACGAGCTGAACATGCAATACCTCGTCGTGGAACGCTCCAATTTCTTGCAAGCAATGCTCGGTCGGACGCGCCACCACGTTGATCCGTGTGCAAGCGGCAGAGGAATGATCGAATACGTTGGTTTTGAGTTCTTCCACGTTGATTCCGTGCCTTTTTAGCACATTGAGCGTATTGGCTAGCGCGCCGATTTTGTCGTAATGGCGAACGACAATCTGGTATCTGGCGCTGTGAACGGTTCGTACATTGACCGCGTTGGGGACAGAGCCTTCCACGAGAAATCCGCGGACGATACGGACGGTTTCAGCGGCCACGGCCCGCTTGGCTTGTTGGGTCTGAGAGCCGATGTGCGGAGTACCGTACCAGATGACCTCGGGAGCAAAAGCTGGAGGAGCAAACGTTGTCATGGGCACATGGGGAAAGTCTGCGTAGACATCCAGTCCCACCCGCAAGTTTTTGGCAGGAGCGATTTCGAGCAACGCCTCGTAATCGACAAGCTCGCTTCGAGCCGCGTTGATGAACGTAGCGCCATGAGGAAGCGCCTCGAGCACGTCCCTGGAAACAATGCCCCGCGTGCGTTCGCTGGCCGCAAGATGAACCGTGAGAACGTCCACTTTCGAAGCAAGATCTTTGGGCGATTTGACGCACGTAAGGTCGAACTCTCTCGCACGCGATGCCGTCAGCCCCCGCGACCACGCATACGGGATCATGCCGAACGCTTTCGCACGGCTCAACACCTCGCGCCCAACCGTCCCCAACCCCATGATGCCGATGCGCTTGCCCTTCAACCCCGACGCTTCCGAAAAGCCGCCTTTTTCCCAGCGCCCAGCACGAACCGATTCCACCGCATCCGGGATCCGACGATCCAACGACAAGATCAGCCCCATCGTGAGTTCCGCCACGGCCACCGCATTCATGCCCTTGCACGAGGCAACATAAATGCCCCTCGTCGAAGCTGCTTCGACATCGATGTTGCCAACCCCATGACCCGCTCGCACGATGAGATTGAGTTGGTTGGATGCATCAATGGTTTTTGCGGTGACCCTTTTGGATCGAACGACAAGGATGCCAACGTTGTGAATGGCATCGGGTAAGGTTTCACTATCGATCTCGGGTTCGTAGATCACCTCGGCTCCAAGGTGTCTCAATTCCTCGATCCCAAGAGGATGAAGGGTATCAGCAATGAGAAGACGCATGATGGCAGACCGTCAAGGTATCACAGGCCATGAACGTTTCCCATGCCGCCGATCAAGCGCTCATGGATTTACCCTTACCGTATCCTTGTCCGCGAAAAGCTAGCTGTCATTTCTCACAACCACCATCTTGACCCTTGCCGATGCGCGGGCTTGGCAAGGTGGTTTCGTGGTCACCGCCCGGAACATCGCACGCCGGTGGTCTATTTTTTTCGCGCAATGAGATCACTCAACAAAAGCTGATACGCAATCGACAAGGCTCGATCCCCTCGCCCCACCGGATTGCTCGGCACATGCCTCGGAATCATGATCTCACTGGTCGTCGCAGTAGAAGGCGAGGAAACTCGCGGCGCCGCGTTCGGTGAAGCAAGATGTCCCTCGATATCTTGCTCACGAACAATGGGAAAACCATCTCCCGAGCCCGGTTGCTGCACGGCTACGCCCGGCGTTATCCCCTCCGCCTGAATCGTTCTGCCCAGCGGCGTGTAGTACAACGTTGTCGTAAGCTTGAGCGCCGCCCCCTCCGGCAACTCCACAATGCTTTGCACGGACCCTTTTCCAAATGTCTTCGCTCCCACGATGATCCCTCTGCCGTGATCTTGTATAGCCCCGGCCACAAGCTCCGCCGCACTCGCCGTCAATTCGTTGACCAACACCGCTAGCGGAAGACGACTCGCCGCACCACCCAATGACGCCGTCACCTCGTCCAACACTCGACCACGAGCGCGCGTCGTAAAGATGATACCCCCATCGAGCAACTCATCCGCCACCTGCGCCGATTCGTGAACAAGACCTCCGGGATTGGCGCGCAAGTCCAAAATCATGCCTTCAAGAGGCTCGTCTCGCTGCAAACGCAAGTCCCCAAGCACCTGCAAAAACTCCTGATGAGTGCCCCGTTGAAACTGCTTGATGCCCACATACGCCACGTTGCCCTCGAGACGTTTCCCGATCACACTTCGCACGTGGACCTGCGCGCGCACAATGCGCACACGAAGCGGTTGCGCCACCCCAGGACGACGAAGCAGAAGCGATACGGGTGTTCCTTGCTGACCACGAATGCGTCGCACGACTTGGTCGAGCGGCTTGGCTTGGGTAGGCCAATCATCGATGGCAATCACTTGATCACCCGGACGCAAACCGGCACGCTCCGCAGGCGATCCTTCCATGGGACGAATCACAGTGATGAGCCCATCGCGTGCATCCACTTCCACACCGATCCCTACGAAATGCCCCTCGGTGTCATTTCGAAACTCTTCATATTCTTTCGGCGAAAGATAGGAAGAATGCGGATCAAGTTCAGCCACCATCCCCTTGACCGCGCCCTCCACCATCCTCGCTCGATCGACAGGTTGGACATAGTGATTCTCAACCAACACCAAAACGCGAGCCAATTGCTCGACCAGATGAAAGGGACTCTGCGACTGGGATTGCGCCCGCAGGGGGCCCGCTCCCAAAAATACGAAAAGAAAAGATATAAGAGAAACAATTCTTCCCCGCCTCTTCGCCCTTCCCCGAGCGCACAATTGCTCAAATTCGCTACACAAACTCAAATTTTTCATGGGGGCAGCCTACGCCAATCCGCGCCCGATGCACGCGCCCTTTGATCTTCTATCGTAGCAGAGGTACTTTGTGCCCTGCCGATGTGGCGCTGGCTACGACATGTATGACGGAGGTCCCCGTTCGATGGGCGATAAGGAAAATCTCAAATACGAAGCTTCGAAGACAGACAAACGCAAGCAGAGCCTCTACTTCCCAGAGGCCATGCTTCAAGAGATCAAGGAAGAGGCAGCCCGTCTCGACCGATCTCTTTCTTGGATCGTTCAACGAGCATGGAAAATTGCGCGCCCCGATCTTCGCAAACTTCCAAGCGTCAATGAAATCCCCGACGACGAAACGGACGGCTGATTGTTTGATCGCTCGAACGCAAAAATGAACCTCGTGAGGTGATGCCAAGACATCATGCGCGGTTCGACGTTTGCCTCGATTGGCCCCCGAAGAAATTGGCTTTCCCCATGGAGATGAGAACCATCAAAACGTGGTTGGACTCCTTCGGATGGCAATTTCTCACGATGGATGAAACGACCCTTCGTATCTTTCGCAACGAAAACGATGATGTCGATTTCTTTCTTCGCAACACCTCCCACTGGATCCTGTTGAAGATCGTCCCCGCAATCCCCCCCACCCTCACCAAACCAAGCGATATCACCCGTCGATTGCTTGCCGTCAATCGCGACATGCGGCTCGCCAAGCATACCCTCACCAAAGAGGGTGATATCGCATTGGCTGTCGAACTACCCAAAGATTCTCTCGAACCCGCCGTGCTTCGAGATGCCATCGAACGAATGCACCGGTATATCAGCCATTACCGATCCTACTTGTCCATCGTTCCACCACCGTGGTTCCACTCCTAACCACACCTATTCGAATTCATCGCTGCTCGATCACGATTCGCCCTTGATCGCGATGAACGATGAGACCTTCTTCCCCAATACAACCCCAACAACTACTCCAAGTCAGACGATTTTTCACCCAGCCGTTGAATCCAAGCACGATCGGCCCTGGATCGTTTTTGAGCACGAACGTCGATGCTATCCGATAACGGTCATCGGGCAGACGATGGAACGCCGCGATGAACGACGATCCAGACGCTCCCAAACCCGCCATGACCAACAGCTCTTCGCCGAGTGCCGGGCTCCACAACAAGGGGCTGGTCGTCAGTGTATTGCCTTGCCTTCCCGCGTCGCCGCGAGCCACCACTCGGTTGACATCGTCGGGCTCTTGAAAAAACTTCACCTCACCAAGATCCGCAAGCTGTGGAACCGTCCTGAGCATGCTCGCTACCTGGGAAGCATCGAGCTTGGCTCTGCGAAACGTCGGCAGCGTGGGAGGCTTCGAGACACGCGCCGCATTGGCCGCACCTCCACAACAACGAAACCCCAGATCCATCCCCTGGGCTTGCGCATCCGCAAGCTCCCTTCGCGCACAACGATGCTCCGTATCCGCTACACCCTTCCTTCCTCCACGCAACACCGCCGAGGTCTTGCTCTCACCATCGCCCACATCCCAATCACTCGAGGTCCATTCGCGAATCGTTCCCATGCCCACCACATCGAATCCGCTCGCACACGCCTGCGGCTGTTTTTCGCACGCCCCATCCCATCCTTGACCCGTGGAATAGGCATTCTCTTCCGGCCCCTTACACGCTCGCTCCCACTCCAATTCCGTACACAACCGCTGCTTGCGCTCCGCACATAACTGCTCGGCCTCACGTCGTGTCACCCCCGTGCGAGGTTCCATCGACGGATCATTGGGATATGGTAGCCGATCGATCGAATAGGCCCCAAGTTCCACCTTGACCAACGCGGGCTCCAAGGAAGCGTCTCTGCCTCGATCCCCAGGCGTGCTTCCAGACAAAAACGCTCCACTCGGTATGTCGACCTTTTGCCCCACCTCGAGTTTCTTGTTCACCGGACGATGCGTTCCCGCTGCCTCAGATTGCTCCGGCGCCGCCGACAAAACCACCGTCGAAGACGGCCGAATCTCCGTACTTTGCTCCTGCGGCGAGTCGGAAGATGCCCCCTTCGACTTGCAACTCCCAAGCACGAGCAACCATAACGCGATCGCTCCCAGGCACATTCGGTCCATATCGTATCGCTTCATTCGCACTGCCATCCCTATGCCTCGACCCATGCGTTTCGTCAAAGACCGAGCTAGACTTTCCCCCAATGCCTCACCTCATGGCTTCCCAAATGGCTCAACTGCTCGTCGATAGCGATCTCGACGAGTTGCAAGAGATCGTTGCGCGTTGGATCCAAGACGCCCCCTCGGATTCTTTCCGTCTTCGCTATCAGCAGTTCGGAACCCATCTATTGCAACTCAAACGCCAGCTCATGAGCTTGCCCGAACCTCCCCAACGAGAAGATCTCGAAACCGCACTGCAGATGATGCTGGAGTTCGCCGCACAACAAAAAGAGCCGCGAGGCTAAATCGTTCGTCTTCGAGCAGAGACTCGAGTTCCCATATCCCTCTTTCCATCATCGCGTTTCGCACGCCGAAATCGGGATGCCGATCCCATGAGCAGCAGCATACCCAACCCAAACCACCCGGCAGAATGAGATACGGGCGCGTAGGCACATCCACCAGACTCCGGTGGGCTATACACCGACCCCGCGCTCTTCTCCTTGAAACATACTCCTACCTCCGGCGCGCAGGAAAACCCGACCGGACACTCCCCCTGCAGACCACAGAGCGGCGAGCAGTAATTCTTGCCATCGTTCACACAACGAAGCCCCTCCGCACAATCCTCGGGTGCCGAGCACGGCTCGTTCATAAAACAATAGCCACTGCCCGCTCCCACGTCCCCGCACGTTTGTCCCGAAGCACAATTCGGCGCTGCCAGATCACACGACCGCGTGCAATACTGACCATGAAATCCCTGCACACACGTCAACCCCTCGGGACATACCCCATCGTTGCATAACTCCAGCCTCGGCGTCCCATCGTATTGCTTCCCCTCCTCGCTCGTATACGTGGTTCCAGCGAGACGCACGGCTTCATCGATCAATGCCTTGAACCGATCCGTGCGCGTCCAGATGTTGTCATCCCCCATACAGTTCAACCCCCGAGAGGTCACCCCTATCACCGCATGATTCGCCGAAATCGCTGGTCCTCCCGAGTCTCCCTGGCAAATCGACTGCGTTCCCGTAAAATCCGCGTCCCCGGTACCCATGACGAACCGCAATACTTTCACGCCATCCCGACGATATCGCACGCCCGAACTGTTCATATCCTTCGGGTCCGTCAAACCATAGCCCACCGCCGTGAATACCTCGCCAATCTCCGGTCCCTTGTTCACACGCACCCGCAGCGGAACGATCGGAATCTGAGACTGCGTCTCGCCCGTCACGTCATCCTTGTCCAACACAATCAAAGCCAAATCATGTCCACACAAACTCGTCGAACCGTCGTGAACGATATGCTTACCTTTCGCCAACTTTCCTTGTGGATTGTGAGCAGCATCATACCCCCGCATGATCAACAGCGTCTGCGGATCCAAATCCGATATCACGTCTTGATAACAATCCACGTATTCCGTGGTCTTGGATACGCAGTGCCGGGCGGTCAGAACAACGTTCGGCGCGATGAGGGCGCCAGTACATAACCCCCCTCCAAAAATGCTCGTCCCGGCGTAGATCATCACCACGGCATCGTTTTCCTGTGGCGTATCCACAACGCCCCCCACAATCGGTTGCACCTGCTGCGCGACAGGCTCCAGTGACGGCTCGGAGGAACCACAGGCAAAACAAGCAACAGCATAAGACCCGAAACCCAAATATTTTACAAACCAACGCATGCTCGACAGCCTAGTCGCACGTCGATACGGTGGCCACCACAACACCCATTATTCCTGGCAAATACCACCGTGATCGGTGCAATCCCTGCGCCCGTGCCATGCCACCAAACCCTTCGCGAAAATGTCGAATAGTCTCCCCCTTTTTCGTCCGCATGCACCAGCCCGTCATGCATCGGTACACGGATGCACCCGAGCGCCCACTCTCCTGTCGCAAGGCCGTGACTGCCCCGAGAGGTATGCGTCAAATGGCCGTAAAACCCAATACTGTCGTAGAAATCGGTCGCGCAACCCCGGGCCCGCAAAACGTCGCGTGAAAGATGGAGACGACAACCGAAAAATATCTCGTCCTGAACCTGATAAGGCCTGCCTCCCTGCAAGGACAGCATGCCTCCAAGCCTGATACAAGTTCGAGACGCCTCTCGAGTGTGCCCGTAATATCGATCCGTAATACAATCAAGCCCCGCCACAGCGATAGCTTGAATGGCCTAATCACCCATCTGGGTCCTCGATGCGGAATCCCGTTCTCAGTCCAATTCAATACGTTAGACAAACGGCCCCCTCGGCCTTCTCCAACCTCCCGCCAGCGTTCTCGCTTCTCCAAGCAGCTTCTCCCACCCAATTCCCGATACCGGAGGGAAATCACACCCCGGAAAACTGCACTTCATGGAACCGCATCGAAGGGGTCCGTGCCCCACGATACGGGTATGGATCCGAACCAAGCTCCGCCAAGGCTTGCCAGAACGTGAGGTGGTTGCCCGCAAGATTCATTTCGGCCACGGGTTTGACGATACGCCCGGACTCCACCCAATGCCCCCGGATGCCAATCGAAAAATCACCCGTCGCTGCATTGGAATTGCCCCCGGAAAACCCCGTGACGAGGATTCCTCTTCCCATCGTGCGCAACAATCCCGCAAGATCTTGTTTTCCTTTGGGAAATACTAGATTGCTCGTCTCCCCGACCGTCGGCTCCCACCCCAATTTGGAAGCGTAATAGGTATCCAACAAATACGTTCGCAAAACTCCTTTTTCGAAAATCGGACGACGTCGGGTGCTCATCCCTTCGTAATCATACGTTCGAGAAGCCGCCCCCTTTGGCAGCAGAGGGTCATCGTCGATGTGAAGGAGGATCGACCCCACCTTTTCTCCGAGTTTACCCGACATATACGAGCGTTTTTGCTGCAAGGAGTTGCCCCCCAACGGCCCCAATAGCCCCCCGAGCAAACGATCCGCCACCCGGTTCTCAATGATACAAGGATACTTACCACTCTTCCAAGGGGTTTCTCCAATCCCCGCCAACGCCCTTCGCACCGCTTCTTTGCCCATGAGGTCCATCGAAGGAAGTTCGGCATAATGATGAGTAGCAGCGTAGTCTCCCCCGGAAGGTTTTCGATCCCCTTCGCCTCGAACCGTAGCGGAAGCCGAGCGAGCGAAAACCGAAGATTCCCGCTCGCCTTTCGTGCCCTGACTATCCCTCATCGCGCTCATCGTGTGGTAGACACGCATCGCTCCCGTAGCCGAAAGGATGAGATCCGCGCCCTCGGCCTGCCGCATCGCTCGTTCCAGCTCCATCGCCTGCTTTTTTTGCGCCGCACCGTCGATGACACCAAGATTGTCCCTGTCCAACAGCAGAAGATCGCCCTCAAACCTCTCTTGGCAGCGCTCCAAAGGGGGAAGCTTGCGATGGGGATCCGGCTGAAGCACCTTGGTCATCGCCACCGACTCGGCCACGAAAAGCTCCATGGCTTCCGGACGCAAATCGCTTGTCGTGTGGGAAGAATAACGCCCATCGACAAATAAGGAGATGGAAAGGCCCTTGTGGACAGACTCACGCAAGCGGTCGAGCTTCCCATCGCGCCACTCCACACCACTTTCCCGCATGCGCCATACGCTTGCCCGCGCCGCCGCTGCGCCCTGCCGTTTCGCCAAAATAAGCGCATTTTCAACAAGTTGCATAAGCGTCGCGTTCATGCTCCCCTCCCACCCACGGAAATACCACTCACTTTTAAGGTCGGTAATCCAAAACCCACCGGAACGCCCTGCCCATCCTTGCCACAATAGCCAGCCCCGGTGATATGCTTCAAATCGTTGCCGATCATCGCCACCTTCTCGAGAACGTTTGGGCCATTGCCGATGAGGTTCGCATCCTTGATCACATGGGTCAGTTTCCCATCTTCGATGAGCCTTCCGTGTTTCAAATAGAAGGTAAAATCCCCGGCACCAATCATCACCTGTCCGTTGGTGAAGATCTCGGCGTAAATCCCCTTTTTGACGGAAGCGATGATCTCCTCCGGGCTTTCTTTCCCCGCAAGCATATAAGTGTTGCGCATTCGCGGCACCGGTGGATAACAATAGGATTCACGACGTCCCGAGCCTGTACGGGGCGCCTTGAAGTGCTGCGCTGAAATACGGTCGTGCAAATAGGTGCGTAATACGCCGTTTTCCACCAATACCGTCTCCTCGGTGGGATGCCCTTCATCGTCGATGTTGAGCGAACCACGCTGTCGTCCAGTGCCCCCATCCACGATGGTCACACCCTCCGGAGCGATTCTTTTTCCAATCCGGTTCGCATAAATCGAAATCCCCTTGCGATTGAAATCCGCTTCCATCCCGTGCCCAATGGCCTCGTGCAAGAGCAGTCCTGGATTTCCTGGCCCAAGGACGACCGGCATGTCTCCCACCGGCGGAGACACGGCTTCAAAAAGCAACACCGTATTGCGCGCTGCCGTGGTTCCCGTGTCGTCGATATGAGCTGGCGTGAGAAAACGAATCCCATCGCGCTGGGCGAAGGTCCAGTACCCCGTCTCAGTTTTTCCCTTGTTTTCTCCTACACAGGACACGGAAAGGACGCCCATGGGCCGCTCGTCGGCGACCAGCAGCCCCTCGGAATTGGCGATCAGGATGTGGGAGGTCTCATCTTGAAGAGCCACCGTCACCTTGATGATTCGCGTATCATGATTTCGCGCCGCTTTTTCCGCCCGCTGAACGATCGGAAGCTTGCGGTCGATGCCGACTTCGGTCCACGGCGTTTCCACGGTGTAGCGAGACACGACGATACGAGGCGTGAGGGTTATCGAACGCGGGCTGGAAGGGCCATCGGCCACCGCGGAAGCCATGTCCGCGGCTTCGAGCAAGGCCCCGGGCGTCAGGTCCTCCGTAAATGAAAATCCGGTCGTATCCCCTTGAATCACGCGAATGCCCGCGCCAAGACCCACCTCGGAATAGGCCCTATTGACCTCGCCATCTTCCATACCCACCCAATGCGATACCCTGTGCTGCAAAAATATTTCCGAAAAAGAAGCCCCCCGCGACAACGCCCGGGATAATACCTTGCGTATCAATCCCTCATCGACACCGAAAGCATCAAAATGACTCACGCTCACCGCTCCCGAATCCTTGCCCGGTTCCTGCAAACTCGGTGACTTGGAAGTCAAACGCTGGATTTCCGTGCGACCACAACCCGCCACGAAAGGCAGCGATACGGTAGCCGCACCGTAGCCCATGACTTGCAATAAGTCCCTGCGATCCAGAGAAGTGGACATGGATTTGCCTCATTTTCCAAGGGTTTTCCCTGGTCTACCGGAGAACCTTCGAAGACGCCAACGGAAAAAGTCTCCACCCGTCATCTTGGCCGATCCCGCCGGGACTTCCATGCTTTTTCGAGCATGTGCCCTGCCAACGCAACACCCCCTTGACGCGTTCCCATGGTGGTTGACTACACCCAAAACGACCGCTGCAGCCCCAAGCGCCCACCACGTCGATACTGCATCATAACGAGTTCACCGCATTGACATACTTCCTTGTTGAGCCTTTTCGACAGGTTGGATCTCGACCAGGGCGGGCTCGTGTTGCGCCATCACGACTCTGTCGGCGATGCCGAGGTTTTTCCCCGCAGCGGCGTCGATAGCCGGATACTCCCACGCCACAAGACTCCCGAGCCATGGACGAGCACAGATTCATATTCATCAATTATTTCCATTGCTTACACATTAATCACCCATGCCGATGCGTTCAACCTTGCGGAAACGAAAGCCTGTCCCGCTCATTCGCTTTGAAACCGCGTCATCGGGTTGTCTTGCAACCAGATAGTCGCCGGAACTCTCCACTCCCGCACAACTCGACCTTGCTCCCATCACCGCATCACTGTATCCTTGGAGAATGAAACGCGCGCTTTGCCTCGCGGCGCTCGTCATTGTCCCACCCGCTTGCGCCGCGGACCGCGAGAGCCACGTTTCCGCCGGAGCGACCAATCCTGTGCTCGACGCCAGCATCGACCCGGATGATGTTTCTGATTCCTATATTCCATGGGATGGTTCGCCCGAAGAGCCCACCCCAGTCGATGCTTCCGATGAAATCGGCGGGGATTCATCGATCGACTCGTCTAAGGATGCCGGGGAGGAAAGCGCCATCGAGCCGTTCATCCCGGCCGAATTGCGGGTGGGGCTGATCCACACCGGACCTTCCCCCCAGACGACACCTGCCACATGGAATGCCCACCTGCCGAAAATCGTGGGCGACGGCGCATTCTGGTATGCGGTCCATACCCATTATCCCCCCTCCGTAGCGGATCGTTATGCGGCAATCATGAGACGCGAGGCCGGAAGCGCCCTCCATGCTTGGGTGGAAGTTGCGCGTATCGCTTATCCGCATCAGTCCCCTGGGATCGTGATGGACATATCGCAGCGGCTGCACCTCATCTTCGATTGTATGCGCCCCGCCACGCAAGATGTGCTCTGTTTTCCAGGAGGAGCGGGGACGACGGGAAGAAACTCGCGATTCTACCACCTGATCTTCTCCACGCGGGATGGCAGCGGCGCGCTCCGTTTCGATACCTACAGCAACCATGACGAATGGACCGCGGAGTCCAACGGCTACCAGGGAATCGCAACCACCACCGACGGGGTGACAGTATGGGCACTGGCCGACTCTGCCTGGGGACGTGTGGTACAGTGGTGGTACAGCGGTGCGCAATACGGCACCATCGGCACGTTGACAGCCGCCCCCGCATACCTGCTTTATCCAATCTTGACCGGACACCCGTCCCTCGGTTCTTCACAACTCATCCTTTACGCCGGGGAGTTCGACCCCGCGGGGGGCAATAACGCAAGCTACCTCGCTTCCACCGCCTACGTTGGAAATACGTCGTCGCTGAGCCAATTATTCCGTCGTGCGCCAGCGCAACCCGTTCCAGGCATAGTCAGCGCCTATCCCTCGGACCTCGAACACGACGCGCAGGGCACGTTGTACGCGCTCTCCTATTTACCGAAAAGTGAAAAACAATGCACGGAACTCCTTCGCTTCGACAGCGAGCTCGCGCAGCCGCCCACGATCGTGCCAGTGGGATGCGTAAGCAACTACGCCAAGCTCAAATTCGCTAGCCATGGAGCGCTATACCTGCTCGACGCCGGCCCCGGCGCGACTATATCCCTTGGCGTGAGCATGGACCGGGGCGATAGCTGGACATGGCATTCGGTTCCCATCACGGGATTGCCATCCAACGGTGATATTCGCTACGTGGGATATACGCCGGTTAAGCCCTACACCTCGCCACTTACGTACGAACCAAATCGATGGGTGGTGTTTTTCTCCGGACTCGATGAGTCGAACGGATCGGTGCATAGCTACGTCGGCGAGATGGATCTGGCGCCGTAATGCCCGGGCCGCGAACGGAAGCGTCGCGAGATGGCCACCCCCTCGACAGCAAGACCGCTGCCAAGCTCCAAAGCGCGAAGATTCATCCCATGATTTCCAAGGCAAGCCGCTCGTTTTTCAACATCCTCCTCAAGGCTCCCCCCAATATCCACCGCACTATCGCATAGACTACGATCCATGAAAGCTCGTCTCCCCCGCGCACGAGCAGCCGGGATGTGACAAATCTGTCGTATCTCGCTCATTCCAATGTCCTTATCGGGACTGCTTCGCAGACCTCCCTGTCGAAAAACGTCCACCCGCGGTGCCATTATCACAGGACCATAGCAGGAAAGATCGCTGGAACTTACCCGCGTTGGCCTAGATACCGTACTCAGCGCGCTCGATCAGCTCGAGCTGCATCTGCTTGTTCAGCGTGACGAAATAGGCATTATACCCGGAAATCCGCACGAGCAAATTGCGATAGTTCTCCGGATGAACCATCGCGTCGCGAAGGGTATCGGACGTGACTGCGTTGAGCTGCATTTGCATGCCCCCCAGCGAAAAATAGGACTTCACGTACGCGGCCATCGTGTCGACCGTCCGCTCCCGCGACTCATGGGCCGATGGCACCACCTTCACATTGAAGGCAATATTGTTCGGCATATTGGCCGGATCCAACCTGGCCACATCACGGATATTGTCCAATAGGTTCGGCGATGCCCCCGGTGTGGGAGTCAGACCTGGCGTAAATGGCTTGCCCGCCAACCGCCCCGACGGCAAAGCTCCAGCCAGCGTGCCGTAAGATACATGCGTAGACATCGACCAGAACCCAGCCGCATAACGGCCTCCCCGGTAGTTGGTATACCGATCATACAGCGACTGCACCATCTTGGTAATGCGGTTGCCCATCGCCACGGCGTCTTCGTTGCCCGAGCCAAAAAGCGCTACTTTGTGGGATACCTGCGCCAATAACAGCGGATCGTTGGCGAAATTCGTGTCCACTGCCCGCTTGAGGTCAGCGAATGACACAACTCGTTGCTCGAATACGAGCTTCTGGATCACCAACATCGAATCGATGACGTCAACCAGCCCGATGCACGCAGCCCCAGAACTGTTGTACCTGGCTCCCCCATACGTAACATCCTTTCCCGATGCAATGGTGCCCTCGATCAGGCTGGACAGCAGTGGCGTCGGACGAAGCTGCTGATGCGCCTTACCCAACATCTCGTTGTACTCGATCGATCGGTCGACCAGAAAAGCCACCTGCTGCCGGTAAGCCTCGAAAAACTGGTCGAAATTCGCAAAATCGCCAGCCTCGATCGAACCGGTAGATGGTCCCACCTTCCAATCCATCAGCGGATGCCAGCCGTCGTTCAACGCCATCTCCAGCGCCGCCACCAGACTGAGCATCTGGAAATTGGTATGGCCGATATGCTTTCCCGACAGCGTCGGCTCCACACACCCGGTCGCCGCCCAATCACGCACGTCACGTACCTCATAGCCATAGCGGCTCAAGGCCTTCCCCACGACCTCGTCGTTATGCAACGACGGAGTCGCCGCCGTGATCAGATTGACCTCGCAAAGACGCTTCAGGTACGCTTGGCTGTTTTTGCCCAGATGGAATCTAGCGTTCACATTTGGGTCGCGAAGACTAAGGATTTCAGTGACTTTCAAGAATATATACGTCATATCGCAGACCGCGTCTTCGCCTTCGGGGGTCACCCCGCCCAGCGTGATCGCTTGATCCGAGGAACTGCCACCAAAGTAGTAGTTGGCCACGTCGGGAGTCAGCGGCAAGTGGTCCGTGCAGCGCAGCATCAAGTCACCCACCAGTTCAATCGCACGTTTGGTGTAGGCCCGCCGCTGCTCCAAAGTCTCCAACTTGCCCATATCGGCCTCGAAATATGGCTGCAGCCACTGGTCCAACCGGCCCATCGACAGCCCGGCATTGGTGCTTTCCATATGCAGCCCCACCCACGTGATCCACACCGAATTCACCGCCTCATCGAGCGTGCGGGCTGGCCCCACGACCACCTGGCTACAGATCTCGGCCAGTCGGCGCAACTCAGCCGCCCGACTGGGGTCGCTTTCCCGCTCCGCCTCATACGCCGCTTGCGCCGCCAAATGCCGAGAATAGGTGCCCAACCCCTCCAGCGCGAGAATGAATGCCCGCCGGGTGGTATTACGCTCCTCATCCGAGTCGGCAGCCATCGCTTCCTCGATCTCGGCGATGATGCCGGACGTTCCCAGCCGCAACATCTTGGGGAAATCCGGGATCGTGTGTGAGATGGTTGCGGTTTTCCAGTCGAAATAGACCGCAAATCGGTCGTCGATACGCTGGCCCAAAGGCGAACGGTAGTGGTCTCGCACCCATTCCTTGAAGTTGCGACGGCTCCAATAGGGGAATACATCCTTATGCAGCAATTCTCGGGTCTCCTCCGAGACACCGTAAGGATTCAGAGGTCGATGCGGCACCGTCAGCAGCTCGCCCCAGATCATCGTCCCATGCCCCTCCGGATAGACAACCACACCGGTTTCCTTGGTAGTTGTCGTGCCGGCAATGAGGTCGTTGGCATGGATGATCGGCCGACGATTCTCCATCACATATTGATAGGCCAGGGCTTTGCGCAGCACCGGGTGCCAGGGCTTGCCCTTCGAATCTCGCTCGAAACCGTGTTTTCGATGCCATTCGGTCAATAGTTTCGGCAATTCTGGGCATACCTCGGCGTCATGGTCGAGGTGCCGGTTCAAAAACTTAGCTAGCCGCGGGAAATCCTTCAAACTGAAATCACGCAAGTAGGGGTCCTCGAGATATTTCACACCCGGATCGACTTGCGAAGTCGCAATGCGGTAGTCCGCACGCTCGCGCATCTGCCGGGCCAGATCAGGATTCGTGGCACCGGCTTGTGTGCGACGATCAGCGTTATCGTTACGAAGATCTTTCGCCAGATTCTTGATTTGCTGGCGGAAAAGGAGTCGGGAAATCAGATATACGAACAGGTTTAGCGATGATGTATTGCCATCGACGTAAAAGTCGTTGCGCAACGTCATGAGGACCTGCTCGGTTGGCGTGGCCGTGAGGAATTTCGTAACTTCAGCGTCGGATTTGAATACCAGCACGACATCGACGGCCTCGGGAATGCGGCCCATCGCCTTTGCTTTGCCATCTCGAAACCGGATTCCGGTGCGCACGGAGCCAGAGCGGGTGCGAATGCCGACCACAAGATCGATCCAACCGTCCTTGATACGCAATTCGTCACGCAACCTGGGGTGCCAGGTGTAGAGCTTGGCCATGAGACCGAGCAGCCCACGCACGATCAATTGTTGCGGACTGTGGCGCGCCGCATCGCTCACCGCCGGGTCCGGATGAAATGGGCGCATGTCCAGCGGGTCCACCGGGGGCAGCTTCACAGCGGTCGGTTCGGCCATGGTCATGGCATGCTCGGTTCCGGAAGAAGTGGACGAAGAGGTGTTGGGGAACGTCATATCGCCTCCAGGCCGAGATCAACGAGATGTTGGCGCAGTCGGGCTGCCAGGCCGCGGGGCAGCCATGTCCGCATAATATCTAACTCAGTGAATTTGTTAGCAATTCCCAATTGAGGACCCTTGTCTACCCAGGTTGGATTGTAATCCAGCAACCGGACTTGACGAACCCCCACATCGAGCAGAAATCGGCCGATCGCCGTCAGGTTTTCTTCCGTCGCGGTGATATCCGGGACCAGCGGAATGCGCGGCTGCAGATCGAACGTCCCGGCACGGGATAGCTCCACCAACCGCTTGAAATTGGCCAGGATCCGCTCGTTCGGCACCCCGCAATACGCACGGTGGTCCTCGGAATCCATGAGTTTCAGGTCATAATAGATGGCGTTCAGATGCGGCAGCACCCCTCGTTCGAACGGCTCCCACCGAAAGTATCCGGCAGTCTCTAAAAGGGTGTGTATACCTTCGGCACGACAGGCCGCGGCAAGTTCCCCAAGCAGCTCCATCGCTAGAGTCGGCTCTCCCCCGGAAAAGGTGACGCCGCCTCCGGAGGCTTCATAAAAGGGCTTATCCGCGCGAAGCTTGGCCATCAACTCGGCGACGTTGGCTGGCTTACCCACCTGGCGCAAAGCCCCCGATGGACAGACCGGTACGCAGTCGAAGCATCTGGTGCAGGCCCAACGATTGATGCCGACACCAGGCATGATGGCGTCCTCGGGGCAGTGGCCACGACATCGGGTACAGCCGGAAATACAATCCGCAACATTAAATGACAACTCAGCGTTTTGACTCAAACTTTCCGGGTTATGACACCATCGGCACGACAGCTTACAGCCCTTGAAAAAAACCACCGAGCGAATGCCCGGACCGTCGTCAAGCGCGTTGCCTTTCACCTCGAGCAGCAACGGTTCGTGCTTCGTCAGAATGGCCGTCATCGCTGCTATCCCTCCTCACTGCAGGGTTGGCTGCTCACGCGCAGCGGTGGGGTTCAGAGCGAGAATCTCATGGACAACGCTATTTTTGATCCGTGTGATCATGCGCTCTTTCAGAGAAGCCGGGTCAGGATGCATGTAGTCGATGAGGTGGTTGTGGATGCCTGCGATATAACCATGTAACTGCGTCCACAGGCGAACCGTGATGAAGTACAGGTCATCCCTTGCTGGCGGCGTGCCGGTGCAGGCAGCGATGGTAGTGGCAGTCAGGCGGAGACTGTCGAGCGCCGTCTCGAGTTCGACCCGAGCCGTGTTCTCCATCGCCGTGCCCACGTAGTCGTCATACTTGGGCACATGCCAGGTGAACATCAACCCGTATAGGTGTGTATTGTCGAAGGCAAACGTCACGTAGGCATCGATCAGCGCGTCGAGCCGTTCGAATGGGTTGGTATGGGGTTCGGCCGCTTTGGCAAGAGCCTGACCGAGGCTATGAAAGCCGCGGGTGAGCAGACCGAGGTACAATTCGTCTTGGGAGGCGAAGTAGTTGTAGACCGTTTTCGCGGCGATGCCCAGGCGAGCGCCGAGTTTGCGCATGGAAAAACCTTGCCAACCTGCCTCCACGAACAAGTTCAATGCCTCGTCCAAGATCTGGTTTCGCACGGCTTCGACCTCGTTTTCCGAACGACGGCGTCTTGGCATGGGGGCTCCTTCCGGTGCGGTTCGTGGATGTAATGCTGTTACAATAACACCGTTACCTTAACGTCGCAACCGACTGATCGGCATGTATTTCGGCTCTGAGCACGATTTTGGGAAGCCCCCTAACGCCGCGACTGTGCAAGCGCCGACTGCACGGGGCTGCCGCGTCTGCTACAACCCATATTATGCTGAATCGACGAACGTAAGCCGTGCGCGCCTTGGTTCGATGCGTTGGTGATTCGCCATCGCGTGAGCAGGGAAGCTGGAAGGACGGTTTTCCGCTGGAGGTGAGCGAGTGTTGATCTGATTTATCCGCTACGTGGCCCATCCCCCGCGGAACCACCTCCCCACAACCCATGGCCCTTCGAATCACCCCGATAGACCAACGTCAATACCACCCAATACACCGCCCTAAGCGTGTATATTGTTGTATTTATTATAGTTTATCAATACCCCGACGTTCGATGGAAACGACACGGTCACCGGAGCGGATTCTCTTGCTCTCTATTGATCGGAATCAACTTCCGAACGCAATGAGTTCGCTTTTACGAGCTTTGCGGGAACGTCCGTCCTGGTCCACGATGAGCACTCCTTTGGCATCGATACTCTGCACCCGGTACAACTCCCACACCGACCCTTTTCTCGGACGAGCCAGAACCATTTGCCCCGGTTGCACATCCTGCGGCTTTTTCGGTTTCGGCGTGACCTCACGCGCTTCCCGGATCGAAAGCGGTGACTTATCGTCCCACGAAACATGCACGTTCGTGGGCGTGATGCGGCGAATCCTTCCTCCACGCCAGGAGCCGTCTTCGTGTCTTGCCACCACTTCATCGCCTGGTTTTGGCTCCCATCCCGGCGGTTGATACGGTCGTGTTTGCTGGTTCATGGCCGCGAAAAAATCTCTATGTTCGGACAATTCCTTGTGTTTTTGACCGATCCGCCGCCGCGTCTCCTCCCGTAGCCCCACCACATCGCCCTCCGCTAGGTCATACGTCTTGCCCTGCGCATCTTCCACCTCTACCCGTCCCGAAGCGACCTGCTTGATGAGACAGCCCACCCAGGTATCCGGGGCAGTTTTGCACGCCGCAAAATCGTTGATGGTTACCGCGGCCGCACGAGAACCCAGCCCATACACCCGGTCGTCGGAAACCCTGATCTTCGTTTTTCGGCCGCCATATTCCACCGTGATCGGGTCGCCGTCCTTGACCACACGGCCTTGCACAAACTGCCCATCTTCTTTTTCCACCAACACATTCTCGCCCATTGACGGTCTCGAAGGTTGTTGCACCGGAGCAGGCGCCGACACCGTCGACGACGCCGAGGCTACCCCTTGGTCGGATGGTTCACGATGGGAGCACCCCATCGAAGGAAGGAATGCCCAACCTAGCAAGAAACCAACCGCGAAACGCCACGCCATGGGCGCCGACGATAGTGCAGGTTGCCCCAGAGGCAAGGACCGTCAGTGGGCGTCGGCCCAGCTTGGTCCAACCCCGACATCGACGAGCAACGGCACATCCAGATCCATCACCGACTCCATGGCCTGACGAACGCGGTTTTCGGCTTCCTCCACATGGTTTTCGGGTACTTCGAAGATCAATTCATCGTGAACCGTCAAAATCATTCTGGCCCCTGGCACGACAGGAGCCGCCAAACGAACCATTGCAAGTTTCAATAGATCGGCGGCGCTCCCTTGAATTGGCGTATTTCCCGCTATTCGCTCCGCTTGGGCGCGCAGGACACGGTTTGAGCTACGCAAATCCGGCAAATACCGACGTCGACCTAGAATGGTTTCCACGGCCTGCCCTTGACGTGCCGCTTCCAACGTCGAATCCATGAACCTTCGCACGCCTTCGTACCGCGAAAAATACCGATCGATGAATTGTCGAGCCTCCCCCCGCTCGATCCCTAGTTTCTTCGATAGCGCCACTTCTCCCATTCCATAAATCACACCAAAGTTGATCGTCTTGGCTTGACGACGTTGCTCGGCCGTTACCTGTTGCGACGATACGCCAAAGATTTCCATCGCGGTGCGCGAATGAATATCTTCATGATTTCTGAAGGCATCGATGAGCACTGGATCTTTCGATAGATGCGCCAGGACCCGCAATTCGATCTGCGAATAGTCGGCGCTCAACAACGTATAGCCTTGTGGAGCAATGAAAGCGCGACGAATGGCCAGGCCTTCTTGCGTTCGCACCGGGATATTTTGCAAGTTCGGATCGCTGGAGGAAAGCCTACCCGTGGCGGCCACACTTTGATTGAACCGTGTATGAATACGCCCCGTGGTCGGATGAACCAACTTCGGCAGGGTTTCGACATAGGTGCTTTGCAGCTTCGAAAGCTGACGAAGGGCAAGAATCGTCCCAACCAACGGATGCATGTCCACCAACGCTTCCAGCACACTGGCATCGGTGCTGCGCGCGCTTTTGGTCCGCTTTTTCACAGGAAGCCCAAGCTCATCGAAGAGAATCGTTTCGAGCTGTCGGGGGGAACCCACGTTGAAGTCGCGTCCCGCCTGCTGTTTCGCTGTAGCTTCCAACTCTTTCATCCGCTCTTGCAGCATCGATCCTAGCTGCTCGAGCTGAATGACATCGATCAGCACGCCAGCGCTCTCCATATCTATCAGCACGGAAATCAACGGGATTTCGACTTGCGTGAGAAGATCGCTCATCCCTTGTCGTTCGATTCGATCTCGCTGCAGGTGGTGAAGCTGCAAAGACAGATCCGCATCCGCGCACGCATAACGAGACGCTCGTTCGAGTGGCACCTTATCGAATGTGACTGCCTTCGAACCTTTGCCTCCCACCACCTGCTCGTAGGTCATCATCTCCACGTGAAGTTCGCGTTTCGCAACCTCCTTCAGTCCATGGGAAGCTTCAGGGTCCAACAGATAACTCTCGATCATCGTATCGGAGGCCACGGCTTGCATCGGACCGAAGCCGTGGCGGCGCAACACGGTTTCGTCGAACTTCACATGGTGCCCCACCTTGCGAACTTCACTCGAAATCAGCAGTGGATTGAGAATTTCCCGAACGCGGTCGATGTCCAATTGCGAAGGAACGCCAAGGTAAGCATGCCCGACCGGGATGTACCACCCCTCATGGGGACGACAGGATAGAGAGATTCCCACGAGGCGAGCTCGCATGGCGTCGGTGGAATCCGTTTCCGTATCCAGGCCCATCAGGCCAGCCTCATGACAGGCTTGCACGGCCGAACGAAGATCCGCCTCCTCAAGCACCAAGCGATAATCGTCTGCCTGGGGCTGATCGAAGTCGATCTCCATTTGTGGACGCATCGCTTCGAGCATGCGCGAGAACCCAAGCTCGACATACGCGGCCTCCAAGCCTTTCCAATCCGTTCGAGCATGAAAATCCAAGGCCGATCGCTCGAACGAAACGTCCAAGTCGTCGCGCAAGGTCACGAGCAAACGTGCAAGTTCCGCAGAGGCGCGATGCTCGACAAGGTTCTCCCGAAGCTTGCCTTTGATCTCGTCGATTCCTTCGTACACCCCTTCGATGGATCCGTATTGATCCAGCAGCTTGGCCGCCGTTTTCGGTCCGACCGAGGGAATGCCCATCACATTGTCGGAACTATCTCCCGTCATGGCGAGAAGATCCCTCATTTTATCAGGAAAAACCCCAAATTTTTCTCGCACTTCCGCGGGCCCGTACACCTTGTTGCGCATCGTGTCCCACATAACCACAGATGCACCAACCAACTGCATGAGGTCCTTGTCCGCGCTGATGATCACCACGCGAAGACCTTCCGAGCAGGCTCGTTTCACCCCACTGGCGATCAAGTCATCCGCTTCGAAACCATCTTGTTTCCAGACGGTAAGACCAAGCAAGGACACGAGCCCGCGAACGCGTTGCATTTGAATCGAAAGGTCTTCGGGAGGAGGCGGGCGATTCGCTTTGTAGGCATTGTCGATTTGCTTTCGAAACGACGGACCTTTCGAATCCATGGCCACCGCCATCAGCGTCGGCTTTCGCTCATCGATCAGTCGGTTGAGCATCGTGATAGTGCCGTAGGTGGCATGCGACGGCTCGCCGGTCGGAGAGGAAAGCGGAGCAATCGCGTGGTATGCGCGAAACACGTAGCCAGACAGATCAACGATATACAGGGCATCGGTGGCCCCAACCGGAGGAAGCGTCGTCATGGGAGCCATGCGTAGCGCACATTGAGCAAGGATAGAATGCTTACGGTTGGCGACCGCACCAAGGAAAAGGTAGTCTAGGGGCGGCGAACGAAACGATGAACGACGCAGCAGACGCTCCGAACAGCGAATGGATAGCCGGCAAGTACCGATTGATACGCATGATCGGACAAGGGGGAATGGGCACGGTCTGGGAGGGGCAACACATTACGTTGGGAACGAAGGTCGCGATCAAGATGATCGAACACGACCTGGCCGAAAACCACGAAGCACGGAATCGATTCGACAAGGAAGCCCGCGCCGCGGCAACGCTTTCCTCTCGTTATGTCGTCACCGTCTTCGACCATGGAGTGATGCCCGATGGTCGTCCTTTCATCGTCATGGAATACCTTCGGGGGCAAACGCTCGAAGAGCGTGCCGCTACCAATCACCGTCTGCCTCTTGTCGAAGTGGCACGGATCATCGACCAGGTCGCTCGCGGCCTGTCCAAAGCGCACGAGCATGGCATCGTGCATCGTGATCTCAAACCAGAGAATATCTTCCTGACCGAGTCTCCCGATGAAGACGAAACCGTGGCGAAGATCGTCGATTTCGGCATTGCCAAATTCATCGAAGGCACCCCGCTGTCTCAGCCATCGTCGACGCGTTCCGGTACGATTTTAGGAACGCCCGTGTATATGAGTCCAGAACAGGCTCGCGGCCTTCGGGATATCGACCATAGGAGCGACCTTTGGGCCCTGGGCGTCATCGCTTACCGCTGCGCCGTCGGCACCCTACCGTTCCAAGGCGAAGCCGTCGGCGATATCGTTGTCAATATCTGCACCAAAGATCCCGTGCTCCCCAGCACACTCGTTCCTTCCCTTCCTAAGGCTTTCGACGATTGGTTCCGTCGTTGCGTGGCCCGGGACCGCGAGATGCGCTTTGACTCTGCCAAAGAACTCGCCTCATCGTTATGGGCGGCGTCGGGTTCATCGCCCCCTCAGTCCTTCGCCACCGACCTTCTCAACCCGCACCTGGTCGAAAGCCGCACAAATGCTTCTCATTCATCGATCGAGAGTGCCACGACACAAGTCGCGACCACGAATCCGCCAGGGCGCAGCCGAATGTCCAGGGGTGTGTTGGGAGGAACACTCGTGCTGTTGGGAGCTTGCGCATCGCTGCTGGTGGGCTGGTGGTATTCGTCGGCTTCCCTTTCCGAACCGATGGCCGCCGAGGCGTCCCATCCTTATTTTCCTGAGGAAATACAAATAGTTAACATGATTGCGCCCGCAGCGAACTCGGAAGAGGAAGCCTCAATTTCCTTGCCTGAATCGATGGCCTCGAATGCTGCCGCCTCGGATGCGCCATCGTCATCACGCCCAAAAATACGCCCACCCCAGGCATCGGCTGTCCAAACCGCAAGCCGGGGACCAAGTCGAACGTTACCGCCCTCGACGACAACCATTGACCTAGGGTATTGAGACTGCAAACCTGCCAAGCGACGCTCCGCCTGTTGACCAATGCCTCGCAAAGATCCAGGGTCATACGGCTCAGCCCAAGGCGAGTACCATGATGGAGAAATGATGACGGACACTAGAATTTTATGGGACTTCGATGTGCGCGTTCGAGACCGGAACTTGAAAACCGGTCGTCTGAAGAAAGACGAAGTGGATAGGTACTACGACAACCTCGTGGACGTGACCAACAACGTCGATGCGATGGAGGCGCGTCAACCCACATTGCCGACCGCGGAAGACAAGCACGAGGAAGAGCCTTCGGCAGTCCAAGGGTCACCGTCGATGGGATACGCCCCCGCGGCTCCCGGACTACCGATGATGCAGCCTATCATTCCTCACGCCAAGAACGAGGACGATTACTGAGTTACGGGCCCTATGGGAGGCGAGCATGGCGGACGAAAAGGCACAACAAGCCACTGAACTTCCAAAGACGGATTTTTCCACGTTCGTGTTGTCGTTGAGTCATTCCGCGCTCGTGCATCTCGGGGACGCGCCATCCCCCGACGGGGTTGCGCGAACGCCCAATCTCGTTTTGGCCCGACAAACCATTGATTTGCTCGAGATTCTTTCGGAAAAAACCAAGGGCAACCTCACGGGAGAAGAAGAACGTCTGCTCGAGCATATTTTATATGAACTGCGGATGCGTTTCGTCGAGGTCGCCAAGGAGAAGTCGTGAACGGCTGGATGCGCGCTTGGAGGGCAGCGTCGCTGACGATCAGTTTGCTCACGCTGCTTTTGCCGGTATCGTGTGGCAAAGGGCATTCTTCGCCGACGGCGGAGCAGACGGAAAGCGCGGTTCCTGCTGTCCAGGCGGCATCCGTGACGCCCCCCACGACCGCGGCGGCGCCGACGCCGACCATGATGCCGATGGGGGCACCCATGTCGTTTGCATCCTTGGCAAAAACCGCAGATCCCGGCGTGGTGACGATCCAAAGCCGTGTAGAACGAACGTTTGGAAGCGGTCGACGTCGCGTGCTTTCCGAAGGACTTGGAACGGGATTCGTGTACGACAAAGCCGGTCTCGTGCTCACCAACAACCATGTGATTGAGGGGGCCACGGCGGTGGTGGTTCAATTCGCGAGCGGGCGTTCGGTGCAAGCGGAGGTGAAGGGACGGGACCGTCATACGGACGTGGCGGTTTTGCAGTTGGAGAAAGCCGAAGGGCTACATGCGTTGCCGCTGGGTGACTCCGATGGGATTGAGGTAGGTGATTGGGTGGTAGCGATTGGCAATCCTTTTGGGCTGGCTCACACCGTTTCGGCGGGGATATTGTCTGGAAAAGGGCGAACGAAGGACGATGTCAAGGGCCTGGACCCGAGCGGGTATTTCAATTTTCTTCAGACGGATGCGGCGATCAACCAGGGCAATTCCGGCGGGCCTTTGTTGAATTTGCGTGGGGAAGTGGTGGGAATCAACACGGCCATCCGCGCGAATGCCAACAACATCGGTTTCGCGATTCCGATCAACATGGTCAAAGAGCTGCTGCCGATTTTGGTCAAGGATGGGAAGATCACGCGTAGCGCGCTGGGTATCAGTGTCCGGGAGTTGGATTCCACCGAGTCGGAACGATTGAAAAGGCCGGACACGAAGGGAGCGTGGGTGGTGGATATTGCTCCGGGCTCCGGAGCCGACCGCGCGGGAATTCGTCCAGATGACGTAATTTTAGGATTTGACGGTAAACAAGTTCTGGATCCGAATATGCTTCGGTGGTGGGCGAGCATTGCGGGTGTGGGCAAGACGGTGGATGTGAAGGTGGGAAGAGGAACGAGGACGTTCGATGTAAAAGTTACCTTAGGGGAGTTACCGGAACAACCGGAACCACCGTCTCCGGGATTTCCGCCTGGATTTCCGTGATGGACGATAATATCCGCCATGAGGAAGGCTCTGCTGGGAGCGTAGGAGGGGAGCAAGCTACGACCGTGGTGAATACCCAATCGGTGGTTGCGTCCAACCGTGAGCAACGAAGGGCGGAAGCCGAGGAAGATCGTGTACTCATCGAAGCAGCGCAGAAAGGTGACGTGGCCGCATTTCGAGCCCTGGTGGAAAAGCACCAGCGGCGAGTATTCTCGATTGCCCTTGGCATCGTGCGTGACGAAAACGACGCGCGAGAAATTTCTCAAGAAGCCTTTATTCGGGTGTACCGCGGATTGGACCGGTTCCAGGGCGGGTCGAGCTTTTTTACCTGGCTTTATCGAATTGTCACCAACTTATCCATTGACCTCATTCGTCGGCCCGGCAGGCGCGACGCGGAGCTTGTGGAAGATCGAAAGGTGTATGACGTCGCGGATGGGAGTCTCGAACCTTTCGTGGCCCGCCTGGAGGGGGAAGACCCTCTGCGAGTCGTGCGTCGCCGAGAAATTGCCGAACGTTTGCAGGAGGCGCTTGACGCATTGCCGCCCTACCACTTGGGCGTCATTCTGATGAGAGAGGTTGAAGGCATGTCGTACGAAGAAATGGCCGAGGCAATGGGCGTGTCCAAGGGCACGATCATGAGCCGTCTATTTCACGCACGACAGAAACTCCAGCGAGCACTTCGGGATTGCTATGAAGAGGAAATCGAATCCATCGACGAGCCGATGAGCGCGTCGGGAAAGCATGAGGCTCAACCGTGAACAACCGCGCCAACAATAGCGATGGCCGTGGGGAACTGTCTTCGGATAGCGTGACTTCCCACGATTTGATGATGTTCGCGGACGGGGAGTTGGATGCGCAGCGTGAGGCTGCCGTAGCCTCGTATCTCCGGGAGAATGAGACTGGCCGTGCGGTTGTGTCCACGGTGTGGGAGATGGGGGCGAGGATACGGGAACTGCAGGATCGCAAGGCGATCGACGCCGGTGCGGACGGGATTGCTTCTTTGGTGATGGCTCGCATCGAGCAGGAGGCGTCTGCACCGCGGAAAGAAAATGTCGTCCCGTTGGTAACGTCGGAGCGTCGTGCCGTGGGGTTTGGCCCTGTGGTGGTGGGGGGATTGGCGTTGGCGGCTGGGGTGGCGTTGTTGGTGTGGCGGCTGGTGGGGATGGATTTGACACAGCCTATCCCTGAGAAAACGGCCGGGGCTTTGAGCAGTGAGAAGCCGGTATCGGTTTCCGCCTTGTCGACGGAAGACGATCCGGAGCCTGGGGTGTCGGTGGATTCGATTGATTTCGGTGCTCGAACGGGCACAATTTTCTATGTTCCTAACGGTGCAGGTTCTACGACGACGGTCGTTTGGCTCACGGATGATGAGGTCGGAGGCAACCCATGACCCGAAGCGGATACACTGTATTTGGACTCGCCCCTCGGTGGATCGCGCTGTGTGGGGTGGGATTGATGGTTTCGGCCAGTTGGTGGGCTCACGCGCAGCAGCAACCAGCTTCTGAACCGCCAGTGGCTGAGCCGATGCAGGCCGATGGGGGGACCGCACCGCAACCGCAGGTTCCTTCCGAGATTCTTGTATTGCATGCCACCAACACGGGCGGCGGAATCGATCCCGAACTGCAGCATCTCAAACAGCTACAAAAACCGCCATTTTCCGCCTACGACACGTATCGTTTGCTGCATCGGCATTCGATTGTGTTGCGGTTGCAGCAACCAGATTCCACGCAACTTCCCAATGGCAGAACGCTGCGAACCGTGTTGAAAGCGGTATTGCCGGAAGAACGATACCGGGTAGCGGCGAGCATCAGTCGACCACCGCAAGACAAGGATGGCGGATACTTACCTTTGCTCGAGGTAACGGCGAAAAGTGGGGAGCCATTTTTCGTAGCGGGGCAGAGCTATCGGGGGGGGATTCTCGTGGTGGGCATCCAGGTGGGAAAAGCTACGAAAAAAGACAAGCCTCCGGCGGATAAGTGAACGTAAGGGCTTCGTATTCGGACAGCGCTCGTGCTAGACAGTTGCCTCTTCGAGCGCCCGTAGCTCAGTTGGATAGAGCAGCGGCCTTCTAAGCCGCGGGTCACTGGTTCGAATCCAGTCGGGCGTGCCACGGTCATTCCATCATCAAGAGCGTGACGACGATGGCGAGCCTGTGGGGTTGCGTCACAAGGGCCAGCGCAACAATGTCCTAGCGAGCCGTACGTTGGGCGACGGCTTCCATGATGACGTGCTTCGTTGGTTCCACCGATCGAACGCGCCCCTCGATGACCGACGCAACAGGCAGCGTCGATGGCGCTTCTCTTGGCGCTCACCCACAGTGGCAAAAAAACTTTATATTACTCATAGTTACACAGATCACGGTCGAGACCATCGACGACGATTCTGTATGACAAACACCACGGGCGGAGGCGGCAGCCCAGGGGTTTTCTCGATGCAGCCGGTGGCGGAAGGCCCTCGACTTGGGCGAAGGCATAGGGAGCACGGACGAAGCGAGAGCCTGGTTTTGCCGTTCTTTCGTTCGAGACCTCAGGCATTGGTCAATACGTATCGCGCGGCTGCCGTGCCAGCTTCGACTCCCGTGGCGATGGAGGCCAATGAGGCCGCGGGTCGTTTCAGCGCCAATTCGCCTGCGACAAAAAGGCCCGCGAGTGGATTATTCGAGGCATCGAGGACCTGGACGCCATCGCGGAGCACATTGATCCTATCCATCCACCAAACGCCGTGGTCGTCGCGCGGCCAGGCGAGTCGTTCGAGATTGAACCCATGAAGGGATGCGACCGTTTCGGAGATTCGACCATCGACCGTAAGGACCAAGGGCCCGCGATACGAAAGGGAAAATGGATGGGCTGGTGAAAACGACTGCTCGTTGCCCTCCTGGGGCTCACCAGAAGTGAGGATGATTCCACCTCCCGCGATACCGCCCGTCGCGACCACGACAGCCTTGGCCTGGTACGGGCGCTTCGACTGGGAAACATGCACATTCCAATCGCCATCGACCTGCTCGAGCCGCTGCACGCGATCTTGGATCCGCGTGATCCGTTGTTGGGTCAGCCACCGATTCGCGGCATGCTCCCACCGGGCTCCGGCGGTACTTCCAAGCCCCGCGCAAGCTTCTCCGATTTGTATCCCTATATGGTTAGTCAGGATCGAAGCAACGGGCGTATCGATGCCCAACCACGGTCCCAGCAATACAGATTTTCCGCCTCCATGCCGCTGGACCTCCGCGCTCAGATGCTCACCGAATTTCGTACGACCCTCCGGACTATCAAGGTGAAAGGCGATTTCCGTATCGGAACCAAAACGCATTCGATCGTCGTCGAGTGACGAGGCATCGAAGCTTTCGAAACGAAGACCTTGCTCACGGCACCAGAGATCTTCCGACCATGATCGGGCGAGGAAATCAGCATCCCAATTCGGTCTATCGATACGAGGCACAAGAATCGTTTCGTTTTTGTGAGAGGCCAGATTGAGCAGGGCGCGGTCCGCGGCATCGGCGGTTCGAACGACTCCGGCGAGAGTGGCAACTCGTGTTTTTTCGGGATCAACACACCATATATCGATGGCGTCGATGAATTCTTTTTGTCGTTCGTCCAGCGATGAACTCCTGGGATGCAGGTTCCAGACGCCATGGTCCAAACAACCGGAATACAGCGTAGTGGCGCCATTTCCGAGGGAAATGAGCAGCGGCCGCACCCCCAGGCGAAGCGATGCATGAGCCGCGGCAACTCCCGCCGCGCCATCGCCAAGGATGATCACATCTTCGTGATGATTCACGGTTCTTGTCCCCATCCGACTTGTGCTCGAATCGCGGCTCTCAACAATGCTTCTTGCCGTGCCTGAGCGCTTCCCAGAGCGACCGCGCGCGTAAACGAAGACGAAAGCAAAAGGCGAAGGGCCTGCGAGCGCCCCTGCGATGGCGTCCACCCCAGTTCATCCGCCACGATGGCACCCGCACGAAGGACGCAATGCAGCCCCGCGCATGGTCCAAGCCCCAAACGAGTACGTCGAGACAAATCCTCGAAGCATCGAACGAATTCATGTCGAACGACGAATCGGATTTCTTCTTCCGTGATGGCTTCGCAAGAGCAGATGAAGCGAGGCGTACGTTTTGACTCGACGATTTGTTCTGCAATGAGACGCGCGCGACTTCCATGCCGGTAGATGAGTCGTCGCGCTGCCACCGGGTCGATTTCGCAGATCTTGGCGAGTTCCCCGGCATCGAGGGATTCATCGCCGCCTGGCAAAGGCAGAAGATGTGTTTGGGAGGGCTGATGACAATCGAGGCGAGCGGCTACGATGTCGGTCATCTGTTGTGCGAAGATCCGGTAGCTTGCAAGCTTTCCACCGATCATCGAGTAGATGCCGTCTTTGCCATGGCTGGCGTGATCGATGATCTCGTGTTCACGGGACAATTTGTCAGGAATGGGTCCATAAGCGTACAAGGTGGGTCGCACACCCGCGAAGGTGTGAATGGCTCGTGCGTTTTGGATGGACGGGAATACGCGGCGAATCGCCTCGATGAGATAGCGGACCTCATCACTGGTGGCGGTCACCTGATCGAGATCGCCGTAGTAGTCGGTGTCGGTAGTGCCCAAAATGCTGACATTTTGCCAAGGTTCGAGAAAGATCTGCCGATTGTCGATGGCCTGAGCCACCACGGCGTAGTTGGAAAGGCGTCGGTCGAAAACGACATGGATGCCTTTTCCTGGACGAACGGCCGCGACGGAGGGCGGCATATCCGCGAGGGATGCGGTCAGGGGGGCCCAAGCGCCGGAAGCGTTGACGACGACGCGCGTCGATACGGAGCCTGATTGATTGGTGATTCGATCCCGCCAGCGAACGGCCATGCGGGCTGGGGAAGAGGAAAGCAGTTCAAGCCCTTCGACCGTGGTATGCGTGCGAACGTGGGCTCCGCGTTGGTGAGCATCGACGGCATTGGCGGTGCATAGTCGTGCGCCGTCGATTCCCCATTCATCGAAGGTGACGGCACCAACGATGTCGCCGGACAGGCCTGGCTCGAGAATTCTGGCTTGCTCTGGTGTGAGGCGCGTATGGGGGCGTCCTCGTTTGAGCGGTTGAAAGCTGTCATAGGCGCCGAAGAAGGCATCCACGAGTTGGAGAAAAATCCGAGAGCCGATGCTGCGATGGATCGGCATGATAAACGGGATACGAAAGAGCAAGTGGGGGGCGATTCGTTGAATATAGCCGGAATCTAGGCATGACAATCGGGTGACCTTCGGACTGGAAGTGAGGTAGCGAACCCCACCGTGGATCATGCCACTGGAGTTGCCGCTAGCGCCGAAGGCCAGGTCATTTCGCTCGAACAAACACGCGGACAACCCTCGGATCGCGCAATCTCTGAGCACTCCCGTGCCATTGACACCACCTCCAATCACAACGACATCGTAGTCCGTGTTCGGGTGAGCCAAAGAAAGTGGCGATGGCGCCTCGGTCATGTCGAAAGGTTACCCTTTCCTTCGTCGGTTTTCCGCAATGATGCGACCTTCGCGCAGAAGGTTCAGCTTTCCACGCTAGCGTCTGCCCAGTCGAGAAGATCAATCAATAATCAAGAAACAACATAGATTTACAGCATTTCGACTCTTGCTAGGCGATAAGCTCGTCGAACGACGAAGCACTCGTCCCACCGGTTCATCAAGGTCTGTCGAACCGGTCCAGCACCTCGTCAAGCTTCTCGAAAAGCATTCGATTGCCGTCTTGGTGGTGGTTGCCAAGAGCATCGAAGTACCGGTCTTCTTGCTGGAGAAACCAAGATAAAACGTCGAACTCGATCTTCGAGGCTCCCAGGCCATAGCCTAATTTTTCGAGGTAGCGCGCGTTCATTTCCTGTTCGAATTGGTGGCGGATGGGCACGCTGAAGACGGGTTTTCGCAAGTAGATGGCTTCGTGAATCAGCGACAAGCCGCCATTGGATACGACCGCGCGAGCCGATGACAGGTCACGGATGAACTGATCTTCGCTGAAGTCTTTGATGATGCAATTGCCTTGCACCTCGTTTCGTCGCAGGCCGTAGATGATGAATTGGTGGTCGGAAAGGCGACGGAGGGTTGGGATGAGCGACGTATCCGAGACGGAGGTTTGGTAAACGAGGATGTGTTTTGCGCGTGATGATGAAGCGTTGAGGATTTCCGGGCGAAGGATAGGCGGAACCAGGGTGGTATTTTTCGCGTGCTTCCCTCGGATCTTGGGGAAAAAGAAGGATGTAATGAAGTAGTGATCACAGCCTGGCAGCTTTGCTTTGACGAAAGCTTTGGTGGAGAAAAAATCGAAGTCGACGCCTTTTCGAATGTCTTCCTCGTGCTCGCAGCGGTGGATGATTTGTTGATTGTCGATGGATATGACGGGCGTGGCATGAGCTTTGGCGTAAAGGTAAGCAAAGGAGTCGAAGTCGCTGATGACGAGTTGCGGTGCGAAGTCCACGACTCGTTCGAAGTACGCCGCGGCGTTGCCAACGACAATGGCTGGCGAGCGCATCATGTTATCGAGCACGGACCGGTCACGGTCCATGGCTCCATCGTCGTAAGTAATGGAAAGTCCTTGTATTTCTACGACATCGTCGAAGTGTTTTTTCAAGAAGTGGTAAGCGCGCCCGGACACGACGATGCGAACGCGATGATTGTTTTCCAGAAGGTGGGCGATGACCACTTTGGATCGCGTGGCATGCCCCATGCCTTCGCCAACGACACCGTATAAAACACGCATGGCTTTTCCGGATTCGATGTGAAACGTCAGAACGAGTGAGAAGCTCCAAACGATAGCGCATTGATGACGGAACGATTGGAACCGCCATTGACTGGATAGTCTGTGCGATACGTGGGGGCAGCGCCAGCCAGGCCTTGGGTTTTGCCGTCCCCTTGGTTGTCGAGGCCTTGATAAAAGACGTGCGCATAAGCCACCATCAGGTCGAGGGCTCCAAACCGGACGGTTCCCCCCACATGCAGACCGAACTTGCGAGAGGGGACGTAATCGACGTTCAGGTATTTGGGGTCTTGCGCTTCGGAATCGAAGAAGGCGCCGGCACGTGCGGCCAGTCTATTGGGCAACATGACGTAGTCGCCGCCGAGACGAAAACCGAAGGAGTCTTTCCAATGGTGTGGGACGCGCGCATCGGTCGGCATGGCGAAGGCGACACTGGAATTCGGATTGGGATCCGCGGGGTTATGCACTTCGAGAAAGACGCCGTCGGGCATGGTGGCGTCGAGATATTTGAAGTGCGAGTTGTTGGCCCACGTCATATCGAGTTCGATATCCCAAACGTCGTTGGCGATGGGATCCCGCATTTTCGAATGGATTCCGTCTCTAGGTTGGTGCCATCGAAAACCAACTCGGGCCTGCATCGGCCATGGCGCAACGACCTGCACGCTGTCTTTGGGAGCACGCACGGAGTTTCGTGAGCTTGGGCGTTGATGGGGCGGGTCTCCGTAGACACTTCCTTCGACAGCCATATCTCCTTTGGCGCGGATATCGTCCATCCAGTGGTACCAAGCAGCCACGTCAATGTTTGGCGAGGGCGACCATAACGTGCCGACGGTGAATCCCGGAACGAACAGGTCTTTGACATCGATATCGGCTTGGAAATCGAGGTATTGTTCCGCGAGGTATGGGTAGTTTTGAATGGTTTCGCCGGCGGATCGTCCGGCAGCGAGGATGGAGAACTTCAGCCGAGCGATGCCCCAGATCAACGAAGCACCGAAGCGCAAATCATCGATGGGTTCCCAACCGATACCGATTTGGGGCCATATGAACAATAGTTCGTCGCTTTGCAGCAGATAGCGTTGGGGGCTCGGGACTTCTCGTTCGACTCCACCGACTCGAGAGCCCGTGACATGGGATGGGAACGTGAATTGGCCGCGGGTCGAGGGGCCGAGGACGGCGAGGCCCAAGCCAAGACGGTCGGACAATCGTAGGACTCCCGCGAGTTGCGGGTTAGGGAAAGGGGTACCGCTATCGTCGTTGCAGACTTCGTTGGGGTATTGATAGGCGCCACCATTTCCCAGACGAACGGGGTTGCCGTCGGGGTAGGTGCGTTTCAGACAATTTTTTTGCCAGATCAAGGAAGAATTGAGCAGCAGGCTGGAAGGCTGGCCGGCGAGGCCGGCGGGATTGAAAAACGTGGCGAGAGAGTTGGAAGCGCGCGCGGTCCACGCGCCGGCACGGCCAAGCTGTTCGGTTCCGTTTTCGGGGAATTCGTAGCCCGTCGAAGCATCCGTACGACTCGAAACAAGCGCGAGAGATAACGCAGCAGCGATGCAAACCACCGAAGGACATCGAGTCACCTGCATGGGGACACTCCTTTGGGGAGCCAGGGTTGCTTATCGAACGGGGCTAGCTTTGAGGGCAGCCCTCCCATCCTTGACGTAGACCGTGAATTTGACGCGTTTACACTTGGTTTTGGCAATGAGTTGCTCTCGATTTTTTCGGAGCGTGACCTGAAACTTTTCGAAGGTCAGCCCGGAGGTGGGCTCTCCACATTGTTTTTTGGTTCGGAGGAATTCCTCGAAGGTGTTGTGCCATTCGGCGATCTCACCGGCTTCTTCCACCGCGGCATGGGCACCGGTCGCGGAGGCTTCGAGGATTTCGGGAGGGACCGCGGAAACGACGGTAGCATCGTCATCATCCTCGGAGGGGGCTAGGTTGGGAGTCATCGCGTCGGCCGGTTTTGGCGCAGGCATTTTCGGTGAGTCTGGCTTTGGAGCCGGCATTTGGGGCTTGCTGTCCGGTGATGGTTTGGGAGCAGGCATTTGCACGGGCATTTTTGGGGCCGATTCACGGAGCGGAGGCACACGAAGAGGCCCAGATGTGGACGGGGAAGCGCCATCGACCGGGAATGAAAACGCACTCATTTCGGGCTGAGCTGGGATGGGTCCAAGCACCGATTCGAGGTCGGCGGCTTTTCGTGGGACACCGCCTTTGGCCGCCACCTTGTCTGTCCCATCATTCAGGTCGCTTGCGATTTTTCGGTACAATCCTCTGAATTTGCTGACTTGAAGCATGTCGATCTCGCCCTTGGCCAGGCGTTCGGCTTCAGCCTTGAGAATTCGAAGAGGCCGAGTGTGTTCGAAAAGAGAGAAAACGAGACCGAGTCCAGCCCCCAGCACGACAATCAAAGCGATGATCCACCAAGGCTGGCTCTTTTTCTCTTTTGCGTCGGCAAGTTGAAGCAGATCGAAAGGATTTTTGACGACACTCGCCGAGCGGCCCACCACATAACCGGCCCCCAGGTCCCACGCTTCTCCTGGGATCTTGGAATAAATCACCCCGATATCGTCCATGAGGATTTTGGGTTTGCTCGTTCCTTTCTCCTTGTAGGTATCGTCTTGCGCCAGATTTTTGATGTCCGCCACGATCGTATCGAGCTGTGTCGAACTGACCCCGTCCGGCGATGCTTTGGCTTTGACAGTACCGCCCGCGAAAAAGCCAACCGTCGCGCCAGAGCGTTTGGACAATTGTTTTGCATAACTCGTGTCCACGATTCGAAGACCGACAACCGCACCAGCGGGCATTTGCGCGGTATCCACTTCGACGGGGCGAGCTACGACAAGATAGATACGGTCATCGAAAACCCATGCATCATCGCGTACCCAACCATGGAGCGCATCGGCAACGATGGCATACCCACCCATATCGAAGTTTTCGATTCCAGCAGCTTGATCGAAGCCAACCTGACCGATGACACGTCCGAGTTGATCAATCGCAAACAGCGAGGAGAACTGATACTCGGCAGGCATTTCGTCGACGAGTTTTCTGAGTGCCGCGCGTGTACGGTCCCGAACGTCTTGGGGGACTTTTTCGTCTTTTGAGCTGGCTTTGTGGAGTTCTTTTCGAATGGTTTCGTCGAGACAAACCTTGAGCAGCAAACTCGAGCGTCGACGCGCGTCGTCATTGAGATACCACTTGACGACTTGGGTATCGGCGGAGAGTGCTTGTTCCATGGAGTCGCGGCTAGCGCGGTTGTAGACGGTCTGGGCGAGGTACAAGCCACTGGCGAAAAGTCCCAGAGCCAGAGCGAGGATGAGATACCAAAATCGGGAGAGAAGCATTCGGCCTCCCTATTTTTTCTCCGCGTCACCGGACGCGTTTTTGTCTTTGGGAAGGGCAACTTGGATGGGTTCGCGGGTGATGTCGAGGTCCTGCCCTCCCACGGATACAGGACGAGGCGTACCGATCGGTTTTCCCGCGAAGAAGTATTCGAGCTGGTATTCACCAGGTTCGAGGGTGAGGAAAAACTGTCCTTGTCGGTTTGGATATCCGATGGAGGCGACCCCCTCTTTGACCACGATCCAAGAGCGAAGACTAGGCGCCAGCTCGTCGCGAAGCTCATACGTTCCTGGTCCCGGCGCCGTCCAGTCTCGCTCCGCAGCCATCGCGATGTCCGCCGGAGAAAAAGAGGCTTCGTTCACTGCATAAAGACGGTGTTTGAAAGGGTCGTTGTTGCGAAAACGAAGGCGTGTTCCGGGCGCTACCACCAACGTAACGGGTGTGGTTCGACCCCCTCCCACAAGCACGAGAATCGGAACTTTGGGAGGCTCTACTTTGTTTTTGCTCACCCCCGCAATGCATAGTTCCTTCGGTGCTAGACCAAAAAGCCTTCGATAATCCGAACGGACCGTGGGCGAAGGCTCCCTCCACGTATAGCGGTTGGTATCCGGTCGCGCGGACTCCTCCCAAACCGGATTGATGAGTTCGTTATGCCCCTTGACCTGACCTTTGACGGTTGCCGCCAAAGCCACGCCTGGGACGAGCAAGACAATACCCCAGAGTGCTGCTCGCAGCAGACGCCCGGGGCTCCGAGGGGAAAGATGTTGAGCCATTGATTTGCACATGTTCGAGATGAAATCCGCAGGGCTGAGCGAATGACCAACGGCATCCTAGCGCATTGGCCACAAAACCGATCGTTCTTGTTGCAGGCAGGATATCACGGGTCTTTGCAGCATCGAAAGCCGAGCTCGGGCAAGATTGCGTTTTCCGCAAACCGGCTGAGATCGAAACCGCAGGACAAACCAAGAGCTGGCGTCTGATAAGACCCACCCATGACCACATGAATGTCCAGGTTCGTGGGCGGTCCGGTGTTCGACGTCACCGAGCTTGTCCATTCCGCCGCATTCCCAGAAAGATCGAAAATCGAACCTGGCGCCACACATTGAAGGAGATTCCCTGTCGGAATCAAAACGTTGTCATTCGCCCCTCCAGGCACCCCATCATAATCAAGCCCATTGCACGTCATCGGCTCGTAAACGTTGCCGTAAGGGTATAGATGCCCCGCCGCACTCTCACACGCCACTCGATATTCCTGCGCGGTACACAATCGGTGTCCCGTCTTTGCGCAAGCGGCTTCGGCCTCGGCATAATTGGCGTAAGTCCATGGATATACACCACTATTTACACATCTACGGGTTTCCATCCAGCCGGGGTCGGTGGCCGTAGCGTCTGGACGCGACGCCTCGAAACGGTCGATGAAAAAGTGAAGCGCCCCTACCTTCACCTCCACCATGTCATCGACGATCCCATCATCGACCTGCCCGTTGCAGTCGTCATCCACCCCATTACAGGTTTCCGCCCGCGGCGCCGATGGGTCCGGATCAGGCAACGGACTCAGATCGCAGGTCGTTTTTGTGTTGTCGTTTGGATCGCAGATGCGAATCCCCACATCTCGACAGGCACCATGCTCGCCGTTGTCACATTCCGAACCCAGGTCCGGCCAAGATTCATCTACCTGACCATTGCAATTGCCATCCTTACCGTCACAACGCGTCTCCACCAACACGACTTTGCCCTGGCCATCGACCTCGACCTCGGGTCCGTAATTGCAGCGCCATCCCGTTTTTCCCGTGCAAACGAAGTCCGTTCCCTTACAGGGATTGGGCAATAAGGGCTGTGGATTGCAGAACTTGCCATCTGGCTTCTGCGCTGCCACTACGATGGGATCATCCACAACGCCATTGCAATCATCATCCATCCCATTGCAGACCTCAGGGGCGGTGGGATACACGGGGCACTTGTACTCACAGCCATCCGAGTCATTGCCATTGATGGATGCGAAGCCCGGCAAGCACGCGCTAATCACACATTTTCCTTGTACGCAGCCGCCGATGGCATTGTCCATCACACAGGCATGATTGCATTGGCCACAATGCGCGGGGTCGTTCATCAAGTCGAACCCTTCATCAACCTCGCCATCACAGTCGTTGTCGATTCCGTCGCATACTTCGAGGCTTGGTCCGACACCGGGCACACAAACCAATTTCGTTCCCACACACGTGGTCGTTCCCGGCGTACATTGCCCTTTGCATTCGCCATTCGGACAGGTCTCTTCGCAAGGCTCCCCTCCCCCTGGATTGCCTTCGTTGATCCTGCCATCGCAATTATCGTCAACCGCATTGCATTGCTCGGGCTGAATCGGAAACACGGGGCAGGCGTATTCACAGCCTGAGCTTGCTAGCCCATCGATGTCCGCATACCCCGGATCGCATTGGTCAATGGCACATGTGGGAAACGCGCCCGAGTCATCACAGCGCGCCGTAGCGTTCGGAAGGTCGCAAACAATACCGCATCCGCCGCAGTTTTTCGGGTCTTTCGATAGATCGAAGCCCTCATCGATGAGTCCGTTGCAATCGTTGTCCTTGGTATCGCAAATCTCAACGCCGCCGTTGGTCATCGTACACGGATACTCGCATCCGTCCGAGTCGATACCGTTGATATCGTAGAAGTTCGGGGCGCACGAATCGATTTTGCAAATCCCTTGCTCGCATTTTGGAAAGGCTCCGAAAAGGTCGCATACGAAGCCGCAAGCTCCACAATTGAGCGGGTCATTTTGCGTGTCCGCTTGGCACGGAGCGCCATCCGAAAGCTCATCGCCCCCTTCGAGCGACGACTCCGGCTGTCCTGTTTCCGGGTAGAACACACCGCCATCGGAACCACCAGATCCGCCGGTTCCCGAAGAGCCAGCCACCCCAGATTCCGCCGATGAATCGTGATCACCGCAGGTGTAGCAATACGCTTCGTTGGAACAACCAGTATTCAAACCAACCAAGACGGCGAGTAAGGCGGCCTCACCCATGCGCAAATCAAGGCTCATCGCCACCCTCCTTGACCGAAAGCCTCTCGTCGTGAACGGCGCACGGCCAGGGCAACCAAGCCCAAGGCACCGAGCATAAGCCATCGACGATTCGTCTTCGGAACAGCAATTCCGCAGGCAATTCCTCCGCCGCCGGTGGTAAGTCCGTAGTTTTCGGGTGGGGGCCCAGACCCCTTCCCTCCCGTACCCGCGGCAGAAGCATCCGGATTGTTTCCTGCCATACCACCCATACCCGTGGTTCCACCGCTGCCTCCCATACTCGAATCATGGATGGCGCCATCGGCCAAGGCGCCATCATCTCCTGCATCCACCGAACTTCCCCCAGAACCTCCCGCTCCCGCGGTCCCTCCAGAGCCCCCCGTTCCCGCGTCCAACGATGAATTGGGAACACAATAGCCATCGACACAAGAAAACCCGCCTGGACAGGGGAACTCCCCGGAACCACAAGGAGCCACGCATATTCCTTGATCGCATACCGTATCCCCTGGACAAGGATCGGGTTGATCAGGAATTCCATCGCAATCGTTATCTATCCCATCACAGATTTCCGGCTCTGGTTCGATAGCTCCCTCGCACACAATGACGCCGTTGCGGCATACCGTGATACCTGCTTTGCACGGCGGCTTGTCATGAGGAGGCTCCGGTACCTTGCACGCTACCCCCACGCGAGAATCGTTTTGCGCTACCTCGGGCTCTTCATCCACTTGCCCATCACAATCGTCGTCGATTCCGTTGCATATCTCCAACACCGGAATGGTAGGCGACACGCAAGCAAGCCCACCCGTTGCGTAATCACACGCAAGCTCTCCCGCACATCCACTGGGCAAAATACACGCGGTTCCGATGCCAGGCACGTCATCGATCGCCCCATTGCAATCGTTGTCGAGATGGTCGCACAGTTCCATCGATGGTCCCTTTCCACCATCGCAAACCACCTGCGAACCCGCGCAGACGTAGACCCCTTCGGTGCATTCACCCGTGCCACATTTGGAACCATGAGCACAGCAGGGGTCTCCAGTGAAGTGACCCAAACCATCGGGCACGCGGTCGTCAACCAAACCGTTGCAATCGTTGTCGAGCCCATCACAGATCTCCGAAGCCGGTGTGATCTGTCCGATGCATGCTCCCCAGGCTTCGACACCACTGCCTTGCACCGCGATACAAGCTTCGGAGCCCGCGCGACAGATCCCAACGCCCTGCGTTCCCGCCGCACCCGTGTAACATAGGCGCGTCATCCCATCGACCACCCCATCGCAATCGTTGTCGAGCCCATCACAGACCTCCGGATGCGGCCCCACTTCCCCATCACAGATGAGTACGCCATTGACGCATTTCGTTTTGCCAGGCACGCACTCCCCCAACGAATACCCACACGCTACCCCCACATCGATCGGATCGTCATCCACGATGCTGTTGCAATTGTCATCCTTGCCATTGCACACTTCCGACATCGGAATACACGTGTCACAAACCCCGTCCTCGTCGATGAGGCCATCACAATCATCGTCGAGCCCGTTGCATATTTCGGGAGTCGGACTTGCTCCCGGATTCGTGATCATACATACGGTTCCGTCTTTCGTGGCATTGCAAACGCGGATTCCCGTTCCTTGGCAAACTCCTAAACCGCTGTCGTGACAGGCCATTCCTTTTTCAGGAAAGTCCTCATCGATCAAACCGTCACAATCGTCATCGAGGTCATTGCACAGCTCATAGACGGAAGAAGCAGCGATGATGGAGGCAAGCGCATTGGCAAGAGCGCTTTCGCTTCCCACGAGGAAGGCTTTGTTGGTGCCGCCGGCATGGGCAATGGCATTCAATTGGCTCTCTTCTTCAGGCAACACGCTGAAGCCCACGACGAACGTATCGACAGACGTTCTGGGGTCGAGAGTTCGCAAGTTTTGGGCAGCGGCGACCGGGTTTCCCTGGCAGCTCTCGGCGCCATCCGTCAGAAGAATGACCGAGTATTTTCTGCAAGGAATCGCGCCATCACAGGCCACGATGGGAGTGAGGTAATCATGCACCGCATGCAGGGAACCCGCGAGAGGCGTGGGTCCGGTGGCGCGAATCTCGCAGTCTCCTCCGGCACCGAAAGCACAATGATCTGCCGGTACCGTACTGGGATTGAAAGCCGTTTCCCGACCGTCGAGCCACATCAAGTGCTGCTCCAACGGCGCATCGAACCCCACGAGAATATCGGCACCGCGACGAGGTATGCCGCAGGAACCGGCGTAGTTGATGCAGTCATTTTGACTCGTCCAACCGATGTTGATGTTGGAGGAAAGCGCCGATGGATACCCGGCCCCAGGATAGATCGTGGGCAGCACGCAAGCGGGAATCCACTCGAAAGCCGGCGGGACATTATTTCTCGGATCGTCATAACTACAGCAGTTGTTTTGACATTCGAACCATGAAGCTGTCTGACAACTACGATTCAAACCAACGTCCTGGTGATAGCGAGCCAACGCATAATCGGCGTGAGGAAAGGCAGACAAGACTTGCGTCAGCGCTCGCTTGGCCGTGAACAGACGCGAATTGTTGCCGTCGATGAGGTCCGGATCACTCGCGGTATCCACCCCCGAATGGTTTGGGGAACCATCGCCAAAGGTGGGAACACCGCGGATATCGGTCAGCATCGAGCCCGATGTATCCAGCACCACCACGAAACGAGGTCGCGTGTCCGTGACGGGAAGCACACACGCTGGGTGGTCAGCGGGACATTGCTGTGGAATGCCATTGATACATGCCGGAATGGTCTTTCCCCCCGCGCATTTCAGCTCCCCAAGACCGTCATCGATGAGACCATTGAAGTCATTGTCGAAACCGTCGCAGACCTCCCCAAGATAGGCACCATCGAGCTGCAATTCCCCCGATCCAGCCCCCGCTTCCCCTGCGCAAATGGGGCAGATTCCCCCTTGCCCTCCTCGAACGTCAAAGAATGCCTTGGGATCGATGGAGGCAACACGGGATTGCACGTTGATGATTCCTCCGCCTCCTCCGCCGGCGCAATCATCGCACGTTCCAGAGTTTTGCGTCCCCGCGCACTCTGCCTCATTTTCCCCAGGATCATAGGGATCACAAGTGCCCGCCGCATTGACACATACATTGCCCAACGCTCCACCGAGGTTTTTGCACGGATATCCGGCTGGACAAGTGTTGGACGGCGGCTGACAGGGCGTGCAATTGCAGGGCGAACAGCGTCCTTGCACACAAGTCTGCCCCGACTCGCAATTCGCATTCGTCGTACACGGCAGACATTTGGGTTGAGAATCTCCGCCTCTTCCCCCATGGGCAAGAATTCGCGCGGTAGCTCGGATGTCCACATGATCTCCCACGAGCAAGATGGTTCCTCCCGCGCCGCCACCCGCGGAATCATTGCCCGAAGCACAGCCCCGCTCACCATGAGCCACCACACGCCCCTCGAGGATTAATTCGCCGGATTGATTGTCGTTTGCGGCAAAAAGCACGATCCGGCCCCCGCCACTTCCCGAGCGAACACTGCCATCCCAACCGTCCGCGCATCCCTTATCACCCCCGGATGCCCCGAATTCAGGCTGCAAGATATGGTGATAGTAAGGCTCGCCGGCAACCGATGGATCGCCGTCGCAATTTGCGCAGGTGTAGTTGGGATTGGAACAATTATGCGCTCCGTTCAACCCATCGGCGTACACGCAACTGGTTCCCGAAGGTGCCAAATAGCCGCAATTTTCCTCCCATTCTTGCGGAAATTGACAGGTCTGGCTGTTGCCATACACGAAACAATCCTTGGTTCCCTGCCCCCCTCGTCCCCTATGCGCTCCCCCACCACCAGAATCCTTGACCGCACACCCGCCTCTTCCTCCGGCTGTCGCCGTGGGCCCGCTGCCGTTGTCACATAGCTTCTTCTGATATCCCGCCCCCTTCGCCGTGATTCGAGAAGTCGCATCGATGCGAATCGTGCTCTTGCTCTTGAATACCAGATTTCCCGTCGCGTTTTTGTCCGAACCGTTGAATGGCGCAACGTAAACGACAGCGCCGTTGATGAGCGTGATCGCATCGAACGTATGCGTTCCCCCATACTGGCATGCCCTGCCGCCATCACGCACCGTCCCTCCAGGGCATGTATTCGTCGTCACCGCACCGTTGATGGTGAGCGATTGCGCCCACACACTCGTCGTCCAACCTAGTACTACAGCCACGAAGCACGTTCCGCTTATTTATGGAAATAAATTGGTACCCTCAAGCGTTGGGCACGCATGAAGCCAGTGCAGGTCAGCAAGCAGGAACGCCGCAGACTCGAGAAACTCGTAAA
>MWCO01000023.1 GCA_002070115.1 Deltaproteobacteria bacterium ADurb.Bin207
CGTTCCCCCTGTAGCTCCACCAACCCCAGCGGCACCGGCGGCAGCACCCGTTCCCCCTGTAGCTCCACCAACCCCTCCGGAACCGCCCATCGCTCCCGCCCCCCCGGCATCCGCTTCCCCTTCTCGACGGTCGAAACTGACCCCATCGTAGCCCGCAACCAAGCCACAGCCAAGCGCCACCAGAGCCAAACCCGCAACCCACGCCGCCGTCGTTGTCTTCATGACGAATGACCCGTTTCGTTGGGGTCCCGTTCGTTGTGGGACCATCGACTTCGGAGGATAGCGTGCCGGAAGGCGTGATTCAAGGAAGGGATCTCAAGGAAGGGATCTTGGTGCATTAGACCGACTCATGGTAACGCCTGCATCCCATGTTCCGCCCCATCACCGTGATTGTAGCCGCTCTGCTCCTCGCCAGGCCTGGCATACCCCAAGGCGAAGCCCTTCGTTACGCTACGGCTCTGCAAAATGAGGCGAAAAAACACGACTTTGACCCGCTCACGGGCGTAGCCCTCATCTGGCGCGAAAGCCGCTGGCTGCCCTCCGCTATCTCCTCCGATCGGGAAGATTACGGCCTTGCCCAAATTCGCGCCCGGCATATCGGCGCCTGCCGCCATGATACCGACCCCGTGAACCATCCCAGCCCGGAATGTCAGGCCGTGAAACAAGCCCTTTTGAATGGAGTTTATAATATCCGCGTCATGGGAACCCTGATTTCTAGAAATCGAGAATTATGTCATGATAAAATTGGGACCGCTCGCTTCGAACAATGGCTCGCAAGTTACGAAGGACGCAATTACCCGCATCGAAATCAATGGTGCCAGCCTTCCGATGCCACCCGTGAAGTCATTCGATACCGGCAATGGCTTCTCGGAAAAATCGAACCTCCTCCACGAAAACCAGCGACTGCACGAAATTCCCCAAAAAGGGGTAAACAACGCGTAGCCGCGCATCCTCAGGCCGAAAAAACAAAAAATAATACCCGATCCCCTTGATCCTTTTTGCCTCACCAGGGGGCGTCCTTCCTGCATATTGCATTTTTGTCGTCCTTTCGTGTTCCTTTCCCAAATAATCACGATGAATTCGTTGCTCCCTTCGCGTTTCAAGGGTGGAAAAGCCTGGCCGCTTGCGCTACGGCAGCTTAGGTGAGCGTAGGTACGACAGCTCGATTCACCAAAGACGATGGCCCTGGCAGCCCCTTCGTCGTCGACTGTCTCGCCCCTACTTCCCACACGCTGGAACGTTTGCCTCGGCCTTCTCCGATGCATCAGGCCGTGTGCTGGTTCTCAACCCGGGGGGTTGAAAGGAGGATCGATGGGATCCTTGAGGTTCGGTGCCGAACAAGCTGTACGGAAATGCATTCGTGTTCAACCCAATGATACGGTCGTCCTCGTTACGGACCGCGAATGCCTCGAAATCGGAAAAGAAATCGAAAACGTCGTTCGCGAAATCACCCCGTCCATCACCACCTTCATCATGGAGGACTTCGGTGAACGACCAGACGATGGAAGCCGTCCGCTTGCCTTCCCCCAGGCCATCGCGACGGCTCTCGAAACGGCTACGGTTTCCATCTATGCCGCTTCCGGAAAACGCGGAGAACTCAAGTCCTTCCGCTCCCCCATGCTCGCCGTCGTCGATAGCAAACCCAACCTTCGACACGGTCATATGATCAACATCACCAAACAGGTCATGGAACTCGGCATGTCCACGGACTACGACGAGATCCAAGCCCTGTCCGCCAAAGTCTACGATATCGTTCACAAAGCCCGACGTATCCGCGTCACCTCTCCGGCGGGGACCGACTTCACGGTAACCCTCAACCCCGAATGGAAATGGATCATTTCGGATGGGCAAATCACCCCCGCCCAATGGAAAAACCTACCCGATGGCGAAGTCTTCACATGCGCGCAAAGCGCCGAAGGTAAAGCCGTCATCGATGGCTGCCTGGGAGACTACTTCTCCGAGCTGGGAACCTGCGAAACCTTTCCCGTCGTCGTCGAAATGGCGAACGGAATCGTTACCCGACTGACCTGTGAAGCGCGACCGGAACTCGAAAAAGAACTCAACGACTATATCCACCAAGACGAAAACGCCAAGCGCGTCGGTGAGTTCGCCATCGGCACGAACGTCGGCCTCGATCGTATCATCGGTAACCTTCTTCAAGACGAAAAATTTCCTGGCGTTCATATCGCCCTGGGGCACGGTTACCCTGAAAAAACAGGCTCACCGTGGGCTTCCGACGCCCACATCGACCTGGTGATGCGTCGCGTCACCATCGAAGTGGAAGACCAGGTCATCATGCGCGATGGCAAATTCCTGATCTGATATCTCATTCAAATCACTGTTCTTGATGCAGCCCGACGAGGCGTGCGACGCCACGCTTCTGAGTGTATCAGTGTCTGGTGGGTTCTTGCATTCCCTCGACAAGGACAGGGTCACTCTGCTCGTTGACGTGGGGCTTGCCCCCGAAGTCGATATAATGGCCGGAACGATTCGCCTTGGTTTCAAGATAAAATCGATTGTGTGGGTTGGGGGGCAGCAGATGAGGAATGCGTCCGGCAACCTGCACGCCGTAACCTTCGAGCTGGCGAATTTTGTTTGGGTTGTTGGTCATGAGACGCACGGACTTCACGTCCAGGCTGTGGAGCATGTGGGCCGCCACGGCATAATCTCGTTCATCATCCCGAAAACCCAAGGCAAGATTCGCTTCCACCGTGTCCAAACCCTGGTCCTGCAACGCGTAAGCGCGGATCTTGTTGATCAATCCAATGCCTCGCCCTTCTTGACGAAGATAAAGCACGATTCCGCGATCCAAAGAGCCGATTTTTCGAAGCGCCGCTTCCAGTTGGTCCCGACAATCACAACGTAGAGAACCAATCACATCTCCCGTCAAACACTCGGAATGAATGCGCGTGGGCACTTGGGATGCCCCAACGACGTTGCCATGAACGATCGCCACATGCTCTTTGGCATCTCGGTTATTCCAAAATGCGACGATCCGAAAGTTGCCAAAGCGGCTTGGCAAGTCCGCGACGCTGACGATGCGAACACAAACTTTTTGCGCTCCCAACCCAGGACACTCATGATCCTTGTCGCGTCGCACCAATTCGAGCAACGCTTGTTTATCTTCCGTCATCATCATCCTCTTGCAGCAAACGGTGGGCGAGGGCTTTTCCCGCGCAATAGGCCGCTTCCACACCGCCTCCCGGTGCAAACGCATCGCCCGCCAACCCGAGCGAGGCTCCTCCAGGCATCGTGATGCGTACCGGACCCGACAACTCATTGCCCAAATCCACGCGCGCATGACGCCATGCATGCGGCTTGATCCATTGGGGATGCGCCGCCCATTCGCCCACCACCTTCGAAGCTTCCGCCAGCAACTGTTTTGCCCATTGCTCCGGAGCCATCGCTAGATGCTGCCGCGACCACGCGGGCGTCGCCTGAAAAACCAATACGCGCCAAGCCGGCTCCCTTCGCTTCGAAGAGTCATGGGATACCAGCATCAATCCATCCGATGTTTCCGGATACAGCACATCCCACCCCGGATCCGGAACCGCCGCCTCATACCCCGCCATCAGCGTCAAACAAGGCAGCGTTCCCAATGTGTCGAGCAATGTCGCGATCGCTTCGATGTCCTGGGAGTGCTTGCTCAAAGGCCAAAGAAACGCAAGCGTTGGCTCCACCGGAAGCGTGAGCACCAAACTCGTCGTATTCCACTGCTCCCCCCGCTCCGATTGTACATGAAAGCCCGTCGACCCCGTCCAGGAAATCTCAGACACTCGCGTGTCCAGAACGATATCGAGACCCCGGGCCAAGTGCTCGGGAAATGCGGCCACCCCCTGCGCAATCGCAAACCTCTTTTCCGTCATCGAATAAGCTTCATGCTGGCAAGGCTTGCCAGCACCTCGTCGACGTACCGGCCAGTCTTCCAGCAGCGTGATTCCTTGGATGGACCGGATCTCTTCCTCAAATCCACAGGCCCGACCGTGAAGAAGAACGGGCCCGTAATCCATGGGCTGCCCTTGCTCCCAATGCGTGGCGCAACGACCTCCCACCGCTCGATCCTTTTCGAGGATACGAACCGTATCGCCGGCTCGTGAAAGCTCTCGAGCACACGAAAGCCCCGCCAGTCCAGCTCCCACCACCAGATGGTTGGTGTTCCTGTTGGTTCTCATGCCGTTGCCCATCTCGTCTTTGACCCTGAAACCATCACCACGACCTGCCTTACGCCCTTTTATTCGCGAAGGTGGCAAGGAGCAATCCTAGGATGCTCCAGCGATAGGTGTTGTCGCGGAAATACTAGAATTCGAACGTCTTGTGGACCGTGACGAGCGGACCCGAAAACGGACTCACTCGAATCGAACGGAACTTCGCTACGATGCATCGCGTGGTATCCGTTCCCGCAATCCAAGGACTATCCACCGTCGCCGTCGTCACCCCGCCAGTCTGCGGCGCAAAGGTAACCGATACTCTCGCCGGGAACCGACCGACGCCTGCTGGCGCACATGCCCGCGCCGCCTGCGCGGCGGACAACATCGCCGCCGAGGCTGCCGATGTGTCGAACGCGGGCTCAGACGGTGTCTCCGATGGCTGAGACGATGCAGGGGGTTGAGAAGGTTCAGGCTCGTTTTGCGGCTCGGAAGTAGAAGGAGAAACCGGTTCGTCCTTCGCGTTCGAATCTGAAAAATGACTTGGAAAAACAACACCTTCTGTCAATTGGAGGGAGTCGTCGATCAGCACGTCTTGCTTCGGTTCCCAACGCTTCGGAGATTGACCTTCTTCCAATACCGAAGCTGATTGGCTCGCGGATGGCATGCCATCACCAACGATGATCACCGGCTCGAGTTCATGGACCACCGACTCGATGGACGCGGGTTGTATCTCGTTTTCGAAATCATGGGCCGAGACGATCGCGGGCGAATCCACGGCATTGACGGTTTGGGGAGGGTTCGTTGCGGCCATGATTTCCGGCAAGGTCCAGAACCCAACGACAGCGGCAGCCACCGCAAGCGCGCCCACCGTGGCCGAATACAGGTTCGTTCGTGGTTTTGCTGGCCGAACGACCGGAAGACGAGGTTGCGAATTGTCTTCGTCGAATTCCGTCGCGAGGGTTACCGGAGCGATCGAAGACATCCGTGGTGAATCCGTTGCTTGTTTTTTCGGAGGCGGCACCACCTTCGGCAGGATGACACCTGCCGGAATTACCTCACGCATGCCCAAACGATCGTCATCCACCACTTCGAGACGCGGGAGCGATGGGTCACTGTTGGGCAAAAACAACGGTTGATTGGCACGAGGATGAAAACGGAGATCGAATCGCGTGGGCTCGTCATCCTCTTGCCGCGCGTCCAGGATGTCTTCCTGCCCAAGGGGTTGGATCAACTCGGAAGACATGACCCACATCGCATCGTCGTTCGAACAAGTATTTTCTTTGGGCGGATCTTCGTCTTCAGGGATCAACTCGATGTCATCGAGCGTCTGAAGCGTGTCCAATAGCCCCATTTCTTCTATTTCAATCTGAGGATCATCGGTGACGATGGTTGGTGTTTTCTGCATGGCCGACCTCCGAGGTCTTAGAGGTGTAATGGGTACAAGCTTACCCAATGTCACCCCGTGTGCTACATGGATGGCACCGAAGTCAGGGTTCGTCAAGGGGGTGATAGCGAAGGGGCGGGAAAGGGGAAAAAAGGCTTGGTTATTCGCAGGCGACAGGATCTGTGCAATAAAATGCGGTGCCATTCCAGGCGCAGACCTGGGGCACGCATTCCGCGTCGGAAAAACAAGTCTTTGTGCCCTGGAAGATATCCCGACAACAATATCCCTCCCCATTCCACGAACATACCTGGCCGTTGGGACAATCATCGGCTCCAAAACAATCCTTGCGTTTGTAGACCTGGCATCGGCCATCTTTGCAACGTTCGCCCGCAGCGCATTCCCAATCGCTGTGACAGCCGGAACCCACCGTATTCGTGTTGCCGCACTCGTGAAGGAAGTCGATGCAGGGAGCACACACGCCATACTCACCAAGCACGGGCTCGCAATACATATTCAACTCGTGGGGCGCATCACCAAAGGCCATTTTGATGAGCACCTTCGCGACAAGGCTGCCCACCGGTCCAAAGGCTTGTTCAATCAACGGGTCGAATTTGATCGGTTTGCAGTCATCGTCTTTTCGACAAGGAACGCATACGCCACAAGCGTAATCCTTTCCCATGACCGAAACGCTGGCCGCGGCACATACGTTCATCCCGTACGGCAGCACGGCGTCTTTGATCTGGTCCAATCCCGTCAAATCCCGAAGGATCTTGCCCACGTTCAAATCGAGACTGACCCCGGAGCAATCGCCATCTTTCGAGCAGAGGTTGGTCACCTGCGACCAAGGTTCGGGCAATACGGCGAAGTTGCCCGGGATATCCGAACATCCACTGGCGGGCACGCCACAACGACCGTCACCCCCATTGATAGGTTTGTGGCAGGCGATGAGGTCGCCTTCACAACCTTTGCAATCATCATCGGATTGACAGGTTCCTTTGGGTTTGTCCAAAGCCCCGCATACTTTGATGCACATGCCCTGCGGCCCACACACGGTGCCACTTCCCGCGGGACAAGGATGGGAGGCCGAGCATTCACTGCAATGCCGCGATGTTTCATTGCAAGCATGCCCCGTGTTCACCATCGTTCCACACGATGCGCAATCCTCGTCCATCGTGCAGGGATAAGGGCATTTATCCATGCACTTGCCCTGTTTGCAGGAGGCTTGGGAATCACAGGCAAATAGGTTGGTGTCACTGCAGGCTACACATTTCCCCGATGCCGTATCGCATACCTGATGCATCGTATCACAAGCAAAACAGTCGTTGTCCGTCGTGCATGTCACCGTGGGCTCGCCCGTCGCATCCGTGGGACAGGTCATCCCTTCCGGAATACACGTGCCGTATTGAGAACATACCTCGCCGTCATCGCACGCATCCGGCGGTTCCCCTGGCACGCACTTCACACAGCGTTTCGAAGACTCATCACAGACAACCCGGCCATTCGGGCAACCCACGCATTCATCGTCGGATTCACAATCATGCATGAAACAGATCTCGTCGAGCCAATCCTCTCCGCCACTTCCCCCTTTCGCGGAAGAACCTCCGGAACCCGATTTTCCCCCTCCGCTTCCTGATTCCCCTGTGGTGCCAGCTCCGCCGTCCGCGCGGTTGCCTCTGGCTCCCGCGTCTCCGGTAGCACATCCGGCCATACCGAATATCAACCCACCGATGATAATCAACGAGGAAAAAATAAGCTTCATGCGATTAGTGTAGCACAAACGTAGCCGCGGGTTGACATAGTATCCGCACGCTTGGCTGAGCCATCCCCTCATTTTTTCCGAGTCTTTCCTTCACGATCACCGTCCCGGCCACGGCCCACGCAAACCGGTCACGGTCACGGTCACGGCGCACGGCACACAAAACCGGCGTCGGTAATCCCATATCGTCCACCGCAGAACGCCAGTCCAATGTGTAGTAGCCCGGGGCAACTGTTGGGGGTGCTCCAAGGGGGGCCAGGGCCGAACCAAAACCAACACCCAAGAATCCCAGCTCGTATCCCTTTAAAACTCAGGAAAAAATGAGGGGATCTGTCAGTACGCTTGGAGCTGGCACACGCGGGGATTTCGTGGCTCCGGAAGCTTTCGATGGACAGCCAGGCTCAGGCTACGGAAAGACTCCGGAACCGAGGAGTTCGCCAGGGCCAGCCCGAAAGGCTAGCCACATGCCGTCCCGATGGCTCTTATCCTTCCCGAGCCTGGATATTGCGCTTTTCGAATCGTGAACGGAAAGAGGTCGTATCGGTTCGAAGTGCTATAACTTATTGAAATCACATATAATATTTAGGTATGGGCGTCGGCGCTCCGGTGATCGACGTCAGGCCTTGTCGGTGCGCTGCTCCCAGGACGGTATTGGGCCTCGAGGGATCAGCCGTGGGAGGGCCGAACGAAGGGTGAGGCTGAAAACGTTTGGAATGGCGGTGTTACGAGAGGTCTCATGACCGGGAGGAGGGGCGTGATGCGCTGGCCTCCCAAATATCACGTAAATGCGCTTCTTTTTCTTGAGAAAGCCGGATAAACAGGCCTTGTGCCCTCGCGAATAGGGTCTTATCGGGGCCTTTTAGTGTGGCTGTCAGGAATATTTTCCTGTTTTCTACATGGTGGAGGGATGTTTCCATGATTGCGACGGTTCCAAGGGGCAGCATGGCGATAAAATCCACTTCCAAGCGCGCCGCAACCACCCGATGACCCGCCAGCCAGGCGGCCAACCCCATCGTTTCATCAAGGACAGCCGCCATGCTCCCGCCATGCGCATGGCCTGGTGGTCCAAGGCTGCCAGGGCCAAACCATGCTTTTCCCACGAGGGCGCCATCGGACGAGCGCCGATAATAGCGCACACGAAGCCGATGGCTTTCCTCCTCACCGGAAACGAAGGAATTAGGTGGGGAAGCCGCGAGTTCAGCAATCTCTTCCCATTGCGGTTCCGGTGCAAGGCAGGGGGAGGCTTCTGCGGTGGTGTGGGATGGATTCATGAGTAACGTGTTGAGGAAAGATGGTGGCAGCGTTTCCATGCCACGCTCAAGAGCGGGAACGACGGTGAATCAGGGCAGCGACAAGCGCGAGGGCAAGCCAGTAGGCATGAGAGGAGGGATGGCTTTTGACGGCCTGGATACTGCACCAACTCGGATCCGGCGGATCAGGACACTTGCTATCGCAGTTCGTGTCCAGGCAACCATCTTTTCCTGCCAGGGCTTTGGCATCGTCCTGTCCGTCTTCATTGTTTTTCCAGCAGTTTTTTTTGCACTGATCGTTTGAGCACTTGAACACGCATTGAACGAGTGTCTTGCAGTCAGGGTTTTTTGCGCATGCAATGCATGTGTCCTGACAGTATTCTTGCATACAAGTATCGCATTCGGCGAATAGGGTGGAAGTGAGTCCCAGAGTAGCAGCGGTACATTTTTCTGGTGTTCCACCGTCGACCGTGGCAGCTCCACCGGTTCCACCCAGTCCGCCGCCACCAGTTCCGCCCGGTCCAACGCCACCAGTTCCGCCCGCTCCGCCGCCACCAGTTCCGCCCGCTCCGCCGCCACCGCTTCCACCCGGCTCGCCACCGCTTCCGCCCGTTCCGCCGCCACCAGTTCCACTTGCGCCAGCGACGCCTCCCGTGCCGCCCGATTGTCCACCGCCAATTCCACCCGCACCGGCATTGCCCCCTGAACCGCCTTCTTCGGCCCCCCCTGAGCCTCCTCCACCTGTGGGTTCATCGCCGCCAGAACCTCCTTGGGCAGCCGTGGCTCCACTACCCCCGGCTCCCGTGTCAGGCCACTTGCCGACATCCCCATTTCCACTATCATAAGCGCCGCCCGTCGCTGCCCCAGGGTCGATATCGTATCCCGCACCTTCGCGGTCCAAGGCGCAAGCGCCAAGAAGCAATCCCGCCCACGCCCAATAGCGCAATCCTTTTTCTTTCATGGTTTCTTACCCTGTACGACGAACGAGCCTCGCCAAATCCACCGAGAACAACACAATTCGCCAACGATACGCTACAAGATGGAGTGTACCGCCGAAACCGTATCAAATCCACCGCCTTTTATGCCCTGAACGTCGTTCGCCCCGGGGAGCCCCGGCATCCCGCGACAAGATGGCAACCCCAGGTTGTTTTGTGCAGTGATGCGCGAACTTGGACCTCAAAGCGATTCCATGATGATATGAACCTCGTGCATCCGTCACGGCTCAAACCGTGCTTTCGTTCGATTCCCATCGGACCGTGATGCACAAGGAGGTTTCGTTCATGGCTCGGCGACCTGTTTTTCTCCCCGTATGGATTGGATTGTTCCTCGCCGCCCCATCCGCCTACGCCATCGAATTGGTCGAAGACGAAGACCACTACGTCAATCTCTCGGCTTTCGTTCAGCCGCGGCTCAGCCTTGCCATCGACGGAAACGACAATAGCGTTGCGCAGGATATGTATATTCGTCGCGTGCGTTTGCTCTTCGATGGAAAAGTGCATGAAAACATCGGTTTTTATATCGGAACGTTGACGGCGGATATCGGCCGCGATGCCAATCAATCCCCGGCGACCGTCATTGGCGACGCTTGGATGGAGGGGGATATCGACCGGGCGTTCAAGATCAACGCGGGGTTATTGAAGCTGCCCTTCACACGACATGGCTCCCAAGGGGCTGGTGCCCTGCATGGTATTGATTTTCATGGTGCTTTTCTGGGACGATACCTCGGGGAGCCGGAGAAAACCGGGCCCGTACCCGTGCATCGGGATCTTGGGGTATTGGTCCGGGGTTTGGTCCTCGATGACGTTCTCGATTACCGGCTCGCCGTCACGGATGGCGTGGCACCCAACGCCGCCGGAGATTATCCCCGCGTCGTTGGCCGTTTGGGCGTGAATCTGATGGATGTAGAGCCAGACTATTTCTGGAAAGGCACGTACTTGGGCTCCAAGAGCATCGTCTCGTTCGGTTTTTCTTTCGATATCGAACCCGGTGTCGGCGGCGATACGGGCAACAAGACCTTTTATGCTCTCGCTTTCGATGCTTTGGTCGATGTGCCCATCGGCGAAAATGGCATCGTAGCCACCGTCGCCGGTCACCATTACGGGTCTGGAGGCACAATCCCGAAAGGCGTGGGGATTTGGGGAGATTTGGGATACCGAATCAAAAAAATCGAGCCCCTCGTCGAGGTGGAATACTACCAACCATCCGAAGAGGGAAATCGTCGCATTGGCCTGTTTGGCGGTGCCAACTACTGGATCAAAGGCCACCATGCAAACCTGAAATTGCAAGTCGGCGCCGTGGACGTGGAAACGAAATTGGATTGGGCCACCGAGGTGTTGATGCAGGGGCAAGTCATGTTCTAACCTATACCCAAACGGGACTACGGTTCGAATCAGCCGGGCTCCCTAAAAAACAGATGATTCCTGAGAAATCATGAAGGCGGATACGTTTCGAATTGGCCTCTTGCCCCTTTTCGCTCTGTGGGCAGCAGGTTGCCCATCGACGAAGAATGAGCCCAAAGAAGCATCGATGGCGCAGCCCACCCCGCAGGTATCCGAATCACCTCGAACGGTGCCAACCCCTTCTCCCGCGGCTCCGACCTCTGCCACGTCAGCCGTGGAACGAACCATCGGTCCCGTGGACCTTGCGCGCTACCTCTGGCACGCTGATTCATCCCTCGAACCCCTCGAAGCCGTCGATGATCTGCTGCTTCGCGTCAATACGGTCGAGGGCTATACGCGCGTGTCGTTGCCCGACGACTCCTGGGGGGCCTGGCTTCGGCGTCTTCCCCTCGCCGCGGCCGGCAGCCCCGTACGCTCCTTTTCAGGAACCGTGATCCTGCCCGGAGACCATGAAAACCTGGCCGCCGTGGCGACCCTCGACATCGGCAAAGCAGACTTGCAGCAATGCGCCGACGCCGTCATGCGTCTTCATGCGGAATGGGATTGGGCCAACGGAGTGAGGGAAATCACGTTTCAAGCCGCCAGTGGAATGGCTTTGCCTTTGGCCCGGTGGGAAAAAGGGGAGCGAATCGTACCAAAAGGTTCATCCATCATGTGGGTTCCCGCCGCGGCACCGAGCAAAGACGATCATCGGTCGTTTCGAAAATACCTGGATGCCGTATTTGCCTGGGCCAACACGGTATCCCTCGAAAGACAGGCGAAAAAAGTTGAATTGGACGATCTCCAGCCGGGGGATTTTTTTATTCTACCCGGAAATCCTGGACACACTGTCCTTGTGCTCGACTTGGCGGTCGATGGAAGTGGTCAGCGCATGGTTTTGCTCGGGCAAAGCTATATGCCGGCGCAGAACTTTCACGTGCTGCGGCCACGACGGGACACGGCTTGGTTCTCCCTCGACCCAAGGGCACCAGGTGTGCAAACCCCCTTTTGGCCCAAGCCCTTCCCCTGGTCATCCATCCGACGGCTGTAGAAAAAATCTGTTTATTTTCAATTGGATAGGCTGATTTGGCGGCAGGATATCCGCGGGACTTGGCCGTCGAACCGGGGTTTGTTTACACCATCTCCTCGATCGAGGAGTCAAGATACTCATGTATGGTAGGTCAAGACAGCATTGGGTGTTACGACGAGGGCAAGGGGCGTTATGTCTATTGGTGATGTTGTATTCCGGGGTAGCAAGAGCGGAATCGTTCATTGAACGACCCGACGCGCATCCTGCTACGCAGGTCGAAGCGGAGCCGCATCTCGTATTCGGCTGGCTCGACCCCCCGGGGATAGCCGATGGGAGCGGATATGGGATGGGAATTCGCGGGACCTTCGAACTCGTGGATCCTGGATTCATTCCTCGGTTGAACAATACGGTGGGGATAGGCGTTGGACTCGACTGGCTTCGTTATCACGCCGAGGACTGCCATCGAAATGAAGTCGGCGACTGGGAATGCGAAGACGATCGGGCGCGATACGTATGGGTTCCCGTCGTGCTGCAATGGAACTTTTTCTTGCACGAACAATGGTCGGTATTCGGGGAGCCCGGCGTGGCCCTGCGCTTCCAATCACCCGGCAACAATAAGTTTGATCCGTTCGTTTTGTACCTGGGAGGGCGTTGGCGTTTTTCCGATCAAGCTTCTCTGACCATGCGAATTGGTTATCCCGTCACCACCGTGGGCGTTTCTTTTTTCTTGTGAACGCCATCAACCCGCAATCAACGCTTTGGCAACGAACCAGGCGTTTTCGGGGCGTTCGGCGATTCGGCGAGAAAAATAGGGATACCATTGGGTGCCGAACGGCACATAGGCGCGGACGAAATGACCTTCGGCGGCAAGGCGACGTTGCAAATCGCGACGGATGCCGTAAAGCATTTGGTATTCGACTCGCTCGGACGGGATGCCCTGCTCGGCGTTCCACGATTGAAGCTGGTTGATGATCCGCTCGTCGTGCGTGGCAATCGCGGTATGATTGCCCTCGGCAAGGTTGGTTTTGACCAGGGAGACAAACGCGGCATCCACCGTGGATTTGTCTTGGTACGCGACGGTGGGCGGCTCTTTGTACGCGCCTTTGACGATCCTCAGGTTGGGTTTCAGATCGAGAAGGGAGCGCAAATCCGATTCCGTACGACGAAGACTCGACTGCAACACAAGCCCGAGATTGTCGAAGCCTTGCTCGCGAAGGAGCCGAAACGCGCGAAGAGTATCGTCCACGCGGGGAGAATCCTCCATGTCGATTCGCACGAAAGTGTCGTGTTCCCGAGCCGTGGATAGGATGGTTTTGGCCGATTCGATCATCAAATCGAAATCGAGGCCGAGCCCGATTTGCGTCAATTTGATGGATAAGTACCGGGGGTAAGGTCGGGAAGCGAAAGAGGTGACGTGCTGCCCAATCAATTGGGAGAACTCAAGCACCTCCTGTTGTGATGTCACCATCTCCCCCAGCAGGTCCAAAATACCGTGAATACCATCTTTTTCGAGAGCATCGATGGCCGTCAGCGCCTCGTCGATGGTCGTTCCTGCTACGAATCGTCGGGCAAAACGCCACGCCCGGCGAGTCACGAGATGCTGAACGGTTCGATGATTCGCGACGTTGAGTACGGCGGAACGGTACAGGAGGGTGGTATCCATGGCAGGCGATCTAGAGCCGGACACCCACGATGCAAGAGGGCAGAACGAGGCACGGTCCGTTTTGCCAGAGCCGGGGCGAGAGCAAGGTGCCCAACATCATGGGTCGGATGGGTCAGCCGGATGGGGGGGCTGCCGTCAGGGATAAGGCAATGGTCAACATCCACGATTTCAGGGGATATGAGCTGTTGTCCCCAGGATGTCGAAGGAAATGCTCGAGGGAAAATGAGGGGACGGGTCGGGCACGAGCCGAGCAGGGACACATGGCGATACGGTGCTTGCGACAGGTCGGCGTGAGTATAACTAAACGAAATGATTATAGTTTATTATAGAGGGCGCTCGGTCATCGCTTCGAAGTGGGGGGCAAACCACCCCAGAGTCATCAGCAAAGCGCCGACCCCAACGAGTGTAAGGCCGCGTAATTTCATGCCTTTTCTCTTCCACCCCAACAGGTGGATTCCATACGCTGCGACGACCAGGTTGAGGCATCCAAGAACGAGCGTGGTTCGAATGAGTCCGAGCGATGGCATGAACACGAAAGAAAAAGCGAGCGAACCGGCGAGGCCACCGGCGTAATCCAAGGCGAAGCCTCGTGCCACGACATCCGCGAATCGTTCGTTGCGTTTGAGAATCCGCAGCAGCAATGGGAGTTGTAGGCCGACGAGGGTCCCAATCAGCAGCGTTGCGGCATACAGGACGAATCGAAACGGCCCGTGGAGGCCGAATACAACGTAAAGCATCGGTGCGGAAGCGCCCCCCACGGTGGCTGTCGCGACCGCTGCATCGATGAACCGAAGTTCCAACTCGGTTTTGATCCAACTCGACAGATAAGAACCCAGTCCCAGCGCTACCATGGTGCCGCTGATGATCAACGCGAAGCTCGAAACGGGTTCACCGAGCAAAAAGCTTTCTACCGCACCGAGCGATAGCTCATACGCCAAGCCGGTGGATGCCAAAACGACGAGCACGGCATACAAAAGGGCGACGTGGCGAGGGGGCGGAAGGCGAGGAGCAGCTACTGGGTTTCGGTGGGGCAGGGGAGCGGAGGACAAGGCGGTTCAACCGTGGATAGCGGCGGCGATGATGATGGCAAGACCCAGCATCATGCAGCCCAACACGATACCCACCGCGGTGTTCTGATCTTCCTCCAATTCTTTTCGAATCGAAAACGGAAAGATGAACCCCAATACCTTGTAGGCCAAGGCAAACATGATGAGGCCAAGGAAGCTGTAGACTACCGAGGCACCAAAGGCTTTGAGAGCCGTGACGATGGCGGCCGTCGACCACAAGGCATCGACTTCCCCTGGTTGTGCGGCAAGCATGACGTTGACCATCAGCCCCATGGCATCATCCCTCCCGTGAGTGTTCCATTTTTGTAGGCATACCATTCGAACTGGTCGTCGCGGGCAACCGGCCGCGCTCGACACGAACGATCGTGACCGTCGTTGCTCCTAACGCCTTTTTCAACTTTTCGTCCCAACTCCAACCACATCCGATTCTACAGCAATACAGGCTAAATGTTGCGATGCGATACTCGGGGTACGTATGCACTGCGAGATGTGACTCCTGCAACGCGACCAATCCAGTCACGCCCCCTTCGCCGGCGAACGTATGCCAGTACCCTTCGTGGAGCGAATGCAAAGATGTGTCCCGAAGAATGGATTTCACGATCGATTGGAGACAAGAAGCGTCACGAAGAAGGTGAGGCTCACACCCGAAAGCATCGACTATCCACTCTTCGCCGACCTCCATTGTGGGCATTCCAAAACCCTAGCATGGGTTCGGCCCAAGTTGGAAGAGGGGGAAGTGCTAGCGCCGATGGAGAGAATCTGGTCGTCCGTTCGACGGCAAAGGATGAAAATGCGCTAGCCCCATGCGCGTACTCCAACAAGGAAAACGGCAATCGATGCGCAAGATGGCTCGGCGGGAGAGAATTATGCTTGACGCGTCTGCCTGTCGTTTGTCAGCACAGGATGGAAGATGCGAATTTCACCGCGTGTGCTCGTGCTTTTTGCGCTGGTCTGGCTGCTTTGGGCTCCGGTGCAAAGCCACGCCGCGCCCACGTCACGCTCGACGGAAAAGAGCAGGGGGCAAGGAAAAAAGAAGTCGACTCCCCCACGTTCTGCACCGATCGTTCATCGCGCCGCGCCGGAGCGGCCTCACATTCCGGCAACACTGTCCTTTCCGGTGGTTCAACATCGATTGCCTTCCGGCATGCGTGTGATTTTACAGCCGGATTCTACAACCACCGCAGTGGCCGTTTCGCTAGCCTATCGCGCGGGTTCGTCTCAGGAAGCAGAGGGGGAGTACGGGTTTTCTTCCGCGCTGCGCGAACATTTGCGAGCCGCGCAACCCGCCGCAAGCACCTCGGTACAATACACACCTGACCTGTTGCAATTCACCACCGTGGTCTTGCCCTCGCGCCTTGCCAACGCGCTATGGCGAGAAGCCCATCGAATCCATCGTCCCATTCGACAAACCGGTGCCATCGCGCTTCGCAACCATCTCGATTTTCCTCCATCCCCTTCCGTTCGAGCCCAAACCTTGGCGTTTCAGGGATGCTCGCCCTACGGTCACCTCGCTCATGGTTGGACTCCCGACCTTCAACAAGCTTCCGCCGAATACCTCGATGCGTATCGTCGTCGATGGGCCCAACCAGCGCTCGCTGCTCTCGCGGTTGCCGGAGCGTTCGACCCCGACGCCGTGCTCGAGCAAGTACAACAATATTTTGCACCGATCCCGTCCTCGGCCATCCCGAGCGATCCTCCCATTGTCCTGCCCGATCAAACCAACCAACGAGTCGATATCGATCGATTCGACACACCCGTGCCGCAGGTGTTTTTGTACGGCTGGGCCGTCCCCCCGGCAGGACACGCGGACCTGGCTGCCATTCGTTTGCTCATCGAGCTGTTCGTCGATCGCCCTGATACCATCGGTTCGAGGCACAGTCCGAGGCTCGCGAAGCTTAGTACCGAAGCAAGTGTTTCCATGGAGCTGGAAGAGCGAAAAGGGCCGAGTTGGCTCACCTTCAGGGTGGATTTGCCAGCGAATGTAGACATGGACGCGACGCGCAAGGTAGTCGACGATGCGTTTCTCGATCTGGTTCAGCACGGTCCCACGCAAGAAGAGCTAGACGCTGGCTGGCGTGCAGCACAACGTCGGTTGCTTCGAAGCGTGGAACGTGTCGAGGGGCGAGCCTCGCTGCTTGCTCGTTCTGCGCTGCTGCGCGACGACGCGATTGAATTTTTCGAACAACCGGCGCAGTTGGCCGCGGTTCGTCGTGAGGACGTGCAACGCGTGGCGCGGCAGATTCTTTCACCGATTCGTCGAAACTTGGTTGAGATACGTGGCCCGCGGATCGACTCCCCCAAAAAGGCCGAGCAAATCCAGAAGCCCAATCCTTTGCCGTCGCACGGCTCGAAACAACCCGCATCGAAGAAGAAACAACCCACCAAACAAGGTGCCCCGCGGCGCTCGAACAAGCCTTCGAGATGATCGTATCAGCGCGAAATATAAATATATTTTTCTTGATCGGTGCCTGCTCTCCCGCGCCTTCTTTGCCGGTTTCGACGCCCTCTACGCAACCGGTGGAAGCCGAGGATACTTCGACGATGCAAACCGCTCTTCCCCCGGCTCCCGAGGAAGCGACGGCGGCCATCGATTCGGTTCATCTAGCTCTTTCGCCCAGCGAAATACGCCCTTCGGGGGTCGGATTGCGGCATGGTCAACAGTCTGCGGTGCCCCTTGTTCACCTTCGGATCGTGTTGCCCGTGGGATGGTCCGCGGATGGTTCGCGGCCCGGCGTCAGTGCTCTTACGGCTTATTCCCTCGTGGAAGGAATGATCGGCTCCGATGCTGCCATCGGACGTGTTCATGGCATCGAAGAGATTGCTGAACCGGGCATCGAGGTGTTGTCGAATAGCACAATTTTTTCCGCTGAAATTCTGAGCCACGACGTGGAGGAGGCTGTCGACTCGTTGCGGGAAATGATGCGTGCGCCAAGCTTCCGAACGTTGGCTTTTCAGCGCGCGCAGACGAGAGTCCTGCAAGGGATTGGGGATACACAGCGGGAGATGCGGATGCAAGCAGCCCTGGCCGATCTATCCATTCCCACCGTTGAGCAGTGGGAACGCTCGGTCAAAGCGATGGAATCCTGGCAATGTCGTGCGTTTTACCAATCGTACTACCGCGCGGAAGGGGCCGTTGTTGTGTGGGTTGGAGATATTGGTCTCGAGCGCGCCCGCAACCTGACCGATCGGTTGTTCGAGGGGTGGAAGCCCTCGAAAACTGTGGCGACGCCACGTGTTGCTGCGGCTGCAACGCCGAAAGCCCCTGTGGTTGAACCGCTGGTAGGAAAGGCGAATCTCGTGCTCCTGGCATCGGGGCCACCGCTGGCTGACAACGACTGGCCGGCGTTATGGTTGATCGCAATGGCGATGGAATCGGAGTGTGACGTTCTTCCGTGGCATGCCGATTCGACGGCGTTTCGAATATGCAAACAGATATCCGTTTTGCAGCGACAGCAGGAGGAAGCAGCGTTGCGCAAGCGTCTGGACGAAATCATCGCCGACGGCCTGAGCCTATCGGAAATGGAAAGCGCGAAGCGCAAGATCGTCGAGATGGAAGCGAGGCGCATGTCCGATCCGAAGGCGATAGCGAACATGCTTTCGCGATGGGATGCATCACAAGCCGATGGGGTAGGCGACAGACTGCGTGCGGTCACGGATATCAGGTCGGCGGCGAGACGATTTTTGGATGCAAAAAGCGTCAAGGGGGTGCTTGTCCCCATGGAACCCCAAAAGTCTAACATCGTGAATTAATTGAATAATTATAGGTTCCGGCGAACTGTGGGGTGGGATTGGGCTTGGCGGAACGAAAAGCGCCCAGGATTGTTTGCCAAGCAGGCATCGATCGGGTGTATGAACGGCATGGATGAAACCGGAGGTGCGTTATTTAAGTGGTTTTGCGCTGATCGCGGTGGGCGCGGCAGGGCTTGTGGGCATGAACGTGTGGACGGTGCCGGAACTGCCGAAGGGCCGTGATGGGTGTCAGGAGCCCACGGGCAGTGAGCAGCGCGCGGTAGTCTCGGCGACAGTCGAACAGGCTGTATCGGCAGAGGCTCCCGTGCCGAGGCTGCAGGAAATGGCAGACGCTGGTGCCGTGATAGGCGATGCCGAAGCCGATGTGATGAGGCAAGAAATCACGTCGTGGACGACCGTGCCGGATGGCACCGAATTGCCATCGATTCGTTTCGAGCCTCAAAGCCAGGTTCTCAGTGCGGAGATGAGCCGGAACGTGGAGCCGATCGCGGCCTATTTGCGCAACCATTTTGGGATGAAAGTGGTGCTCGTGGGGCATGGCGATGAGGGCATGGATGCAGCGGAGTATGTTCAGCTTGGCCGGCGTAGGTCTTCTGCTGTGCTGCGCATGCTCGTGGATTTGGGGGTTACCGTGGCACGGATTGGTATTGAACCGCCTAACGTGGAAGAGGGGCGGATCGTAACGAAAGGCATACCACCAGGGGCGATGGAGCTGCGCATTGAACCTCGGTTCGTGCAACCGAAGAAAGGGGACAACGATGGCCCCTGAGTGGGTGATCCTCGTAACCAGCACGGTATGTGCTCTACTCATGACCCTTGGAGGGGTGCTCGTTGGGTGGGCGAAGGGGGAGATGGGGTGTTGGAGCCATACCCAAAAACTGCAGGCATCTCTATCTTCGGCGCAGAGGAGCGCACAAGAAGCCCTGGCGAAGGCGGATGCAGCCAAGGTCGAGGCAGATTCTCTTCGCACGAAGGCCAATCAACACGCGGAGGACATATCGCGCGATACGAAGGCTCCTGCTTCGGAAGAACTGATGGCTCGTCTCGAAGCGACGGAAGCCAAACTGAGCAAGGCATTGATTTCCGCCGACGAAGCCGACAAAGAGTTTACGATCGTACGCGAGAAACTCGACAAGACAGAGAAAAGACTCGCCGAGGCCAATCGTCGTTTGGCGGATCGCGGAGATGACGATGGGGGGATGGCTGGCGCGCTCGAAGCCGAGCGAACCACGACGAAACGGCTTACGGAACGACTCGAAAAGGTGGAAAAAGAGCGTGATGACGCCATGGAGAGGGTCAAGTCATTGGCTTCCAAGTTGAGAGCACAAGAGGATGCAGCGACCAAGGCGCCCTCGGAACAGCAGATGGAGGCATTGCGTCAAGAAGTGGAAGTCGCCAAAGAGCGAGTTGCGGTTTCGGAAAGAGTGATGGAGGGAGTTCGGGCGCGGTCGGCGATGCTTTCTCAAGAACTCAAAAAGGTGAAAGCGGAACTTGCGGCGCTCAAAGGTTGAGAACGTCGTGTGCGGCGGGGGTCATTCCATCTGCACGCCTTGAGAGCTGTGTTCATCGGAAACGACGATCACGGACAATATCTTGGTGACGCTGCCACGGATACAATGAACGCGGTAGGAACCGGGCTGCATGGGAACTCGGGAGATCGAGCCGGAGAAGGTTCTTCCACCGGCCACGATCTGGTCGCATGCGGGTTTGCAATGAATGGAAAGGAACCCCGGGCGTGCGGTTTCGTCGAGACTGCCTGGATCGATGGGAGGATCAGGGGTTTTGGAAGCAGAGGTTTTTTTTCGATCCCCGCTGGGATACGTAGATTGATCTTGTGTAGAGCGTGCCGACGGTACGGAAGGGGTGGGTTGTTCGGACGGAGTTGGGGGCGATGCGACGGTTCGAACGGTTTTCGTGGTAACGGGCAATTGCGTGGACAGTGGTGGGGAGGCAAGTGGTGACGATAGCGTTACCGAGGGCGGGTCGTTTGGTGTTTCGGTTTTGTTTTTTACGATCCAGATGGCGCCGAGCCCTGCAGCGATGAAACCAGCTCCCACGGCGGCGGCGAATACGACCAGCGGTGAAATGCCTGGTCGTACTGCGGAAAGTTGCATGGTAGGAGCCGCGGGCGAAGAATGGACATCGAAGGTGCGCGGGATGGGTCTGGGAGATGCCCAATCCGTGGCGCTTGGTTGAGGACGACGGGATGGGTCGAGGATTGGCGCGGGAGCGGTGAATTGTGCGGGTTGAACGCGCGTTTCCATCCCATCGGTCGAAGCGGTAGGATCGCCCAAAGGACTGCCGATGGGGCTTCGCAATAGCTCCGTGGCGATCGCTTGCATGGCAAGCGGGGAGTTCGCAACGAGCGTGGCAGCCTCTTCGTCGTCGTCATCATGCGCATTCTCCACGGATGGGTCGGAAATGATGACTGCTTCCGTGGATGAAAGGCTGTCGCTGTGGCGTGGTGGCGGCGTAAACAAAGCGGAGGCAGGCGATGGTGAGGCAAGGCCTGCGCGCTGTGCTTGGGTTTTTTCGAGTTCGGGAGGGTTGTCGCCGGAACCCAGGGGGGAAGGTATTCCGTGGACTTCGGGAGCTGGTTGATCGCGCAACGTGTCGAAGTCCAAAACGTCGGATTCGCCCGTGTCCCGCGGAAGCTTGGACAGATCGAGCATATCGCCGGGAGCTTCCTCCGTGAGAGCTTGCCGAATCGAGATGGTTTGTGTGACTTCCGCAGCCCAACGCAAATGGTCCTCTCGCTTTCGGATGCGATCGGAAAACATATCCGAGACGTAAGCGGAGATGTCCTCGGGACCGACGAAGGTGCGGGCGCCCATCAGGAAGTGTTGAAGGGCTCGCGATAGTTCTCGGGCGGTTTGGTAGCGCGTTTCAGGCTCCCGTTGCAATGCCTTGAGCACGACGGCTTCGAGTTCCGGGGGATAATCTGCATCCAAAGCGGAAGGAGGTGGCACCACACAAGCTTCGACACGACTCAAGGTGGCCAAATCCGAATCCACTCGGAAGAGCCTCCGCCCCGTTGTCATTTCCCACAGCACCACACCAAGCGCGAACACATCGGCTCGACGATCGATCGGACGGCCTCGCACTTGTTCCGGAGACATATAGGCCACTTTGCCTTTGATGGTGCCGGCATGGGTGCTCGAAAGACTGCCGGTGACTTTGGCGATGCCAAAATCCACTACCTTGACGACGCCATCGTAGGTGATGAAAAGGTTGTGAGGGGTGACATCGCGATGAACCAGGTTCAACGGTTGACCATTTTTCCCGCGCAACTCATGCGCCGCGTGAAGCCCTTCGGCCGCGTCTGCGATGAGTCTCGCCGCAAGCTCGGGTTGGATCGACGTCTCTTGTTCTTCGTTGATCCGCATGATTTCCCGCAACGGCTCGCCGTGCAGGTACTCCATCGCGATCCAATAGGTGTTTCCGTCTTTGCCAAGGTCAAAGACCTGCGCGACATTGGGGTGCGAGATGCTTGCGGCGATTCTCGCCTCATCGAGAAACATGTTGATGAACTGCTGTTCCTCGGTCAGATGCGGATGAATTCGTTTGATCGCCACCCATTTTCGAAAGCCGCCCGCGCCGTCCATTCGCGCAAGCTCCACCGTGGCCATCCCTCCCACACCGATTTCATCCACCACGCGATAGGGGCCAAGAAAATAGGTCCCCCAAGCGTCCGCGCCGGAACTGGAAGTTCCTTCTGCATCCGTTGGCCCCATGGGCGGCTTTTTGGCTTTTGGCTCTCGACTCATGCTGGCAACGGCACCACGTACACGTAGAAGATAACATTAGCCTCAAGCCGCGGTGGGAGGCTAGTCGCTAGCGAAAGGAAACGCTCCTTGGAATGACCGATTTGTCCAATCATGAATTAATTTTTACATGGGACGCTCACATACATAAGACCGCGTAGAAGCACAGCTAAGGTCATTCCAGGTGCCTGCGGTATTCATTTCCACGCACTTTTCCGCTGAACTAGAGTTGTTGGGCTCGTCGGAAGCCCAATTTGCCCATTGGTGAATCGTACCGTCCACGAGGTCGAAACGGCGTACATCCAGTTGGTAGCTACCCCAGGAATAATAGTAGCCGTCCAACACCAGCGTGTACGAGCCCGTGTCCAAGTAACGGATGATCAGCGATCGGGTACCAGGTCCCGAGTCGTCGTCACAGGCCAGGTTGGATCCTAGGCAAGATGTGTATCCTGACGTATTGGCGACGCGGCGATACAGTCCGAGAATCGTGTCCCAACTCGTGTTGGCGGTGGAAAATACGTAGATTCCCGGAGTCGTTACCTCAATACCGAAGATATCGTCACTGTCGGAGGAAATATTGCAGGGATCGATGTCGTCCCAACTATTCGTCGTGGAGCCGAAATAGGTTCCTCCATCACCGCTAAGCATGATATTTTGCGTGCAATCATCGGCTTTGGAGAAGGTTCGTTGATCCGTCGAATGATCGCGTAATCCAATCCAGATTCTGTCGCTTCCCAGGCTCCGTACGAAGGTGTTTTCCGCCGAGTTGGCGATCGAGGCAAGATAACCGCCTTGTGCCGCGCAGTTCGCCTGCGCTTGATCCCAGGTGGCTGCCGTGCCCACATACCAATAGCAACTCGAACCGTACGTGCTTCCGAGACAAGCCGTTACGCACTCTCCTCCCACTTCCGTGTAGCCGTTGTCACAGATGCATTGATTTCCAGATTTTTTCCAATGTCCGGAAGCATCGCAAACGAAACTGCAGGCCCCCGCATCGCATATCGCCGTGGCATGGGCCGGTGTGGGGCATGGATCGCAGGATGGTCCCGCGCAACCGTTGTTTGGTGTCGAAGCGCTGACGCAACTGCCATTGCAGTATTTCAATCCGGGTTCACAACCGCATGACGTGCCATTGTCGAATAAGCCGCTTGGGCATACGCAGTCGGTGCCGGACGAGTTCTTGATGTACCCAGAAGCGTCGTCACACGTAAAATCGCATTCGCCCGAGGCGTTGCAGAATGTCGTCAGCGTATGAGGGGGAGTTGGACACGCCAAACAATAGGTATGGGAACAGCCGTACGCGGGGTCTGTCACGCTGGCGCAAAACGTACCGCATCCTTTGAAACCGTTTTCGCATACGCAAAGCGGAAGCGTGGGGTGTTTGACGAAACCATGGTCCGCATCACATAAACACTGGCTTCCGACCTTGATGAATCCAGCGGGCGTGTCACAAACGATATCGCAGTTGCCCATCGAACAAATCGAATCGCCGTTCTCAGGGATCGGACAAGGTTGATCGTCGCATGTATAAGCGCATCCCAGTGCCGGGTCATCCTGCCCATCGATATGACAACCGTTGGGACAAGCGTGGTATCCGGCTGGGCATTCGAGACAGCTACCGGAGCAGGAACTGCAAGTGCTCAGGCACTCGTGGGTCGTTTCACAGGTAGCTTGTTGCCCCGCGCAACTCATGCATGAGGCGATACAAGCGCCTTGGCAAGAATAGTCGGCGCCAGCGCATTGCGCACATTCCGACACGCATGTTCCTTGGCAATCGAGGGGCTTGTTGTCGCAAGTCGCGCACGAAGCCAAGCACGCTTGCCCGCAGGTGGCTGGTTGCCCTGGGCATGCATTGCATGTCGCCACGCATTTTGCGTTGCATTGCAAGGGTTTTTCGGGACAAGCATCGCAATTGGCGATGCACGTTCCCTGGCAATCGAGGGGCTTGTTGTCGCAAGTCGCGCACGAAGACATGCACGTTTGCCCACAGGCGGCTGGTTGTCCCGGGCAAGTATGGCAAGCCGTCACGCACTGTCCGTCACAGTTAAGTGTTTTTCCCGGGCAATCTTCGCAGTTTTCAATGCAGGAGGCTCCGCATTCGAAGTATCCGTCGGCACACGCATCACAATTCGGTCCCGTGGTTCCCGTAGGGCATCCTGCCTCGGCTTCCGCTTCTTGTTCGACGTCGGGCGTGGTAGTTTCCGGCCCCGTTTCCACCACATCGGCAGGCGTATCGGGCTCGGTATCCGCTGAAACCTCCGGGCCCGTCTCTTTCGGGGGGGGAGTGTCTTTGTCGAGCGATGGGTCGCCGGTGGCATCGATGATGACATCATCGGCCGCGTCGGGTTTTGCGGATGCGTAGTTTCTCGTGTTATCCCCCGCTGTACCGCAGGCAGTCAGGCATCCCACGAGCAGTCCAAACCGAAGCCAACGGTTGCTCATGGAAGGGATCATACCATGAGTCATGCCTCGATCGAACGTGGGAGCCGTTCTTAATTCAGTTCCCCCTTGGCGTCCAAGGGCGAGATTGTGTAACGTCCCGGAGATGACGTCCGAAAACGCATCCACCGACCGGGAATTATTTGGAACAGATGGGATTCGTGGCGTGGCGAATGTCGCGCCGATGACTCCGGAGCTGGCTCTGCGCCTGGGCCGTGCCATTACGTACGTGGCAGGCAAAGGCAAGTCTCGCCGACCGCGGATCGTCATAGGAAAAGATACGCGATTGTCGGGGTATATGCTTGAAACGGCCATGGCGTCCGGTATTTGCGCCATGGGGGGCAGAGTCATGCTCTCGGGGCCCATCCCAACACCCGCGGTAGCCCACCTCACCGTCAGTATGCGCGCCGATGCGGGAGTCGTGATTTCCGCCAGCCACAATCCGTATTCGGATAACGGTATCAAAGTCTTTGGCAGCGATGGCTTCAAGCTGCCGGACGAACAAGAAGCCGAAATCGAAAGATTGCTGCGTTCGAGCGACATCGATGCCAGCGCTCCTACCGGAGAAGGAATCGGTTCGGCGATTCGAGTCGATGACGCAAAAGGGCGTTACATCGTTTTCGCGAAACAAAGCATTCCCAAAGAATACACCCTCGATGGCCTGCGTATCGTCGTCGATGCAGCCCATGGCGCGGCCTACAGCGTGGCACCCTCGGTTTTCATGGAGCTTGGCGCCGATGTCATTTCCCTTGGTTGTGAGCCCGACGGAAAAAACATCAATGATAAGGTGGGGGCTTTGTATCCGGCCTCCGTGCAACAACAAGTCGTCAATCATCGAGCGCATATCGGTATCGCGCTTGATGGTGATGCCGATCGGGTCATCATTGTCGATGATGCGGGGCATATCGTGGATGGCGATGCCATCATGGCGCTATACGGTATCGAGCGGCTGCGAGCGGGGACGTTGCCGAAGGCTACGGTCGTGGCCACGGTGATGTCGAATCTCGGACTTGAACGAGCCATCGAAAACGCTGGAGGAAAGCTTGTTCGAACGGCCGTGGGGGATCGGTACGTTGTGGAGGAGATGCGCAAATCCGGCTATATGTTTGGAGGGGAGCAATCGGGTCACCTCATTTTCCTCGAACATGCCTCCACGGGCGATGGGATCATTGCGGCTTTGCAGGTTCTGTTGATCATGCTGCGGCGCGGTCGCGCTCTTTCGGAACTCGTGCCGGGATGCCTGCAGCGTGTTCCCCAACTGCTCAAAAACGTTTCGCTTTCCGATCGAAAGCCCATTCAGGAAATGCCGTTGTTGATGCGTGCTATCCAAAAGGTCGAAAACGAACTTGGGCGTGAAGGTCGCGTGCTCGTTCGATGGAGCGGAACGGAACCCAAATTGCGCGTCATGGTCGAAGGTCCCGATGAAGCTCGCATTGCAACCTACGTCAACGATATGATCGAACAAGCCTCTCGCGACATCCCTCCCAGCAAAAACTGACGTGGACATGATTCATGCGCAGGGGCTTCGACGCGCTTTCGGAACCGCTCAGGCGCGAAGATGGGTCGTCGACAACGCCACCTTGAAAGCGGAGCCCGGAGAATTTTTGGCGGTAGTGGGCCCATCCGGATCCGGCAAAAGCACGTTGCTTGGTATTCTCGGTACCCTGGATACGCACTACGAAGGACAATTGACCATCGATGGACGCGATATCCGTTCGCTTTCCGACCGTGAGCTTTCAAGCCTGCGCGGCGAAAAAATCGGTTTCGTGTTCCAATCGTTCCACCTGTTGGAAAACCGATCCGTGCTCGACAACGTGGCCGTTCCCTTGTTGTTTGCCCGTCATCCACCATCGCGCCGAAAAGCTTTTTCCGTACTGGAACAGGTCGGTTTGTCGGACCGCGCCCAGGAGTTGACGGCAAATCTATCTGGCGGTCAGCGCCAACGCGTGGCCATCGCTCGTGCTATCGTTCATGGCCCGTCCTTGCTGTTTTGTGACGAGCCGACGGGAAATCTCGACGCCGTGACCGCAGAACAAATCATCGATCTTTTCGTATCGCTTCATCGGCAAGGGGGAGTGACGGTGCTATGTGCGACCCACGACGAGCGGATTGCCAACATAGCGACGCGAGTATTGCGAATGGACGAAGGTCGTTTGCGGGAGCAGAGGTAAGAGGTGCGAATTCGTGAGCTTACGCGTTTGGTGGGGCAAGACGTGCGCCGCACCCGGGGCGCGCTTGCCACCGCGGGGTTTGGGATCGTTGCGGGCACGGCGGCTCTGGTGTTTTTTTTATCGCTGGGACTTGGCGTGCGGGCGGTGTTGTTGGGAGATGTATTTCCGTTGGACAAGATCGAATTGGAGCCGAAAAAAGGGGCCGATCCGGGATTGTTGGCTCTGGTTCTCGGTGGAGGCTCCGCGCCCAAGATTCGGATGCAGGTTGTCCAGCAATTGCAAACCATGCCGGAAGTCAAGCGAGTCTATCCCAAGCTACGGTTTGCTTTTCCTTGCAGCGCCAAAGGTGGTCGGGACCTCCTCGGTCAGGATATCGGAACGAGCGAAATGATGGGCGACGGGGTCGATCCTGCCTTGGTCGAATCCGATGTGCATCCCTCGTTTCCCTTCGAAGATCCATGGAAACAACCGGGAAAGGCTTGTACCTCCGATGATCAATGCGAGCAGCCGCAGTATTGCGAACATCCTACGGGCGCGACCGAAGGCAAATGTGTAGCGCCAGTACCCGTTTTGGTGAGCCGCTACTTGGTCGAAGTGTTCAACAAAGCGATCGCCCCAGCGCATGGCTTGCCCCCCGTGGGGAGCGTGCTGATCGACAGAGCCAACGGTGTCGTATTCACCATGCGATTGGGGGAATCGCTGCTCGGAGCTTCGAAAAAAGGCAACGTTCGCAGCGTCAAAGCCCGCGTGGTGGGCATATCTTCACGCGCGATCGATCTTGGACTCACCTTGCCGATCGACACGGTTCGAAGATGGAATGAAGAATACTCGGAAACGGAAAACGACGGCGTATTCACGTCGCTGCTGGTGGAAGCCACGGATGCGAGGGATATAGGTGCTGTCGTTGCCAAAGCCGAAGAGTTTGGGCTCATGCCTCACGATACGCGAGCCAGAGACGTGGGTGTGCTCGTCAACGGTGTGACGGCCCTGCTATCTCTGGTGGCGATAGTGATACTTTTCATGGCAGGGGCGAATATCGCGTATTGTTTTCGAGCCTTATTATGGGAACGGCGCGGAGAGATCGGACTTTACCGAGCGGTGGGGGCTGCCCGAGGCGATATCATGGCTTGGCAGCTTTCCCTCGCGGCGGTGGTGGGTTCGTTGTATGCCGTAGGGGGCCTTTCGCTCGGCTGGATAGCCATGATACTCGCGGATTGGCTAGCAGCCACCCGTCTGCCGAACTTCCCTTTCAAACCTGAGAGTTTTTTTGATTGCCCGTGGTGGCTCATGATGGCAACTGTCGTTTTTGGCGCGCTATTTGCTTTGGCCGGTGCGGCAAAACCCGCATGGCGAGCCGCAACCCAAGATCCTCGCGAAGGACTTATCGGCCCTTGACATTCCGTGCTTATCGCAGCGGCCAACAATATCGTCGTGGCTCGACTCAGCGCTCGCGAAATGACGGTTTGAAAGCGATGCGGTTGGAAGGGTCGAGCCTGCGAAAGAGGAAGGGAGAATGGTGCCGTTTTGTGGATAAGTATTTGTTTTATAATTATTTTTTGTACTTCTGCCAAAACCTTTTTGGAAATGATGGCTTGCGGTGTTCTGTTGGGTTGCAAGAGCACATAGGACAGGGGTAGGGTATGTGTTCGAATATGAGTTTGCTCTGAATCCGCGAAAATTCGTACTTTGAAAGTCGGAAGGAAACGCGTTCTACCGCACCGAAGGGTGCAGGAGGCTTGCATGAAATTGTCGCATCGGTTGGTCGGCATCTTGGCAGCGGCCACAGTCGGAGTGCTAGGTATGCCGTCCGAAGCCCGCGCGGAATACCCCGATCCGGGATTGTACGTGGGTATTTATGGTGGCGGAACGCTCAAGCTCAATGACTGGAACCTCGGTGAGGCGCCTCGTTCGGATAGAGACCTGCAACCTAAGTCCGCGCCGGTCGTTGGCCTTCGGCTTGGTTACCATATTCTCCCCCAGTTGATCGGTGAAGTGGGTGGCGCCTACATGCCGCTGGAATCCACCAACGGCGAACCCAACACCGGCTTCAAGTATGACGTTGACCTGTTTTATCACTTGCTGTCGAGTGATTTCAGCCCCTTTTTAGGCCTTGGAACGGGCGCTCACTTGACCAAGGATGATGGGGATTTGGGCGGAGACAACGACATCCAAGTGCATGTCTCCCTTGGCGCGCGAGGGCTTCTCACGGACCATATCGCCCTGCGCGGGGAGGTGCGTGACTATTGGGTCGACTCCTACTCTACTTTTGGAGGCAACAACATCGAACTCACCCTCGGGTTGGATATCTACCCGTTCGGTTCTTCAGCTCCCCCTCCGGCACCCGCCGATAGCGATGGCGACGGCGTAGTGGATGCGGACGATGCTTGCCCGGATGTCCCGGGATTGGCCATCCACAAAGGGTGTCCCGATCGGGATAATGACAGCGTTCCCGACCACTTGGATCAATGCCCGGATGAGCCCGGAGATCCGGCACGCAATGGCTGCCCCGCCCCGGATAAGGACGGCGATGGCGTTTTGGATGCCGATGACCTTTGTCCCGACGTCCCCGGCGAGGTTGCTTTCCAGGGCTGTCTCGATTCCGACCGGGATGGCGTCTACGACCACGAAGACCGATGCCCCCAGGAGCACGGCCTCAAAGAGTTCAAGGGCTGTCCGGATAAGGATGGAGACAAAGTCCCTGACATCGATGATAAATGCCCCGATCAACCCGGCCTGCCAGAGCACAATGGCTGCGTCCCCGAAGAAGTTGCCAAGTTCACCGGGGCCATCAAAGGCATCAACTTCGAAACGGGAAGCGCCAGAATCCTTCCGTCGTCCTTCCCCGTTCTCGATGATGCCGTGAAAGTGCTCACGGAGTACAAAAGCCTGCGCCTGAAAATCGATGGTCATACGGATAATCAAGGACTAGCGGATAAGAACCAAAAGCTGTCGGAAGAACGCGCCGCCAGCGTCAAAGCTTATCTCGTCTCCAAAGGCATCGACGAAAGCAGGCTCGTTACTGCAGGCCACGGCGACACCAAGCCCGTCGAGGATAACGCAACTCCCAAGGGGCGCGCCGCCAACCGTCGAATCGAGTTCTCCATCCTAGCCCAATAACCTTCCCTCCGTTTCCCATCCCTCCCGAAAACACCCGTCTTTATCGCTAGTGGTCTGTTCGATGGGGGTGAATCCCCAAGGCCAACAGCTCGCCCCCGCACTTGTGCTGCTGGGGCCTCAGAAAACGAGGCAATGGCTCGATAGCAAGGGCCGTATCATGCCATCGTGTCGACGATCAGGCTTTGGTGGTGGGGCTTTTTAGAGTTGCGGTCTTTTTGGCAGAGGCGGATTTGGTTGTCGTTTTTTTTGCCGTGGCTTTCTTGGCAGCAGCTTTCTTGGTCGGAGATTTTTTCGCCGAAACTTTCTTTTTGGCTGCTTTTTTCGCGGTGGCCTTCTTGGAAGCCGTGGGGCCAACCCCCTGCTTACGCGGTTTTTTCGGATTCGTAGCCAGTTTTTCTCGTCGAAGAACCAATAACTCCGCCGCCCGCTCGAGCGTAATCCCGTCAATCGTATCGCCTTTGCGCAACGAGGCATTGGTCTGACCATCCGTCACATAAGGCCCAAAACGCCCTTCTCGGACGGTGATTTTCCCTCCAGATACTGGGTCATCCCCAAGTTCCCGAAGGGGCCCTGAAGCCGTGGTGCGCACCCGACGATTCGGTTGAGCCAACAAGGCCAACGCCTCCGAAAGCGAAATGGTAAAGATTTGCTCTTCCGTTTCGAGGCTCCGTCGCTCCTTGCCTTTCAAAATATAGGGGCCATATCGACCATGATGCGCCTCCAGGCTCTCCCCTTCGGAAACCCCAATGATGCGGGGCAAGCGGAGCAGCGACAAAGCTTGTTCCAAGGTGACCGTATCGGGACTCATGGAACGAAATAGGGAAGCACGTTTCGGTTTGCCCTCTTCCGAATCCGTCTCCCCAAGTTGCACATAAGCACCAAATCGACCCATCCGTAACCAAACGTCGAGCCCGGTGTCCGGATCCGTTCCAAGCTTTCGTTCGCTTGCAGCCACCTCGATCAGAGAAAGCGCTTTTTCGACCGTTAGCTCGTCGGGCGGCAAATCCTCCGGTATGCTTGCCGTTGCATCACCATACGCCAAATAGGGTCCGTATCGGCCCACCCGAACCATGATCGGAAGCCCATCGGGACCTTCCCCAATGGGCAGGGAGTTGATCGCCCGGGCATCGATTTCTCCTAGATTATCCGATACGAGGGCACGCAATCCGACGGCCAGATCTTGATGCGCCGAAGCGGTAAGACCTGCCGATTGATTGCCGAAATAGAACTTGCCAAGCCAAGGGACCATCTCCTGCGTGCCATGGGCAATCGCATCGAGATCGTCCTCCATGCGAGCCGTGAACTCGTAGTCCACCAACACGGGAAAATGCTGTTCCAATAAGGCGACGACGGAGAAAGCCACGAACGAAGGGACAAGGGCGGTGCCCTTTTTCCACACATACCCGCGGTCCTGGATCGTGGCGAGGATCGAAGCAAACGTCGAGGGTCTTCCCACGGCTTTGGCTTCGAGATCGCGGACGAGGGAAGCCTCGGTGAATCGGGCGGGAGCCAGGGTTTCGTGTCGTCGCGGTGTCGCGCTTTCGATGATGAGCTGTTCGCCGCCGTGGAGTTCTGGAAGGGGTTTTTCCATGTTGGCGAGACTGTCTTCCGGATCGTCGTTACCCTCCACGTAGGCTCGAAGAAAGCCGGGGAAGGTGATGGTGTTGCCGGAAACAGCCAATTCTGCTTTTTTGCCGTCGGCGAAAGCTTCGATTTGCATTTGGACCCGTTCGCCCCGTGCATCCGCCATTTGCGAAGCCACCGCGCGCATCCAAATGAGTTCATAGAGTTTGGCTTCGTCTGAACCGACGATCTGGGCGACATCCTCCGGTCGTTGAAATACCTCACCAGCCGGTCGAATCGCTTCGTGAGCTTCCTGCGCGTTTTTGACTTTGTTGTAAAATTTTCGAGGCTTGGGGGGAAGGAAGGCGTCGCCGAAAAGCGTTCGAATATGCTCTCGAGCCGACCGCACCGCCACATCGGACAAGGCAACGCTATCCGTTCGCATATACGTAATGAAGCCGCTTTCGTACAATCGCTGCGCGGCTTGCATCGTTCGGGCCGCGGAGAACCGAAGCTTTCTTCCCGCTTCCTGCTGTAGCGTCGAGGTCATGAAAGGCGGCGCGGGGCTACGCTGGTACGCTTTGCGTTCTACCTTGCGAACCGTCGCTGTCCCTCCCTTCATCGATTGCGCCGTGAGCTTGGCTTGCGCCCCATCCATCGCTAACACGTTGGAACGATTGAGTTTTCCGTCTTCTCCGTAGTCTTTGCCTTGGGCCAAACGCGTGCCGTCCAGGCTGACCAGAGCCGTGGCAAACGGTGGCGTTTTCGATCCACCATTCGCTTGAAGGACCACTTCGAGATCCCAAAAGGAGGCAGACCGAAAGCGCATTCGGGCACGCTCCCGTTCCACGATCATTCGGGTAGCCACGCTCTGCACACGACCGGCCGAGAGCCGAGGAAGCACTTTCTTCCACAACACCGGCGAAACCTCATACCCGTAAAGCCGATCGAGAATTCTGCGTGCCTCCTGGGCGTTGACCAATTGCGTGTCGATATCTCGGGGATTTTTCAGGGCCCGCTCGATCGCTTCCGGCGTGATCTCGTGGAACACCATTCGCTTGATCGGAACCTTGGGCGCCAACACCTGAACGAGATGCCACGCGATCGATTCACCCTCCCGATCCTCATCCGTCGCCAGTAGCAAACGATCTGCCTTTTCCAGCAGTGTTTTCAGCTTGGTGACCTGAGCCCGCTTCTCGGGACTCGTCACGTACAGTGCCTGAAAGCCGTTATCGACATTGACGCCCAGTCGTGACCAGGGCTCCCTTTTGTACTTCGACGGGATCTCACTCGCATTCCTCGGTAGATCACGAATATGTCCAATGGATGATTCGACGATGAAACCGTCCCCCAAAAAGCCTGCAATGGTGCGGGCTTTGGCGGGGGATTCGACGATGACCAACGATTTCTGCATGCTACATATTGGTTTTGTGTGAGAGGTTCCCCAAAGCGGGACGCGCGGGCTCGGGACTTGTGGCGTGAGGCGGGAAGAAAATCAAGTCAATGGTATGAAAGTCGTCGCTGGTGCGGGTTTTTGGAGGTTTCTTCGATGGGACTCGTCAACCGTTCAGTGGCCTTTTGTGCTATCTCGCTTCTTCTTCGGCAAGGGAATGTATTTCTTGTTCGCATCCGTGCAATGGATGCTCGAACACCACCGCCACTCGACGCCGCCAGAGCGTTTCCGCACCATCAAAGGGCAACAACCGAACGACACGCGCCATCACGATCGTGGGAGCTTCGTTCGTGCCTGATAAATAGAGGCTCAAACGGAGATTTTCGCCCATCTCGGGTTCGCAGCGGGTCAGCAGCCGCGCTCCCGTGAGCGAGATATCCTCGATGAGCGATAGCTTATCCACCCCCTCCCGCGGGCTTACGCGCGCTGGGACACATACGACATTGCGCGCTGCTTTTCGTCGTTCATCCGTCGATGGGGGAATGGAGTCAGGTGGTTTCGAATCCGCCGACATGAGCGGAAGCATAGGGCCATGTGTATTGGGTTTCAACGTGAACTCTCGGGGAAAGGGACTCGCCGCCAAGCCCAATTCGTCCTGCTTCGGGTGACCCAACGCTTCGCCGCTTCTCAAGGGTTCACTACCCTCGCTCCCAATTCGAATCCCGTCAGAGTACGGATCAGACCCGTTTCCAGATCCACGAAAGTAATCCGGCCCTCCGGATGCTTCTGGGCCACATAAGCCCGTTTGGCCTCGGCAAGGGTGCCTACCGCAATCGGCGGACTCGCCAACTCAAATCGGTCCACCTGTTGATTGAACATCTTGATGAGATACGCCCCAAATACCTTCTTCGCATCGTCGCGCTCCGCAACGACCCCATACTCGCCAGACGGACTGATCGCTACCGCACTGGGAGGAGCCGTCATTCCCACGATTTTTGCCGGAAGCTTCGGCGAAAGATGCAATACGCTGAACGCGCTCACATACGACGATTCCAGCGAATTCGTGGGGGGGTGGAGCACGATCGAACTGATTCCCGTGGGCGCCAAAAAGGCTGCCAACACGGGAGCATGAAGTTTGATCGCGTCGGACGTCGCTGGCGAATTCTCATAATGAAGCGCCGCTATCCGATCCTGTTGACTCGCATTCGAATACAACAACGCAACCTGGGCTTCCGACGCCATCGTGGCCGACCCCACCACCATATTCGTGATCTTCACCGTTTCATAAGCCGTCGGCGCTTCGACAATCCCAGGAATCGGAAGCACCGCGACCTCGCCTTGCTCCCGTATCACCGCAATTGCCTTTTTCCCATCCGACGATAAATCAAGATCCGTTACCGTTCCAGACAGGTTTACCTCCGTTCGCATACCGTTTTCGAGGGATACCACCACGATCCGATCGCTGTTTTCCCACCGAACCAACGCATACATACCATCCGCGGTGATCGATACGTCACGGCTTGCAGGGTCGTCGAAAGGATCGTCGGATACGGGGATCAAGCCAACGATAACCGGATTGCCCGTGGACAGGTCCATCACCGAAATGCCGTCTTGCGTCACCGCGTAAGCATGCATTTCATCAGCGGAAAACTGCAGAGCCACCGGACGATACCCCACGGAAAGCCGCGTTGCCTTCTCTGCTCCTTCGCTCAAGTCGAGCACCGCGATGTCCTGGAAACCATGGGTTTCATTGGCTTCCGCGATCTTGCGACTGTCCGTCCACGCAATGGCCCAACGTCCTGTGGACGATATCGCCCAAGCATTGTTTTGTTGCGCAATCGGCAGCGAAATACTGTCAATTGTATCCGAAGCGGTGGCCCGAAGAACCGTGGCATCCGAAGAAACCTCATTGATGACCACCGCCACGTCTTCCGAAGGATGAGGCACGGGCGCAAGATACGATGGCCCATTACCCGCTTCCGTCGTACTTACTTCCAGCGTGACGGCATCGATGAACGCCACGCGGCCACTCAACGGATTGGCGATCCACACGAAACGTCCAGTGGCCACCGGCGATTCGTAGGCGCTTTCAACTTCTTGTTCGGGGGGAAGCTGGCCGGAGCCAGCTTGACCGCCCCCAGCCGGCCCTTCATATCCTCCCGAACCGCCCGTATCGTTCGGATAAGGAGCCGTATTTCGCAACGAATCCGTTTCGTTCGCTCCACAGGCTACCATGAACAATCCCACGCCCAGGCATCCGTACCATCGTAGCTTCGACATCTCACCCTCCTCAAAACGTCATGGCAACACTGATTCGCATCATCATGCCCCGCATCGACAACATGCCAAGGTCGAGTGTCGTACTTGCTCGCGGGTCGTCCTCATCCACATCCGGTGAAAAAGCGAGGTCCTGGTTCATCGACCATCCGTAACCGAATTCGCCCACGACCCAAAACTGCGGCACGACGTCATCAACGCCCAAGGTACGGGGAAAATTCCAGGCCGCTCCCGCCGTCGCATCCACTCCAAACCGCCAGGCATTGCGAACCAAGACGGCAGTCGCGGAATCCTCCTCGATCGAAGCGCCCGTGTATACCGCCTGCGGTACGAGTTTGGCCAGCACGTACAAATCTCGGTCAAGGTGAAGTCGGCCCTCCGCGACAGCGCCCAATCGATGGACGGACAATTCGGTGGGGGCGTTTCGAGCTTTGCTAGCTGCGTTTCCGTATTCCCACAGCAGGCCAGGCGCGAAAGAAATACTGTCGGACAGGACAAAGGCACGGGTGGCCCCCATGGAAACCTGCGAAAAACCATCATTTTCGCTAAAAGGATCGTAGCCTTCGCTGGTAACCCACCCCACGCGAACGCCAAGATGTACCTGCCAAAAATCCCGGGACATATCCCGAGAGGGACCATCCACCGCATCCGACATCGGAGGGGGAGCATAACCCTGCCGTGAATCGATGGCTCCGGCAGGGTGTGATGCATTCACGGTGGCGGAAGGTGCCGCGGAGGCCGCGGAGGAAGGAGCCGGGGTGGTCGGTTCAGCCATCGGAGCCGGCTCGAGCGCTGGAAGCTCCTGTGTCGCCGAATCCGAGGGGGCCGTCGTGGGCTCTTGTTCTTCTTGAGCCATGGCAGTCGCGGACACCAAAAGGGTCAACACCGACGAACAGACAAATCTGAGCGCACGCATTTCAAAACCCTCCCTGAAGCAAGCCGACATGCATTCGGGCGGAGGCTTCATCTGGCGAAAATGCATCGACCACCGTGGCACCCATGTTTCCCTGGTAGTGCAAAGCCACCATCGCGCGGCCGCCTCCCGCGCGGCCAATATCGAATACACTGGTGATTGGCTGTTCGAGCACAAGGTTTTGAGGATGCATGGTGAGCAGGTCGACCACCGCCATCTCTCGAGAATTACGCTGGAAAAACCAGGCCCGCTGCCCGTCCGCCGATACCGTCAACGAAAGCGAGGAAGCACTGGTGAGCAAGGGCGACGCCGTGCGATTGGCAAGGTTCAGCACGTAAAAACGTCGGCCACCATAACCAGCATCATTCGGTACAAGGATTTTCAGCGATTGATTGGGGGCCGGAACGCTCACCACGTTACCTACCGACGAGTCAATATCCGGAAGCACTTCGATGCTTCGGTACGCCTGCCCCACCGACTTACCAAGCGACCAAAAGGCCACCCCTTCGTAGCCCCAAAGCATGGCCACATCACTGCCACCGGCCGGAGCATCGCTAATCTCGCGCGTGACGAGCGAGATACGCCCAAAAGACGCGGGCATATCAACTTGAGTTTCCGTCGTCGTGTCCGGATCCACGAGCGTCGCTCGACGCATTCCCGCCTCGAGCATGGCCAGCCGTAACCCCCCGTCCGTATTGACAAAAGCGAAATCCGACGGGGTGCTCGTCAACCCAATGATGTTCACCGTCAGCCCAAAGTCGTTTTCCGCGGAAGCATTGGCTTGTGGAACGAATGTCAGCAAAAACACGCTGTTCTCTTTGGTGGTGCGCACCGCGAGACGAGCGTCATCGTTGCGCTGTGGAACCCCGTCCGTGTAGGTCACTCCCGCGGGAACGACTTTATAATCATTACTCAACCTGACCGTGACCTCTTTGCGATCGAGATGGTCGAGATCGAGAAGAGACAGGTCTTGGTCCGTTTCGATGATCAACAGGCGCCGCTGACCCGAGGGAAGATTCAGTGGCGACGTAAACGTTAGGCGCTGGGGTGTACCTCCGAAGGACCGGATGGTGCGAGGAAGGGGATTGGTATCACCGGGAGGCAGGCTCGTATCGATGACGAGGAGTTCATTGCGGTTGGTCACGAAAGAGCCCGAGGCTCCCGAAGAGTACAGCACGACAAAGCGGCCTTCCGGATCGACAGCGATGCTGTCGAGAGGGTTGGACAAGGTGTATTTGGAGAGCAGGTTGCCAGAACCCGAGCCGTCATAAACCCAAAGGGCGGGGCGTTCATCGCTGCTTTTTCGCCGTGGCTGCTCACCTTTGCTCAGAACGAAGAGGCGGTCCGCCTGGGGAGAGGCCATGACCGCAACCACATTTTTACCTGTATTTTTGCGTACTTGCGACAGATTCAGAGACTCGTCCACGGAAAATAGATGCACGGAATGCATCGATTCATCGATCAGGGCGAAAGAGTTTTCGAGCCCCTTGTCGAACCGAACGACAGCGGGAGTATCCCAGGATTCAGGACGGTCCCCGCAGCCCGATAAGAGTGTTATGCTCGCGATTCCCACAAAGATGGCATGAGAGTATTTCATGGTTGGCTCCCGTCGATCACACGCGCGGCAAGTTCGAATCCCGTCAGGGTTCGAGACAATCCCGTGTCCAGATCGATGAATGTCAAGCGGCCTTCTGGGTGTTGTTGCGCAACGAACGCGCGTTTTGCACCAAGGACGGTGCCTACGGCGATAGGGGGGCTGAATAAGGGATAACGGTCTATCTGCAGGTTGTCGCGTCGAACCAGATACGCGCCGAATATTTTCGAGGCATCATTGCGTTCGGCCACGACGGCTCGGTCTCCGGATGGGGTGAGCGATACGCCGAACACCTCGGCTTGGGTAGCCACGATTTTGGCAGGCAGTTCCGGGTCGAGGGTCAATGCGCTGAACGCTCTCGCATGGCTGTTTTTGTCTTTGTGGACGACGATGGCACTGGATGCGTTTTCAGCAAGAAAAACAGCGAGTACGGGGGAGTGTAAGGCCATGGTTTGCACACGTATGGGGGTGACATCCCATCGAATTTTGGCCATCCGCTGTTCCACCGCCGCGTTCGAAAACCCAAAAGCAACTGGAGCACCAGCCGCGATCACCACGGAACCGACCGTCACGTTCGGAATGGACACCACCTCAAAATCCTCCGGCGCTGTGGCGATCTGCGGCACGGGAAGAATTGCGATTTCGTGTTGGTCGCGGATGGCGGCTATCGCGCGAGTCCCATCCGCGCTCAAGTCCAGGTCCGTGCATTCTCCAGAAAGTTGAACACGTATTCGATGACCGTCCGTGAGGGAAACGACCGTGACATCCTGGGAACCGTTTTGGCGAACGAAGGCCAGGGAACCATCGGGCGTAATAGAAACGTCGCGTGTGTCACTCGTTTCGAAGTCATCGTCCGAGGTAGGGATGAGTTTGGAAACGGAAGGCCCTTGGGGAAGCAGAAGATCAATGACGGAAATACCGTCTTGCGTTACCGCATGAGCACGTTCTTCCCCCTTCGAAAACGAGAAGGCGATGGGCCGATAACCGATGGATAATCTTGAAACTTTTTCGGTTTGGACGTCTATGACAGAGATGTCTTGGAAGCCTTGGACAGGGTTTGGATTTGGGTACAAGTCTGCGTTGGCCCAGGCGATAGCCCAGCGGCCAGACGGGGAAATGGCCCAGGAATTGGCTTCGTTGGCGATGCCGAAGGTGGTTGTGGACACGTTGCCGGCGTCATCGGCTTGCAGCAAGGTGGCATCACCGGATAATTCGTTGATGACGATCGCGGTGTCGCGGTCCGGATTGGGAACGGGGGCAATGGCTTTTGGGCTATTTCCGGCGGGGACGGTGCGGACTTCGAGGGTGGTGGCGTCGACGTAGGCGACCCGGCCGCTGACCGGGTTGGCGACCCATACGTACCGTTCTGTAGCAACGGGAGAGCCGTATTCGCTTTCCAATTCTTGTTCTGGGGGAAGGGCAGCGTCCGCCATGGCGCCTCCTCCGGAGCCCCCCCCGTCAAGAGATGGGTATTCATTTCCGGGGTAGCTGGGTGGCATTTGGCTTCCTTCCTCATCCATGGCGTCGGATGCCTGGCATGCGACCAAGACGCCGACGAAGCCGGCGATTCCTATCATGGAGCTGAATAGGAGCAGCCATCGTGGTTGTGTCATCATCCGCGACCTCCAATCACCCGCTGGTGTGGGCAAGTAGCAAAGCAACAGTTGTGCCGATACGAATACAACTTGGAAATGGTAGGCATGAATCGCGGGAGTGGGGGTAGAAGCGGGCAGGGGGGTGACAATTCTGTCGTGCGAGCCAATGTGCCAAATACGATATTAGCGCAGGGCAGGGGGCGAGACACCGGGGGAGCCGTGGCTCGCGAAGTAGGCGCGAAGCACTTCTCGGCACAGGAAGGGGGCTTTGGTTCTCCATTTGGGGCCATTGTTGACGAGTACGGCGAAGGCCACCTCGGGTTCCGTGGCACCGGCGAACCCGATGAGCCAAGTGTAAAATCGTTGGGATTTGCTGGTCAAGGTTCCGGTTTTCCCAGCGAGTTGGATGTTGGGCAGGTAAGCTCTTCCACGTTTGTCGAAAAAATCGCCGTGGGCAGTCCCATTGGAGAACGTTTCGGCCATCATATCCCGCACGGTATCGGCGACCTGCGCTGAAAAAGCCTGGCGTATCGTTTGAGGGGCCGCCGGAGCGTGGTAGATCGTCTTTCCTTTCTTGTCTTTGATGGCATTGACGAGAACCGGTCGCGTGACGAGCCCTTTTTGTGCCACGGTGGCTGCGATGACCACCCCTTGCAAAGGCGATAAGGTGGTATTCCAGAACCCTGCCGCAGTGCGAGCGAACTTCAGATCGTCGTCCGCGGGCAAGTGGAAGGTACTTGGTTGCACGGGAACATCGAAGGGAATCGGTTCTCCGAAACCGTAGGCGCGCGCCACACTGCCAAGGGAATCAGGGTCGAGATGGCGAAGCGCCAGACGTCCCATGATCACGTTGAGGCTTCGTCCCATGGCCCCGGCAAGGGTCGCGCACCATTTGTCGCGTTGTTCGTCTTCGATCAGGTCTTCCAGCTCGAAACCGTGCAGACCGCCGAGATAACACTGTTTATGATCGCTGGTTAGGCCTGCTTTTTCTACGAGCGCGGTGCCCGTGACGACTTTGAAAACGCTTGCCGCCGGGGCTTTGGCTTCCACATTGGTGTCACGACGCGCTCCTTCCGTGATGGAAGCGTAGACCAACAATCGCGACGAGCGCAGATCCATGAGCACCACGTTGCCTTCCGTGACACCTCGGCTGATAAAGAGTTGTTGCACCGTACGTTGCAAGTCCGGGTCGATGGAAAGATGTGCCGTGCGATCGTCAGCAGCCGGTGCTGTGGTTTCGGTTTTGCTCAACGTGATGCGCGACAGGTCGATACCCTCGAGAGCCGGAGGGTCGAGAACGTCGGGATTGGTGGGGATACCGTGTTCTAACCGGGCATTGGCTGCTTGGGCGTCGGCCACGAAGTGGTGGACGGTGGCTGCGACGCCCGCGGTGGCTGCGAGAGCGATGAGAATGGCCTTCCAATGTCGCATGTCGCATAAGTCCTTACCTGCTGAACGAGGGGGAGGCCAAGTTTACGCCTATTCGTTTTCTCCGTTTCGATGTTGACTTCCCGTACCGAAAACCGCGGGGTATAGGTGCCGCCATGGTGTTCAATGTTTCGTCGATGTTGCTGCGTGTTGGACGGCGATTTCGCGAACGGCCCGAAACGGTTGTTCTGCTCGCGGGAATGATCCTTTCCGTTTGGCTGGCAACCGAAGTCTTTCGACCTGCCCTACGGCCCGTGATTCAGACAACGACGGCTGGGAGCGATAGTTTGATTCATGGTCTCGCTCCTTCCCAAGCCGTGGGGCTCAACCGCGCGCATGTGTTGACGGATGGCGTTGCGCCGCGGCGTGGGGATATATGGAATTCCGATCTTACGGCTACCTTTCGATCGAGTTCGTCCATCGTTTTCGATCTCGGTGCTTCGAAGGATATTCGAGCGGCGTACATGGTGGGCGATGGTAACGATGAGTATGTGTTTTCCGTGTCGGAGGATGGTTCGAAGTACGATCCTCTTTGGCGGGCCATGCCCGAGTCGGGCAGCGGCATGCAGCCTCGGTCTTCGAGCGAGCTGCATGGGCATGGGCGCTATGTACGCATCACGGCGCGGGGCGGAGACAATTTATACTCTTTGGGTGAGGTACAGCTTTTTGAAACGGTACCGAACGTGATTCCATCTCGGGTCGTGTATCGTACGGGGCTACCGGAGGGAGAGCGAATACGAGGGCATTTTTTGCACTTCCTTCTAGCGCTAGGAATCACGCTGTTTGCAACGCAAAGGAAAAACTCTTGGGCGTGGAAACTTGCGGCCACGATTCCCTCGCTGGTTGCTTTGGGTGTGTTGGGTTACGAGATCGCGGGCGGATGGCCGGTAGATCAAAGCGTTGTGTCGATGGCGCGAGCCATATCGGCGGCAATTGCCATCGTCGCGCTCGTGAGGGAAGCGCTGGGGCGAGTTCGTTGGCCGGCGAGTCGCGCCACGGTTCTGGGGGCCCTCGCCGTGGCGGGTATTCTTGGGGTGGGATCGTTCTACAACCTCGGTCATCTTCAATTCCACGATAGCGAGAAGAATCGTCCCACCTTCGTTCACACGTTCGATATGCGCGTCTACTACCCGGTGGCGAAGTACTTTCATGAACTTCGTTTCGATGGGCTGTACCTGGCGAGTGTGGCTGCTTATGTGGCGGATGCTCCTGGTGCGACCCGGGCCACGATGTCCAACGTACAATTTCGCGACTTGAAGACGCATCGAATGTTGAAGGCTGGGGAGGTGTGGGATCAGGTCCTTGCGATGGAAACGCGTTTCACACCGGAGCGGTGGCAAGCGTTTTTGAAGGATATGCGGTATTTTCGTCTGACGATGGGGCGAGATTATTTGGGGAGCATGGTGGATCATGGCGCCAACGCCACGCCGGTGTGGTTGGCGCAGGCGCATCTATTGTTTTCTCTGACGGAAGCGGATGAATTGACGCTCGTATTGGGTGGGCTACTCGACCCGGCGCTTTTGTTGCTTGCCTTCGCGGCGATAGCGCGGGCTTATGGCTGGCGTGCCTCGCTATTATGCATGGTTGTATTTGGCGCCAATGATTACGTGATGCTGGGGACCAACTGGGCGGGCGCGACCCTGCGTCATGATTGGCTCGCGTACTTGATGCTGGCGATGGCGGCCCTTCGAATGAAAAAAACGTGGTTGGGTGGGGGATTGTTGGCGCTGGCAGCGGCGCAACGGGCTTTTCCTGCCATGGCGTTGGTCGGGCTCGCTTTCCCCATGGTTGGTTGGTGGATAGACACGCTAGCACAGACCGGCACCCGGCCAAAACGACGCGCTTGGTACGAAGCCAATCGCGATATCCTTCACACCTGGGGCGCGGCCATTGTCGTCGGAATCGTCCTTTTTCTCTTTGCTTCTCTGGTGGTGTCGTTCGGAGCCTGGCCCGAATGGATGAGAAAAGTCACGCTCTTGGACTCGGAACCGCACGTCAATCAAGTCAGCCTCAAAGCGTTCGTGGGAGGGAATGACTTTTCCCAAGATGCCAACGTGCTGGCCCGTTGGCCTTTGTTTGGATTCGTGGGCGGAGCGATTGCTTTGGGAGCCGCCTACGTGGCTTGGTTGCGTCGCGAGCATCTGGATCAAGCCGCGATTCTTGGCTGTTTGCTCATTCCAATTTTGTTCAATCCCGCCAACTACTATATCCACTTCATTACTTTTCTTCCGCTGCTTGGCTATCCGCTTTCCCGCGAGGATGACCCGCGCGCCATTCCGACCTGGACTCAGGTTGCCGTTTGGCTGTCGATGTTGCTGCTGTGCGTCGCCCAGTATTGGACCACCAAAACCGATGACCGGACGGTTCACTTCGAAACATCGTCCGCGCTTCTGTTTTTCGCCTTTGGCGCAATGTTGATCGCGTGTCATCAAGCGACCAAGCAAGCACGAAGTCTTCCACAGCAAGCCGCGGGTTGACCGCCGGCCACGCAACCCATACGAATACCACGTGTCCTTTCGCCGTCGAAACCTTACCCTGGTGGGAACCGGGCTTACACTACCCCACGTGGATGGTGAGGCGCAGCGTTACAACTTGGCTACTGCTCACCTGCATGCGGCAGTACATGCCGACCCTGCCTTGGGCGGCGTCGAAGTGCGACGGCTCGATTTGCCGTTTTCCTTGAATGCCCCTTGTTTCGACCAGGCGGTGGTCGATGAGGTGCTGTCGACGGAACCGGATTGGCTAGGTTTGTCTTGTTATTGCTGGGATTTGGCGCCGCTTCTCGCGCTTGCCGCACGCGTCAAAGCGTTGCATCCGCCAATTCGTATCGTAGCTGGGGGTCCTTCGGCTACGTTTGAGGCTTCTTCGTTGCTGGTCAACCATGCGTGTCTTGACGCGGTCGTGCGGGGGGAAGGGGAACTGACTCTTCGCCAGATGTTGCTGCGGGATGATTATCGCGGTGTTGCTGGAGTGACATGGCGGGACGAGCAAGGGCGGGTGGTCGAGGAATTGGATCGCGCTGCCGCGGATTTATCCGACTTGCCTTCCCCGCTCCTCGAGGGTGTGTTGACCCCACCGCGTCAGAACCTGATGTTCGAGTTTTCCCGAGGGTGCATATATCGATGTACTTATTGTGCTTGGAAGGGGCAGGGGCCCGGGATGCGCTTCGTTTCCGACGAACGCGTAGGTCATGAGGTGGGCTGGGCGGTGGAGCATGATTATGAGCATGCCTTCATCATCGATAGCGCCATCAATCATGACGACTCCCGGCTGGAAAGATTTTCCGCGCAGATCGCCCGTGCCGATCCTACGCGACATCTGGCGTTTTCGTATTTCGTGAACCATTCGCTGCTCTCGAAAGACCAAGCACGCGCCTTGGCACGTCTTCGACCCCATGAGATCACGGTGGGGCTCGAAACCGTCAACGTGCGAGCTGCCCGAGCGGCAGGCCGCAGGCCGGTGGACCGCGATGAATTCATTCGCGCGATGGATTTGCTGTCGGAGGTAGCGCCCGCGACCCTGTCGATCATGCTTGGCATGCCGGGCGACGATCTCGAGGGTTTTCGCAGTACGTTGGATTTCGTGGCGGAGGTGGCGGAGCGAAAAGGAAAACCAAGGGTTCGAATGGCGAGGGTGCATTGGATGCTCATTGCTCCAGGCTCGAAGATGTGGTCGTTGGCCGACCGCCACGGGCTTGTGATTGCGCAACCGGGTGTCCCCTATGTGCTTGGATCTTCGACGTTTTCTCGGGATCAGCTCATCGCCGCCTTGCATGCGATGCGTGAGCATCCGCGTTCGGATTTGTTCGTATGGGAAGATGCGGAACCTCTTGGCATGCTCGATCCTGCCTTGCCTTCCATGTTCGTGGCCGGTGGCGACCATATTGGCGGAAGAGTCGCCAGACAAATTTCACAGACCGAAGTCCTTCAGGCCATTCGTCCCCTCGAGCCGGGCCGATGGCTTCGTCATGAATGGAGGGTTGGCGCCTTCGAGCATCGGCACGGTTGGCCGGTCGTGGTGTTGGAAGGCCCTGGGAACAAACGTGTTATGCTGCAAATTCGGCCCAGAGATGCGGAGCCTCGTCCTTTGGCGAGAACACGGCGTTTCGACCTCGTCTGGTTGCCATCCGGTGGCGAGGGACCAGAGCAGCATCGATTGGTGAAAGCGCTGGTGGAGTTGATTCGCAGCAACGAATAGCCACGACGATCGTTCAGGCGATTTGCTTTCCGGACAAAAGACGCGTGATGACCCGGCGCAATCGATCGAGTTGTTCTTCGGGGGGTCGTTCGCCGCGCACTTCGAACGAGGCTTCGATCCGATTGTCTTGGGTGGAAAGACGGATGTGGACGAGGGTATCGCGTTTCCAAAAAAACTCTAATCGCGCGTTCTGATCTTGGGTGTGCCATGGTCCCGGGGACCATCCGGCAAGGGCATCGGAACGGCGCAAAGGAGCCAGTTTTCGCATGAGTTGATCTATGGATAACAGGTGTGATTTCGATAGGTTACGAATTTTTTGTCCCCATGCATGCGCGATACCTTCCGCTTCTGAGAGCCAGAGGGGGTCCACGGTAGCCGTCACGGTCAAGGTATGGGTGGGTAAGGCTCGAAGGGCTTTCAAACAGGCGATGGATTGTGTGCCATCCAACCGATAGGAGTGTCGGATGCTTCCTTGCGGATCGGCTCGTCGAAGCGTATCGATCCACGTGCCAAGGCGGGAAGGATCGGAGGGGAGGCTGTCATCGAGCCAGACGACGTGGGTGTGACGCTGTTCCAGGGCCCATCTCATATCGCGAAAAATCCGCTCGTCGCTCCAGGTTCGAGGGGGTGAAGGGCGACCGAGTTGCATGGCGATGGTGGAGCCGGGGCGCCGGATGAATCCCCATTGAAAGGGGGAAGGAATGTCGTCGAGGTCGGCTAGTGTTTGTGGTGAATCGCTTCTTACGAGGCCATGGGGCTGTCGCGTGACGAGGCCGGGAGCCGGTTGTCCACGAAGAAGAGCGCGCAATGCGATTTCGCTTTCACCGAAGGTGGCCGCGTATGCGCTGGGGATGGCAGTCATCCAGGCTTCGGCCTGGGCAAGCGATGAGGCGCCTTCGAGAAGCAAGCGGGGTATCTTTTGCTGGGTCAGCAACGACTCCAACCACGGGGAGGGGGGGAGTCGGAGGCAGGAGGCAATGAGCCATTGGGGGTGGAGATTGTCGAATCGTTCGACGATATTTTCGGATTCGAGGGCTGTTTCGAATCGGTAGGCCTGGCGAATATCGTTGTGTTTTTCAAGAAAAGCGCGGAGTTGGGCACCTCGAAGATGGTAGGGGGTCACACCGAAGTCGCGGAAGGATTCATCCAATTCACCGACGAAAAGGACGGTGGGACGAGTATCGTGTTCGACCCGGAGGATGGGGATGGTGCGGTCTGGGGCAGGGGCATCTTGGGCGAGGTATTCTTTGTGGAAGTGTTCGACGCGGAGTTTGGGGTGTGCGAAGTGTCGTTCGATGGCCTGTCGTGCCATGGTGAGGAGCGCGTCGGGGCTGTGTTCGTGGCTTTGGAGCAGGTAGGGGGTTCCGCGGGGGGAGCATCGCAGGCCAAGTTCGTTGTGTCGCGCATGGAGTCCGGAACCGGGAAGTACCGCGAGCCAGAAAAGGCAAATCACATGGAGATAGCCTGGATGGTTGTCGTCGAATTCGCAAATCCACGACAGGGTTTGCTCGAGTCCTTCGGGCGAATCGCCTGGCAGTCCGAGGATGAACGAACAGGTGACGGGGCCGACTCGTTGGAGCCACGAGAGCTGTTCGGTGAACGTTTCGGGGGAAAACGGGGGTTTTCCCGCGAGCGCTCGGGCGGCGGGGGTCAGGCTTTCCGTGCCGATGATGACCTCGTCGGAAGGGATTTGGGCCAGCAGGTCGATCTGCTCCAAGGTGAGCCGTTCGGGTTTTAGAAAATAGGTAAACCGCAAGGTTTGGTGAGGGTCCGCCCGGTGGATGGCCCGGGTGAGTTCGCGCAATCGGCTGGTCTGGAAATTGATGGCGGTGTCGGCGAACTTGATGCCGCGAATACCATGTTCCACGGCCCAGCGGAGTTGCTCTTCCACACGGTGGGCGGGCACGTAGCGCAACCGCCGGTTTGCCCCCATGCAAGAGCAGAAACGGCATTGAAACGGGCATCCCCGGCTGGTTTCCAGCAGCATCGACGTGGAAGGCGGGCGCAGGATTCCGAGTTGATACGCCGAGGGCAAGGTGGACAAATCCACCGGTTCCCCATCGGGGTTTTCGTGCAATACGCCGTCAGAGGCTCGCCAGGTCAGACCTTGTACGGTGTGAAGGGATTGGTGGTTTCGTCGTGCTCGCAACAAGGCAATGAGCGTGTTTTCCCCTTCGCCTCGCGCCACGGCGGAAATGAATGGACGTTCTAGGAGCAGTTTTTTTGCGACAGGGCCCGCGGAAGGGCCCCCGGCAAACAGAAAAACGTCGTTTGCGCGTTGGTGAATCTCTTCGGCCACATCGACAAGAGCGTCGATGCTCCAACAATAACAAGACAGACCCACGAGGTCCGGCTCGAGAGCGACGATGTGGTGAACGACATCCATGCCCAGCGTTTGCGTGCCCTGGGAGATGTCGAGATCGATGCGATGAACGTCGAAATGATTTGTGAGATCGCTGGTGTTTCGAACGCTGGCTTCGAGAGAAGCGAGCGCGAGGTTGTAATTCTCGGAAGCGAAGTCCGAGAGCGATTCATAACCCGGCAGTTCGGTTTCCCGTTGAATGGAGGCTCCCAGGAGCACAAGGGTGAGTTTGGTGGGGGGGCTCATCGGTGGCGGTTTGCGCGGGCGGCGGCTTCGGTATACAGGAGCATGGTTTTTTCGATGCTACCATGGTGGAGGGCAGAGGGAATTGGCTCGGGGTTCGAGCCAACTTGTGTCAATGCTGCGCCATGACCATCCAAACCAATCGAAAGATTATCAAAAAGATATGTTAATACATGTAGTTAAAAATGGAACGGGGTTTGCAGTTCTCTCTATTGTGCCAATGGAGGAGTGTGATGTCGAACGATAACCATCCGAACCTCGCGAAAGCCTATTTGGAGGAACTCTGTCAGCGTCTCGACCGCAAGGAAAAGCTGGTTCGACGTCGTGAATGGTGGAAGATGCCCTGGATCGCGTCCGCTGCGGTAGGGTTGGCCTTATCAGGCTGCGGGGGCACCGTGGAAGCGGAAGATTGTGGCCCCAATGGCGATGCCTGTGGAACTGAAAACGTCGACAAGGGCGACAAGGGTAAGGATACGGATGCGGCGCCTCCTGTGAAAGAAGTATGTGACAATCGGGTGGACGATGATGGGGATGGGGCGGTGGATTGTGATGATGATGATTGTCTCAAAGATCCGAGTTGTATGATTTCGGCGGAGTACGCGGCGCCTTTTGAGGTCGAGGTCTGTGACAATCAGGTGGATGATGATGGGGATGGGGCGGTGGATTGTGATGATGATGATTGCCTCACGGAGCCGATGTGTATGAATTCAGCGGAGTATGCGGCGCCATTTGAAGTCGAGGTCTGTGACAATCAGGTGGATGATGATGGGGATGGGGCGGTGGATTGTGATGACGACGATTGTCTAGGTTCGCCTACCTGTGGTGCCGGGATGTATGCTGCCCCTTGAGAGTATCTTGGCGTAATCTCGAATGTTTTTCCTTGCTCCGTAGAGAGTGTGGCGCTCATGAGGGTATTGTTGTAATTTATTTCGGAACTGGGAATTGACGCCGGTTTCGTTCGTGGGTTTTCTCTGGGGTCGGCATGCTTTGCCCCCTGCGTATTTGGTTGGCTTGGAGGCACCGATGATATCCAAAGCATATGTCTGGTTCGTGTCGTTTTTGAGCATCTTGTCGGTGTTGGGTTTTTGTGCGGTGGGATGCGGAGGCGACGATTCATCCGAGGATGGGGCGCGTAAGGATACGATGACGTTTCATACGGAGGCCTCACCGTTATCGGATTTCGCTTATGATACGGGCCTCGTTCCCCCTGCTTCTCCGGCTCAGGTTCAGTTGCAATTTTCGGTCGGTGGGGGGCTCAAACTCGACACGGTTGCCGCGTTGCGGGATGGTGATTTCGTGGGGCGCTCTGGCGGCTCGTTCGCCATTGATTTTCGCCTCTTATTCAAAGGACGGTTGAAGATCGACTCGCCGTTGAGCAAAATTGATGGGGATATTCCGGGATTGGACGCTATCGATTTCCCTATCGCCGCTTCGGTACCGGTGGATAGCCTGCTTTTGGCTGAGGGGGAGCAGGCTGAGGTTACGGCGAATGTTCCCGAGACGCGGCTGCCGGAAATCCCTCTCGGGTCCGTGCCTGGCTCGCTTGCCCTCACGGTCGAGAAAGAGAGCGTGGTCACATCGAAGGTGCATGGTACATGCATCGATACAACCGATGGAAAGGCACGCTATTTGGGTGTGGCAGAAACCTCGGGAACGCTGGTCCTCAAGGGGACTCTCATGCTCAAGCTTCCACCGCCTCTCGACAAAAGCATCGACCTTCCAACGATAACCATCCCGATCGCTCCTGTGGTTACGGTGACGGAAAGCGAGCCGGTAAGTGTCAAAGGTCTGGGCGATCGGAAGCAGGGAGCCTGTGCGGCTTCGAACGACGGTGGCAGTGACGCCGGGTTGCCCGAGGGCGGCGAACAAGACGTTGGATTGCCCGAGGGCGGTGGGACGGACGTGGTCAATGAGGATACGGTTTTGCCGGATAGCGCGAAAGATACCGCTGTCGAGGCTGAACAGGATGTGGGCAATCCGACACAAACGCGAGTTCTCGTAGGAACGCTTGCTTCGTCTCTCCCTGCTTCCTATGGAGGTCAACCCTATTGTCATTACTCGATGATTCTGTCGGATATCCGTATCACGCTTACGCAGGATGACACGGGAGCCATCATCAGCGGCGATGTGTCGAATATGGCCAAGGAGAGCACGACGACTCCGGCGTGTGAGGGAACGACCATTGCTCCCAATCAGCATCTTTATATCGTCGATGGGCCAGCCACGAAAGCCAACGGAGGGAATCCCATCTTTATGGGAGTGGCGGGAAACCAGCCGTGGACAGAACTGACGATGATATTGACGAACAAGACAACGAGTCAGCCGAAAGCGTATGTTGTCTGGCGACGTGCCGATGCGTCCCATGTACTTCTGGCGTGGGAGATTCGGGAAACCATCGTTTTGCACGAGAAATGAGCTTCATGGACATGGGGCCGAAGGGTAGGTAGGCTCATGCGACAGCGGAGGTGGGATAGGCCAGTGCTGGGAAGAAGCGTTGTCGCCTCGTTTTCTTGATGATTCAGGATGGAAGCGTTTTTGTTCGAAGCTCTGTGGTAGGGGGAGGGGTTGTTTCGAGCGCATGATCGGGGTCATGGCGTTATGGTTTCTTGCGGGTAGAGCGAAGAAGAGATGGATCGTCTTGCCTTGATTCCCATTGTGATTTCCTGGATTTTGATGGCGGCGCATTTTTTGCGTTCGGGGCATTGGGTGTGGGTTGGGATATGTTTGATCGCTCCTGCATTGCTTTTGTGGAAACGAAGGTGGGTGGCTCGTGGGATGCAGGTGGGGTTGTTGCTGGGTGCGATCGAATGGTTTCTTACGATGCTGGAGATTGTTGGCGTGCGTAGGGAATTGGGCATGCCTGCTGGGAGAGTGGGGTTGATTCTTGGCTTTGTGACTGTGTTCACCCTTGGATCCGCGTTGTTGTTCGAGACCAAAGGATTGCGAAAACGGTATGGTCTCTGGCGGGACAAGGATGCGAAGACGGGGTGATCCGATGGGATGAGAGTGGGGGAGGCTTCCGATCACGTCGAAGATTTGAACTTTTTAACTTCGTAGGCGTTGGTGCGCTTGTCTTACGCGACAAGGACTCGTCTCTGCGCTATCAGCGAGGCTATGTGCGACCCGCAATCGATTTTGCATGATCGTGTTCGAGAGGCGTTGGTGGTGGCGTTTGGTGCGGAGATGGCCGACGCGGATCCGATGGTGCGTCCATCCGATCGCGCGGATTTCCAAGCTAACGTGGCGCTGGGGTTGAGCAAACGGTTGAAGCGTCCTCCGCGGCAAATCGCCGAAGCGTTGGTAAGCAGTCTTCGAGTCGAAGACGTGTGCGAACGGGTGGAGGTGTCGGGGCCAGGATTCATCAATCTGACGTTGAAGAACTCATTTTTGGGTGAGTGTAGTTCGCAGCAGCTTCGAGATCCCCGTTTGTTGGTATCGTTGTCATCGCAACCGGAGACGGTGGTCATTGATTATTCCGCGCCGAATGTGGCGAAAGAAATGCACGTGGGGCATTTGCGGAGCACGATACTGGGCGATGCGCTGGCTCGGATTCTGTCTTCCCTCGGCCATCATGTGATACGGCAAAACCACTTGGGAGATTGGGGAACACCTTTTGGTATGCTCATCGAACACTTGGTTGATCTTGGGGAGCAAAGGGCATCCGAAGAATTGGGGGTTGGTGATCTCAACAAGTTCTATCGTGAAGCACGTGCGAAATTCGAGCAGGATCCGTCGTTTGCCGACCGATCGCGTCTTCGGGTGGTGCAGCTTCAGGCGGGTGATGAGCCGACGCGGGTGCTTTGGCAGCGTTTGGTCCACGAATCGAAGAGATACTTTGGTGAGATTTACGCGCAACTCGATGTCTCGCTGACGGATGAGGACGTATGTGGGGAGAGCTTTTACAACCCTATGTTGGCGGATGTGGCGGAGGAGCTGGAGCAGCGTGGATTGGCGACGGTGGATGACGGTGCATTATGCATCTTTGTTCCGGGATTTTCGTCGCGAGAGGGAAGTGCTTTGCCGCTCATTGTGCGCAAGACGGATGGTGGGTATGGGTACGCGGCGACGGATTTGGCGGCGGTTCGTCATCGTGTGAAAACGTTGGGGGCGACACGATTGTTGTATGTGGTGGGGGCGCCGCAGCGGCAGCACTTGTCGATGGTATTTTCTGCGGCAACGATGGCTGGATGGCTTTGTCCTCCCGCGCGTGCGGAGCATGTGGAGTTTGGTTCCGTGCTTGGCGCGGATGGAAAAATGTTCAAGACGCGTGCGGGCGATACGATCAAGTTGAGCGATTTGATTCAAGAAGGGGTGGAACGCGCGCTGGCGGAAGTGACATTGCGCTTTCCCGAGTTGGATGATGAGACACGTCGACGAGTGGCCCGGCAGGTGGGGGTGGGGGCGTTGAAGTACGCTGATTTATCCAACGACCGGGTAAAAGACTACGTCTTCGATTTCGATAGAATGCTAAAATTTGAAGGAAATACAGGCGGTTACATTCAGTATGCCCATGCGCGATGCCGTTCCATCTTGCGTCATGCGAGACTACGACCGGAACCTGGGCCCATCGAAATCGTTCACCCCGCGGAGCGTACGCTGGCTCTTGTATCGTTGCGATTGGGCGCGGTGATTCATCAGGTGGCGGAGACGTTGCAGCCTCATACCTTGTGCAGTTATCTATTCGAGTTGGCGGGAGCGTTGAGTGGCTTTTGGCATGATTGTCCAGTGTTGAAGGCGGATTCCGAGCTGGTCCGCGATTCCCGGCTTCGGCTGGTCGAGTTGACGTCGCGGATTCTCGACCATGGGTTGGGTTTGCTGGGGATCCAGGCACCCGAGCGGATGTGAAACGTTCGTCGGGGTCGTTGGTTTGTCGGGTTGTATTGGGTTGAAGCGATGATGGGTTGCTCCTTGGGCTTGCTCGTGCGACCACTCGATGGATCCGATGTCCATTCCACCTCTTCCCAACACGAAAACGCACGTCCTTGGAGGAAAAGTCGTTGCGGCGGGCGGGCAAGCACGACAAGCCATCGCCGCGCTATTTGGATTCGATCCGAGCGAAGCGACAGCGGTTGCGTGGGTCGATCACGCTGTCGAGATTGCCATCGATGCGAACGGCAACGTGCAGGTATTGCGTGTCGAACGTCGGGAATCTGGGTCTCGAGGGCTCGTTCGCACGGCGCATCTCAACATTTATGCGCGAGGCAAAGACCTACCTCAATCGTTCGCTGAACGCGTTCGGCGAGCGGCGGAACGGCTTTCGGGTTGGACCGTCGATCATCTGGCTGTCCTAGTAGCGTCCGATCCGGAATCGGGCTCGCCGGGGCTTGCCATGCCTCCCGCTCGAGACGAGGCGAAACGTCCTCGATCGTTGTTGGATACGTGGGGAGCAGCGGACAGTTTCGCGGACTTTTTTGCGGGCGGGGAGATCGCGCGAAGCCAACTCGATTCCATTGATCCGTCCAAGCTATTTCACTTCGTACAGCATTGTGATGCGGAGTGTTTGTTCGTGAATCCTCACTCGGTGGGGTTCATTGTGACGCTGGTCAATTTCCCATGGGATGATCGAGTACGGGAACCGGGACATCCGGGGGGACAAAACCTAGCGAACATCACGGACAGGGATTTCGTGGAGGAAGGGATGGTGACGACCGATCTGACGGAGGACGACGTCATCATGGGCAATCCGGGCAAGCTGACTTCATTGATCGAGTACGCGGTGTCTCGTCCTTCCTCGGGGGACAAGTTGCTCTTCGTGAGCAATACCTGCGTGCCGACGGTGATTGGGGAAGATGTGGAATCGGTCGTCAAACGGGTTCGGAATCGAACGGGCAAAGAGATCCTGTACTTGACGGTGACGCCTCGTTCGATGACGAATGTATTTCAAAGCCTTTTGGTGGATCGTCGATTGGAAGCGGAAGCGAAAGCGGTTGAAGCCGATGAACGCTCGGTGAATCTCATTGGTTTTGCGGGGGCCAAGGCGGTCGAGGAGTTGCGGGAGGCGTTGCGAGAGTTTGGTGTTGGGGTGAACGTGGTTCTGCTTCCGGACTTGAATGTCGATCGGGTGGATGCGCTGCCGCGCGCGCGGACGAATGTTTTTTATCCGAATCAACTTTGGCGGCACATGTACGATCAGGTATTGGATCGCAGTTCGCTCAAGGCTGTGGAAGTGCCGGGTCCTTTTGGATTCGAAGCTTCCCGCGCGTGGTTTCGACAAGTGGCGCAAGCCGTGGGTGAATCGGATGAGGCAAAGCAAGAGCGTGCCTGGGAAAAAGTCGTGGCGCCGTGGCAATCGCGTTGGGAAAACTTATGTGCTCAAGCTAGATCGTATCGTCTTGGTTTTGTGGTGCGAGACGAAGAAGCCTATTATCTCACCAATCCTGGAGCGTCGTGGGGGGTGCCTTTGCTCGAATTGGTGGAAGAGATGGGGTTTGGGATCGATGTGTTGGTGGGGGTAAGTGATGCGAAAATCGCTAAAAATGCAGCGTTAGCGATTCGTCGTCGGTTCCGAAAACCCGACCGGCATTCGGTGCGTGCTTTCGATAGTTTTTCGTTTTTGCGAAAAAGACTGCGGGATTGCCCAGCGAACGCATTTCTTTCCTATCACTTTTATGATTGGCGCTTGACCGAAGCGGGTAAGGCGAGTTTTTCGATTCAGCACTTCGAGATGGGGGTTGCGGGCGCGGTACGCACGATCGAGCGATTGCTTCGCGTGTGTCAAACGACATTTTTCTCGCGCTATGGGCGTTATCTTGGTCGCGAGGAAAGCGGGTTGCGAACGGTGGGGCAAAAGGAAAAGTTGGATGGTTGATCCAAAGGAGAGATGGGAGCGATCCGAGGGGCGCGAAGGCGATTTCAGCCAACGGGTGACGTTCACGTACATGATTGGCGTTTACCTTGCGGTCAATGCGATTTCGGATTTGTATCTTTTGGTCGAGGGGCCGGATTGCAGCTATATGAAGACGCAATACGTGCAGGGCAATCACGATTGGATGTCCACGTTGACGAGTGTGTCGGGCTTTCACCGAGTGGCTAACACGGCGCTGCACCCTTCCCAGATGGGCAGTTCCCGTGAAGAAGGCATTCGCGAGGTGCTGCTTCGAATGGCGGGTGACGCCTCCGTACCCGCGATAGCGCTGACATCGATGCCCATGGCGTTCATCACGGGCGCGGATTACGAGCGTCTTACGCGTTTGGTCCACAAGCAAACGGGCAAGTCGGCGGTTCACATACCGGGCAAGTCGCTGTCTGGGGATTGGCTGGATGGTTATGCGGAGACTCTGCTTGCGCTAGCCTCGCAAGTAGAGTTGCAGCTCGAGGGGCAACAAGACCATCGCGTGGCGATCGTGGGGTATTTATGGGATCGCAACGAAGGGGATCATGAGGGAAATCTGCGTGAACTAAGGCGGATATTCGACGCGCTTGGGTTGGAACTCGTATCGGTTTGGCTCGATGGTTCCCGGTTTGAAGACCTTGCGCGTGTTGCGCAAGCGAAAACGATCTTGTCGTTTCCCTATGGACGAAAGGCTGCAAAGAAGCTTGCACGAAGAACGAACGCACGTTTGATCGAGATGCCGTTACCCTTTGGATTCGAGGACTCGGAACGATTCGTTCGACGGTTGGGAGAAGCATTTGCATGTGAGACTCAGGCGGAAGCGTTCATCGATCGGCAGTTGTCGACAATCATTCCAAAACTCGAATGGGTCGTTCCCTTTTTGTTTCAGAATCGTCGGTTTGCCTTTGTGGGGGAGCCGCACATCTTGCCTGGTTTCGAGGGGTTGGTATCGATGCTAGGAGGCGAATTGGCCTACGCGGTGATCACGAATCATCCGCACCATGCGTCGACGTTGCGGGTGGGGCTCGAGGCTTCTTGCGTGCTTGTCTATCCAAAAATGAAAGAGATGGTGCGTTTCTTATTCGGAAAAGCGCGCGAGACGGACATTCATTTGGTGGTGACCAACAACGTGGGCATCATGGGTGCGGAAGGTGCCATCTTCGAGTTTGGGTTTCCCTCTTCGTTCCGGCACGCTTTGTATGACAGACCATTTTTGAGCTTCGCGGGAGCGCTGGCTTTCGTCGACTCGATGGCGAACACGATGCGAATGCACGAGGTTGAGCTAGCGCGAAGAACGATGTCGATGGGTTTGGGCAAGCTATTGGGCCATTGAAGCGCCAGGCTACGAGAGTCGACATGGTGACTTTGATGGTGAGCGCTTCGGATCGGCGCGTCGACCACAGCCGCGGAGCAAGTGACGATGGCGTTACTATACGTTTTTGCTTTGAAATCTCGCGCTCCGATGAGCGATTCACCTTATAAATAGCCGTGAGGGAACGATGACGCCATGAGTCTGTCCAATGAGGGAGCGCGAGGATAGACATTGAGGAAAAAGTCAAATATCTCTTTCTAGCCGGTTATGGCATCTTGAAGCGGCCTTACCCATCGAGCCATGTCACGGTCGTCGCAAGAGCATCAACTATCGCTGCCATCTCGCTTGGAGGTACGTCGCAAGCTGGGCGAGGGGGCGTTTGGCAGCGTGTATGAGGTGCATGATCGGGAGTTGCAGAGTCGTGTGGCTTTGAAGTGTCTCGAGCGTCTCGATGCGCATTCGTTGTTTCGCTTCAAGCGGGAGTTTCGTGAGCTGGCGGACATCGTTCATCCGAATTTGGTGCGTCTGCATGACCTATTCTGTTTTGACTCGCGATGGTGTTTCACGATGGAACTCATCCATGGGGTGAGTTTTTTCGATCACGTTCGGCCGGGGGCGGCCTATCCGAACGACGCGCCGACGATTGATTCGGAGGATTATCAAACGGCCGTGTCTGGTGTGTTGGGGTCGGGGGGAACGGTGAATACGACGCGATTGCGTTCGGCGCTCATGCAATTGACCGAAGGGGTAGGGGCGTTGCACCGAGCGGGAAAACTCCATCGTGATTTGAAGCCGCAAAACGTATTGGTGACGGAAAACGGGCGTGTGGTTGTTCTGGATTTCGGTCTTCTGGCGGACATCGATGAGAAGGGGGAGCAAGAAGCGGCGACGGAGATTGTGGGAACGCCCGCATACCTGGCACCGGAAGCGGCGGCTGGTCTCGTTCATGGGGCGGAATCGGATTGGTATTCCGTGGGCGTCATGCTGTACGAGGTGCTGACCGGTCGTCTCCCGTTCGATGGCAAGCCCGTATCGATGCTCATTCGGAAACAGATGGCGGATCCGGTGGACCCCGAGCCCTTGCTCGAACCCAATCAGCGGCATTTCGCCCGATTGAGCATGCAGTTGCTCGCGCGTCGTCCTCAGGATCGTCCCAAACTCGAAAGCATTCAAGCGGCGCTTGTGGCGGCTTCGGATCACGACGAGGACAGCGAGATTTCGTCGTTTCGAGGTGAGGATGTTGCTTCTCTAATCACCTATCAGCCATCGGAGTATCTCGTTGGGCGTGAGGCGAGCCTCGAACTGATGTCGAAGGCTTTTGAAAACGTTGTGCAAGGAAAAGGGACGATGCTTCGGGGCTATGGGCGATCCGGCATGGGGAAAACCTCGCTCGTCCGCTTTTTCGTCGATGATTTGCGTCGTGCGAAGCGGGCTCGTGTGCTCAGTGGACGATGTTTCGAATGTGAGTCTGTCCCGTACAAGGCGTTGGATTCTCTCATCGACGCGTTGACGCAGTGGTTGTTGGCTCGGTCTTGCGATGAGGTGGTTACGTATCTTCCGAAGGATATCTTGCCGCTCGCGAGGATGTTCCCTGTATTGCGCAGGATTCCGGTGATTGCGGCCATGGGAGATGGCGAGGAGTTGGAGGGGCTTGACTATCATGAGGTAAGAAAATCGGCATTTTCAGCGTTGCGTTCGTTGTTTGGCGAAGTGTCACGGCGCAAGCCGGTGGTGTTGTGGATCGACGATTTGCAATGGGGTGATGAGGATAGTGCAGCGTTTTTTTCCAATCTTTTGCAGCCACCGGATGCTCCTCGGGTGCTTCTCATTCTGAGTCATCGTTCGGAAGACACGGAGACGAGTCCGATTCTTCGACAGATTGTTCATGCTCAAACGCGCGCGGCCTACCGATGCTTCGAAGTGGAGGTTTCGCCTCTTTCGCAAGACGCTTGTGAGCGATTGGCGTCGCTCATTCTTCGGGAACAAGGCAGCCATGACAGCGCGCTGCCGTTTGCGTTGGCGAGTGAATCGGGCGGATGTCCACTATTTGTTTTGCACCTCGTTCGGCATGCTTTAAGGCTCGACGGTGGTTCAAGCCCTCCGACGGGGGTTCGTTTGGATGATGTGCTTTGGGAGTATTTGGGAACCTTATCCGCGCCGGCCGCGCGAATGCTTCGCGTGGTGGCCTTGGCTGGACGTTCCATCGAGTTGTCAGTCGCCCGAGAGGTGGCGGGGTTGTCCGGTGAGTTGCGAGAAGCGCTCGATGTGTTGCGCACGCAGCGTTTGATACGGACGCAAGGAGTGCGATCGACGGATTTGGTCGAACCTTATCACGATCGGATTCGCGAGATCGTGACGTCGAGAATGAGTCTTGAAGAGCGTGTGTCGTTGCATCAAGCGTTGGCTCGTTGTTTGGAAAGTCGGGGTGCAGATCCGGAAACCCTTGTGGTTCACTATCGAGGTTCGGGAGATCGCGAGTCGGCCTGGAGGTGTGCGGTGGCGGCGGCGGAAAGGGCTGCCGAAGCCCTTGCGTTTCGCCGGGCAGCGGACCTGTATCGAGAGGCGCTGCTTCTCAAACCGGAGCGTCGCACGTACGAATTGAGAATCAAATTGGCCGACGCCCTCGCCAACGCTGGCCATGGTGCGGACGCCTCGGCGGCTTATCTCGAAGCGTTGGTTACGGCTCCTGCGCAAGACGTGTTGGAAATACGACGAAAGGCTGCGGAACAAGCATTGCTGGTGGGAAAGGTCGATGAGGGACTAGCTCTGATCGACGACATGCTTGCGGCCGCGGGCATGAAGCTTACGAAAACATCGTTGGGGGCTCTCCTATCCCTATTGTGGCGAAGAGCATGGCTGCGTGTACGGGGGGTTGGATTCCGCGGCACCTATCACCATGATCCGGAGATACTGCGACGGATCGATGTGGGCTGGGCGCTTGCGGTGGGGCTTTCCAATTGCGATACGATTCGCGGTGCGGATTTGCAGGTTCGTGCGTTGTTGCTAGCTCTTTCGGCTGGAGAACCTTCGCGAATTGCGCGTGGTCTTGCGCTACAAGCCGGGATGCTCGCGGTGGCAGGGCCCAAGTGCCATGACAAATGCATGGAGTTGCTCGACGCATCCCGAGCGCTCACGAGCAAGCTTGGCGACCCGTTCACGCTTGGTTGGTACCATGTGGGGGCGGCAGCCGTAGCCTACTTCGAAGGCAGATTTGGAGATTGTATCTCGGAAGGCGATAAGGCTATGGCAGCGTTTACCCATTGTTCCGGCGTGTCCTGGGAACGCACGACCATTCGACATTATGCCATCTGGAGCCTGATGTGGATTGGGCACGTCGGAGCGGCCGCCAAAAGAACCAAAGCGCAGCTCGAAGCTGCTTTTGAACGAGGAGACTTGTATTCCGCAACCGATCTACGGCTGTTCACGAGCAATATGGCATGGCTCGTGGACGACACACCGCAAGAAGCTCGTCGCGCTGTCGATGAAGCCATGGAACACTGGTCTCGTCGTGGTTTCCATGCCCAGCATTATTATGCACTATACGCATATGGACAGATCGACTTGTATATCGGCGATGGGGAGTCGGCGTTGAAGCGCGTCGACCAAGCCTGGTCTCCCTTACGCGCTTCGATGCTGCTGCAAGTGCAAACCGTGCGCATCGAGATGCTGCATCTTCGAGCGCGAAGCGCGCTGGCAGCCGTTCATCAATGTCCAGAAAGAGCCACGAAACTGTTGCGTCGCGCCAAATCCGATGCCGCGGAGCTTGCCCGCGAATACTCCATCGTGGCTCCTCCCATGGCGGAACTCATTCGCGCAGCGATCGCTTCCATCGAAAATCAATCCGAGCGTTGTGTGGCGTGCTTGCGGAAGGCCATCGAAGGATTCGAAGCTGCCGAAATGGGTCAATACGCCAACGTGGCTCGTCGATGGCTGGCGATACGGAGTCATGATGAGGCGGCCTTGGCAGCCACGACTGCCTATATGGAATCGGAAGGCATTCAGAACATCGAGCGGTGGACTCAAATGCTCGCTCCAGGGTTTGCCAACCCTCAGGATAGACCGCATTGATGCGTTGCCGCGTCAAAGACATGCGGATGGATACCGGCGAGAAAGGGAGGGGACTTCAGGCCACGCGATGGGCTGGTTCGTTTCCCGCAAGGACTGCGATGACGGATGATACACTCAACTCCGCCATTCCTTCGCGGGCAGGCAGGTCGGCGCTGCCGAGATGGGGAGCCAGCACCACATTGGGAAGGTCCAACAGCTCTTGATGAATCATCGGTTCGCGTTCGTAGACGTCGAGACCGGCTGCAGCAAGATGGCCTTCTTTCAGCAATTTGGCGAGGGCAGCTTCTTCGACACACGTCCCTCGACCCGTGTTGACCAATACGGAACCGGGACGCATCTGTCGCAGTCTCGTCTCATTCATCAATCCCCGTGTGCTATCCGTGGAGGGACAGTGAAGCGAGACGATGTCGCTTTGCGCCAACAAATCGCCGAGAGACAGATAGGTGGCTTGTAGATCCTTCTCGATTTGGGGACTGACACGAATGGGATCGGAGTAAAGGACGCGCATGGAAAACCCGCGGGCGCGCGCGGCTACGGCCTGACCGATTCGGCCAAATCCAACGATCCCGAGGGTTGATCCCGTCACCCGGGGACCAAGGAGCTGGGTGGGAGACCACCCTTTCCAAAGCCCTGCGCGTACCAGGCGGTCGCCCCGGCTTACGTTTCGACAAGCATCCAATATCAATGCCATCGCAAAATCCGCGGTCGCTTCCGTCAGCACGCCAGGTGTATTGGTGGCCACGATTCCTCGACGCTTCAATTCCACCAGATCGAGATTGTCGATACCGACGCCATAATTGGCCACGATACGAAGGGAAGGCCCCGCATCGAGAACTCGTGCATCTACACGGTCGGAAACGAGAGGAATGAGAGCCGAAGTATCGGGGTGGTCGCGTAGTACACGGATGATTCCTTCGTGTCCGAGACCTCCGGGTTGGTCCCCTTGAATGACGCGATGTCCAGCGGTGGTGAGTCTTGCGACGGCAGTGCCGGGCAAGGGTGCGGAAACAATCACAGTATGCATGGCCCGGTTGTACGCCAAGAAGGGGCAATTCGAAACCGCAACGTGGCCGCCATGACTTGTCTTGTCGTCGACGCACCACCATGGATGAAAGGAGGGAACCATGCGCTCGGGATAATTTGAAAAACTATTATAAAACAATTAGTTACATGAATTCAGGCCGCGTTTTTGGTTCCTTCCGACAAGCCTGATACCTTCGAGCCACGTTTCGGAAGCATCATGACAACCTCGCACTTGCCTCGTCGTCCCCGCACTGCACTTGGTATCAAAGTGGCTAAGAGCGTACTGGTCGCCACCTGCTGCTTTTCCGCGTGTTGCGCGATTTGCTGCAACGATGGTGATGATGGCATGTCAGATCCGGATGCCGTGGCCGGATTGACTGACGGCCCCCGAGCGCGCGCGCAAAGAGATGCCGCGGAGGATATCGTCAACCAAGCAGATGCCTTCGAACAACGGGATGTTTGGAGGCAGGCGGATGCCGCCGATGACAACGCTGGGGACGCTGTAGCAAAACCTTCCTTGGATGGCGCCGCGAAGGACGTGGTGGAAGAGCAAAACAAGCAAGACGATTCGAGCGGTCGATGCCCCGAGGGAATGGTGTATGTCGAAGGCGACTATTGCATGACGGTCACGCATCAATGTACCGACAGCTTGGCGGATAAAACGGCTGTCGGAGCGCTGGGGTTCGATGACCAATGTATCGCTTATGTGCCCGGGTCGTCGAAATGCGGAACGGCACGAAAAAAAGTATCCGTTCATCTCAAAGTCGTTCCTGGAGACAAACACGATCAAGACCGGGCGGATACGAAACATGCATTCGGAAAGAAGTTTCTGGGTGCGAAAGCGGGCGATGTCATCAATGGATGCACGGTCGAACGAATCCTTGGCTTTGGGCGAGATTCGGCGGTGCCGGGCTCCATCGTTCAATTGGATTGTCCTTCGGTCATTCGTCTAGCGTTTTGCATGGATCGCTATGAATATCCGAATCAGCCCGGTGCGACTCCAGCGCGTCTTGCCAGTTGGTACGAGGCCCAAGAAACTTGTGAAGCTGCTGGAAAACGGCTTTGTGAAGAGCAGGAATGGACCCTGGCTTGCGAAGGGCCCGAACGCCAACCTTATCCGACGGGTTGGACGCGTGGCATTTGGACCGCAGACACGGAAGAATCCCGATCCGGATGCAATATCAGCCGTTGTTATTCCAATTGTCTTCCGAAGGACCAGGATGCCAATGGTCGATGCACGGAATACGATCCTCTGTTGAAGAGACAAGCATCACGGCCCGCGTGTTATACGGAGCCGAAGTGGATTTCGCAGCAGCTTCCCGGTCAATCGGAAGAGACCAAGAAAAAGTACTTCGATATGGTCGATCGTGCCTCCGGCGATCCGAACTATCCATTTTTGTTGCCTTCCGGATCCATGAGCCAATGCGTATCGCCCTATGGGGTCTTTGATCTCACGGGCAACGTGGATGAATGGGTGCAGAGTTTCGACTATCACGAGTCGAAGATTTCGAACTTGAAGGGGGGGCATTATCTGCACAATTGCCGTGCGCGCTGCCGTCCGGTAACGACGCAGCACGGGCCGTTTTATGTTCAGGCGAGCATTGGATTTCGGTGTTGTGCCGACCCGCGATAGTGTCGGTTTCATGGCAAATGAGCGTCGGGAAATCGGTGTGATGGGTTGCTTTGCATCGTAAGCTCGTGGGAGAGGCGTTACGGTTCGACACGATCGGTTCGAGCAGGACGATCGGTTGAATTCATTGGTTCGGCTCGCCGGGGTGTCATGGGGCCGTGCTCTATCGGAGGAGCGGGCGATGTTCGGAGGAGTCGTCCATCGCAAACCGTGCCAAGCCGAAAGATTCTGCCGTGAAACCAACGTGATCATTGTCGATGGGATTCGCAAATTGTACTCTGCGACCCGTCTATCGAAGATAGCAGAGTCTCTTTTTGGTCAACCCAACCCCATCGAGTGGAGTGCTTTCATGATCAATCTTCGCCCTGCCACCGTGTCCCGCCTTCGTGATCGTCTCAAGCAAACGGGTGCGCGCCCGAGTATCGTCATTTCGAGCGATCAAGACGTGCTTGCCAAAGCGGGACTGCTCCCTCCGGAAGAAAGAACCGCTGTGCAAGGTATCGATCCGATCGTCGAAACCATGTTTCTGATGATGGCCGCGGATGGAACCGTGGGTGAAGACGAATACAATGTCATTCGGGGCGCCGTTCGTGAACTCACCGAAAACAGTATTCGGACCACGACCTTGAACGCCATGCTCGAGAGTTACCAACAAGCGTTGGAAAAAGAAGGGCAACAAGCGCGAATCGAGAGCATTGCGCACCGTCTTGGTGACGACGAGGCGGGATGTGAGTCCGCTTTCGTGTTGGCTGCGGCAGTGGCTTTTGCAGATGAAGTCATCGACGACACGGAAAACGAATTGCTCAATACGTTTGCGGAGGCCATTGGCCTGAGCGAGGATCGCGCCAACGAATTGCTCGATGAATTGGAGGGGGATTGGCAGAATGATGATTGACTTGCGGCACTAAGCCTCGGTTTTGGCCAACCCGTGAGTCGGCTCGTGCGATTCGTCCCTTGGTGAATGCGGGGGGTGCTGAACGCCTACCTGCTGCGCCAGACGCTTTTGTAATTCCTCCGGCCAAGCCACCCGATGGTTGAGGTGATTGAATATCGCGTCCTGAAGATGATCGATGGGAATGCGAATTCCCAGAGACTCCGTGAGCGAAAGCAAGGCCGAGGCATGTTGCGCCCGAGCCGTGGATCCGTCGGTTTGTAACTGCTCCGCGGCTTGATCGAGCCATTGTCGCAGACGCAGGGTGCTGCGCGGCACAACCAATCGAATGCCAAGCTCTTGCGCTTGATGAGCAATGTCCCGAACCGTTCGCTCGAGCCCTGGATCCGTGGGATCGCTTGCTTCTAGGAGCGCTGCATCCAATCGTCGCGCCAACGTGTACTCCGCGACCAATCGAAGTTCGACGGGAACTTCGGCACCCACGCGCTCGAACGTTTGCATGGTTTTTCGGTGTTCATCGTATAAGTAGCCGTAGGTGGTCGCCAATCGTTCGAGAAGGTCGGTGACGGTATGCTCGATGAATTCGGCTCGACCGGCATCGCTCAGTTCACGGACCGAGAAGAAATGGGGGGCAAAGAACGAATCAATGAGTCGGATGATGGCAGGGGTCGATGGTTGTTCGAATACCTTTTCGGCCTGTTGGACGATTCTTTCGAAATGTTTCTCATCGTTGCACTCGATGACTCCGCAGTGCATATCGCGTTCGGGCAGGGACGTGGCACCGTATAGAAAGAGGGTGGAGCGCTCCGTGCGTGTGCGACGAAGACGTACGCGGCCAAGGACCAGATGTTGTGAGACTTGTTGGAAGCAAAGGCGGTCCAGCGATTCGATTTCGAAAGCCGGATCGGCGACTTGCGAAGATGTATTGTCGAGCAGGGTGCTCGATGCGAAACGAGCGACACGCCTGGTAGCGGGAACTTCCAGGGGTGCCACGTGGCGACGATATATATCGGCTCCGTTGCCCTCTTTTTCCAGGTTGCTATGGGCCAGAGCAAGACGATCGATGAAGTTTTCGAACAGCGATTGGCCGGTGGCGCTTTCCAGCAATCGTGCTGCCATTCCCGCGTATTTCATGATCTGTGTTGTCTCGAGTCCCGCCAAATCATCGAAAAACCAGCCGCAACTCGCGTACATGAGTTGCATCATGCGCTGTGCTTCCATCATTTCGAAGATGCGAACACGCTCGTGGGAAGAGATCTGTCGCAAAGCATGATGGTCCAAAAACGCCTGCCGAGCTTCCGACGTATTGTTCAGTATCACATGGATATAGTCGTCGCGCGCTGCCCAAGGGTCCCGTAGCCATTGTCCGGCGGCTTGTTCGAAGACCACCGCGGAATCGTCGCGAAGGCCGTCGAGGGCGTCGCGAAGAGGCCCGCGCCACGCTTGACGAAACCCGGGGTTACGCCCCGCGTTGCAGCCGCAATCCCGGATCCATCGTCCAAGGCCATGGGCACAACTCCAGGCCGTGCCCTCTCCGTTTTTCAACTCGACCTCATCGTCCACCGGTTGCTGCTCCAAAAACGCTCCATAGGTCGTTAGGCGCAAACCGTGGGCTTCAGCTTCTTTTCGGATGAAATAGGCCAGCGCTCGATCGGCAAAACGCTTATGATGCCCATACGTTTCACCGTCCGTCGCCACGTGAACGAGTTGGTTTTCGGCGTTGTCCTTCGCTCCCGCGCGCAATCTCTCTGCCATTCCGCGACTGGTATCGAGCATGGCCTCGAAACTCATCGCGTGGGCTAACGGCCCATCGTAAAAAAAACACACGATGGATCGACCGTGGGGCAATGCCAGACGATAAGGCAGCCGAGGGTCGATGCTCCCATCGGAAACATCACGCCACTCGTTTTGGTTTCGATGTCGGACACGGCTGGCCTGATGGGGAGAAAGAATCAGATATCGCATGCCGTGTTGTGCCAGCGCATCCGCCGTAGGGAGATCACAAGCGGTTTCCGGAAGCCACATCGCCTCGGGTGGTCGTTGGAACCGATACCGGAAGTCCGCGATTCCCCATCGGATTTGCGTGTTACGGTCACGAACGGAACACAAGGGAAGAATGGCGTGACTGTAGGCTTGCGCAATGGCGCCGCCGTGCCCGTCATGAAGAAAACAGCTCTGTCGGTCCGCCTGAAGGATGCGCGCGTAGGTCGCAGGAGCGTGGGTTTGCAACCAGGCGAAAAGCGTGGGTCCAATGTTGAAATTGAGATGGGCGAAATTGTTGACGATGTCGGTGATATGGCCTGTATCCCCAAATATCCTCGCGTGCGTATTGGCCGCGTAGCATTCCGCTTCGATACGCTCGTTCCAGTTGTGAAACGGAGCGGCCGAAGCTTCGCGATCGATCGATTCAGTCCAAGGGTTGTCGCGCGGAGGTTGATAAAAATGGGCGTGAAGGACGACGGAAATCCGGTCTTGGCTCATGAGCTACTCGGTTTGCGTGGGGGCGAATTCAGACCACGAAGACTTAGTACAGCGCGTGGCAAGTTGGTATCGAATCGGCTCGATACGAAGCGAGGGCCGATGTTGCGGTAGTTGTCACGGAAAGGGGGAGATGATGAGGGAAAGACCTCGGAGGGCTGATTCGACAACGAGTAAGGCGATTATTCGGAGGGTTTGATGAAGTCCGGATAGGCGGCCTGAACACGCTTCGCCATGTTTTCGAGCTGTTCGAGGCGATCCCCAAGGACATCGGTATCGATGGGAGGATGCTCGCAAGCATCAGCTAGCGCGTGGGCGGCTTTCGACAAGGACTCGAATCCGCAATTACCAGCGGTCGCCCCCAAGGAACGTGCGGTCCTCGCGGCCGTGGGCAGATCGAGTCGTCGTATCGCTTGCGCGATATGCTTGATCAGCCTGGGCATTCGCATAACGAGTTGCGGCAAAATCTGACGCACGGAAGGTTCGGTCTCGAGCGTCGATGGTAATGGATCCGCAATGGCGATGTCCGGTGGAAGCACGGACATGACACGACGATCTTCCGTCGTGCTGATGAGATCATCGAGTCGCTGGAGCAGCGTGGTCCGTTCGATCGGTTTGGTTACGACAGCCGTGCATCCGGATTCCAAGCACCGATTGTGGTCGTGGGGGCACGTGGAAGTCGTCAGGGCGACGATGGGTACGGTGACGCCGGAAGTGCGAAGTTTTTCGACTGGCTCGAGCCCATTGGCGTGGGGAAGATCGATTCCTACCAAGACGGCGTCGTATCGCTGAAAAGGGTGGCTTTGCAAGTCGAGGGACGGGGCATGATCCACACGTAATCCGCTGCCGCGAAGGATTTTTGAAAGGAAGGCGATATCCGAATCGTTGTTTTCGATGAGCAATACGGAGCCTCGAAGACGCAACGGGGGTTCTGTCGACGGTCGGCCTTGTGTTTCCTCTGGCAGACTCAGATGGACCATCTGTTGGAAGTCCGATGGGTTGGGCTGAATGGTCAATCGCATTCCGATGCGGCCGGCATCCATACCTCCTTGAATGTTTCCCCCCATCATTATCGAGATTTTCGCCGCAACGGTGAATGCCAGTTTCCAAGAACGCGCCCGCATCGTCGGCGATTGCCACGGGTCGAGCAATGACTCCAGGTCTTGTGGATCGAGGTCGGTACACGTGGCCGAAACGTCAAAGGCCAATTGTCGTTGGTTTTCGTGACCGATGATGGCGGTTTGCAACGTAACGTCACCGCGAGACGTGTTTTCGATGACGAAATGAATGAGGGTAGAAAGGCATTGTCGAAAGCGAGTGGGATCGAGGGTGAGGGTGTGGGGAACGGGGGTCGTATATCGAGCAATGACGTCGTGACCCAGGTGCTGGCCCCTCGTTCTGGCCTGGGATAGAACGTGGGCAAGGGCAAGGCTTGTCGGGACGGCGTCGTGTTCGAGTTGGAACGAGCCTGTTTCCATTTGCCCCAGGTCCAGCAAGTTCTGCACGATGCCCATCAGCATTTCGCTACTTTTCCGGATCTCCGCGATCCATACGCCGCGATCCCGTTCGCTGCTTTCCGGTTCGGAAATGAGGTCGAGAAAACCAAGAATCGACGTCAGCGGATTTCGGAGTTCGCGGGCGGCCGATAGGAAGAATTCGTTTTTGTGTTGGATCGTGCTTTGTCGAGCCGGCTCCGCACCATCTTCGAGTCGCTCGGAGAAAAAATGAAGGGCGAAGGGTTCGTTTTCGATTTCGAAGTATCCAAAGCGCGAACTGACCGCATGCAGACAGCGATGAGCGCCCATCAATACTTCATTCACGACAGCAGGGGGTCGATTGTACGTTTTCGAAAGAGCGAGCAAAGCTGCTTCGAAGGTGGCGCGGTGACCAGAGGCGCGTGAGTCGACGGCTTTCATGCCGATGAGTTGATGGGCGGGCAGGTTCAAAAGGGAGCAGGCCAAGGAGTTGACGCCGGTGATTCGACCCGAAGCCAGATGGATGAGCATGGCGGGCTCGGGCAAAGCTTCGAGCATGCCGTTGAAGTCGATGCATCTTGACAATCGAACCGATGAGGACATGGCCTACGTGTTTCCCCAAAGACAGACCGTGAAGAGTCCATGAAGCAAGCGAAGCAAAAACCACGACAGGGAGACAAGCTTCCCGTTCCCATGGTGGCCCACCACGACTGATCTCACGAAGTGATCGGAGACAGAGTCAATCATAGCACTGAACCTGCCGCGGTGCAGGGTGAGGTTGGGACGGGCAGGTTCTGGGTGATATCTCTGTAATTACCTAAAAAATATAAATATGAATTATGGGATTCGAACGAGCATCCGGTCCGCACCGGAAAATCTAGCGGAATTTCGTGGTTATCGACGGCTGGGGGCCCCATGGAAACAACGATGGTCGGAGTGAATCGAAGCTCTCGCCCTGGCAACCTTGATGTCGGCTATGGTGGTCCCGTGACTGAATCCACAACACTTCGTGAAATCCAAGATCGTTATCCGCTTCTCGACGTGTTTCCAGAAACGGATGGCGCACCACAATTGGTTTTATGCGTCATGCGCACGGCTGCGCTGTTGGAGCGGGTCGTTGCACGAGCGCTGATGCCGTTTCGGCTTCATTATGCGCAGTTCAACGCGCTTGTGTTGCTCGACCGCGAGCGTGAGGGGTTACGACCGAGCGTGTTGGGTTCGTATCTGTGCGTTTCTCGTCCCAACGTCACGAAATTGTTGGCGCGATTGAAGGACCGGGGGCTTGTGGTGGAAAAATCGGATCCGCAGGATGGTCGCGCCGTACTTGCTGTCATCACGGAAGAGGGAATTGGTCTCGTTCAACTGGCGTTTGTGGCGGTCACCCGGGATCTTTCGACGGTTGTAGAGACGTTGCCGCAACAAGACGGCGCGCATTTGCGAACGGTGTTGGACCGTTTCCGCAATGGGTTGTTTCAGGCTTTGCGCGCTTCGGGGTGCGAGGAAGACTCCGGTTTGGCGAGCATTTGACTTGCCGACAAAGCTTTGTCTGACAGTCTGACGCTGGACGTGTTATGTCGCACGGGTAAGCGGGGTTGTGCCGCGTCGTCGACTAGCCGATATGCGCTCGCGCCCGAGGAGGTTGCTGCATGCTGCTCGAACAGTTGATGGTCATTGTGACAGGGGGGGCTCAAGGAATGGGGCGGCATTTCTCCAAACGCTTGGTACAGGCGGGGGCCAGGGTCGTGGCGGCGGACGTGAATGAAGAAGGGCTTGCATCACTGCATCGCGAGTGTGAGGCAGAGGCTGGAAAGCTGTGGGTTCGAAAGTTGGATGTGTCGGACGAGCAGCAGTGTATCGATTCGGTGGGTTGGGCCTACAACCAGATGGGCGGGTTGAATGCTCTGGTCAACAACGCGGGGATTTTACGAGATGGTCTTCTTGTCAAACTCGATCGAAAGACCGGTCAGATCGTCAAATTGTCGCGTGCGCAATGGGATGCGGTGATAGCGGTGAATCTGACGGGGGCGACCTTGATGGTGCGCGAGGTCGTGGCAAAAATGCTCGAAAAACAGCAGCGTCCAGGGGTCATTGTCAACATCAGTTCGATCGCACGTCATGGAAACCGCGGGCAATCCAACTATGTATCGGCCAAAGCCGCGATCGCTCAGAACACCAAAACCTGGTCCCAAGAGTTTGCTCCCTTTGGTATCCGCGTGGGAGCGGTCGCTCCGGGTATGGTGGAGACACCGATGACACAAGGCATGAACGCCAAGGCGAGGGAGGCGCTCGTGAACATGATTCCCGTAGGACGAATCGGCGAGCCCGAGGATATTTGGCAAGCTGTTCGTTTTGTCATCGAATGCGATTACTTCAATGGTCGATGCATCGATGTGGATGGTGGCTTGTCGATGTGATGACAGCTCGACGGCAGTGGGTGACGACGACGATGATGTTTTGAGGTACAGGACGGCAGATGGCAAAAATTCTGGTAGTGGATGACCAACCCAATATGCGGACCACCTTGGTCATGATGCTTCGGGGCGCTGGGTATGATGTGGACGCTGCTGTCGATGGCACCAAAGGCTCGGAACTTGGCGCCACGGGCGCTTACGACGTCGTACTCACCGACCTGCGGATGGGGGCGGTCGGTGGCATCGAGGTGTTGCGCAACATCAAACAGAAAATGCCCATGACCGAGGTGGTGGTCATGACCGCTTACGGCACCATCGAAAGCGCGGTGGAAGCCATGCGTCTCGGGGCATTCGACTACATTCAGAAACCTTTTGCCGAGCAAGAGCTGCTCATGAAGGTGCAGCGCGCCCTCGATAACCGTCGCCTTGCTGGACAAGTCCAGCTCTTCGCCAACGAGTTCAAGGAACGTTATCATTTCGAAAACATCATTGGACGTTCGCAATCGATCCGCGATGTTCTCGCAAGGATCGTGAAAATCGCCCCGTCGGATGCCACCGTGTTGATTACCGGTGAGAGTGGAACGGGCAAAGAACTCGTGGCCAAAGCGATTCACGCCAACAGTCGTCGGAATACCAAACCTTTCGTCCCCGTGAATTGCGCGGCAATTACCGAAACCCTTTTGGAAAGCGAGCTTTTCGGCCATGCGAGGGGCGCGTTCACAGGCGCCGTGGGAGCCCGCAAAGGACTCATGGAAGAAGCCGACGGCGGCACGTTTTTCTTCGACGAAATCGCGGAAACGCCGATGTCGTTTCAAGCCAAGTTATTGCGTGCCATCCAGGAAAACGAGATTCGTCGCGTGGGGGAAAACAAACCCATCAAAGTCGATGTGCGCATCATCGCGGCTACCAACCAAGACTTGCTGCGAGCCATCGAGGACAAGACGTTTCGACAGGATCTTTATTATAGGCTCAATGTCGCTCGATTCGAACTTCCGCCCCTGCGAGAACGTCGCGAAGACATTCCCCTTCTCGCTGACTTCTTTTTGCAAAAATACAACCGAAAAAACGGTGTCAAAGCTCGACTGGGAGAGGGCGTCGTGGAAGCTCTCATGCAGCATGACTTCCCAGGCAATATCCGTGAACTCGAGAATCTGCTGGAGCAGGGGGTAGCCTTGTCAGGAGGTGGCATCGTCGGACTCGACGAGGTAGAAATGCGGGTGACACGTTCTTCCAGCACAAGCGGTAGAACGCTGGCGGAGGTTGTCGATTCGGCAGAAAAGCAAGCGATTGAAGATGCGCTGCGCGAATGTGATGGGAGCCGGGAAAGAGCGGCTGAACTGCTCGCCATCTCTCCGACCACCTTGTGGCGAAAAATGACGCGCCTCGGTGTCGTTTACGATTCCCGATCGTAACCAATTCGAGCCCTGGCCTCATTGCCATTGCAGCCCTGCGACTCTTCCCCTTCGTCTTTGCAACGACATCCTGGCATTCTCTATCCCTTTGATGCCTAACTCATGGTATTTACACAATAACTCTGGACCGTAGGCACTGGTGCAGGGTTTGCATTCCCACCTCGTCGTATGGCCTCCGCACGCATACTCATCGTGGACGACCAAGAATCAATGCGAAAGACCTTGTCCATCGCATTGCGTCTCGATGGATTCGATGTGGCGTGTGCGGCTTCCGCTACGGATGCTCTCGAATCGCTTTCGTGTCGTCCGTGCGACTTGGCCATCGTGGACTTGATGATGCCTGACGTCAACGGGCTGGATTTGGCTCGGCAACTGCGGACCCTCTATCCAAATTTGAAAGTCGTCCTCACCAGTGCCTATCACCTCAGTGAGCGTCAGGTGCTTCGCTCCCAATGCGGTGCAATTGGCTTTGTTCCCAAGCCGTTTCAGATGTCCGAACTCATCGCTTTTCTTCGAGACAAAGCCCTTTCTTGACGTCCTGAACCTCCACCCTTGGTAAAAGCTGTGCTAGGCGACCGCCATCGTGCGTATCGATGCTTTTGATTTCGACCTTCCCGCGGAGCGTATCGCTCAGCACCCCGTGGACCCTCGGGATGCTTCGAAACTGCTGGTGTTGGATCCTCCCACCGATAGCCTGTTTGACCGGCATGTCTTTGACTTGCCAGATCTGCTTCCCACCGGTGCTTTGCTCATCGTCAACGATACGCGCGTGATCCGTGCGCGTCTCATTGGCAGAAAAGCGGAAACGGGCGGCAAAGTGGAGTTGCTGCTCGTTCGACGTTTGGGAGATGAGAGCGACGGTGGGCGGGTGGTGGCCGAGCAGTGGCGCGCCATGGGTAAGGCGTCGAAGGCATTTCGTTTTCCCGCGACGATTCTATTTGGTGATCCGCCGTGCATCGTGGCGGTGTTGCGGTCTCGGGCGCCGGACGGTTTGCTCGATGTGTCGTTAGCCAGTACGA
>MWCO01000024.1 GCA_002070115.1 Deltaproteobacteria bacterium ADurb.Bin207
TCACGCCAGGATCACGAAAAGTGCGGGTCACACCACCGAAACCGTTCCCCAAAACGGCCTTTCTGGGATGGGAACTTGTTAAGCCCAAACCGCTTGCCTGCCTCTCCCAGCAACGCAAAGCGGCAAGGAAAAGCAAGGGAGACCGGGATCTGGTCGCGTTCGGCTTCCAGAGACGCCACCCATGGCTCGAACATGGCCCAGGGCGAGAAATTGCCGTTCGCCAAAAAAACAGTCGACCTGCTTGATAGCGTGTCTTGGATCATTGGCCTCCGCCTGTGCCAGGGCGTGGCCCACACCGTGGGTGGATAACGAAAAGGCATGCCATACGCCAGCAAGCCCAACTTCAGGGATAGAAGACGTCCCAACGTTATTGCAATTATTCGAATTTACGTATAAATATCTTAATCCTTCGGATATTCGGGTCCAATTTCCCTCTTTATTGACCGCCACCATCTCGGCATGCTGCTTATCGAGGTTCCGTGGGTGGATTAGGCGCTTGGACTGCCCGGTGCTGTGGGTTGTCGTCGTGGCACTTATCAGGTGCTAGATCTCAAAAAATACTCCGTTTTTTTTCTATTATATTACATAATTTTATTGGATTTCATCTTTGGCTCGATCGCGGCCGGGTACGCATTCTGACTGCTTTGCCGTGTTGCAGGACCGGGGTCAAGGTGCCAGAAGAGAATAGGGGTTAGTCTGACGTTATTGCAGCTAAGTACGTGGGGTAACGTGTAATATGTTGAATTTATTGATGTTTACACTATCCTTTCACACCCGAGTCACTCGCACTACCTTTATACGCATTAGTCAACGTCTCATCAACCTCCTCAACCTCAATCCAGCCTTGGCGTCGTGGCGGCTCCACAAGCCGCTGGATCCTTCTACCTTCTCGGATTCATGCGATCTGCTCCAACCCCGACGAGACAACGAACTGCTTTGGATCGCAGGCTATTGATGATCGCCCAGGTCTTCGAGATGCTTCGCGCTTCGGGTCATGCTTTCGTTCGGCTCGACGAAGCCGCGGGAGCATTCGAAGCCCGAGGTTGAAGCAGCGCTTGCAACCGAGAATCCAGGTCGATGCGCGCCTCACGCAGATGGCTTCCGGACCAGGCTTGTATCGTGACTTGTACGGCACCATTATCCATGACCGAGACGTCAAGGGCGGTTCCAGGCACCCGAAAAGGACTAAACAGTGCGGCTTGGCGCACCGCTTCGAGCGTGTCCGAGCCCGCGGGACGGTCCGGAATCATCTGAACCGTCGCGGATTGTGTGTTCTTCGCCTGCTCGACCTTCAGCGCTTCATGAAGAACGATACGATTGGGAATGAAGATGCTCGCTCCATCGGGACTTTGCAGATGAATCTGCGTCAAACTGATGTCTTTCACGATGCCAACTTGTCCCGCCACGGTGATACGATCCCCCGCGCGAATACGGCGTCGAAAAGCGATGACGAATCCAGCGCCAATATCTTGAATCGGCTGGGATAACACCAGAGTCATGGCGCCTGTCATGATGACCAGCGCCAATAGCGAAGCGATGGGAGCTGCCTCGAGAGCGCGTCGAACGAGCAACATGACCACCGCGATGATGATGATGACATTGGCGGCGGAACGTGCCGGCGCGAGACGTCGTCGAGGGTCCAGACCCAGTTGCCAGCTAAGCACGACTCCGCTTTGAATGAGCCGAATCAACAACCAACCAACTCCCATGACCGCAAAAGCGATGAAAATGTCAGTCCACGCGAGTCGGTCGAGGACAGCGGCCCCTTCTCGCGATAGCTCCGCGGTCAATCCCTCCGGAACGGGAGAGAGCGTTGGGTGGGAATGACATCCCGTAAGCAATCCCCCGAGCACGAGCGGCGAACCCCAACGACGGCTCATGACCAGGCTCCTCGGTTACGCAACGCCATCAGAATGGGTGGGCGAACGGCTTTGGGGATGATGAACTCGTTTTCGGAGCCTTCGGCGAGATCGAGCAACCCTGCCATGCGAAGAAACTCGATGTGCCGCTCGGCAACCTCTGTCGTGGTGCCAATCCCAAGCGCGATTTCATGCGTGGTCATGGCACCGAAGCGGGCGAGATGAACGAGCATCGCGATCTCTCGAACGTTCATCTGATCGAGAAAAGGCAAGCCAACGTTCATTCCCTGGGGCATTTCCAACGTCACGAGATCGTCGTTTTCGAAGTGGACCGACCGTCGCCATAGCGCGATGGCTCGTTCCAGATTGCCTTCGCTATGACTCAACAATCCCCTGAAAAAGAGGGTGCGATCGCTGGAGGCGCGAAGACGTCCGAGCAGGCGCGTGGCGACCGTTTGGGGATAACGCACCTGCATTCCACTCAGCAGGTGACGTCCTTCGACGGCGCGAATGAGGTCATCGAGTTTCAGCGGGCGCAGCGTGATCACCTGGCCGAACGATGCGCGGATGGGAAGCGCCTCTTCGATGAGTCGAAGAGCTTCCGATTGAATGCTGATGAGCCAAAACACTTCTTCATGGGTTTGCGCGATGAGGCTGAGGAAACGTTCCAGATCGCGCATCCCCGCGGCGCTTGGTGTCAACCATTGCTCCAGATCATCGATGAATACGAGCGTACGAACTTGCCGCAGGGCGTGAGCCACGTGGCGCGCGCGAGGGGGACATTCAAGTTCGACCGCAAGCGCTCCGATGATCCCATGGCTCCGAAGGGTCATGCTTCGATTGGGTCGTGCAAAACGCGGAGCCGACATCTCGATTTCGCATAAATTGAGCAACGAAGTGCGGCCGGAACCATGGGGGCCCACCAGCAATACGGAACCCGGAGAGCCTTGTTCCCACGCTCGTTCCGCTTCCAACAAGGCTTCGTAGGATGCCTCGTTGGCGGTAAAACGACGATAATCGCGTACGGGTTGGTCCTCGAAGAGTCGCGCGTAAGTATCCGGAATCGCAAGCGGAGCGCGCCAGCGACTCACGTACTTATGAATGCTGACCGCATCGAGCACCGGTTTTTCCAAACGTAAACGAAGGTCTTTGGACAGCGCGCTGCCTCCGAATCGCTTCGCGATCTCCATCGCCCGCGCGCGATAGCGCAGCATTCGCATTTTGGCGGGAGCTACCAAAATGGATAGCCGTTGCCGTAGCTGCGCTGACCATGTCGATGCCCCGGGTAGCTCCGGTCCCTCCGCTTTTTGCCCCGTGGCATCGGCCAACATGGCCCGGGATACCGACGTCACGCAATCCATCACCTCGCGCTGCAACCCTTCGGTCGTGCCGTGAACGTCGGCTTCCAACTCCCGCAACCGCTGTTCGACTTCCTCCAACGCCGACAAAAACTCCTCCACATGCGGCATTTCGTCATCCGGACCGTCACCAATGCCGTCCACCGAATCCAACGCCCAGTCGATGGCCTCTCGTACCCGCCCGTTGGAGCGAGAAAGCGAAAGGGAAGCTCGTTGCACGCAATCGTCGAGCGGTGGCAAAAATGACCAAAGCGTATGATGGGCCGCCAACGCGCGAAAATGAATCGTCCGGGTGACAACGTCCCTGGCGCGCTGCACGTCCTGAAGATTCACAGAAGGGGGAAGAACCGTGAGTTCTTCCGGTAATTCGCGGACAACGGCTCTGAGATCGAGCGAGACATTGTGAATGGAAGCGGTGGGACGCAGATCTCCCACGCGATCGATCTGAAGCTCCTCTCGTTCGGGGTAGGCTTCACGACACGCCTGCTGGATGGCCTTCACATCCAGGACGAGATCAGGATTTTCTATGTTATTTCGAATAGTTGCAATTCTTTCGCGCACCGCCAGGATGATGGGCACCATCGTCTGCGCCGCGCTTTCGGAACGTTGGCTGATATGACGATCTACGGCATCGCGTGTCGTTCGATCGAGCCGTGCCAGGCATGCGGTGAGGTAGGGAGCCGCGCGAGCCGCTTCCATTTTCGAGAGCCAGGCACTCGGCTCTTCGTGCAATTTGCGAATGGCTTCACGCACTTGGGGCTCTACGGTCGAATACCGAAGCGTGGTGGTGGGCATCGTGGGAGAGCCAACCTCCGAGAGCGTTCGCGTCATGGTCGTCATTGCCGTAGATACGGCCATATCCAGGGAAGCGCGAACACGGCCGAGCCATGTTTCCATTTGCTCATCGGTTCGTTGCAGGACGTGGGCGAGGGATTCGGAGTCGCTGGCGAACGCGCTCAATTGATGAAGCATGCCTGCCTGCATGGCGTACCAGGATTCCAGGACCGCAGCGCTGATGGCCGAAAGCGAAGGTTCGAGCGAGGATCGAGCCACCAGGCGCACGGGAATCGTGCGAACGGCAGGTTGTCGAAAAGCGAGTATCCATAACGAACGAAAGCGTTTGCGGATGAATAGGGCGATGGAATCATCCGACGATACGGCTAGTTGCGAAGCGTCGAGGTCCGCGGTGACATGGTCGGGAAGCGACGAAATGGGCGAGCGCAAGGATTCGAAGAGTTTTTTGCAGGTTTCGCCTTGTGCCGAAACATCGGGAAGGGTGATGGATTCGAGCCAGACCTGGGGGGAGCCTCTGTCTTTGGCGATCATCGTTAGCGAATCGCGCAATTCGGAGCGAAAGGTGGCTGCCCAGGGTTCGAGGAGATCGCGATAAAAACCATCGACGGACTGGCGAAGATGCGTGTGCGTCTGTTGAGCCATCGAACGAAGCTTTTCGTTTTTTTCCTCGTCGATGGCGGCGGTAGCCCGTTCGATGGAAGCAGCGGCATCCGCTTCCGCTTTTTCGAGTGGTTCTTCGGGAATGACGCTGGGATGTTTGCTGGATGGTGCGGAGGAGCGGCGGCTGGCAGGAACGCCTTCGATATCCCCGGTGGCCCGAAGGGCATGGCGGAGGCTGATGGGGCCAATGAGCAAGTTGATGGCGACCATGGCCATGCCCGTGGTCGAGATAGGTCCGGCCAGGTCGGGCAATTGTTGCGCGGCGAGTCCTACCAAACCAAGAGTGACACCGGCTTGTGGGAGGTAGCCCAGCCAGGCGAAGCGACGGACCTGGAAGTCTTCCTGGCCGACGGCGCCGCCTGCTCTTGCGCTGAGATAAAAAGCGATGGCTCGCGCGGCGCAAATCGCCAAAGCGAGGGGAAGAATCGTGAGGGTGGTTCGCAAGTCGACACTGGCGCCCGCATTGGTGAAAAACAGCACGAACACGGGGAGCGACACGAGAGAAAGCGGCGAAGCCAACTCTTCTTCATGGTGCGAAAAGTTGCGCACGACGAAACCGGCGGTGATGAATACGAGCAGGATTTCGAGATGAAGGGCACGGCCGAGTTCAGAGACCACCAAAATCATGGCCGCCACGAAAAGCAGCATTTCCGCGCGGACATAACGAATATAAAGAATGAGAAGCACGCCCAAAACGCCGCCTGCCGCGATCGAACTCGCAATCTCCTTGCCGACATTGATGATGACCCGCGCATCGACTTCCGCATCCGGCGCAAGCAATGTGCGCGATACCGCAACCACCAACGCCAACAACGTCACGACCACCAAGTCCTTGAGTACCGCCGCTCCAAGGGCCAGGTCCGTCATCCGTCCCTTGGACTTCGTTTCATTGAGAACCGCCATCACGATGGCGGGTGATGTGGTCAACGACAAAACACCGAGCACCAACGAAAGAGAAATCAGCTCTGCTTTCGACCCCAACTCGAGGGAACCCAACGCGGTTTGCACCGCAAGCAGCGTGGCGATCACAAAACTCCCACTCAGGATTACCTTTACGCCCACCGTGGCGATCAAGGTTTTCCAAACGCGTCGCAACCGGCTCACGTCGAGTTCCAATCCCGCCCCCGTGGCAATCAAGCCAAGGGCAAGGGTGTTGAACATCTTCATCTCGACAACCACTTCCGACGACAGGATGTTCGCCGCCGCGGGACCCAACGCCAGACCGGCTACGATATATCCCGTCACTTGCGGAAGCTGGAGCAGACTGCCCACCTCCGAAACCGTATAAGCCGCGAGGATCACGAAGCCGATGGCCGCCAGTGTCATGGGATCATGGGCTGCGCTTTGCGACGTTTGCAACGCCGTGATGGCGAGCATCATCGCGAGCAGCACACCAAGAACGACGATTCTTCTCATGACGCCCGCCTCGTCGAAGCTGGTAGTGAGTCATGGGCCGATTCACCTGCATCGAGCAAAACCGACCGCAACGAGCGCGCGCTCCACAAATCACTGACGAGGGTTCCCGCCAATACGGTTGTCAAAACACTGGCGGAATAATGCGGAAAACGCTGAGAAAAATCGACTCCTATGGCCACCGCCATGGTTCCTTGGGACAGAAGTCCCAGACCTATTCTTGGCGATAGGACATGGCTCGGAGCTACCACGCGGACGGTCAAACGCGTGAAAGCTCGTCGGACCGCGTAACGCACGGCGATATAGAAGATTGGCAATAACCAGACCCAGCCTTCGACAGGAGCCCAAAGCGCTCCGCCGAAAATCATGATGAGCACGAACAACGGGTGCTGGAGACGATCCAATTCATCGCGCAACCTTTGGGTGTGTCGCGAGGTGAGTGCGACGGTGATACCTGCCACGAGGTTGACGAATAGCGGCGATAGTCCGAGGGCCGTTCCCACGCCCGAGGCGAAAATGACCGCTCCCGCCGTGGCAAGAAAGATGCGCACGGCGTCTTTTTCTTGTCCAATGAATAGCGTGAATAAAAGCCCGCAGATGACTCCCACGACGACCGCGGTCAGAAGCGCCATTCCGGCGGAAAGCCCAACTCCTGTCGCGGTGTCTGTCGATCGAGCGGTGGTTGCGGCCACGCCCACGACGATCACGGCGAGCACCTGACTCAACGTCGCGGAGCCGTGGAGCAATTCTGTCACCGGACCGCTCGCTTTGAGCATTCGAGCCGCGGAATCGATTACGAAAGGAGAGGCTACGCACGCGGCGGCGCCCAACGCCAACGACATCCAAAGATGACTCGTGGACAAGGTCAGCACGAGCGCGTGGCGCTGGGTTCGAAAGATCTCCCACTCGAAGTGCAACGAGCCCGGCGCCGGCACAAGGAGACGATCCGCCAAAAACAGCATGGCTCCGGCAACGATGAGCAATACGAACGTCGCGGAAACAAGACCCACCATCGTGATTCGCAGGTTTCGAAATACATCGCGGGTGTGCAGAGCAACCACGAATCCCACCAAACCAAGCAATAACGCGATGAATGGCTCCAGCAACGCCAGAGAGTCATGGGTCATGAGCCGGGGAGGCACTTGAGGGCCGATCAACAGACCCACGAGCAAGTATTCCGCACCGGACAAGGCGATGTAACGCGATACGTAGCGAGTCAGTAAATGCCCGAAAGCAAAGCTGAAAATGACGACCAGGACGAGCAGGATGGTCACGCTCATGGTTCACTCGCCTGGATAGGGGTAGGCGTATTCGGGGCGCTGGGCAAAAAGCCCCAAGCGACAGGTCCGCGCGAGCCCATGCGGAACGTGTCGCGATCGACTGCGACGATGGCTAGGGTCGTATCTTTGGGCGTAGCTTCGAGACCGTAGACAACGGCTTGGGTCGTGGATTGGCTTTCGATCATCTGCTCGTACACCGCGCGAGCAAGCTGGATACGAAGGAGCAAGGGACTTGGGCCGCTGATCGCGACCGCTCCGTTTTGTCCCACGAACAACGCAGCGCCCGGGATGCCGGCCGCTCCGATTTCTCCGGGTAGCGCAAGGGATGAGCCTCCCCCGCTCGCCGCCCCCGCAAATTGCCCTTCGGCGGTCCGAAGCACTACCGCGGCATTGTGGTAAGCTATTGTATTTACAGATGAATGTTGAGAATCGGAGGCCCCCTCTCCGTCCCGCTCCCGACCTGCATCCGCCATCGAGGCCACTTCCCATTGACGCTGCGCGCGCGAAGACCAGGCGTCGAATGCGGGATGACCGTGGGCGCGAGCAAACGACGTCGCACCGGGGCCTCCCATCATCGCAAGCTGTGAATTAGCGACATCCAGAGCAACTTTGACAGGGTTTCGCACCAACCCCAGATTCGTTACCGCTCCGAAATTGCCGCTCGAGTCCCAAACCATGGCGTCCATCAGGATCGATAACCCATCCTGGCGAAGTGCTGACCCTCGTCCAGCATTGAAAGCGCCATCGTCTTCCAACGCGGCAACGGCTCTGGTTACCGCGGCCAGAGGCTTGGAGCCTTCGGCGAGTGCAAGCATGCTTTGCTGCAAAGCTTTTTGAACGTCTCGACTCAGGCTTGGGTCTGCACCGGAGCCTCCGATTCCGAGCACGACCCATCCTGAATGTCCCGGTGTTGCCTTTGACGGCTGGGAAGGCGCGGAGGAATGCGGGGGTGGTGTACTAGAGCTTGCTTCGGGCAAAAGGAGAGCGGTTGAGGTATCCGGTGTGGGAGCCGAAGAGGCAGCGGGAGCTGGCGCGGAAGCACTTGCCAAGGCAGAAGCGGTAGAAGCAGCAGGAGTCGTCAACGAAGCGGATGGAGGCGCCGGCGGCTTTAGCGCGGAAGAAATGGCAGCGGACGCGTGGGAGTTCATGGGAGCCAAAGGGACAGCCCCAGCCACGGAACCAGAGGATGCGTCTGGCATCGAAGCCTCCGTTTGGGTTTCCGCCAGACTGCGAAGTCGACAGCTTCCCGCTCCCAGGCTTGCCACGGCCAGCACAAAAACAGCCGCCATCACGCGTTTTTCCGGACGAAAGCGCGGGGATTGTCGCTCGTTCGATCGGGGTGAGCCACACACGATGGGCGCATTCTATCGTCCATGCGGGCTCATGACTATCGACGGCTTTCGAAGAAGCGTCGAAGGGGGGAGCGGAACGGTATTGTCCGCAGCGCCAGAGCGTGTAAATCTGTCCTAAACTCGGTGAACGGGCTTTCGGAGTGATACAGGATGATCTTTGTCGATTGCCGAAGTGTGTTGGCGTATCCGACGGGATTGTTGGCCTACCAACGATCTTTGGCGAAGCATCTTCCGGATATTGCGCCCCACGAGCACTTCGTGTGGTTGCGCCACAAGGATGCGCCGGGACGATTGAGCTATCGTCCTAACGCCCACGAAGTATTCGTTTCCGGAGACCCGGAGAGCACGTTGGCTCCGTGGCTTTTGCACAAAAATCTCCGTATGGAAGGGGCGCGCCTATTTCACGCCACCGCCAGCTTTTTCCCATCCAATCTACCAATTCCCGTCGTGACGACCGTCCATGACCTCGTGTGGATTACGAACCCTTCCTGGTTGATCCGTCGGGGATTCAAAGGGAAAATATCTTCGTTTCTGGGTCGTCGATACGTAATCGATGCCTTGCGCCATTCGGCGCATATCATTGTGCCAAGCCAGGCAACCCAACGAGAGATCGATGAAATTGCTCCATTTGCTTCCGATCGCGTGACGGTCATTCATCATGGGGTGGAAGAGAGGTTCAAGCCTCTCGATCGCGAGGATGATTCCGCGGTGGCGCGCGTCCATACGATTGTGTCGAGGTTATTGGGGGGAGCGCCGCGTTACGTTCTCGACGTGGGGCGAGCTGCGGTTTATCGAAATCATGAAGGCTTGATCAAAGCGTTTGCCACGGCATTCAAAAGCGATCCCGACATTCATCTGGCTTTTGTTCAAGCCATGTGCCGCCAGTCCAGGCCGATCATGCGCCTGGCCGCTCGTTTGGGTCTCGATGGCCGTGTCCACCTGCTCAGCGGTGTAGCCTCCCGAGACCTCGTAGCCCTGTATCAAGGTGCGATCTGCTTGTGCCATCCCACCTTGCACGAGGCTTATGGCACCGTGGTCGCTGAGGCCATGGCTTGCGGTTGTCCCGTCGTGACTTCCGGAAGAGCCGCCGCGGGAGAGATTGCGGAAGGCGTGGCGCAACTCGTCAATCCTGAGCACGAAGACGAAATCGCAGCAGCCATGCGTCGCATCGCCTACGAACGGGGTGTGGCAAAAAGGATGCGAACTCGCGGACTTGCACGCGCCGCCAGCCTCGATTCCCGTCGTATGGCCCAGGCCACCATGGCGGTATACGAAAAAGTGCTACAGCGGCCTGTTCAGGCCGTTGCCGGATAAAAACACGACACCCAGGCGCTCGCTGTTGCCAGCACCTCTGGAAATCTCAGGATGATAGATTCACCTTGTAGGTGCAGGTGGTTCGCGGATCGATCTGCCGATTCGAGGCTGCCGATGGGATGGATTTCACGCTACACTACGCGAATGTCGCGCTGTTCTCGTTCTTTGCTCATAGGTAGCCTCGGGGCGGCCTTGTTGTGGAACACTCCCGCCTCGGCCGTGATCACCCAGGTGGATGGAACCGTCCTGCCGGTTAGCGATCGCCTTCAAATTGCGCTCGATCGCTCGGTGGCGCTGGGGGGGGAGGGGACTCCAGGGCTCCTTCATGCCGTTTTCGATGCGGATATCGTGCCGGAGGTCTTTCAAATCCCCAAAAATAGCAATGGGAAGTATCGCGTGGTGGAGTTTTTCGACATCGAAGAGGGCGCGGGATACGAAAATACCATCGGTTGGTACAACGTCTCCGACCCCTCCACCCTCTATCCCGTGTTGAACTGCGCTCATGAACCACCGAACAAAGTCAATGTCGATTTCCAAAAAGAATTCGATGATGGCCGATACAAAGGAGGATTCGTGGGATTTTTCCTTGTGTCGCCGGGAAGCAATGGCGGATGTGGCAACCCCGCCAACCTCGGGCAGCCCGGTAGCACAGCGTTCATCGTCTATACCGAAGCGCAGCTCAACGGTGATGGCAACTACGTCCACTATCTCATCTACCAATCCAAACAAAACCCCTTGGCCTATTACTTCGGCTTCGAGGATCTTTGGCGTGGCGGCGACAACGACTTCGAAGACATGGCGGTCAAGGTCACGGGCCTCATCAAAGCCTGCGAACCATCACCTGAGATTTGTGATGGAAAAGACAATAACTGTGATGGCCTGGTCGACAACGAGCCCGTGGACGTGGGTCAAGCTTGCGTGACCATTTCGGGCAACAAACCTGGCTTCGGCGCTTGTCAAGCAGGGATTCTGGAATGTGCAAGCAAGGGGCCTGGGGATACGACCAAAATATGTGTTGGTGAGGTCGGCCCTGGTATCGAAGTGTGCAACGGTCTGGATGACGATTGTAACGGGATCGTCGACGACAACCCAACCGATCCGTCGCTTGGAAAACCGTGTGGGGGCTCGGATGAAGGGGAATGCCAGCGAGGCACCTATGCGTGCTTGGCGGGCACCATTGCGTGTGTGGGCGTAGTGGGACCTTCACCAGAGCTTTGTGATGGCAAGGACAACGATTGCGATGGGGTGGTGGATGGCACGGCGCTGGAGCCGAGGCAAAACTGCAAAAACGATGGGGATTGCTCGACGAGCGCGCCGTATTGTCTCCCGACCGTACTCGGAGAAATGGTTTGTGCGCGCGGTCCCATCGATGTGGTGGGGCAATGTACCGTATCGGGGTCGACCTGCCCTGGGGTCAAACGATGTGAGAACGGTACAGTCATTTGTGAGCAATCCGATCCGGGAACCCCAGAAATCTGCAATGGCGCGGATGATAATTGTAACGGGCTGGTGGATGAGGGAGATCCAGGAGGTGGCGCGGAGTGTGGTCCAGGAGGAATTTCGCTGGAAATGGCGAGGACCGGGCAATGTGAACCGGGGATCGAACATTGTTTGGGTGGAAAGATTCAGTGTGTCGGGGGAAGGGGCCCCACGCCCGAAATCTGTGATGGTCTCGACAACGATTGTGATGGTCTCACCGATGAGACGGCGGAATGTCCTGGAGAGAGCATTTGTGTGGAAGGAAAGTGCGTGGAGCCTTGCGCCGGCGGCGAATTCCCTTGTCCCGCCGGACTGGTTTGCGTGGACGGATATTGTGTCAAATTGGGTGGGGGTACCGGAGGCTCTGGTCACGATGCGGGAACGCAGGACGATGGTGCGGCAGGACAAAATGGGGAAGCTGGTGTGGACGCTTCGGCTGGCGCAGCAGGGACAGCCGGCTCCGGAGGGACAGCCGGTTCCGGAGGGGGATTCCGACCGGATGGGGGAGCCTCACCAGGGCCACACGAGCAGAGCCGAGAAAATTGGGGATTGGTGACGGGCGGCGGTGGCGTGTCCTGTGCCCTTGGACGGGCCACCTCTTCGCTACCGGCTGCCATCGTTGCCCTCTTTGCTCTCGCCATGGCAGGACGAATGAGCCCTCGTACCGGGAGGAAAGGATAATGAAAATCTATACTTACCTACTCCTCCCGTTGTTCGCGGGCATTGTGTCCGGCTCCTTTGCTTGCACCACCGAATCGTATTGTTTCGATTGCGAACACGCGGCGGCCGGGGCGGCTGGTTCCTCTGGCTCTCCCGGAACGGGCGGCAGCGGTGCAAGCGGCGTCCTCGATGCCTCCTTCGACAACGTCTTCATCGATTCCAATTCGTGTAACGCCGACCTCGACAACGATCCGCTCAATTGTGGATTCTGCGGCCACGTTTGCGAAATCCCCAACGCGTATGCCATGTGCAAGGACAAATTCTGCGTCATCGATCGCTGCGCTTCGGGCTATTACGATATCAATGGCAAGGTCGAAGACGGATGCGAATACGAATGCGAACCTTTGCGCGATACCCAGGGCAATCCCGTTACCGAAGAAACGCTTTGCAATGGCATCGATGACGATTGCGATGGCTTGATCGACGAGGTTTTCGATCTCGAAAGCGACGCGCAGCATTGTGGCGGCTGCAATCAAGCTTGCCAGGATTTGTATCCGCATGCCAAGACGATTTGTGAGAACGGGGCCTGTGCTTTCGGCGGTTGTTTACCGGGATTTCATGATGTCGACGGCTTGCTTGCCACCGGATGCGAGTATGAATGTACGCCTGGTAATCCCGCGGTGGAGGCGTGCAATGGCATCGACGATGATTGCAACGGTTTTGTGGACGATGGCGTATTGCCCGGGGTTGGGGAATCCTGTGGAAGCAATGTCGGCGCGTGCAAGTTCGGCAAGCAACAATGCGTGGGTGGTTCGCTCATTTGTGTAGGGGATACGAAACCGTCGACCGAGTTATGCGATGGGATCGACAACGACTGTAACGGAAAGACGGATGAGATTTGTCCAACCGCCAAGTCTCCCGTGCGGTTGGATGTAGGTGGTTCGGCGCAAGGCCAGCATTCGACGACGCAACTCAGCATGGCGACGCAAGGCGATGCTACGTTTGCTGCGTACTTGGATCGAAGAATGGCAAGCAATGGGGCGGATATTCGGCTCAACTACACCTTGACGGCCAACGGGGCATGGTTGACCTCGGACATGGTGGTGGCGGGCACGGCAGCCAGCGAGGTGGAGCCGTGGGTTTTCACTTCGCCTACCAAGCTCTATGTGGCGTATGAACTCTTCATTGCCGGAGACGTGCGTCGTATCCAACTCGCCCGAACGGGGATTTCACCTACGACCTGGACCACCATACAAGCGGAAAAAAGCGCTCCGGCCTCATCGGATTCCTTTTATGTTCGCGGTATCGTGGCGGGTCAAGCCGCGGGAGCCGACCAAATCGTGTTGGTATGGCAGACGCTTCAAGGCACGAATCGTGACATTTACTTGCAGGCGTCCAACGATGGTGGCGTAACATGGCGAGCGAGCGACCTTCGCGTCAATGCCGTCGCGGGAAAGGCGGAACTGCCGGATCTCGCTTCCGATGGGAAAGGACGGGCGTTCGTGGTGTGGCGGGATGCGCGAGGCACCGTACCGGAAGTGTATTTCGCTACCTATGATGTGGCGTCGGCAACCCTGGGAGCCAACAAAAAGCTTTCTTCGGGGGATGCCACGAAGCCTGCTGTGATCGCTGCGGATGACCAAAACAATGTGCATGTGGCGTGGACGCAGCTTCCTTCTTCGGGCGCGAAAACCATACGTGTGGCGACGAGTGTGAATCGTGGCGATACGTTTGTTGTTGGGGTGGTCGACAATACGCCAGTTTTTGCCGATGCGGATTCTCCGCATATCGTGGCGAGGGCGGGGCGCGCTGCCGTGGCTTGGGAAGACAATCGTTCGGGTCTATCGGATGTTTATGTCAACGTATGGGCATCGGGAGCTTGGCGTTCCCAGGCTGCTCGCGCCGATGGGGGACCTCGGGGAGCCTATCGCTCCACGCAACCTCGTATTGCCTTCGGGGCTGGCAACCGATTGTTCGTGACGTACCAGGAGTATCGAGGCACTGGCAGCAACAACCAGGCGGATGTTCACGTGAACTTCTCTCTCGATGGTGGCGTCACATTCCAGCCCAAGGATACGAGGGTCGACCCAGGGGCGGTTGGATTGGCGGATTCCACTTCCCCAAGGCTCAGCGTACCTGGAACTTCGGGACCCGGCATTCACCCGATTGTCATCTGGCTCGACAACTTCAATGGCACGACCGCTTCGCAGAATGCGGATGTGTACGCAGCACGCGTCGAATTCCCTTGAGTCCTCCCCGATACGCGTCGCGCGTGCCAGCGTGAGCGCGGCTCCCTGCAACCGTTCGAATTCCGATTCGCCTGTAGTGGTGTTTGGGACCGCGTGTGGCGTAAACCATGGAAACGACTGACTTTTATTGATTTTTCCCCACGGAAGGGGATAAGGACAAGGTCATGAAGCCGTAGGGGAGTGCGAGTGTTTTTCGTGGAAACGCTCAGCATATCGCCCCTGCGCACGATGTTCGGCTGACCAACTTGGGATAGACACATGAGGCGAACGTTTCGTGGTGGAGTTCATCCTCGCGACCACAAGGAGCTGACTTGTGAAAAACCGATCCGTTCCTTACCCAGCCCCGACAAGGTCGTGCTCCCCTTGCGTCAGCATGTCGGCGCGCCGGCCCGATGTATCGTCAAGGTAGGCGATCATGTCGCGCAAGGACAGCCCATCGCCGAAGCCGTGGGCCATGTCTCTGCTCCTGTGCATGCCTCGATGGCCGGTGTGGTTCGGACCATCGGAAAGCACTTGCATCCCGCCGGTTTCGAATGCGAAGCCGTGACGTTGGAAGCGCATGCCGAAGACGATGCAAAGCGCCCCTCTTCCCCTTATCGATTGCCGAACGCCAGACCTGACTATACGAATACGGATAGTGAGGAGCTTCGAGCCCTCATCCAATCTGCCGGGATCGTGGGGGCCGGAGGCGCCGGCTTCCCCACCCACGTCAAGCTCGCCCCTCCCAAAGACAAACCCGTCGACACGCTGATCATCAACGCTGCCGAATGCGAGCCTTATCTGACGTGCGATCACCGCACCATGCTCGAAGAATCCGAAATCGTCGCCCATGGAGTCCGCATCGCAAAGCGCATTCTCGGTGTCGATCGCGTGCTTGTCGGTATCGAAGACAACAAGCTCGATGCCGTGCAAGTCATGAAAAAGGCTTTCGCCAACGATCCCGCGGTCGAGGTCGCCGTTCTTTCCGTCAAATACCCTCAGGGCGGTGAAAAACAACTTATCGAAGCGTTGACCGGACGACAGGTGCCTCCGCCTCCGGGGCTGCCCATGGATGCGGGTTGTGTCGTACAAAACGTCACGACCTGCGCCGCCATCGCACGCGCCGTGATGCAAGGGATTCCCGTATTCGAACGGGTGATCACGTTGGCCGGTTCGATGGTTAACGACCCGGGCAATGTTCGTGTCCCTATCGGGATGCTGCTGAGCGATGTCATCGACCGGGTGGGCGGCCTCGCCGAGCCACCTTCGAAAGTGATCATGGGCGGTCCGATGATGGGCCTTGCCATGGCCGAACTCGATGTGCCCATCGTCAAAGCGACCTCGGGATTCGTGTTTTTATCGAAAAATCAGGTCAAAACCGTACTTCCCAGTCCGTGTATCCGCTGCGGACGTTGCGCCGCGGCTTGTCCTCTTCATTTGCAACCGGGGGAAATCGCGCGCTGGGTCGAGCTGGGAAACCTGGACGCCGCCAGCGCTCTGCACCTGATGGACTGCATGGAATGCGGCACGTGCAGCTATATCTGTCCCTCCTATCGCTGGCTGGTTCAGCAAATCCGGCTTGGTAAGGCAAAAGTCCATGAACGAAAACAACCCTCCGCCTGAGCCGAAGGCCATGGAACCTGTCCAACCATCGCCCCTTCGGCTTTTGGTTGGGACCTCTCCCCACGTGCATGCCGAGCAAGGCGTCCCGGAGATCATGCGCTGGGTCGTGCTGGCTCTGCTGCCTGCCGTGGCCGTCTCGTTATGGTCCTTCGGCCTCGAGGCGTTGCGGGTTTACGTTCTCGCCGTGGGCGCTTGCTTGGCTATCGAGTGGATTTGCCTCCGGATTTTCAAGACTCCCGGGAGCCTGGCCGATGGATCCGCCGCCGTGACCGGCGTTCTTCTCGCCATGAATCTGCCTCCCACCTCGCCGTCGTGGATGGTGCTCATCGGCGCGGTGGTGGCCATCGTTTTCGCAAAGCATCTGTTTGGCGGTTTGGGCAGCAATATTTTCAATCCCGCGCTCACCGCCCGTGTATTTCTACTCATTTCCTGGCCCGTTTCCATGACCACCTGGCTCAAAGTCGGCGAGCGAGGCTTCATTTCTCCAAGCGCGGACCTGCAAGCCATCACCCAACCCACCCCCCTTGGCATGCTGAAGGTGGGCGAACTTCAATCGGTCGCCACGGAAGCTGGAGAGTGGCTCTTGCGCGATGAAGGAGGCTCCCTTGGCGAGGTATCCGCACTGGCGTTGGTGCTCGGCGGGGTGTGCTTGCTCTGGAAACGCATCATCACCTGGGAAATCCCTGTCTTTTTCATAGGCACCACCGTTGTATTCACCGCCGCGGCTTGGCTCATCGACCCATCCTCATACGCCTCTCCGCTCACCCACGCGCTGTCGGGTGGCTTGCTGCTCGGCGCCATCTTCATGGCCACCGATATGGTGACCTCTCCCGGAACCTTCCAAGGACGCGTGATTTTCGCCATCGGATGCGGGCTGCTGACCGCCATCATTCGGCTCTGGGGCGGCTATCCCGAAGGGGTTAGTTTCGCCATCCTCCTGATGAATGGCCTCACCCCGCTCATCGATAGGCTCGTTCGCCCACGACCCCACGGCGCGATGGCGCCGAGCCGCAAGGTGCCAGCATGAAAACCGCGCTTCATTATGTCGGTGTGTTGGCGCTGATTTGCGCCATGGCCGCCGGATTGCTCGCCACCGTCCACGAAATCACCTCCGAACCCATCGCTTCTTCCCGAAAACGGGTCACCCTGGAAGCCGTCCGCACGGTGCTTCCCCCTTTCGAAACCCTAGCGGACGCCGAAACCGTCAAAACCATCGTGACCGACCCATCGGCTCCCGAAATGGCAGCCGCCTTTTCCGCTGGTCGACTCATCGGAGCTGCCGTGAAAGTAACCGACCCGGATGGTTTTGGCGGCGATGTAACGTTCATGGTGGGGGTGACCTCCGACGCCAAAGTCCATGCGATTCGGCTACTTGCCCACAAGGAAACCCCAGGCCTTGGCACCAAGCTCGGGGATCCAATATTTACCAAGCAATTTCAAGGACTTGCGATTCCAGCGGGAGGCCTGCGCGTCCACAAAGACGGCGGCACCATCCAGGCGATCACGGGTGCGACCATTTCGAGTCGGACGGCGACTCGTGCGGCGACTCGTGCGGTCGAGCACTTCGAAAAAGTAAAAAATCAGCTAGCGCAGGCCGCTTCCCAGGCCCAACCCGCGCAAGGAGGTCCTCGTGGCTGAAAGGACCGCTTCCCAGGAATTCCAAAAAGGATTGCTCCGCGAGAACCCCCTTTTCGTTCTCGCCCTCGGCATGTGTCCTTCCCTGGCCGTGACCACCAGCCTGTTCAACGGCATCGGCATGGGATTGGCCGCAACCTTCGTGCTCGTCTGCTCCAATGCCGTCATCTCCTTGCTGCGAAACTTCATTCCCAAAGGCGTTCGCATCCCAGCTTATATCGTCGTCATCGCCTCGTTCGTCACCGTCGTGGAAATGCTCATGGAGGCGTATGTCTTCGACTTGCATCAAGCCCTCGGCGTGTTCATCCCCCTTATCGTCGTCAACTGCATCATCCTCGGCCGTGCCGAGGCATTTGCTTCCCGGAATGGACTGTGGCGGTCGGTTCTCGACGGATTGGGGATGGGGCTTGGGTTTACGTTAGCGCTTGTATCGATGGGGACGGTGCGTGAAATTCTTGGAAACGGGACGCTTCTTTCCGGCACGCCGTTCGAGTTGACCGTGTTGGGTGAGGGATTCAAGGCCAATCCGGTGCTCGTGATGGTGCTTCCTCCGGGCGCGTTCTTTACCTTGGCGGTGTTGATGGCGGGGGCCAACCGCTGGATGAGGAGGGCCTGACCATGGAACTATCCTTCGGCCAGATTCTACAGCTTATCGTCTGGGCGGTTTTCGTCAACAACTTCATCCTCGCGCAATTCCTTGGGATTTGCCCTTTCCTGGGGGTTAGCAAAAAAACCGAATCCGCCGTGGGCATGAGCTTGGCCGTGATCTTCGTCATGACCGTGGCTGCTGCCGTCACGTGGCTGCTGAATCAATACGTTCTCGTGCCCTTGGGACTGGTTTTTCTCAAAACCATCCTTTTCATCCTTGTCATCGCCGCTCTCGTGCAATTCGTGGAAATGGTGATCAAGAAGATGTCGCCCGCGCTGTTTCAGGCTTTGGGTATCTTTTTGCCTCTCATCACCACGAATTGTGCGGTGCTGGGAGCGGCGTTGCTCGCCATTCAGAAAGATTTTTCGTTCTTCACCACCCTGATTTACGCCTTCGCTTCTTCCCTCGGCTTCGGGCTCGTCATGGTCCTTTTTGCGGGCATCCGTGAGCGGATGGACACCACCATCGAAACCCCGGCAGGAATGCGGGGGTTGCCCGTCACCCTGGTGGCGGCTGGCATTCTTTCTCTGGCATTTCTTGGGTTTGCGGGCCTGGTCAAGATGTGAGGAGAGCATCACCGTGGATTGGAACACCATCCTGATAAGCACGGGCACGCTGGGAGGCATCGGCGCGGCCGCGGCGGCTTTGCTCGCGGGAGCCTCCCGAGTCCTGCGTGTAGAAGAAGATCCGCGCATCGAACAAGTCACCGAAGCCTTGCCTGGCGCCAATTGCGGCGGCTGCGGGTTCCCTGGCTGCGCAGGATTCGCCGAAGCCGTCGTCGCCGGAAAAGCCGACCCCACCCTCTGCGCTCCCGGTGGGGCCGCTATCGCCCAAACCATTGGCGATATCCTCGGAATCACCGTCGAAGCCAAACAACGACAGGTCGCAAGATTACGCTGCCAGGGCAGCAAGGACCGCGCCGTGGTGCGCGTGACCTACGATGGCATGACAAGTTGCAAAGCCGTCTCCCTTCTCGTTCCCCTGGGCACCAAAAAATGCGCCCAGGCCTGCGAGGGGCTGGGCGATTGTGTGGCCGTCTGCGTTTTCGATGCCATTCGAATGGGCGACGATGGGCTGCCCGTCGTCGATGAACAGGCTTGCACGGGCTGCGGCAAATGCGTGACCGAATGCCCTAAATCCGTATTGATTCTACACCCTTACGACGAAAAACTATCTGTCGGCTGTGGCAACCAGGTCGCGCCGAAGCTGGTTCGAAAAGTCTGTGAAGTTGGCTGCTTGCACTGCCGGGTTTGCGTGCGAACCTGCCCCTACGATGCCTTGCAATGGGAAGGCAATCTGCCGAAGCGCATCGACGGCAAATGCAAAATGTGCGGCTTGTGCGTGGAGGCTTGCAAAACCCAGGTATTGCATTTCGCCTCTGGATTCGAAGTCGACCCGCAAGCCAAAGAGCAAGCCAAGCGCCTTCTGGCCGAGCGTAAAGCCGCCGAAGCCGCCAAAAAAGCCGCCCAACGAACCAAACCCAAAGAAACGAAAGACCCCGCCTCTGCCCCCGTCGGAGGAGAGCCGTCGTGAACGAGCAGGGAAAAGTGGTCGAACAACGCCCGGACGGCACGGTCGTTATCGAAGTGCGCCGTGGGGCCGCTTGCGAAGGGTGTCGAGCCCAAAACGCTTGCGGTATGGGGACGCACGCCAGCTCCATCAAGGTGGTGGCTCGAAATGCCCTGGGCGCAACCGTGGGCCAAACCGTCACCCTCGAACTGGATGATTCGGCTTTTCTTGCCGCTTGCGCCTGGGTTTACGGCGTGCCCGTCATCGGATTGCTCGTGGGCGCCGCGGCTGGATTTCTCGTTGCCCAGGCGATGGGGTACGGCTCCCACGCCGACGCTTTCGGCGCTGCGGGCTCGCTGATCGGCCTCGGGCTTTGCGCCGCGGCGGTTTGGCTCCGGGACCGAGCCGCGAGGGACGCCCACGGCGTGCCCACAGGAAGATTTCAGGTGCGAATCCGCGCCTTTGCGGAGGAAACGCCCCCCGCCCCTTCTTCGATGAGGTTGTCATGAAAACAGACTCAAACGAGCATTTCTTGTCTCGTCGCGCATGGCTCTTTGGCGCCGGAGCGCTTGTCGTGGGCGCCACCATGGCCTCTCGTAGCACCTGGCTCCGATGGCTTCCTACCGATCCTTCCCTTCAAACCGCGCGTTTTGCCGCCATGGGCACCTTTGTCGACCTCACCCTTGCCGGCGCCCTTGGCTCCGTCGTGCAAAATGCCGTCGCAACCATCGCCGAACTCGAGCGGCGAATGACCGTCTTTTCTCCCGATAGCGAGCTGTCAATCATCAATAAAAACGCCGCTTTAGACCACCAGCGGGTGTCGGAAGATCTGACCTTCGTGCTCGACCAATGCAACATCTACCACCGGATCACCGATGGCGCTTTCGACCCCACGGTCGGGCCGCTGATGCGCACCTGGGGATTCCGCGGGGGGCGTCCGACGCGATGGCCCAATTCGCTGGAAATCCGTTCGGTTCTCGAAAAAACGGGCATGGCGAAGGTCGATGGTTCCGACGGAAACGTTGCTTTCCGTGCCGAGGGGATGAGCCTGGATTTAGGAGGGATTGGCAAAGGTTATGCCGCGGACCGTGCCGCTGAAACGTTCCAACGGGCCAATATGGTCGGCCTCGTCAATATGGGCGGGGATATTCGCAGTGTGGGTTCGCAGCCCGACGGTACGCCCTGGCAGGTGGGCGTGCGCCATCCTTATCATCCGGAGCGATTGCTGGCACGTCTGGAGTTGTCGGGCGATCGAGCGGTGGCCACCAGCGGGACTTCGGAGCAAACGTTCGAATTGGAGGGGCGTTCGATAGCGCATATTCTCGATCCGCGCACGGGTCGGCCCGTGAGCGAGGTCGTGAGTGCGACGGTAGTGGCTGATAGTGCGATGAAAGCAGATGCGTTTGCGACGGCCGCTTGTGTGCTGGGGGCATCGGAGGCAATCCGTCTGTTCGAATCCCTTGGCGGGGTGGAGGCGTTGTTGGTGACGCGGCACGCGGTCGGATCTCGTGTGATGGCTACGCAAGGGTTGAAGGTGCAGATGGTCGCTTCGGTGTGAGCGAACGTTTCTCTCTTTCGGAGGCGGGGCATCTCCGCTATCTGCAGGGAAGAACCCTGGAGGTTGTCATGCGCCACCGATTCGCTCTCACCAGTTCCGTGATTGCCGCGTTGTTCAGCGTCAATGCCGTCCAAGCCGCGGATTCCCTGACCCCAGAGGCGCAGCAACGGGGGAGGGAGTCCGTCCCATATCTTAGAAATAATAATAAAATCGCAGTGTTCGGTGCGCCGTCCCAGGCGGAGCTGCGTCGAGCGTTCGACAACGCCACCCTCCGCATCCGGTCCATTTCCGCTCACAATGAAGCGCTCGTGGTGACGCTCGAGCCTGTGATACGGCAACGTATCGATCCGCCAGAGCTTCGGGCAGCGGAGGCGTACCTTCAAAATCTGCCGGGGGTAAAAGGCATAGGGCCTGTCTATTTCGAAGGGGATGGGTTGCAAGTGTCGACGGGCCGGGTGTGGGTATACCTGCCCAAAGGAACCGGAGCCGCCAAAGCCCAGGGAATTCTTTCGGGAATCGGGCTTCATCTCGTGGATTACGAAGATGCTTTCGACGGTATTGCGGTGGGTGTTCCCATGCTCTCGTTTTCGATGGATGCGTTGATACGGGATCTGTTGGCCGCGGGGTACCACGCGGTCCCGGAACTGATGAAAAAGTCTTTTCCGCGTCTTATCCCTTCGGATCCGTACTTCGCAAAGCAATGGTCCCTGAGAAATACGGGGGATAACGTGACGCGGGCGGGCTCCCAGGCGCCCCTCGAAGGGGTTGCTTTCGCCGATGCGCGTGTGTCGGAAGCGTGGGAATGGACCACGGGGGTTTCGACGACGCTCGTGGGGGTGCTCGATTCGGGGACGGATTGCACCCATCCGGAGTTGGCGGGCAAGTGTGAGCAGCCCTATAACGCCATTACGAACAAGCCTTCGGCCGAGCCGCCCCCCTTGTCTCAAGACATGATGGCGGGGCATGGTACGTCGGTGGCGGGAATCATTGCGGCGCCCATCGATGGCAAAGGGATGGTGGGAGTTTGCCCTTCGTGCCGGATCGTTCCCGTGCGGCTCATCGACAGCGGTATTTTTCTCACGGATATGATGATTCTGCGGGGGTTCAAGCATGCGGTGGACGCGGGAGCTTCGGTGATCAACAACTCTTGGGGGCCCTCGGTATCCGGAACGTATCTCATTCCGGTTTCGCAAGGGGAGTTGCAGGGCATCAAGTATGCGGGGCAGGGCAGGGGGGGACGAGGCGTGCTGGTCGTTTATGCGGCGGGCAATGAAAACGCCGATACGAAATACCTGGGGCATCTTCGAACGGGCGAGCCCAATGTCATGGGCATTGCAGCCTCGAATCATCGGGACCGGCGTTCCTCCTATTCGAATTTCGGCGAGTTTTTGGATATTTCCGCGCCGACCAACGACGAGGCTATCACCCCTTCCATCATCTCGCTGGACATTGTTGGCGCGGGCGACCTAGCGAAAGACTATACCTCGGCGTTTGGAGGCACGTCCGCGGCGGCTCCGGTGGTCAGTGGTATTGCGGCCTTGATGTTTTCCCTCGATCCGGAGGTTACGGCGGCCCGGGTCAGGGAGATTCTCAACGAAACAGCCGATAAGGTCGATGCGGACAGGGGCTTTTGGGATGCCCAGGGCTTCAGTGTGCTCTACGGCCACGGGCGGGTAAACGCTCTTCGGGCGATACTATCCCTAAAAGGACAACACGATCCGGCGTGCGATGCTCCGCAGGCTGCCGATGATTGCCAGGTGCATCTCGATGAAAACTGCGATGGCTTCGTGGACGAAGGATGTTCCGAATCATCGAACGTGGGGTTGCTCTGTGCGGAGGCTTCCGAATGTGGGCCTGAAAACCATTGGTTATGCCCCTCCGCCGGCAAAGTGCGCGGCGCATGTACCTATTCCTGTGTCGATATGCCTTGTCCCGATGGGTCGATGTGCCTCGTGGGACGATGTGCGCCGTATTGCAACAAGGACAATCCCTGTCCGCAATCGGATACCGTATGCACCGATGAAGGTCTTGGGGTTTGCTTACGTAAGTGTGAATCGTCGACCGATTGTCCCGCGGACGAAATATGCGATCCGGTGAAAGGATATTGCAAGCTCGATACGGATGGTCTTCCCGGTTCGCCTTGCACCTCGGACGAGTGCAAAGGGGCGCAGGGGTTGTGCCTTTCCGAGGGGATGGGCTTTCCGGATGGGTATTGCACGCACGCCTGCAGCGTGAATGCCCATTGTGAAAACAAGGGCAAGTGCATTGCCACGATGAATGGGTCGTTTTGTTACAAAGCCTGCTCGTTCGACGGGGATTGTCGTCAGCATTATGTCTGTGAGCAGGCGGGGCCGCGCGCGGGCACATGCTACAAAAAATGCGATAAAGACTCGCAATGCCGCGGCACCGAGCCGGGCTGGGAGCATATCGTCTGTGAACTCTCCACCGGACGATGCGTCGATACGGAAGAGCCGGATGCTGGAACGGATGCGGCCGAGGATGCGGCGACCGAGCCGGATGGAGCGTCGGATGCACAGGATGAGCCCGATTTTCCCGTGGAAGCGGGCGTTGCCGACGCCGCTACGGATGCGACCGGACAGCCAGAAGCCGGGGCGCATCCTCAGGACGGCGAGCAGGATGACGACGGTTGTTCTTGCCGCATGGTGGGAACGCCGACGAAGCCTTGGGGGAGCCTTGGGGTAATGATGATGGCGTGGCTTTGGTCCCGGCGGCGAAGGCGAATGCCCGTGACTGGACGGGTATGAGGCTGCACGAAGATTTTCGAATCGGCTGGGCGTGCTTGATGGTGACAGCCGGTTGTGCGGTCGAACCGGTGGCAGCGCCTCGTCGGACGACACCGGAGGCATTTCAGGTGTCAACGCTGGCAGATGCGGGTCATGGGCAGGAGGGGGGGGAGGGGGGATTGGAGGCTGCCTATGAAACGGCTGGAGAAGAACTAATAGATGCAGCGGATACGGCAGACACAACGGATGCGGGGGAGCAAAAGGCAGCCGTACCGGAACCATACCAAGAGCCGTTGGCGCCGATGGATCGTCGGGACGCGCCGGCCAGGGCGACGGCACGTCTTTCGCCGCGGGAGTGTCGGCAGCGGGTCAGGCTGAATAAATTACCAGTAAAAACAATAGGTTATGCCAGAGGGGTCGCGCTGCCGATGCGTCTCGAAGGGCCTTTGCACGGTGTGAGTTTTCGCGGTCCCGATGAAAAAAGCAAGCATAGCATCATGGATTGTCGGCTGATTGTCGCGCTCGAGGGGATGGCCGAGGTGCTGTCGAAGCATGGTGTGACGGAGGTGCATTTCGGCAACACCTATCGTCCGGGTGCGAGATTTCGTGGGAAAAATGGCTGGCGTTCGAGTCAGCACGCCCATGCTCTCGCGATTGACATCGACCGATTGACGTTGCGTGATGGGACGGTGTTATGGGTAGAGCATGATTATGGCGGCACGTTGGGGGAGCCGTCATGTGGGCCGGAAGCGTCGATGGCGGAGCCGACGCCGAGGTCGGTATTATTTAGGAATATCGTCTGCGATGTGGCTCGAAAAGGCGTATTTCACCATATCCTGACACCGAACTACGATGGGGCTCACCGCACGCATCTTCATTGTGATATCGAGCGTGATGGGGTGTGGGTGACGATTCGGTGAATGGTTCATCGAGTCATGAGGTTGGGTGCGGGTTCATCCGTTTTCTGTGTGGGGAAGCTCCGGGGTGGTGTGTGTTTGTGGGGTGGATTGATTTCGCACGCGTTTGGCAGGCGAATCGAGAAGTTGGGGTGCATGGACGAGCTATCTGTCCTGTCGATGCTTTCCCAGGATAGTCATAATACGCTCTGGCGTGTCGTGCTCCGCGGTGGTAGGGCTTCGACACCTTCGTTTTCATGGCCTTGGCAAGTTCCTTTTCCAAGAGTGTGGCTTTAGGGTCAGCTCCAAGGAATTGATGTGATGAAATCTCCAACATGGCTTTCTATTCGGCTTGTTTTTCCCTGGATGGCTCTCGCGATCGTTGTCATGGCTCTGGGTTGCAAGAAAGCATCCGCCGTCAACGAAGGAGAAAAGCCCAAGCCAGTACGTGTCGAGAAGCTTGGACGCGCCGATATCGTGGATGCCATCAGTTATCCAGCCACGTTGCGAGCGCATAACGAGGTGAGAATTATTTCCACGATTCCGGATATCATTTTGGATTTTCCCCTCGAGGATGGCGACGAAGTCAAGCGTGGACAGCGTATCGCATTAATTCGTCGAGACGGTATGGACAAAGGGCTGGCCAACATGGCGGCACAAATTGACGGTGTCGACGCACAGCTTGCGAATATCGAATCCGAACTGGACCGAACCCGAGGCCTGTTGGATGCGGGAGCCGTCGCCACCTCCGCCTTCGACCGTCTTGAAACCCAGTACAAAACCCTAAAAGCGCAGCGACGTTCCCTCGATGCGGCCCGCGGCCAGCTCGCGGTCACTGCGGGCAATGCCTATATCACCTCTCCCATCGATGGAGTCGTGGCGGGCAAGATGCTCGAGCGGGGTGATATGGCGGCGCCGCAGATTCCCTTATGCCGCGTGCTTGGCGTGGACCGGCTGAAAGTCGATATCCGTCTTGTGGAAACGGATGTTCCCAAAGTCCGTGTGGGTCAGGACGTGGTGTTGACGATGGATGCCTATCCTGGCCGTGAATTTCCCGGCAAAGCAACCCGCGTGCTGCCGTATCTCGATCCTGCCACGCGCACCAACGGGGTCGAAATTACCTTGGATAACGCATTGGATCCGAAAACCGGACAGAGGCCATTGAAACCAGGCATGTTCGGGAGAGCCGAGATTGTCGTGGCGGAGCGAAAGGCCGTGCTGGTCGTCCCCGAACCGGCCTTGCTGCTCGACAATGAGCTTCTCAGCCAACAGCAACCCGGGCAGATTGTGAGAAAGGCAATGGTTGTCGATGGGGAAGGCATAGCGCGCCAGCGGGTCGTTCATTGTGGAGCGAGAAAAGGCTCACTTTACCAGGTGCTCGACGGCCTCGCCGAAGGAGACCGAATCATCGTGCGGGGACAACACGGTCTTCGCGATGGCCAACGTGTCGAAATTGTCGACGCGAAATCCGAATAGGCGTGAGCGAGGCATACCGATGAACCTATCCGACCTTGCCGTTCGCCGTGGTGTCACGTTCACGATGGTTTTCCTCGTCATCGTGGGCTTTGGCCTGTTTTCTCTTTCTCGTCTCCAACTCGACCTTTATCCCGACATCACGCTGCCTTCCGTGGTGGTCATCACCAACTACACGGGAGCAAGCCCAGAAGACATCGAAACGCTCGTCACACGACCCATCGAAGGCGCCGTGGCCGCGGTCAAAGACGTCGAGGAGATCCGTTCCACTTCCAAACAGGGGGTATCCCTGGTCGAGGTCAAGTTCGACTGGGGAAAGGATATGGATCAGGCGGAAACGGATGTGCGTCGAAAGCTTGAAATGATTGAGGCCTTGCTTCCGCAAGACGCCGATGACTCGATTGTTTTTGCGTTCGATCCATCGCTTCAGCCGGTGGTGATGTTGATGGTCACGGGCCCGTATCCGTTGGATGAGTTACGACGGATCGCGGAAAACGACTTGGAACCGAGGATTGCGCGCTTGCCAGGCATTGCTTCTGCCGAGGTGGCTGGAGGGCTCGAGCGAGAAGTGCATGTGGAACTCGATCCCACGAAAATCGCGGCTTTCGGTTTGGACGTCAACAACGTCATCGGCGCGGTTTACCGGGAAAATTCGCAGATTCCTGGTGGCGCGCTGGAACAGGGAACCCTCGATTTTACCATCCAAACCGAGGGAAAATACAGCAACGTCGAACAGATCGGGGAAGTCGTGGTCGGAATGAAGCCGACGGACACGGGGCCCGTGCCGATCCGGCTCAAAGAAGTCGCTCGGGTGGTGGACACGTTTTATGAAAGCCAGCGAGTGTTGGAGGTGGATGGGGAACCTACGGTGTGGCTGCTCGTTCGAAAGCAGTCTGGCGCCAATACGGTTCGCGCCGCCGAGGGAGTCATCGAGGCGTTGCCCAATCTCAGCCGCTCGGTAGCCGCCGAGCTGAACTTCAAGGTCATCTTCAACCAGGCGGATTTCATCAATGAATCGCTCGGGAACCTATCCTCCACGGGACTGTTGGGCGTGGGAATCACCTTTCTCGTCCTGCTCGTCTTCCTGCGCAACATGCGAAGCTCTTTGATTGTCGCTTCCGCCATTCCCTTATCCGTGGTGGCTACCTTTTCCATCATGGATCGAGCCAATATGACGCTCAACACGCTATCGATGGCCGGATTGGCGCTGGCCATCGGTATGCTCGTCGACAACGCCATCGTGGTGCTCGAAAATATTTTCCGTCTCCGACAGGAGGGGATGAACGCCTGGGATGCTGCCATTCACGGTGCCAAAGGGGTGAGTTTGGCGGTGACCGCCTCCACCTTGACCACGGTGGCGGTATTCGTTCCGGTGCTTTTCGTTCCGGGAATCGCGGGGGTGTTGTTCCAAGACATGAGCATCACCATCTGTTTTTCGTTGATGGTTTCCCTGGTCGTTGCCTTGACGTTCATTCCGCTTGCGAGTTCGAGACTTTTGGGTACGGAGCGGGCCACTCGTTTGCTGGAAAAAGCTGCTAAAAATGATCCGTTGCGGCGTGTCCAACACCATTACGGTCGCGCCTTGGATTGGGTGCTGGCGCATCGATGGGTTACGTTGGTGGGTTTGGTGGGCGCGTTGGCAATCACCGCATTGTTGGCCGCGGCCATGCCGACGGAGTTCGTTCCCAAGGATGACCAATCGTTGCTCTTTGTCACCATCGAAACACCGATTGGCAACAACCTTCAGCAGACCTACAAGATGGTCAAAGAAGCGGAAGAACACGTCAAAAAAATCATTCCCGAGGATGCCAGAAAGCTCGTGGCTCTCGATGTGGGTGTAGGAAAAGGCTTCGTTTCGATTTTCTCCAAAGGCGTTCATGCCGGCCTATTGCGTGTTCCGCTCGTGAAACCGGACCAACGGACGAAGTCGCAAGCGCAGTACGAAGCCGAGGTACGTGAGGATTTGCGAGGGATTCCAGGCATCAAACCCACGGTTTCCATGCCGTTCAACCTGATGGGCGATGGCGATATCGCGGTGGAGATTCGGGGGCATGACCTCGATATGTCGAGAAATCTAGGACTCGACCTCGTGGAGAAACTCAAAACCATGCCCGATCTCGCGGAAGTCGTCTTCTCCATGGACGACCAGAAACCCGAGGTGCGTGTGCGATTCGACCGGCTCAAAATGGCCGAGCTAGGCATCTCCGCCGCCGCTGTCGGTAACGTCATTTCCACCTACTTCATGGGTCGTACCGCAGGCCGCTACGCCGAAGGGGGTGATGAATACGATATCGTCGTTCGTTACGCCAAAGCGCATCGTCGTGATGTCGATGAATTACGGAAAATGCCGATCGCCACGCCGAGCGGCCAGGTCGTCCCCCTGGACAATATCGCCAGCGTCGACATCGGTCTCGGCCCCGTCGATATTACCCGTCTCGATCAAGAGCGCATCACCACGTTGAAAATCTATCTGCACGACGATTGGGTGGATTCGAAGGGGAAAAATCAAAAAAAGGACCTGGGTGGAACAATCGGCCGTGTGGACGAATACCTCAAAAATTATCCTTGGCCGCCTGGTTTTAGCTACGAGATAGGCGGTTCGGCGGAAGACTTCCTCACTTCGTTTCGGTATCTGGGCTGGGCGCTGCTCGTCTCCGTGTTGCTCGTGTACATCGTCATGGCGAGCCAATTCGAGTCTTTCCGCCAACCCTTCATCATCATTTTTGCCGTTCCTCTCGCCGCCATCGGCGTGGTGTTGATGTTCACCGTTACCCGCAGCGTCATGAATATCTCCTCGTTGGTGGGAGTCATCATGCTGGCGGGCATCGTGGTCAACAATGGCATCGTGATGATCGATGCGGCCAATCAACTTCGCGACGAAGGCAAGGGAAGGCTGGAAGCCATTGCGATAGCATCGCGAATTCGGTTGCGTCCCATCATTCTCACGAGTGCAACGACGGTGTTGGCGATGCTTCCGCTTGCGCTGGGGATTGGGGAAGGGGCTGCGGCCTGGTCAGGCATGGCGAAGGCCGTCATCGGTGGTCTAACCGTGTCTATGTTATTGACTTTATTCGTAATTCCTGTGATGTACACGTTCTTCGCCAGCAAAAAACAGGAACTCAAAGCTCGCGAGCGGATCTCTCGGGTGAGTGGGGCTCATGCCCCTTCCGAGTGAGCAAGGGGAGCACCGACCGGAATCATCCAGCCCCTATCGAACCGGCGTATGACCCAGCGGGAATACGGGAAACAGGCTTTGCGTACGGTATGGCGAAACAATGTTGGATGCTGCCCATGCATTCGATGGGTTTTGGCTGGATGAGGCTCATCTTGTTGGGGGGTTGGGTACGGGCTGGCGCTTGGGCTAGAAACATCAAGGCCAGGAGAGTCCATGCCGCGAATCTGGGTTTGGCCGGGCTTGAATGTGGCTTGATGCTCGATGACGGAACGGTGTTACTGGTCATGGGCGTTTTGGGTTATGCCGCTTGCTTGTCTTGGCGAAGATCGGGATCGACAGGGTGAAGGGGATGTGCTAGCCCCCGCCGCATGACCGAAACTTTGATTTCTCATATCGAGACGTTGGCGAATTACGCGCCCGTTTGGGGTTTTTTCTTGGTATTTTTTTTCATGACCATCGAAAGCTCGTTCATTCCATTTCCGAGCGAAGTGGTGATGATACCGGCTGGATTTTTGGCAGCCCGGGGAGGATTGACGTTTGGAAGTCCCGTGCTCGACGCCATCGTTGCCATCGCCGCGGGAACGATAGGTTCGCTTGCCGGTGCGTATATCAACTATTACTTGGCGAAATGGCTCGGATATCCTGTGCTCGAGCGTTACGGTAAGTATTTCTTTTTGCCGAAGGACAAACTTGAGCGAGCGCAGGAAATCTTCCGGCAATACGGCCCTGGGGCGACGTTCGTATGCCGGTTGCTTCCGGCAATTCGTCAGCTCATTTCGATTCCGGCAGGACTTTCGAACATGAAATTGGGCCCATTTACGCTGTGGACGGGTTTGGGGGCGGGATTCTGGGTAACGATATTGACCGTCGTTGGCTATACCATCGGCGCCCATACGGCTTCGATGAGCTATGCGGACCTCGTTCATAAGGGAAAAGACCAGATCGGCGCCAACCTCATCTATTTGATACCGACCTTGCTCGTGGGGTTTGCGCTTTATGTGTGGATCAGCAATCGAATCATGGGCAAGGGCAAGAAAGTAGCTGTTTCGGGCTGAATGAAGCTCTTTTCCTCGGCGATACCACGCTGAAAAATCGACCGATGCAAGCTGTTTTCCCATTGGCCTTCCGAGCGGCTGTGGTACACGATGAGCGCTTTTCTGGGCCGATGAGGCCCCTTCCACCCCTCGCTGCTTTTCTTTGCGAATTGCCATGAGGGCTTGGATGTGGAGGCAGCCATTTCGATCGTCGCCCTGATTCTCACGGTGCTTGGTTCCCTCGGCGTTTTCCTTCTGGGGATGAAGCTCATTTCCGAAGCTTTGCAGAAGGTGGCGGGCGAGCGTCTCAAGTCATTGTTGGCCAAAATGACTTCGAACCGGTTCAGCGGTGTGCTCACGGGTCTTGCGGTCACGGGGGTACTGCAATCCAGTTCGGCCACCACCGTCATTGTCGTCAGCTTCGTTTCGGCCGGCTTGTTTACGCTCACCCAAGCCATTTCCGTCATCATGGGCGCCAATATCGGCACCACGGTGACCGGGTGGATCGTGGCGTTGGTCGGCTTCAAGATGGAAATCACGCTTTTTGCCCTGCCCGCGATTGCCTTCGGCGTGTTCATGAGCTTCATGAAACACGTAAAAATCAAGCTCTGGGGCGAGGTGCTCGTCGGTTTCGGTATCTTATTTCTCGGCCTATCGTTGATGAAGGATTCGATCCCCACCATCTCGAACCCCGAACAACTTGCCTGGCTCAAGCACTTTTCGGGGGGAGGACTGTGGTCGACCCTCGCATTCGTGCTGTTTGGGACGGTCATTACGGCGATTCTTCAGTCCAGCTCGGCGACCATGACCATGACCTTGACGCTTGCGGCCATGGGATGGCTTCCCTATTCCGCGGCGGCAGCGTTGGTTCTTGGCGAAAACATCGGCACGACGGCAACCGCCAATCTTGCCGCTATTGGAGCGCCTCCGGTGGCCAAGCGGGCAGCCCTTGCTCACCTGTTTTTCAACGTCTTTGGTGTCATATGGGCGGTCGCTCTCATGAACATCTATTGGCTTCCCATGGTGGATTGGCTCGTGCCCGGAGACCCTACCGTGGACTTCAATACCATTCAGGGCGATCCGGCGGCATTGGCTTTGGCCGCTGGCGTCGTCTCCACGCATCTGGCCGCTGCCCACACGCTATTCAATGTCACCAATACCGCGATCATGCTGCCTTTCGTTCGTCAACTCGAGCGCCTCGTCACCCGAATCGTTCCTGAAACCGATGACGAAGCACCCGCCCGTGCCCGATTCCTCGACCCTTCGCGCATCGGAAGCGCCGAAATCAACGTGGTTCAGGTGAGCAAGGCCATGCAGCATATGATCTCGTTGGTTCGAAATATGCTCAAAGACGCCTTTTATATCGTCGCCCATCCCCACGATGACCTCGGAAAAATGGTCGAAAAAACGCTGGGGATCGAAAGAGAGGTCGACCAACTCGAACAGGAAGTCCTGTCGTATCTGGCGGCTCTCGGCCAAATGCCTGTTTCGGAAGCTACCTCACGAAAGCTCTCGGACCTGGTGCAAAACACCCACCGACTCGAACGCATTGGAGACCATTGTGCCGTCATCGTGCGCATCGCGCGACGCATTCATTCCGCGGGAACACCGTTTTCGGAGGAAGCCATCGAAGACACCCACCGTCTTTATGAACAAGTGGACCGCTCCCTCGAACACGTAAGCGCTTTCATATCCGGTTCGGGAAGTATCACCGTGGGCGAGGAGATCGAGGATAGGATCGATTCTACCCGTCGAAAACTCCGCGGAAAATACGTGCAGAAAATGGAACAGGAGGGGGCTCAGCGGGCGCAATGCCTCGCGGTGTTGGATACCATCACCCATCTCGAGGAGATTGGGGATAGAGCGGTGGGAATCATCCGGCGGGCGTGAGTCTTTGTGGCGTCGACGGGACGCTCGGGGCACCGTGGAGGCTCGTGGATGCATGCTCGCAGGCCAAGTGGGCTATTGAGGCGAGAATGCGAACGTCGGATTTGGTATAACTATTTGTAATTACTTGGTTTTTATGTTTCCCGGAACCATGGGTTCAGGCGTGGGAGCGGGGGATTCGAGGGGGTGCGCGAGGGGGTCCGAGCGGCCGTATCCGAAAAAGGAAACGAGGGCGGCGATGGTGGAGCAGGCCGCGCTGATTTGCAAACCGAGCCGAACGACACTGTTGGCGCTTTCGGGCCAGCCTTCGACATGGCCTTCGGGGAAGGCGGTGGCGAAGATACCTGAGGCTACGGCTACGCCCAACGCCATGCCCAGGGTCCTGGCGAGGGCCATGACGCCGCCTGCGCTACCTTGTTGGGATGCGGGGGCTGAGCCCATCAAGGCGCTTGAATTGGGGGAAATGAAGACACCGGTGCCCGCGCCGCAAATGAAAAGCCAGAACATCGGCGTGGTCACCCCCGTGGTCGGCCAGCTCAGCGACAGGCCAAGCATTCCCACCGCCGTGACGAGCATTCCTCCAGCGGCGAGTCCTCGCGGGCCCAGCTTGTCCGAAAGCCATCCCGACGTGAAAGTGAATAGCGCCATTCCCGCAGCCTGGGCGGCCAGCACTCGACCCACCATCGAAGGAGGCATCTGCTGACCGTCCCGTAACGCAAAAGGCAGTAAGTATAACGCTAGAAATACCGTAATATAGTTCAACACCGCGGCCAGTGCGGCGGAAGAAAACACCACGGACCGAAATAGGCGGGGGTCCAGCGTAGGCGCGGGATGCCGAAGCTCGAAGAGCACGAATACCGGCAGCAAGGCCACGGCAGTGACCGTAAGCCCTATCGTGGCGGGATGAAACCAGCCCCAATCCGGCCCCCGGGTACAAGCGAGCAGGAAAGATAGGGTTCCTACGCCGATGAGAATCGCTCCGACAGGGTCGAACCTATGGCGTTGTTTCACCACGGGGGAACGAGGAACGATTCGAAATGCGACGGAAAGAACGATAGCGGAAACGATGGCCATAGAGAAAAAAACGGATCGCCAACCGAGCCATCGGACGAGTTCGCCGCCTACCGGGGGGCCGATGGCCAGGCCGACATAGACGGCTGTGGACATGAAGCCGAGGGTGAAGCCGCGACGGTGGGCAGGGGCGGATTGGGTGAGCAAGGCGGGGGCAGTGGCCATGACCATGGCGGAGCCGATGGCTTGTGCGGCTCTCGAAGCCACGAGCATAAGCTCGGTGGGGGCGAGGGCCGAGCCGAGGGAAGCAATACCAAATACTGTAAATCCAAGTAGATACACTCTCCCCGGCCCGATCATATCTCCCAATCGTCCGGCGAGCAGAAGCAGCACGGTGACGGTGAGCAAAAAGGCGAGGACGACCCAAGCGATTCTTGATGGGTCGACGTGAAACTCACGGGCGATATCGGGAAGCGCCACGTTGATGACGCTAGCGGTCATCGAGCTGAGCAGGGCACCCAGGGCGACGGCTCCGAGCAGGGTCCAATCGATTTGGGCTGTGGGTGGAGGTTGCATGACGAGAGGATATTTGGGTGTCATACAGGAAATCGCGAAGGAGAAACAGCAATTCGATGGATCGAGCTGGTTCCGAGGGGCTAGGTTTGGCCCTGGGTAGTTTTTCTAGCATGGGTATCTAACCTGGATCTGGGTGTAAATTGCGTTGTGCAGGTGCAATTTCTCGATTGACCCTTGCGATGGGAGTCGTATCGTCGCCCGCGAGGGGGCAGCGTGGATTCGATGAATAACCCCCGGTTCTTCCAAGCAAAGAGAAATATTTTGAAGCGGATTCAGCGAGGGGAGGCTGGGCTATAGTTGAATCGTATGGTATCGTTGTTCGTGTATAGGTGTGAAAAACATGGAAAATAAGCAGTATTCTTCTGAACCGGAGAGTAGAAGTTCGGTTGTCCGGAACTCGGCGGCTCGTGCGCGAAAAATGCTCAGTTCCACACTGCGGATGCTACAAGAGGTGTCGTCCGAGGCGGATTCCAACGTTAAGCTTCGACTCGCGCGAGCCACCGAGCAAGTGGCGGAGGCTTCGGGCGTGCTTTTCGAATTGGAACACGAATCGAAGTCGGATTTCGACTGCCTTGCGGGAGCGGTCCGTGCTCGGGACCATCTTCGGACAGCGTTGTCCGCGCTTCAAGCGCCGGAAATGGCGGGGTCTTTTCCGGTGGAATGCGCGGAGGCGGTGGCTTCTGCCCTGGCGATCGTATTTTCCGCCGCCAAAGGCCAGGATTGGCAAGAGCAAGATCGGCTGCGCGAAGCATCCCATAAAGCAACCGAACGACGAGCGGAAAACAACGACTCGATGGTTCCTATTGCCTTGTCGCGACGTCGTGGGGCAAGCAACAAAGCACCGGAAGTTCTCGCACCGCAAGCGGAAGTTGCGCTGGAACGACGGCAAGCGGATCGGGTTTTGCTCGAAGCCGATGTGGGTTTGGTCAGTGAGTCTCAGTTTTATGCCGGATTGTCGATGGATTTGAGCGTCGGCGGGGTTTTTATCGCAACGTATCAACGAAAACCGATTGGTGCGCCGGTGGCGTTGTCGTTGGTGCTGCCAGGGGGGCATTTGGTGTGGGCCAAAGGGGTTGTGCGGTGGATACGAGAAGCCGCTGGAGACGAGAACGTTCCTGGAATCGGTGTGGAATTCACCGAGGTGGAACCTGCGGATATGAAGGCGATCAGGCAATTTTGTAAGATGCGGGCACCGCTATTATTCGATGCCGACGACGTGTGAGGGCGTGACGGTGCCCTGGCTGAGGGGCTCGAGAAACGTGGGTCGGATCTATCGGATTTTCATGCGCCCGCGGTTCTTTTGGAAGGGAGCGTGGGATAAGCCCTGCAGGAATGACTTGCGTTTTGCGCAACGCTATTTTTCGGTTTTCGTTTGGTTCGCCTCCGTTTTTCGTTTCCATAAGGTCCAGTCGCCGCTTTCGCTCATTTTTTCAAACCCTTGTTTTTCGATCAGGCGAAGGTGTTCTCGTTGCTTGTCCGGCTGGTTGGTCAACATCACCACGTATTCATAGTTTTTGGCATGGGCGCTCAACCCTGGCATGGGGTTACGGGCTCCCGGCATGGGAAGTTGTTGCGTGCATATCAACGGATGGAAGGGCAGATCGCAGAAAGAATAGGGTTGCAAGCTCGTGGAAAGCACGGCGCTCCATCGCACCAAGTGCTGGTTGATAAAGCCGTGGAAGCCATGGAAGCGCCAACGTTTCGCATCTTGCATATATTCGTGGGAAAATACCGGCAATACGATCGAATGGGAGGGTATGGAGTGAGACACCTCGACCAATCCTCGTGTGGCGTGGGCAAAAGCACGAAAAGGTCCCACCAAACTGAAAAGATGAAAGAAGGAAAACACCAAAATTGGGGCCATACGTAGAGCTTGACGCATCGTGGCTGGCACCGCGCGTGGCACCATCACGAGGAACATGCCGACGAATACGGTCAGTCTCGTATCGATGGACCATGCTACCCAGGGATAATGAACGCTGGTCGGGGAGGCCATATATCCCGCAAACATCAATGCCGCCATGATTTCCGCGCGATACTCGCAAAACCTTCGCCACAGACTTTGCGATTCCGTCGGTCTGCCAATCACGCTCGTCAAGGATATCGTTGCGATCACCGCAGCGAAAAAAAGTGGCGTCGATAACGCATCCCAGCCATTGATTGTCCAATTCAGGAAATCACCGTCGAAATGATCGAGATGCTCACTGAGAGAGAGCGTTCCCATGGCTTGAGAAACGTGGGCAGGAAGAGGGGTTCGAGGTTTTGGGACGAGCCAGATCACGGCCGCGAAAGCCACCGTCATCGCTGCCCCGTGATACGCCACGCGACGAAAGGAATGCTGACTCAACACCACCCAGAGCCCAACGCAAGCAAATAGCACGGGTGTGATCAACAGATGGAAGAATGGCGAAACCGAAAGGGTGAGGATCAACGCCACCACGCGCCACCATCGCATACCCTTTGCATTGTTTTCGACCCACGCCAAACACAGGGGCAGCAAGGGAATCGCCAGCAAAAATGGCAAGTATCCCATGGCGAGTTGGAGGTTGAAAGCCAGCGCAAATCCCGCAAGGCAAAGCCATTCGCTTCGCCCCATCGCGCGAAGCAACGAGCGCATGCCAAGGGGCAGCGCCAGCACGACAACGCTGACCGTCAGTTTGATGGCATGTACGGGGGATAAGACATTGAGCAGGAGCCCAAATAGACGATAGAACGCGAGATGACTGACGGCACCGGGACGCGCTTCGTACCACGACGAAAAGAAAGGATCGCCCTTTTGCAATGCGTGCAGCACCATACCCGAGTAGGCGACAGAGGGGGAATCGACGAACGGTGGCAGGGGGGGCAGCCATATCAGACCAAGGGAAAGACAGGCGAGCGCGAAAAACGCAAGCATCCACGCGTGGCGTTGTCCCCACGAACGCGGACGGCAGAACCCAACTATCCGTATTCGGATAGCCTCGAAACATGCGGCGAGCAGCCGTTGGATTCGAGAACGCTTGGGCGTGACTGTCTCTTCCTCGTCTTGCCCTTGCATGCTCAGCCTTCATCCAACGTTGGGAGGATTGCGCACGACATCATGGCTGGTGTGGAAAAGCCCTGAAAACGTCGGGAGCCGTTGTGTTTCACCCGTCGAAATCAAGGATCCGAGTCGGGTGGAGGACCATAGACCGCGACAGGAGGTTCTAGGTATTCGGGGCGATCGCCATCCTGGTCAGCGTTGCCTTGGTTGTCTTGGTCGGAAGGGGAGGGCCGCTGCTGCTCGCTGGTCGGCGGGTTCGCGGATTGCGGAGGAGGGCCGTAAACAGCGACGGGACCGGGACCGCATCCCCCCATCATCACGGCTGTCACCGCCGCGGCGAGCATACCCGTATGCATCGCCACCCGAGGGGAAGAACAAAACGGACACGTTTCTTCGCTGTTGCGTATGTGGCGTCCGCATTGTGAGCACAACACAAGTTCGGTACCCATCCTGCCATCCTATCACGACATCCCGTCGTGGGAGCCGTTTCATCCATGCAATGGCTATTTTTGACGCACCCGCTCCACCAAAGGAACCGCAAAATCCAGCGCCATATCCCAAGGAAAGCGGATCCACGTATCCTGGGTCACTTCCCGAACACAAAGATCGACCTGCGATCGACCATCGGGTTTGGCGTACACCGTGGCGAAAAACGCCTTGGGAAGCATGGTTCGGATCACCGATGCCGTCTGACCCGTATCCACCAGATCATCGATCAACAACAACCCCGTCCCATCTCCGGAAACCTGTTTTAATACGCGTACTTCATCCGTTTGCTCCCGACCTTCTCGCCCCGCGTAGCTGACCACACAGACTGTATCGACCAGACGAATATCCAGTTCTCTGGCCACGATGGCTGCTGGAATCAGGCCGCCTCGGGTGATGGCCACAATGCCGTGCCAGTCGGTTTGCTGATCGAGCAGGGCCTGGCAAAGGATTCGTGTATCCCGATGCAGTTCTTCCCATGACACGAAAAAGTCTTGGCGATACGGATGCGTCACGATGGTGGCCTCGCTTGGACGGATAAACCATGGGTAGACTCAAGTGGCTTGGGGCTGCAACCACGTTTCCTTCCACGAGCCCAGCAGGGCTGCCCGTTTGCGGTTGGACTTCGGTGTTGTGGCTATCGAGAAAGCTAGACGACACGCGCGGGGTTGCGTATGGTTGCCTTGATGATCTGCCCTGAGGAGCCGTCAAATCCCGTTCGTCGCGGCACCGTGGATCAAGGACGTGACTGAATGAGCGATGCGGATTTCATCTATGGGCTGCTTGCACCGGGAACATGGGTCGAAGAGCGCTACCAGATTGGTGAACTCATTGGCAAGGGCGGAAGTGGACTGATTTTTCAAGCGCTGGACACCACGAACGGTCAACCGGTGGCCTTGAAAACCCTCAACGCCGACCTTTTGTCCCATCCTTCCGCGGTGACCCGTTATCACCGGGAAGCCAAGGCCGCGGGAAGCATCGGGCATCCCAATATCTGCACGGTGTCGGATGTCGGACAGCTTCCAGATGGACGACCTTTTCTCGTCATGGAATTACTGACGGGTCGATCGCTGGCGGATTGCATCCGAGACGATGGCGCGCTGCCGTTTTCTCAAGTGCTCAATATCTTGACACAAACCCTGTCGGCTCTCGAAGCGGCGCACGAAAAGAAAATCGTCCATCGGGACATCAAACCCGATAACGTTTTTCTCACCGATCGAATTCAAGGGATTACGGCGGTCAAGCTGCTGGATTTTGGAATTGCCAAGTCCCTCGACGAAAACGCGGAATTGTCTCTGACACGCACGGGGATGGTCGTAGGAACGCCGTTTTATATGGCGCCTGAACAAGCGCGAGGAGAAAAACTCGATCATCGCGTGGATCTGTACGCCTGCGGCGTGCTGCTCTACGAAATGCTCACCGGCCATCGCCCGTATCACGCCACGAACTATAATGCGTTGATGGTGCAGGTGCTGTCGAGCCCGCCGCCGGATCCACGCCATATTCGCCCCGCCATCCCCGCCGGTTTCGCTGCCGCCGTGCAACGCGCCATGGCAAAAGACAGACGGGAACGCTATCCCAACGCACGCAGTTTTCTCGCCGCGCTCTGGGAATTGAGAGCCGCCATTGCCGAAGGACCCCGCCCCGAAGAAGTCGAAAGAATCGCGCAGGCCATCCAATCCCCTGCCCATCGTCCCTTCGAATCCAATGATTCCCTCGAGATTCCTGTGTTTCACGAAGCCGAACCCCAGCCCCCCATCTCCCTGGGCATGGTAGAAAATATCGATAGCGAAACCGTCACGCAACCTTTCGTACGGCCCGAACAACTCCGCTTCAAACGCCCTGCCTCGCGCTCGAGCTTTTCGGATGTCACCGAAGTGATGATGGATGCGCCCTGGCTCGAACACCATCCCCCTTCCGAACCGCCCGCGCCCTTGAGTTCCTCCTCCCAAGTCGCCCCTTCTTCGTGGGATGATGAACCCACCAGGGTCGACAACGAACTCCCATCCACACCCAAAAGCGGCACCGCTTCCACCACCCCCAAGCCGCAACCTTCCAAAGTCCCACGACCAGCGATTCGAGCCCCGCGTCCCAAGCCCAAATCCTAGCCTCAGGCAGACAGCTCATCGGACAGCACTTCGTTCTGCCCCACTTCGTCCGCCATCTTCTTATGCGCTGGAAAAAACACCATAAACTACGGTGTATCTAGTTGAAATTATTGTATATTTATTCCTCTTGGGAAGGTAAGAGGCCCTTCGCGTCGTCCGCCTCCTGGGCCTCATCACGGGTATGAATCTCTAGCCCTTCGGCCTTCGCTTCTTGCACGTGAAGGTCTTCCATCGTCAATTCATGCATTTGCAAGGGAACCGACAAGGCTTTCACGCGCAGCGTGCCCACGCGTGTCGTCAACGTCATCCCTTCCAATTTCAATTTTCCAACCTGAAAAACAACCTTGGGTTCGATTCTTACCGAAAGACGCGTCACGAGACGATCGATGGCGGCGGGCATCGAAGGAAAGGTTTTGATGGTCAACGCGGGCAGTTGGACCTCGAATCCAAGGTCCAAGTCCTGACCGGAGGCGGTGGCTCGACCGTTGACGATCCTTGCGCCTTTCACGACGACATCCGACGCTGTGAGGGGCTCGGCAAGACCCGCGCGGGCCGTTTTGCAGTTGGCTACCGACGCTTCTCGAAGAACGGCGCGCTCGACCTTGGCATGATCGAGCTGCAAGCTTGCGGAAGGACCTTGCGGTATCGACAACTCCTGCAGGTCGATGTCTTCCACCACGATGGTCCCCGCGTTGGCGTTGGCAATGGGAGCGACGTCCGCGATCACTTCATCGGCTTCCACGCTCGACAAGGTGAACGTCGTGGACAGGCCTCCGGCGAGGGAAGAGATATCGATGCGAGGCAATTTCGGGGTGGAAACGCTTTCCTCGACAGGCCCGAGTTTGTAGACTTTGGGCTTTCGCAAACTGGGGACCTGGAAGCCGAGGCCGACTTTGACATGAAGCTGCACGGTGGCATCTTCGAAGGCGACGGATTCGGCCTGGACATGGATATGGATGTCTTCGCCGGAAATGTCCTGGCCTCGCCACGTTCCGGTGGCCAGCGAACCAATGCGCATGGCCGCAGCGAATCGCTGAAGATGAGCATGGGCCGCCTCGAAATGAGTCGATGGCAAGAGGGCTCGCACTCGTGCCGCCAGATCCTCTGGCAGACCGAGCAGAAGCCGTTCGAAACGGGTGGGGTCGCGCATGTTTGCAAAGAACCATATCAGCAAATGGGCAAGCCATACCCAGAAGCTGAGGTCGATTCGAAGAGGCGCGACCGTGTTTTTAGGCGTTGGTTCCCGTGCGGGGGTGGAGGGGGCCTTGGCCTCGCCTCGTTCAGAACGCTCAAAACGGGAATCAGCCGTTGTTTCGCAAGCGGCTGGCCTGCATCCGTATGCCAAACCATCCTAAAGGGCCGTCGTGGCCACGCTCATCGTCAGACGCTACCAGGGGGAAGGCTGGGCTATTTTTGGGCGAACCATGGAGCAAGGGGATGAATGGACTGGCCCCATGCCTTACGGAAGCACATATCCAAGCAATTGTTCGAACTTCTGTCCTTCGCATCCTGGGTCCGTGGACACGAAATGATCCGAACCGGCTCCAATTCGGCAGCGATGCAACGCAACGGTCCCGCTCTGCTTGGTTTCGTAAATATAGCCCACGGGGCCCATCGGATGCTGGTTTTCGCAATTGACGGAGGTCGACAACATATTGTGGCTACCGACCAGGCATTCGTACAGCATCTTGGTTCCGGCTTTGGGGGCTCGCAGCAGACGCCATGACTGTTCGGTTTTGAATCCCGACGGGGCGATGCGCGAAGAGGCCCAATGGCCGCGGCTGGAATGATAGGAGCGCGTCAGACGCGTGTACGGGAGGTGTTCGAAGCCGCAAGATAGCTTGGGAGGATTGAGGTCGTTTCGATTCGCGAGGGCCCAGACTGCCCAGGCTTCTTTGGCATGGCCTTTGTCATCGTGAAGTCCGAGGCCAAGTCCCGCAGCCGTTTCCGCGGGATGATCGGTCATGCGATGGTAGATATAGCTTTCGATTCCGGGGGTTCCGAGCACGTTGCGCAACGACCGGCAGACCCCATCGGCCTGGGCGGCTTGACTGGACTGCGGCGCCAAGGAGTTCACGCCGCTTTCCGTAAGCTGGATTTCCCAGGCGCTGGGCGTGTTGGGAAAGGTTTTTCGAAGCCATCCCGCGAGCGTCCCCAGATTTCCATACGTCACGCGAGGCCAATCATCGGGCCCAAAAGCAGGAGCCAGGAGGTTCGGAGGGTAGGGGTGATACGCCACCCGCCAGGCGCGGGAGCCAACCCGTGAAGCCAGCCCCGTCAGCATGGTCTGCCCGGATAAAAGCGGGTTATTCGCGGCTGGAGCATCATAACTCGAGCCGAAATGATGCTCCAACGAGATCAAGATCTTGGCTTCGGTTTGCTCGGCCTTCACGGCATCGTAAGCCGCGTTGTAATTGGCCGCATACGTGTCCATCCACGCTTTGGGATCGCATGGCTTTCCTTGCCCGCAGCCAATATCGAACCAATCGTTGGCGTTGACTTCGTTGTGGATGACGAAGTCCGCGATGCGCCCGTGTCCGTGAAGACCGTTGTAACGACGCGCCAGCATACCCGTGAAGCGTCCGTAATCATTGGCGTTTTTTGGTGCACAGAAGATTTCGAACCCCGGGGATACCGGGGAGCAGCCCGATGAAATCCTCGCCCACGCGGGCACTCCATATACGACCGCCGTGACGACGAGTCCGCGGGCGGTCCAATCCGCAATGGCTTTATCCACCTTGGAATTGACGACGAAGCAGTGGCCGTCGAACTCCTCTTCGTTGCTAGCGCAAGGGGGGGCTTTCTTGCTCGGTTCCCAATGGGCCCATACGAGATTCATGGCGACGCCCCCGGTGTTGTTGCCGGAGATTTCGTCGGGGTTTGGCCAGAAATCGGGTTGTAAACCCTTGATTTTATAGGCATTTCTTGTTGGATAGGGCAGCCCGTTCCCTCCTGAACCGCCCGAACCCCCGGTGCCCCCCGCCCCTGCGGTCCCTCCGCTGCCTGCTGTTCCCGCGGAACCCCCGGTTCCCGCCGAACCCGCTGCTCCCCCGGAACCACCGATGCCTCCCGCGCCGGCGGCTCCACCTTTGCCTGCTGCTCCTGCTTCCCCACTCGTTCCCCCAACGCCCGCGGAACCTCCAACACCCGCTGAGCCACCGGTTCCCGCCGACCCGTCTGCAACACCAGATTCCGCGTCGACTCCACCGGAATCCGACGCTCCCTCCGCGCCACTATCCGTGGAGTCGGAATTGCTAGCAACGCCGCCGCTTTCCGTTCCGCAAGAGCTGAGGCAGAGCGTGATACCCACGGTCATGGCCAAGGCAAAAACACGGCTTTGATACGTCATGCTCCGAGAATGATAGCGCCCTCGCTGGCCGCGGGGGCGGGAAAATACGCAAAATGGGATTCGAACGATGCGCCTGGCGCTTTGTCTTGAGTCTGCTAGGTTCCGTGCCTTCCATCATGCAAACCGAATTATCCTTCGAGGATCTCCCACCACCGTTGTCGGGCGCGCTTGCGCGCCGTGGCTTCACATCTCTGACCCCCATTCAACGCGCGGTGCTCGAACCCGATACGGTCGGCCACGACCTGCGCCTTTGTTCCCAGACCGGCTCGGGAAAAACGATTGCGCTTGGTTTCGTCATTGCGCGCGATATCCTCTCCGACGAGCCTCATGAGCCAATTCCGCGCAATGAGCGAGGGGCCATGCCGGTGGCTCTCGTGGTGGCGCCCACACGCGAACTCGCCGCCCAACTCACGAAAGAATTGACCTGGCTGCTTCGACCCTCCGGTCATTCTTGCTGCACCATTACGGGGGGAGCCAGCTATCCCCAGCAAATGCGCGCGCTTCGGATGGAGCCCTCCATCATCATCGGGACTCCCGGAAGGCTTCGGGATCATATCGAACGGGGGTTCATCGATATGTCTCATGTTCGAAGTGTGGTTCTCGACGAAGCCGATCAGATGCTGGATATGGGGTTTCGCGAGGATCTGGAGGCGATCGTGGATCGAGCGGCGCCGGGGAGGCGAATGCACATGGCTTCCGCGACATTTCCGCCGGATGCCCAGGCGCTTGCCAAGCGGTATCAAGTCGATTCACGGACGGTCTTCGGTGCGGAACCTGGCGAAATCAATACGGATATTTCGTTTTCGGCGCATCGGGTGCGGCCTTCCGATCGATTCGCGGCCCTGGTCAATGTGCTGCTTCTGCAGCCCGAAGAGCGAACCCTGGTGTTCGTACGCACGCGCGCCGACGCCGCAACCCTTGCGCAACAACTCGCGGAAGCAGGCTTTTTGGCGCGCCCCATCAGCGGAGACCTGGAACAAGCCGAGCGAACGCGAACGCTCGAAGCCTTCCGGTCCGGTATCATCAAGGTGTTGGTGGCCACGGATGTGGCGGCAAGAGGTTTGGATATCGCCGATGTGAGTCGGGTGATTCATGCCGATCCGCCGGGAGATGCGGAAGCGCTGACCCATCGTTCCGGACGAACGGGCCGAGCGGGTAAGAAAGGCCATAGCATCATCCTCGTTCCTCCCGCGGCCGAAGAAGCGGTTACGCGCATGTTTTCCCGTGCGAAAGTGCATGTCCGATGGACCGCCGTTCCCACCGAAGAGCAGGTTTGGAAAGCCGCGGACGAGCGGCTCTTGGCATCCTTGCAAGATGCCCTGCACGCGCACGACGATCCGGATTCGGAGCCCGAACCCGATAGACTTCACGCGCTGGCGGAGCGTCTTTTGCGCGAAGCCCGGGACCCGGTCCCGTTGGTTCGGGAACTGCTAAAAAGAGCGCATCACGGGGGGCCATCGGAACCACGCAAGGTGGAGACGGTCGTGGTGGAACGCCACAAGCGAATGCTATCGAAAGAGCATGCGGATCGCGATTCCTGGCTTCCGTTTCGCATCAATTACGGGGCTCGCGCAGGGGCGGACGCGCGACGATTGCTGGCCATGGTCTGCAGGCGAGGCCGGATTCAGGGCTCGCAGGTGGGGGCTATCCGAATCGGGGAAGCGTTTTCCACCTTCGAAGTGCAGGCCCAGGTCGTGGAGGCGTTCCTTCAGCACGTTCGAAAACCCGATCCACGAGATCCTCATATCCGTATTTCGCGCTTCGATCCCCAATATTTCAAGGGAAAAGGAACGCCCAGACCGGCTCGTGAGCCCAAGGCTCATCTCCTTGTCAAACGCTTTGCCAAGCACCACCAGGCAAAACATCGAGGCCAAGGCTGAGGAAGTCAAACTATCCGTATATGGTTAGTTCGTAGCGCGATTGGGTCGCAATTCGATGGGATACGTGACGGTCGTTTTCCCTCCCACGGCAGGGAAAGAGAGCCCGCGAACGACGCCGAGAAAGCATTGTTGCAGCTCGGCATCCGTCAAGGTGGAGTTGGGTTCCATGCGAGCCATACCGACCGCGCCGCGATCGTCGATTTCAAATCCCACGATGAACTTGCCAGCGGCTTCAGGCGATTTTTCCAAGTGTTTTTCGTAACATTGGCGCAACGAGGGATACGCCGCGCGAATCGTGTTGCGTATCTCCGAAGAGCGCAAGCCATGGGTGAGCGCAATGGGTTTGGGTTCCGTGGGGAGTTCTGTCATTTCGGAAAATGCTCGTTCCACCTCGGATAATAGCCCCCAGCGCGGAGCCGCGATCACGATGATGGGAGGCGCGTTTTCACGTAACTTGGCGACAACTACCCCTTGCTCCGGATGCAGATAGGAGGCGATTTGGTCCGCGGCCAGCGGAAGATACCGATCGTAGCGTCCAGGGACTCGAAGCTGTTCCAGATCGAAATAAAAGACCGTCAGCGAGTCGGCCAAAGAAGGATTGTCAGAAGACGAGGCGGCAAGGACCATGGGCAAGGACGTCCATGAGGAAAACCCTGAATGGGTATTGTCCATCCGCACTTTGTTTTCGCATAGCGGGCAGGCGTCTTCCGCAGCGCGACGAATCGCTCCTGCGATGTTGAATGTTCCTAACGTTTCACTGCTTTCTGGAGGACGGCCAAAAACCAAGATGCGAACGGAGTAAGAGCCATTCGCGGCAGGAGGGAAAAACTTGGATAGCACACCGGCCATCGGGGCCACTTGCTCTTCACGCGTGGGTTGACGCGGCTCACGATCGTCATTGTTCAACAGCTTGCTGAGGCGACGTTCCGCCGTGGAACGGCTTTCGAAATGCTTGGAACCAGGATGGGAGCCCAGCAGAGTCTCGACTTGCACGATGGCCCCTTCTCGGTCCCCTTGCAATTCCAAGGCGCGGCTCAGCGCCAGACGCGCATCGTCTTTCGCCGAAGCCGTAAGCGATGGATCCTGCAACAGGGCTTCCAGTGATTTTCGCGCGCCATCCAGGTTTTTTCCCGTCTCCACTTGACGAATGGCGTCTTCGAGACGAGCCGTGACGGCCTGGGGTTGTGCGACCAGCTCGGTCGACACTTGGGCATTGTCGATCTCGGTGGGAGCATCCTGGTTGCAACCAAATCCGGCAAGGATCGCGAGCAGAGGGGATGCAAAACGAAACGTTCGGGCGATGCGGGTATGGGTCGGGTTCATCAATTTTTCCTCCAGGTTGGGGGGCCGAAGTGGCCCTTCACCCTGCATCCTGGATCGCCGATGTCTTGGAATTGTCCCTGCCATGTCACGGATTTGTCACGGCGTGACAAACCCGATGCAGCCCTTTGCCATGAATCATTGCCAGGAATTATGACGATCGCGGTGGGCATGATTCACTTTCCCGTAAGAGAAAAGCGATAGCCCGCGCCCCGTACGGTAACGAGAAAACGAGGCGTTTTTGCGTTCGGTTCGATGATCCCGCGAAGACGATTGATGAAATTATCTACGGTCCGATCCGTGCCGTAATAATCCGCTCCCCATACCGCATCGAGGATCTGCTGACGCGACAGCACACGTCCATCTCTTGACAAAAAATACCGAAGAAGCCGGACTTCGAGCGCCGTGAGCGTGATCGCCTGGCCATCGCGTTGCGCTCGATGCGAAGATAAATCAATGGTCACATCACCTATCCGAACCGTGGCGGATTGTGCTTCTTCACGGCGGATCCGTCGCAAATTCGCTTCGACGCGCGCGATCAATTCAGCTATCCCAAAAGGTTTAACGATATAATCGTCCGCCCCCAATCGAAGTCCACGAACGCGATCTTCTTCCTGTCCCTTTGCGGTTAGCATCAGAATCGGTAGATCCGCATTGCGCTGACGAATGGTTTCCAGTACCTCGAACCCATTCATGCCGGGAAGCATCACATCGAGCAATACGAGATCCGGTCGTTCGGATAAGGCCGCTTCCAGTCCAGAAGGTCCGTCGTTGGCCACAATCACCCGAAATCCCTCGGAACGCAACGTGGCGCGCAACCCCATCCGCAGCGTGGGATCGTCTTCGATGACAAGCACGGTCTCTTGTCTCGTCGGTGGTTGTATCATGATTCGCTCCTTGGGAATCGAATCCGAAAAGTGGCCCCTTTTCCGGGTTCGCTCATGACTTCCGCATGACCGTGATGGGCTTGTGCAACCTGTCGCACAAGGGACAATCCGATACCGCTGCCCTGAACCGCGCTGCTCAATCGATCGTCGCCGCGAACGAATGGCTCGAAAATACGTTTCACATCCGATCGTCGGATACCTGGGCCGCGATCGATGACGTCGATGACGATCCACGCGTTTTGCTCACGGGCTACCACCCGATAGGGTGTGCCGGAAGGAGCGTATTTTGCCGCGTTTTCCAGAAGATTATCCAAGGCCAGACGCAGATGATTGTCATCGAATTGCGCCTTCATGTCCCTTTCCACTTCGACTTCGACGGCCAAGTCCGGATGCCGATCTCGAAATGCCATCACGGATTGATGGATCGGTTCGAATACCAAACCCTCTTTTCGCACGATGGAATACCTTCCGGCGCTCATCCGGCTGAATCCGAGCAAGCGGTCCACCGTCTCTCCCAGTCGCTTCGCTTCTCGCGAAAGGGCAGCATGAACTTCAGCCTTCTCATCCTCCGGCACTCGGTTTTCTTCTAATAATTCCGATAACATACGAAGCGATGCCAGGGGCGTCCGAAGCTCATGGGATACGGTCGATACGAATCCGGCGCGCAAAGAACTGAGTTTTCTGGCCGCCCGCATCCGCGCAAACAAAAATGCCGCAAGCACGAACGCAACGACCATCGCACCAACCCCAACCCCCGCCAATACAATGCGTGCTCGAGACGTGCGCCGATCGATCAACAGAGGATCTGCCAAGGATACCTGCACACCGAGGGAAGGGGTGATCCAAGAAACGCTCTTGAAAGGAGTGGTGTCGCGATCCATCTCGGCGGGAGTCTCGATGAGATCCACGCGATAATCCGCGGATCCCGTCGACCAACCGTGGGCCATCGCCCGACGAACGGATGCCGCGTGGATGACGAAACCAGCGCGCATTCCCGTGGATATCGTTTTCAAATAGCCAATCGATGCATCCGAATTCCATTCGATGATTTCTGGCGTCGTGGCGCCATCATGAAGAACCGGCCTGGGGTTGGGGTCCGGCAATACCGCACGAACCGCCTCATGGTTGGTCGAATCCGCTGATAATGCTGTCAGGACGCGTTTTCGGGCCGGTCCCGTGAGGGTAGGCAATGCGAGGCTTGCCCGCATCGTTGCCTCCCGTTCGGAGGGGCGCATCGAGGAAGCATGGCTTTCCATCCACGAGGCCAGACCATCGGCGTGCTCGGGCGTGAAAGACTCCATCGCGATGAGCGGCCAGACCCAACGCCCCGTGACGCTTCGATATTCCTGACACTGATGCATGAAGTCATCGCGAAGCCCCCCATGGGACGGCGACGATCGAGATCGCGCGAGTTCATCTGCCATGGTCCCACAACGAGGGGGAGCGATTCCCTTGGGCTCGGAAGTAATGGCTTTTCGGGCAGGAATGAGCAGTTCTCCCTCGGAGGAGAGCACGACCGCGTCCGCGATCGCGGGCGTGATCGATCGTAACGCGTTTTCGAGCAAAACCGGATCGGTCGGCAAGGAGCTATCGCGAAGACGGTTCGAGCCAGCGCGTGTCATGGTTTGTGATTCCATGACCATGCGTTTGGCCATGGCCTCGATGGTCACCTGGATTTCACGACGGGTAGCATCTTCCTGGCCCTGCAAAGCGCGCAATCCGATCCATCCCATGGCAAGCGCGGGCGTGAGCGCAATGACCGTAAATCGCAGCCAATCACGCATCGTCTCGCCAATCGCCCGTGTGTCGCTCGACATCCTGCCATTATCGCATGGGCCATGTCATGGCCATGTCACAGGAGAAAAATATGTTGAATATCATAGACTTGTATTAGTTCCGGGCAGTCATGTCTTGGAAGGGTCGGCGACGATTCCCAGGAATAAGATGAGGTTGGTTTCGTTGTCTCGGACGACGAAGACGAAGGGATGGTCGGCTTTGAACGCGCGCGGACGCAAAATGGCGGATGCGGTTCGAGCCATGGTTACGGCAGTTGCGGCGGCTGCTTCTGTTCCTTTTTCGTCCGTGCGGATGAATCCTTTGTGGAAAACCTCGGAGATATAGAGTCGGTCCTGAGGGTTCGGAGGATTGGCGATTTTCGAAAAATTCGCGTTGCGGCGATCGAAAGCGGTGCGCATACCCAGTTCGCGCAACGGCGTACTCAGTCGCATCGGAGCGCTGGGTTCGAGTTTGAAGGAGGGGATCGATACCCATACGGATTCATGCGAAAGCCCGTTCGTGAGTTCGCGCCAACGCGTTTCGTCCATCGATGATAGCGCGGCATCGAGCCCGTCGACCGCGTCGGGAAGAACGATGATCATGGATAGGTCGTTGCCTTCGTAGGGAAGTTCGAGAGCGGTAACACCGTCTTTGGAGGCGATTCGGTACGAACCCGTGCGGCTCATGGTGGGCACGGAGATGGTATTCGAAGGCGAAAGATGAAACGGATTGGGCTGGGTGCGTTGTTTGTCGAAGGGCGCGGCCCAATCGCCGAGAAAGTAGACGGCGTTGACCAACACAAGACGTGTCTCCGAATCGACGCCGCGATTGGGAATTAGGTTTTGAATTCGGTTTTCCGTTTGTTGCTCCACCCATTCGTTGATGAGCCGTCGCGTGGGTTCGTGCGCCGTTTTGAAGTTGACCTGTTGCATGGGAGCGCCAAAAGCACGGGCGGTTTGCGAAAGGAAGGAAGGCTCGAAGGGATACGTTTTCTCCCCGAATAGCTGGTTGGCCACACGAAAGGTAATGGGCCGAGATCGGTCGGTCAGCGCTGCAATCAGCTTCCCACTTGCCTCCATCACTTCGGAACTGGAGGACTCAAAATGCAGGACCTGTTGCATTTCCTTGGCGGTCTGCCCGTCCGCGCCTCCCCACGTCATGGATAACGCAAACGAAATGCTCGCGGGAGAAAACACGAGGTTGCCCGGCTGCGCACGAGAAAGCTTGGGGAATAGGTCGAACGCCAGACGATTGATCGATGTCGCGAGTTTGGTCATCGTATCACCGGTGGAATCCGCGGTTGGGGAATCGGGCGCAACCGGTTCGGTGGGGGGTAAGACCACCGACGATGGTGCTGGCTCCGGTTGTGGGGAAGAGCGGGGGACGGAGGACTGTGGGGGTTGGGGACCGCAAGCGGTAACGATCGTGGCAACGATCAAGGGAAGAACGCGTTTCGATAAGCGATACATGATGGTGCTCCTCAAAGGATTCAGAGGCTTCGGCCCGAGCATGATAGGCCCGAGGGATGTAGGAAAGAAACGAATGAATGCGGGTATCCTTACAGGGATGCGCGTGGTCGATCTTCCCAAACGCGGTTGTGGCTGTGGCGAGAGCCTGCGTCACGGGATTGGATGGCTAAGCGTGGCAACCATAAAAGGCGCACGACTTGAGAGAGCCATGACCACGGCTGTTGCGACAGGCTTGCGCTTCGGCAGTTCGGGTTCGTGCGTAACGCGGGAAAATGCGCCGTAACAACATCCATGCTGGTGATAGGTCCTACACATTTTTCCATTTGATGCATGACGCCGCTTCGCTTCCCGTGAGATAGATGCCAGCGGAGGTGCTGCTTGAAAAGCGATCTGTTCCGTCGAAAGGGCTTGGAAAAGATATTGGCGGTCACGAACGACGAGAACCATTCGCTCAAGCGGTCGTTGGGTGCGTTGCACGTGACCCTGTTGGGAATGGGGGCGATCATTGGAGCAGGGATTTTTGCCACGATCGGCACGGCAGCGGCGGGAGATGCAGCACGGCCGGGGGCTGGCCCCTCGCTCATGCTCTCGTTCGTGATCACGGGCATCGTCGCCGCGCTTACCGCTGTTTGCTATGCGGAGCTGGCATCCCTCGTGCCCATTGCTGGATCGGCCTACACCTATTCGTATGCCACGTTGGGAGAACTCGTGGCGTGGGTCATCGGCTGGGACTTGATCATCGAGTATGCAGTGGGCAATGTGGCGGTGGCGATAAGCTGGGCGAATTACTTTCGAACTCTTCTCGAAGTGGCCTTCGGCATTCAGGTTCCCGCCTGGCTGGCGACGGATGCGAGGACGGCCGCGCACATCCCGGGGCTCCTCGAAAGCGCTCCCCACGTTTTGGGCATCCCCATCGTATTCAATCTTCTCGCTTTTCTCATCGTGGCCGTCATCACCATGGTGCTCGTCTGGGGCATCCGGGAATCCGCGCGATTCAACGCGGGCATGGTCGTGATCAAGATCGTGGTGTTGTTGTTTTTCATCGGGGTTGCCTTGTATTTCGTGCCTTCGGACAAGATCGTTCAGAACTGGCAACCGTTTCAGCCCAGGGGATGGGGAGGAACCCTGGCCGGGGCGGCCGTCGTATTTTTTGCCTATATCGGTTTCGATGCGGTCTCGACGGTCGCGGAAGAAACGCGCAATCCAAGCCGGGATTTGCCCATCGGCATCATCGCTTCGCTGACCATTTGCACGCTTTTGTACGTGGTTGTCGCGGCCGTATTTACCGGGATGATGCCGTTTCCGGAGCTTGTGCAACGGCTGGCAACCGAGCAAGCCGAGCCGCTCACCATGGCGCTCGATCACGTGGCTCCCCAGGCCACCTGGGCCTCGGGCATCGTCGCGTTCGGAAGCGTCATCGCCCATACGGCAGTGCTGTTGGTTTTCCAACTCGGGCAGCCGCGAATCTTCTTTTCCATGGCCAGGGATGGTCTGTTGCCCCCATCGTTCGCGCGGGTTCATCCCCGTTTCAAAACCCCTCATGTAACGACGATTCTGACGGGGCTGGTGGTGGGAACGGTAGCGGCCTTCGCGAGTATCGACGAGATGGTGGATCTGACGAATATCGGTACGCTATTCGCGTTCGTGCTCGTATGTCTGGGGATTCCGATTTTGCGTCATACCGATCCGGACCGAAAGCGTCCTTTCCGCGTTCCTTTCGGGCCCTATCTGATCCCGGTCGCCGGTGTAATTTCTTGTTTATTTTTGATGGTTTACCTGCCACCTGCCTCCTGGTGGCGCTTCATTGGCTGGTTGATTCTCGGCTTGGCGGTGTATTGTGCGTTCGGCTATACGCATAGCCATCTCGGACGAGAAGCGGGAAGGGTGCAGCAGGCTCCGATAGGGTTGAAGGTCGCGGCGGTGGCGCTGCTTCTGACGTCGTTGGGGCTATTTGCGATGCCCCATGGTCTCGGCTGGCTCGAATTGCTCGGCGCGATGGGACGAGGGGAGCCGCGGGCCGTGTTGGGTATTGGCCTGGCGTTTGGGGGGGCGATGGTGGCTTCGCTGGCCTTGTGGCGCACGCGGATTGCCTTACGAGCACGGTAGCGGTGGATTCGCGAATGACTCCGCGGGGAGCGGACGGAGGAACTGCAGAAATAATACCGTTTTTCAAGGACTTATGGGATACAGGGGGGCAACGGTGAAAGCGCATGCCCGATGGCAAAGAGATAATCGAATGCAGGCGACAAGAGGGCTTGCATTTTTCAGCAGGTGTGTGACCAAGATGCGGCCGCATGGTTCGCACGCTTTCAGCTATGGAATTTCGTTTCGCGGCTTCCATGACGGCGAAGCATCGTTGGAAAGAGCGCTAGGATGAGCGAAAAGGAGTATGAGCCCCCGACAAGCGCCACACCTTCAGGCGTGCTCGGATCGATCGGTGCGTACCAACTTACCGAAGTCCTGCGCCGAACGAGGGTGGCGGAGGAGTTTCTGGCTCGCCAGCGTGGGCCGGGCGGGTTCGAACGGGTTTGTTTGCTCAAAGTAGCCCAACGCAATCGCACGGACTTGCGGGGGGCCGAGATGCTTGGACGCGAAGCCAAAGTGCTCATGCGCCTGGATCATCCGTGCATCGTTCGTTTCCACGACTTTTTCGAATTGGGCGATAGGGTCGTTCTCGTCCTCGAATATTTCAGTGGATTGACGCTGGAACGATTTCTCGAACTATTGGTGGAACACGAGGAAGTGCTCGACGAACGTATCACCTGGCACGTGGCGTTGGCGCTTTTCGAGGCCTTGGCTCACGTTCATGGACTCGGAGGGGAAGGGGAATCAGGCTCGGTCGTTCATCGAAATATCTCGCCTTCCAACGTGTTGCTATCCTCGAGCGGAAGGGTGCGTGTCACCGGATTTTCCGCGGTCCAGGATGGCGATACGTTGCAAGAAGCGACGGCTCTTGGCGAGATCGTTCGGGTTCCTAGCTATCTTGCGCCCGAACAATTGAGGGGAAGCGCTGCGTCGGAGGAGGCCGATGCTTTTTCCGCGGCTCTTATCGTGTGGGAGTTGCTCACCGGACAAAGGGCTACTCCGGAAGGCCTTTCCGAATTCGACTTGCTCAAGGTTTTATCCACGAGACATCCGGATTCCTTGCGCGTGCTTCGCCCCGATGTGCCTGCCCTCGTCACCACCGCCCTCGACTTATGTTTGATGCCCAACCCCCAAGAGCGTCGAATCCGCTGCGAAGAGGTGGCAGGCTGCATTTCCGCGGGATTACCGCCGGGCGATGGCGCAACGGTCTTGAGGGAAACCATCGCCAGAATGGGACCCGCAGTGGAAAAATTGGCGGGGGGTAAAGCTCAATCCACCCCCCCATCCCGTCGTCCAGGTTCCACTCCCCCCTTACCTTCTCGCCCCGAACAGATTACCTTGCCAGATCGAGTGCGAATCTCCGCAAGGATGGAAGCAGCGGTCACGGCAATTCCTCGCGCCCCAGGATCCCGTCCTAGCCTGCCTTCGTTGCCAGCGGCTTTGCCCGATCTACTGCCCGACGATTCCCAGCCCAGCATCATTGCCTATGAAGCCAATGAGGTTGCGGAAAAACAGGTTCTCGAAGCAGCAAGGCAGGAGGAGCCAACGACCGAGGAAATCGTTGTCGATAATCGAATTACAGCAATAAATTCAGTTGGTTATGGAGATGCCGCCGCGGAGTCCGGCACCACCACTCCCGCTCCTGCCTTTACCCATTCCAACCCCTATTTACCTGCAGAAACAGGAGGGGATGACGACCTCGACCTGCTACACGCCGCGCAGAAACGTCGTCGAATCGTGCGGGTTCTCGTGTTGGTGATCCCCGTGCTTCTCACACTGTTGATTCTGCTGTTTGCGTTGGCGAATGGGGCGTTTTCGTCGAATGCTGGCCTTCCTCCCCCCTTGCCAACCACGATTCCCACGGAACCCACCTCGCGCAATGACGACTCGGATCGCGTACCTGAGCCTTCCACGCCTTCAAAACCGTCAATGCCGAGCGCGGGAACAGACCAAGCCGTGCTTGTCGTTCGAGGACCACCGACGGGTATGGTGTATGTGATGGGAAAACCTCTAGGGGCGACCGATTCACCGATTTTGACGGATTGTGGTCAACGATTCGTTCGGGTGGGTTCCGAAATGGGGGCCAAAGGGCTTATGTCGGTGCAGTGGTTGGCAAAAGGGCAGTCGGTGCAGCTTCGCTGTGGGGAAACCACGACAATTACCGCGGACCCTTCCGTTCGGGCGGAGTCCGCCGGAGAAGAGGGGCGGGTCCCGTAGAGCATCGAGCCGACGACTTCCTCCCGTGGTTTGCGATATCGGAGCCGAAATCGACATGCCGGGATCCCATTTCCTGAGTTGCAACTCGCTACTCCTGGGGCAAACGCCTTACGATAACCAGTTCCGTGCTTTCTCCGGGACGATCTTCGTGCAACAGGCCACGATGGGCCACCGGTTGCCTGGTTGGTCATTCTAGAAAACGCGGCGACAATGCGTTTATCGGTGGTAAATCGGAGGCGGTGGGAGGCAGGTAGTTCAAAGGGAGCGAGATACGCAATCGCGGACGTCGTGCGATGGTGCTTCTGAATCTAGCTTCCGCAATGCCGAATAACTCCCAAGAAACCCCCGAAAAAGAGGAGGAAAGATGAGGCTAACCACAGAATTCAGGGCGTGGACGGCGGAAGAGGTTTCGTCCCCTCAGGGCGGGGTAGCAAATCCCAACTAAACCACTCGGTGCCGTAATCTGTTTGACTCGTCGCGCGCACGTGCGTGCTGAGCCATGCCCACGCCTCCTCGCCTCCAGGTTCCCAATACGTGGCGGACGCGGCGCTTGCCGCCAAAAGTGGATAGTAATTGCTTCCCCCTGCCGTTTTTTGTGCCTCATAGGTGGATTGTGGAATCGCGTTGGCAATGTCCGCCCACGTGGGAAAGTAATTGCCGCTTACATCGGCAATGGGGGTCATGTACATACGACAAAGAACGGGGTCGTAGCCCGGATCGGTGAACTGCCCATTGAGCACCGGTGCAAGCCATTTCAGCAGCGGTTCTGCAGGAAAGCCACGGTCTCGCGCCACACCGAGTTCAATAAGAAAGTAGTAATGCTGCCACAATGCCGTAATTCTCGAGGTCGTATTGGGGTCGAGTCCGTTCAATGAAGTCGATGCCAGGTCGATTCCTCGGTCAAAAATGTGCAAAGGCGAAGCTGTCACAGGAATCGTATCGTGCCCATAAGCCCATTGCGGATGATTGGCGAGTGGCGTGCCCTGGATGTTCCGCTGTCCTTCCCACAAGGCAAAAGCGTCTTCGATGAGTTCGTGGAAGTAGGTTTTTTCAGGCGTTCCGTCGGGGGAAAGGAAAGCGGCATTGACGCGATTACGTATGACCCAGCCATTGCCTCGGATCTGGTCCTGAATTCCACCGTAGCCGTTGAGGCCACGACCGTATTGCCCGTAGGGGTACGCCACGGTTTGTGCAGCAGCCCAGAGTTGGATCTGTTCGAGATAGAAATGATCACCAGTGAGGATATACTGAGGTGAGAACGGATCGGGCTGGTGAGCACCATCCGCAACCCATGGAGTTTTGGGGGAAATTCTCGGGGTAGGCAAAATTCCGTGATAGTTCCCGTTGTTGTCCGGAAACCAGATGTCGGGATGGGCGTTGACCGAAATGGGCATTCCCAGACCCGGGATCGTCTTTTTGCGGTCGAATTTGGTTTGCTCATCGCCCTCACGCCAATGCAAAGGCCAGGAACCAGCGAGGTCGGCTTGCCCCAACGCTGCTTCCCGTGCTCGCGGGTCCCCCGTCCGAAGCCAAAGATTCGTCCAGGAAGGGTAGGGAGCGATCTCGGCACGCCCACCCGTGGTGGGCATGTAAGGGGTCCACATGCCCGTATCGAAAAGCTCCTTGTCAGCCGCCGACCAACTCGCTGCCAGGGCCGCGAGCCGCTCCTCGGGAACCGTCCGGGATGTGTCGAAGTTGGGCATGAATTGGCTTTGGGCTAGATAAGGAAGCCCGAAATCGATGAGCACGTTGCTCTCGGGAGCCGTGGGGATCCAGGCGACTTTCGTCCAGCGTGTGCCGAAATAATGGGGCACATTGGCACGAGTGTAAAACGACTTGGGAGCAGTGGAACCGGTAGTCAACGCAAGGTCGTAAGCAACATCTTGTAGCGTCGTGGTATTCGCGTTCTCCCCAATGAAGCGAATGCGAACCTGATGGGTCCGAGGCCAGAAAGTCGCTTCGAAAATCGGACGTATGGAACGGTAGGTGTCGAAACCAAGGTCATATACCCGGCCTTTGGAATGATCGGCGAGGATCACGGTGGTGGCAATGGGGCCCGAAACCCAGGGGATTGCCTTGCCATCCGTGAGCATTTTGCGAGCAGAGGCGCTGACTGTCTGACCACCGCTCGTCAATGCCATCTGCGCATCGAAATCGAACACCGGATCGAGCATCTCGGCCGTGGTTAACGGCGTGTTGTCACTAGTCGACTGTTCGCCAAATTTCAGCGTCATGGTGGCGTTGGGCTCCAGCGCATCGATGACGACCGACACGATGGCAAAACGGACGGAACCATCGGGCCAGCGTTGTTTGATATCCGTCTGGGTCGGGATGGGCGTGTCATTGGCGTAAACAACAGGAAATGCCTTGATCTCGCCTTGCAGAAAGGGACGACCGAATTGGAATGGGTAGTTCGTGAGCGTTTGCGGGGATTGGTTTCGCATGATAATTTGGTTTGAGGCTTCCACGGGCGGCTCCAGCGGGTTTCCCCCGCCCGTCCCACCGTTACCTCCCATACCGGCGGCTCCCCCGACATTGGCAGTCCCTCCGCTGCCCCCGTCGACTGCAGCCCCGCCGGAGCCACCGTTGGCATTTCCCGCACTGCCGCCGGAACCAGAGACTCCAGGGGAGGACTGCTCATCGGATCCACAACCGAACATCCCTAACGAAATTGCCAGAAAAGAAAGGATATACAACGACTTCTCGGTAACCATCGACGTCTCCTTCAGGTCTATCCTCAAGCGTTGAGGCGCGAGAGGAAAGCACTGCTCATGCCAAGGGTGGACGAACCCAATCGAGGCGAAATGACCAGGCATCTGCGACATGAGTGACTCGACTTGGCATCGATAGACCATCGTCCTGGGTCGAGCTTGTCGCAGTCGTTGCCCAATCGACCCCTTTGATACAAGCAATTCACGAAAAATGCTCCGCTTCAGGGCGCCCGGACCCCCTTCATCCCGACTGCAGTGCCCATTTCCGCCCGCAAGGTCAGCACGTAGGATATTTATGCCTTCTCGACCTCCCCTACCGTCCAGAAAACAAAGAAAATCACGAAAAATATAAAGGTTGGACTACCGAACCGTGGGATGAGTTCAAGCTCCACCGGCCCAACCCCCGGTGCCTCGCTGCCTGCGATGCAATATGACGCCGGGCTGCGCCTCCTGACTCCAGTCTGTGCGTCGAGGGAAGCTTTCCTCCCGTATCAACCAAAAATTTGGCCCTTCCTGGCCCATGCCTACCATCGCCCCATCATGCATGCCGAAATCAACTCTTTGCCCGCTCCGCGCCCCCTTCCTTCCCGCCAGCTCCCAGGCGGAAAAAAACATGATGATTCCCCTCCCATCGTCGTGCAACTCCGCGAATTTTCAGAGGCAAACCTATACGCGGGCCTGAACGCAGACGAAGTGCTGGGTGTGTTTGTCCCCACCTATCGCCCATGGGCCGTCGGAACACTCGTGCCCGTAGCGCTGGATATTCCCGGACGCGACGACCCGCTGGTCGTCCACTCGGTGGTTCGATGGACGCGACAGGGGAATTCCGACACTTATCCCGGCGTTGGACTCGAGTTTTTGCACCTCGATGCCAAAGCAAAAAAACGGTTGTCACGATTCATTCTCACTCGAACACCCATGCTATTCGAAATATGAGCGTTTGTTCCTCACCCAAAGGATTCGAATGAGAACCCGTTTTTTCCCCTTGCTCCTGATGGTTGCCGTAGCGGTTAGTTGCCACGAAAAAGAGGATGCCTCCTCCGCTTCCGCCATCTCTTCCCACACCCCCGAGGCGCCAAACCCCTCATTATCCGTACCTCCCGTCATCCCCTCGACTTCCAACTCCGCCGCCCCCGTTGCGGAACAGCTCAATACCGTCGCGCTCGAATTGCAAGAACTGACTTTCACTTCCGATGTGAACAATAAGGAACCCGTCGACGTGCTCCTCACCGCCGAAACCGGAAAACGCGTCTGGGTTCATCTCCGCTTGCGAAATCGTGGAGAAAACCCTCGAAAAATAATCGTCCAATTCACCGTCAACGGAGAGAAAAGGACGAAAGTCGAGCTGCAAGTCGATAAATCATGGTCCTATCGAACCTGGGCCTACAATACTCTTCGGGCTGGAGATAAAACAGGGAAAGTGCAGGTTACGGTGACCGACGACGAAGGTGTCAACCTTGCCGATACGAGCCTGCCCATCGCCAATAAGGCGCAAACCAAGGGATATGGCAAAAAGTAGTCTCGCTTCGCCAATATGCCTATCCGAATCCCGATATTTCCTCGATAAGAATACCGCGTAACATCATTTCTTCCCGGGACTCATTCTTCGGAACCGATAAAAAATGTGTAATAACAAATAGTTGTACGGTTTCTGCCAGGATGGAAACCTTCTGGGCAACGAAGCGGCCTTCCTATCCCCTCCCTCATACCCAAAACGATAGACCGAACATCACGAGCAACAGCCCCAAGGCCACGACAGGATACACCGTTGCGTAGACATGACTTGGGATTTTTTCCCGAAACTTATCCTGCAGGTTGATGAGAGCCGGCGTGTTCATGGCAACCGTCGGCAAAAGCGATAACACCGTCAACGGCCCATAACGGAAAAGCCGTCCTGCGAGCACGACCAACAGGGCTACGAAAAGAATTGGAGCGACCGCAAGGACGAAAAGGATAGAGCCGTATTCATCCCAGGACTGGACGAGACCGGTATAGGATTCATTGCCGATTTGCGCGAGAAATAGAGGTAATCCTATTTGTGACATCAGACGCGTGGTGGGGCCGGATTGGCTCCAGACCATGGGACCAGTTCGGTGCAAGGCAGAGGTGATCAACGAAACGACAAGCACCCCAAGGGCGGGTCCCAAACGCAGGGAACCCGCCGCGCCAAGCTGGATTGGCAGCGCGCCAAGCAAACCGCCCACGAAAATCACGAGCGCCGCCCGGGGAAACGCAAATGTCTCCAAACCATGCGCATCATCGCCAAACAACTGACGAAGATCGTCGATCCTATCGGCCGGAACACTCACCTGGATACGGTCCCCCCAGCGAAAACGAAAACCATGATGCGCACGAAGATTGATCCCCGCACGACGAATCCTCGTCACCGTCGCCCCGTAACGCTCACGTAACAATAGGTCTTCCAAACGTTTTTCGATGGCTCGCGGATTGGAGACGAAAAACTTGCGCACGACGATTTGCGCGCTGCTTGCGGGCAGGGGAGGGATACCACGCCCGACGCGCTTAATCGTGTTTTCGACGCCTTCCCGTGAGCCACTCACGTGGATCACGTCGTTTTTCATCAATACCGTATCGGCGGAAGCGGCAATGCTTGTTTTGTCGCGCGTGACCCACAGAACCTGACAGCCAAGACGAAGATCGCGCAGGGACTGGCCGAGGACCTCATCTTGCTCGACCAGCAGGGTAGCGGATTCGGAATGCTCCTGTTCGGCAGCCATCGTACGATTCCATTCGTCGAGTTCCCCGGTGATTCGTTTCTGGGAGAGGGCAAGCCAGATTTGAACGAGCACCATGATGAAAACGGCACCTATCGGAGCAGAAACCGCGAACGCCGCCGACGCACCGCCTCCCCCCGCGGCTCCTTCGAGCAACGCCAAGGCGGCCCCGGAACCAAAAAATCCAGCGTAAGATCCGAGAGATACGAGCAAGGGGACCCCCAGCAAACGACCCAACGACACCACCCCTCCCATCGCCACCAGGATGATCCCAAACCCCACGGCCGCAAGCTGAAAGTCACGTCGATCCATGTTGCGAAGCGCCGGACCTGAGCGAACGCCGACGGTGTATAAAAACAGAAGCAAACCAAATAAGCCAAGGGCGGGAGAAAGCGTGACTCCAAAATGCGCTACGCCAACCCCAAGCAAAAGCATGGCCGCCACATCGAGGCGAATGCCATGGATCTGCAACCGACCCAGCATCGCCCCCGCGGCGATGACGGCCATGGTCGCAAGCAGTTCAGAAGACGCGGACATGCCGCGCCACATAGGACAAGCTTGGCCCGTTGTCGACGGCGGTCTGCAGCTTTCTCGAATGTATCAAGTGCTCATGAGAGCCAACGCTTCGGATACAACACAAGCAAACGCAACAAGGCCATCAGCCTGCCCAACCATCCGCCGCTCTGAAGCCGGGCTGTTTCCACCAACATCCGCTGATACGTATCATCGTACGGATACCAACCAAGCTCTCGCGAACGCGTGCATCGGTCCACCAGCACGAGTTTCGAACACGAATGCTTGTCGAAATCAGACGACCCGCTCACGATCAAATCGAGGGTCCGTTCGGTCGTGGACCAAGGCATGCCCACGAGGGGCGACGGCACGCCGTGGTGATTCACGGTCCACACGTTTTCACGAAGCCCTTGGGCAATTTCTTGTCCCCGTTCGGCATGACGCGTCCACACACTGATGGTCGGCCCCAGAGCCGAGTTTTTCGCCAGTTCCAGCGCTTGCTTTTCATCCTTGACCACCACGAGGGACAATACGGGAGCCTTTTCGAACGAAGGCAGCCATGACACCTGTTCGAGCGCAACGCGAACTACGGTTGGCGGAAAGACATTCTGCTCCGGATCGGATTTGCCTCCAGCCAACACCGTGATGCCTTCGTTGTCGGTGGAAAGCTGCGTGAGAAGCGCCTGCGATCGTTGCTGAAGGGGAGGGGGGGCATGGTCGATTCCAGCTCGAAGCTCCTTCGTAAGCGTCGCGATCCGCTCCGCCAACGAATCGGCGATAGCTTGGTGAACGAAGACGTGGCCAAGCGAATGAACGCCTTGTCCCCCTTTGGCAAACGCCGCCCACACCAGCCCCCGCGCCGTGCGTTCGATCGAAGCGTCGTCCAAAACGACCGCCCCGGTTTTTCGCAACACCTCGACGAAACACGGGATGAAGTCGTGGGCACAGCAAACCGCAACGCGCTTCGCCGCGTCGAGCCCTCCGGAAAAAAATACCGCCGCGACTCCAGATTTAATTATAAATTCGCCTACTTCCGCGCCGCCGGGGACGACGAAAACCACATCCGCGGGCAGCAATCCCGACAACGATGATGCGATCAGATTGGTGGTTCGGGGCGTTCGTTCATCTGGTTTGAGCCATAGGGCGTTGCCGGAGAGCAGCGCGGGCAGGCCATGGCGAATGGGCGAAAGCAGAGGCGATAGGGATGAGGTCAACACGGCCACGACACCCCGGGGCGCGCGTTCAATTCTTGCTGATTTTCGAGGCAATACGAGCGGATTGAATTCGAGAGGGGATGATTCGAGCAAGGATTCGGCTTGCAACGACCATTGATCGATGAGCCGGGCAGCGGGAAGGATTTCCAACGCAAGAGCGTCGGTGATAAGCATCCCGGTATCGTCGTGGATGGCTTGCGCGAATTGTTCCGCGCGTTCCAAAATGATGGTGCTGAGCGAACGCAATCGATGAGCACGGTCCACGGCGGATTTGGCTGCCCACAGCCCTTGGGCTTCGCGGGATCGGGCCAAGATCTCAACGCTATTTTGCGTGTTGATTTCGATGACGCACCGAGTGGCCTCGTCAGAGGTTGCCATGGGGGCCGGAGTGTAGCGGGTCGTGCGGGGAACCACAAATGAGGAACGGCTCCAAGAAGGAGCCGTTGCTACATCACGTTACGAAGATTGGATTACTTCACGTTCTTCGTGATCCACTCCATGCTGACGGACTTGGGACGGGTGATGGCGGTGCCGACGGCGCGGTTCCAGACGAGCTGGGACAGCATGCCCATGGCGCGGGAGACGGAGAACAGGACGGTATAGTATTCGAATTCGGTGAGGCCGTAATGGTAGAGCAGGGCGCCGGAGCCGGCGTCGACGTTCGGCCAGAAGTTGGCGATGGGGCCTTTTCCGGCCTTGACGCGTTCGGCGGAATACTCTTCCAAGACCTTGGGAACGACGTTGAATACGCGGTCCACGGTCATGAAGACGGGGTCATTGGCGAGGTATTGTTTGCCGAATTTGTTGAAGCCGGTGAAGCGGGGGTCGGTGACGCGAAGCACGGCGTGGCCGTATCCGGGGACGACCTGTCCGGCGCGCAGGGTTTCGAAGGCGGTGTTGCGGATTTGCTCTTCGGTGGGGGTGCCGCCGAACTTTTCCATGAGTTCGAGGACCCAGCCCAGGCATTCCTGGTTGGCAAGACCGTGAAGGGGGCCCGCAAGGCCATTCAACCCCGCAGATACGGCGTAATAAGCGTCGGAGAGGGCCGAGCCGACGGTATGGCAGGTGTTGGCGGAAACGTTGCCGCCTTCGTGGTCGCAGTGGAAGTGCAGGTACAGGCGCATCAGCTTGGCAAACTCGCCCGTGGGGTCAGAAATACCAAGCATATTCGCATAGTTAGCACCCCAGTCCAGACCTGGAGTCCAGTGGATATAATCACCTTTTTCATAGCGGAGACGATAGACCGCCGCCGCGAGGCCTGGCAGTCTCGCAAGCAAGGTCATCGAGTCGTCGAGCGTTGAAACCCAGTAGTCTTCCTTCTTCGTGCCTTTGGTGTAGGCGGCGCGGAAGGAACTCTCCTTTTCCATTACCAAAATGCCCGTGTTCAACATGCACATGGGATGGCTGTCCCGGGGCATGGCCTCGAGGACATCGTAGACGTATTGCGGGATCTGGGACCTTCGGTCCATCTCTTTTTGGTAGTTTTTGATGATCGGATCGTCGAGATCGTAGATTTTTCCGGTCAAGAGCAGGCAGAAGGTTTGCTCGGGCCATAGGTCCATGATGTCGAGCAGTGGATAGCCACGGATAATCAGGCCTTTATCCGGTTCCACCACCGAGGTGTCGCAGATCATGCCTTTGATGCCGCGCATGCCACCGAACGCCATCGTCACGGTCGCCTTCGAGAGCTCCTTATCACCGTATTCTTTGAGGATTTTGGCACGCTCGGTGCGCCATTGGGGAATGAGCTCCTGAAGTTTCTCTTGCAACGTTGCCATGTTGGTCTCCTTTACTCGCCCATGCACGTTCGTCATTTCATCGCGAACGGTAGCCAGCCGGACACGATTGAACCCGGGAGTGAGCCCCCACTGAGCCCATCTCGACGCCCATCCTATCCCCTCATTTGCAGTGGCTGTCAACACGATCCGCGCATCATCGCGTGGGTCCCCCAGCCAACATAGACCAAACCCATTCGCACCATACGCCGATGAGTTGAGCGATTCAAGAGCCTGATGCGGAGTCCTTTGCCCAACGCAGACAATTTGCCTATTTCTTTAGGAGAATGTCACACTTGGCCCCGTGACGACCCACGACACCCTCGCCCCCATTGCCGCTCCCCCCCCACCGCCTCGGTATCGTCGCCTGAAGTGGTTATGGATTCCGGCGATTCTTGCGGCTCCCATCGCCGTTTGGGGGATCGTCTATGCCCAACGGCCAGAGCCCCAACGCTCATCTCCCCACGCCCTTCAAGCTCTCGTTCCTCGACATGGGGAACCATTACCCACGCCAGCCGTTTCTTCGGCAACTGCCGCCCACGACCCGTCGCGCAGCGGAATGGTCGCGGAGGAAGCACGAGAGGCGCAAGACGATCTTGCGCAAGAACAAGGCTCAACGGGTGGAGAACAAGCCCTGAACGAGGGGGAGGAAAGCGAAGAAATAGCTTCGGAAGAAGATGAAGCCCGAGAGCAGAAGCCGAAATCGGCTACCGTGAGCGAAGGGAAGTTTTGGATCCAATTGGCCTCCTTGCCTCTTCGTGAAAACGCCGAACGTCTTGCAGCCAAGCTTCGCAAACGAGGGCATGACGCTCAGGCGATGGCTTACGGTGGACCCAGCGCGGGATGGTGGCACGTCGTTCGTCTTGGTCCCTACGAATCAAGAATGGACGCCGAAAAAGCTCGTCTCGATTTCGTCAAAGCCGAACCGATGAAAACCGAAGTCATTCCTCGCGCGCGGGGCGAATATCAGATCCAACTCGCTTCTGTTCGCTCGGAAAAACAAGCTCAAACGCTCGTTCGACGGCTTTCTCGACAAGGTCATCCCGCTGCCTTGCGAACCATCAACACCGCCAAGGGCGTGTGGTACGCCGTTCGAGTCGGTCCCTTCGACTCCAAACAAGACGCCATCGGTTATCGACACCTTCTCGAAGAATATTCTCATGTGACGGGTGATCTATTGCCCCGAGAAAAATTCGCTGCCCCCTTGCCTGACGCCGAAGATGAATCCGATTCCGCGGATCGAATGCGCGAATAGGCCATCTACCTCATGCATGCCTGCCGATACGCGTTGCGATCGAAATACTGGTATCGTCTCTTTTTCACGTTTACTCACTTGCCCTCCCCACGCCAAGAGCTATCTTCCTCGACGGTTTTTCTTGTTGTGAATCGTTTGGTGAAAACATGCACGATTCTACATCCTCTCCCGATTACACCACCCTCATCGGCACGCTTCGCACTTCGTTTGGTGCGGGACGGTCACGACCGATCTCGTGGCGCATCCAACAACTCAGCGCGATCGATCATCTCGTGGGTCAACATGAACGGGAGATTACCGATGCTCTGCATGCGGACGTGGGAAAGCCTTTTCTCGAAAGCCTCGGCGCCGAATTGACCTTTTTGCGATCCGAAGCCAAGTATGCCATTCGTCGCCTGCGTCTCTGGACCCGAAAACGTAAGGTCAATAGCCCAGTCGCTCTTCAGCCTGCCAAAAGCTATATCCAGCCTGAACCGTTGGGGTTGGTTCTCATCATCGGGCCGTGGAACTATCCTTTTCAACTCATCCTGAGTCCTCTGCTCGGTGCGATCGCCGCGGGCAATTGCGCGATCGTCAAACCCTCCGAACTTGCTCCCGCTACTTCCTCTCTTCTCGCACAACTCATCGGACAATATCTGGATACCTCCTGTATCCGCGTTGTCGAAGGGGGAATTGCGGAGACCACCCAACTGCTGCAACAACGCTTCGACCATATTTTCTATACGGGAAACGGCACGGTAGGACGAATCATCCTGCGCGCCGCCGCCGAGAACCTCACCCCCGTCACCCTCGAGCTTGGCGGAAAATCTCCGTGCATCATCGATGCTTCCGCGGATCTCGACGTCACCGCTCGCCGCATTACCTGGGGCAAGTTCTTCAATGCGGGACAAACCTGTGTCGCACCTGATTACTTGCTCGTCCACTCTTCCGTTCACGATGCGCTCGTCGCGCGAATCAAAGCAACGATTCAACAGTTTTATGGCGCGGATCCGAAGGAGAGTCCGGATTACGCCAGGATCGTGAACCTACGACACCATCGGCGCCTTTGCGCGTTGCTTGGCAGCGGCGATGTCGCCGTGGGAGGCGAGGCCGACGAGGAAAACCTATATCTCGCTCCCACCCTCTTGACCCATGTCCCCGCGGATTCTGCGGTCATGGCCGAGGAGATCTTTGGTCCAATCCTTCCCGTGCTGTCGATTTCTTCGATCGACGAGGCGATTCACTTTGTGAAGGCACGGGAAAAACCGCTTGCATTATACGTATTTAGCAAAGACGAGGCGGTGCAACGGCGGGTGATCCACAGCACGAGTTCCGGCGGCGTAGCCGTGAATCATGTGTGGCTGCATCTCGCCGTTCCTGGATTACCCTTTGGCGGGGTAGGGCAGAGCGGCATGGGGGCCTATCATGGACGATGGACGTTTGAAACGTTCAGCCACCGAAAGGCGGTGTTGGTGAAGTCCACCAAAGTGGATCCGACTCTGTTTTACCCTCCCTATACAGAATTGAAAGCGCGCTGGATTCGTCGCTTGCTCTGATCAGCACGAGATATCCATGGGAATGCATCCATTTTTGCAGACCTTACGGCCAACGCTGCATATCGCCCATCGTGGAGGCGCGGCCCTGGCTCCCGAAAACACGGTCGAAGCCTTTCGACTCGCTCTCGATCGGTATCACACCGACATGATCGAAACGGATGTGCATATGACCGCCGATGGCGTGTTGGTGCTCATGCACGACGCCACCATCGATCGAACGACCGAGGGAACGGGGGTGGTGGCGGACTTCACGATCGATCGACTCGAATCGTTGGATGCGGGTTATCGATTCCGATCGTTGACCGGTGAGTTCACCTTTCGGGGTCGAGATGTCCGTATCCCACGATTGGAAACCGTGCTCCAATTGTTTCCAACTACGCGATTTAACATCGAAATTAAAGATGATCGGCCTGGGGTCGAAGATGCTTTCGCGCAGATCATCCGAAACGCTGGCGCCATCGATCGCGTTTGTGTGGGTAGCGAAGATGACGAGGTGTCTCGTCGCTTGCTTGGCGCGTTGCCCGAAGCCTGTCACTTTTACCCCCGTCATGCGGCAGCGATATTCATCGCAGCTCTGCGAAGGGGGGAACCTTGCGAAAACGATCCCTATGAGGTTCTGGACATTCCCTTGTGGTTCGGCGAAACGCGGCTCGTCGACGCATCTCTCCTGGCAGGGGCTCTCGAGCGGAACCGATGGGTAAACGTGTGGACGGTGGATGAGAGAAGCGAGATGGAGAAGTTGGTTGCGGATCGAGTCGGAGGCATCATGACGGATCGGCCCGATCGGCTTCGTGATGTGTTGGGTTGAGGGGCACGCATTGCCTTTGTTCTCGTTGAGATCGGAAATACTCGGTAGTTAGAGGCGCATCTCCTGGGGTCGTAGCCTTTCTTCCAACAATGGCTGGCCGAAAAGCGGTTCACGGTACTCAAGCGAGCTTTAGCGCGGTACGATAGGATTTCCTGATTGTGTGGGAATCCGAGTCATCCTATGGCCGACGAACGAAACGAACGAAGTGATCTCTGTTCCGGCAACGTAACGCTCGCTTCCGTTCCTAACGACACGCCTCCCAGAACGGAGAAAAAGAAAAGTCTTCGTCATGAGCTTCGCACACCGCTGAATCAGATCATCGGATATAGCGAATTGCTGCAGGAGGATGCGGAAGAACATGGCCTGGGGGCGTTCGTGGAGGACCTGAAAAAAATTGAACGCGCAGGGCGCCATCTGTTGGAACTTATCAATTCTATTGCCGATTCCGATACAACACCCACTCCGGTCGTCCCCTCCCACCGAGAATCGCAACCTGATTTTGCTCTTCCCATCCTGCTGGACCCTTCCGAACTCGACCAACTGAAAGGACCGGACCGTATCCTTGTCGTGGATGATAACGAAGCCAATCGGGACTTGCTCGCCAGACGCCTTCGAAACAAGGGGTATGTCGTTGAAACGGTCGAAAGCGGAAAGCGAGCCCTCGCGATGGTCGAGCAGGAACACTTCGACTTGCTGTTGCTCGATGTGATGATGCCGGAAATCAGTGGCTTCGATGTACTAAAAACCTTACGAGAAAGCCGTTCCGTTTCGGATCTTCCCATCATCATGGCCACGGCTCTGGATGCGAGCGAGGACATTGTCAAAGCGCTGAAACTCGGAGCCAACGATTACGTAACGAAGCCTCTGGACTTTGCGGTCGTGCTTGCTCGCGTCGGAACGCAATTGGCTCTCAAACGTACCAAGGATCAGGTGGTCGAGCTGAACCGAAGCTTGGCGGAAGCGCAACGCAAGATTTCCAAACTCGTGGATTCCTCTGCGGAAGCCATGAACGATGTGGAGTCATGGTCCTCCGCCATGGCGTTGGAGGTTGCGCAAGCCATCGGTGCGAAAAGTATCTCCGTCTGGGTCTACGAAGCGGAACGACCTTCGGCATTCACGCAGACCGATGCGCCATCTCCGGACGTCCAGGAGGTATCGGTCGCAGCGAAAAATGGTACCTATCTCGTTCGCGATTCGGAGACCGTCGTGCCCGTTCAAGGGCTTTCTGGAGAAGTATTCGGTGCTCTGGTCATTCGAGGGCTGCGCCTTGGAGAACTCGCCGCGAAAGTCGTCGCTAGCTTTGCCCATCAACTCGGCGGGGCCCTTGAACTGCAAAAAATGCGAAAGGACTTGAAGGCCTCCACCGAGCGTCGAAGAGCCTCCCAACAAGAAATGATCGATCGCGGCGTCGACTTGTTGCGCATCTGCCCTACATGTCAGCGGTGTTTCGATCAACGAACTACCCATTGTCCCGAGGACAATCAGGCCCTACCGGAGCCGTCGTCTCTTCCCTATCGTGTGGCGGGTCGTCATCGATTAGTCCGGGTACTGGGGGAAGGCGGCATGGGGACGGTATTTGCGGCGCGCGATGAGCGATTGGAACGAGATGTTGCCGTTAAAATCATCAAAGGCGAACACTTCAATAACGATACGGTTCGCTTGAGATTCGAACATGAAGCTCGCGCGGTGGCGAAAATCGATCACCCGGGTGTCGTTGCGATTTATGACTCCGGTGAACTCGAAGACCAATCGCTTTTCATCGTGATGGAGTTGTTGGTCGGTCGCGACCTATCCGAATTGGTTAACGCTTGCGGAAGAGGTACCCCAAAACAAGTTGCACAACTTCTTCGTCAAGTAGGTTCCGGACTCGCGGCAGCCCATCGCGTTCGACTCGTGCATCGGGACATCAAACCAGAAAACATTTTCTTGGTCGTCGAGTCCACCGGATTTCGTGCAAAACTTCTCGACTTCGGGGTCGCCAAAGAACTTGCGATGGACCATGGTCTCACCCAAACCGGCGCGCTCATCGGCACCCCGCTTTTCATGTCTCCCGAGCAAATTCTCGGTAAATCTACGGATACTCGCAGCGATATTTATTCCTTTGCCGCGGTCGCCTACCTCGCGCTTACGGGTAGAAGAGTCACCCTGGGAACCACATTGCCCGAGATCCTTCTGGATGTCGTGCAAAATGAACCGCCTCCTCCTTCGTCTCTGATCATCGAGCTTCCCCATTCGGTCGATGCTGCTTTCGCTGCCGCTCTCGCGAAAGAACCAGACAAGCGTCCGAACGATGTCGAATCATGGGTTCATGGTTTCGTCGACGATCTCGAAAGGGCGTGATTGATCACCCGGTCAAACTGACGCTCAAGCAAACCGGTCTTTGAGCCGTTGCTGAGGGGTTTACGTGATAGCGCCATCTCGTCGGGTCGCCGCCACTGCCACATCATGGCGGCGAGATGATTCGCGTGCCCATCCGCCCCGTGTCGGCTCGCCCCCTCTTGCACGAACGGCATCTGCTCATCTGCGCTACGCTGGCGACGGATAGAGTGGTATGTACGGCCATTCCCAGCAAGGAAGTCCGCACATGACCACCACGGATTCTCTGTTCTCATACGCCCCCAGCGTCGTCAAGTCTAAATTGCTCGAAAGCTTGCTTCCGCAGGTCGAGCAGCTCTTCGAGTCAGCGCAGGCTGGTGCCTCAGAGCGGGTTCTCGAGTCGGACGTGTGGAAGGTGCTGCTCGAGTTCGGACGTCTGCTTCTCACAGCCCTGTTCGCGATGCAGGCGCGCCGTGCCACGGAGCAGGAAATTCAGGCTCGAGGCCTGGACGGCTCCCAGGTCTCACCGCGGCTCGACCGTGACTACTGGTACACCTTTACGACGACCTTTGGTGCTGTCCGCTTCCCGCTCTTCGCGTACCGCGATCGGAACGGGACGGTCACCACGACAACCAGAGCCCCAGCCAGAACGCTGTTCCCGTTGCATCAGCACTGCCGCTCGTCGCAACTATGCTTGGAATGGGAGGCTCGGCTCGGCAGCGAGCATCCTTTCCGCGCCGCTCAGCAGGCGCTGACGTTCTTCACCCATGGTGCCGTCTCGCTGGAAGACACCACCATCGCCTCGCACATGGCCGCCGTGGGCTCGATAGTGGATTGGCGGTGGGTTTACCGTCCCGTTCAACAGATTCGAGAGATTCTGCGTACGCGTGCGACGCGGGATGCCGAAACGGGCCGTCCGATCATCTACGCGTCGTGCGATGCTCACGCTCTGCGACGATACGTCGATGACACGTGGAGCGCCGCGTGGAAGATGGCGAACGGTTTGCGGCTCTGGTGCATCGACCAGCGCACCGGACAGCTCGTGCATCTTGGCGGAGAATACACCTGGGGCGATTGCTATGAAGTCGAGCGCATCGTTCGTCGGCTCATCGACTCGGGCCACCTGCCAGCCGACGGTGACTACGGCGACGGTGTGGTCGCACGTATCGCGTGGATCACCGATGGAATGCCTTGGTTCGAGACGCACATCCTGACGCTTTTCGCCGGTGCGCTCGTCATCTTG
>MWCO01000025.1 GCA_002070115.1 Deltaproteobacteria bacterium ADurb.Bin207
TCATTTCGTAGGTCATACGCAAGCGCTTATCGAAGTATTTTCAGGTGGGCCAAATTTCCGGCAGCAGTACTAGGCGCTGCCTCGTGGGGCGGTCCTGGAACGGAAACAGTTCGTGCCATTCGCTTTACCGACGACGCCATCATCGTAACCGGCCAATTCGATAAGGAATTATCGTTCGGCACGACACCCTTGCTGACGGGCCCCGACCTCAATGGTTATCTCATCGCCCTGTCTCCCGATCTTTCCGTCGTGTACTGGAGTCATTCTCTGGGGGGGACTGGCGAGGATATCGCTTCCGGTCTCGCCCTTTCCTCCTCCGCGATCGTCGTGACGGGGCAAGTCGACTCCGAATTATCCTTCCGGGACATTTCGGAAAAAAAACGGCGAGGTGCCCCATGGCTTTGTATTGCATTTCCGACCCTGACAATGGCTGGCTCGAAACACGCGCTTGCTCTATTCGGACGCTTTTCCCTTTACCGCTGCCGCGCATCCATTTGACGCTGCAAATCGAGTAACCCAGGATGCTTGGGCTCCTCCGCGAAGCCCGCGTCCATCTGCTCGCGGGCGCGCTCCAGGTCCCCGAGATTCGCATAAGAAACAGCGGCAAGATATCGAGCTTCTGGAAAAAATGGTTTGCGAGCCACCGCCTCGAGCGACGCTTCGAGCGCTGGCAACCAACGTTTCTCGTTGACATAGACACTCGCCAAATTGACCCAGGCTCGGGGATTGTCTCCGTGAATCGCAAGGCTACGCTCACACGACGCTTGCGCTTCGCGATACCGCCCTTGCCGCAGCCTCAGAACACATATCGCGTTGGCCGTCCGCCAGCACCGCGGATTGCCGCGAGCGGCCTCGACAAGCAGCGGTTCCGCACGGCCGAGATCATTGTCCCCAATCGCTAAATAACCTAAATAATACAATGCGTAAGGGTTGTTTGGGTGGGCGCGCAACGAAGCCTCCGCCAGTGATCGATCATCCTTCCAATCGGGGATTCGACGAATAAGCGCCCAGCTTTGCCCCACGATCGCAACCGCGACCACGGCTCCCGCAAACCATCTTGCCTTGGTGCTCAGCCGACGCAACCGTTCGAGCGCCGCGCTCGCTTCCGCAAACACCACCATGATTAGTCCAAGACAAGGTAGATACGCATAGCGGTCCCCGATCATGAATAGGTTTGGTCCAGTCAAACTCGCGGGAAATAATCCAAGTACCAGCCAACCCCATCCAAACGCCGAAATCTTCTGATAGGGCTTCGACTCTTTTCGTAAACCACGCCAGCCAAACCAGCCCGTCAGCCCTGCCAACAATACGCCAACCACGATATTGCTACCCAAAGGCAAAGGCGCATACGGATGGAATGGGTCGAGAGCCATCGGGATGAAAGCTCGCGGCACGAGGGTAACGAACGTAAATAAGTGGGACTGCGCCAACGTGGCCAAGCCCGTCTCCGCCACCACCGACAACGAAGGAATCCCCACGGCCTGCCGCACCACGAGGTTCAAACCAATGACCACCGCCAACCCAATCGCTTTTCCAATACTCTGCTTCGGATGACGCCCCAGCAGCCATACGTCGTCCAAAAACAACAGGGGAAGCCACCCCATGAACGTCTCTTTGATGAAAAGCCCGCAAGTCGCCAGCAGCACCACGAAAACCGTCCCCCAAACGCTGCGGAGTCGATTCGCAAGCATGCACCCAAGCGCGACCGTCACCGTCAGAGGATCGAATCTGCCGGATATCCACAACACCGGCTCGCTATTGACCGCCATCACGGCCCACAGCCCCGCTATCGAAGCGGAAAGAAGAGTGCGGGTTGGAGATAGAAGTCGACGCAACAGCAGCCATAAAAGCAGAGCGTTGGTGGCATGGACCATCACGTTGCCCGCTCGCATGGAAGTTGCCGACGGACCGGCTATCCATGCGTTGATCCAGAACGTCACCATCGTGAGGGGACGATAAAAACTGCTTGGCTCACGCTTGGCGGAGGCAGTCCAGAGGTCCGTCTCGAACAAGGTCGCCATTCCCGAAAATGATCTAAGATATGGATTTTCCGTTACTAAATCGAAATCGTCCCAGACGCTACCGTTCTTCAAGGAAGGGAAATAGACCGCGACGGTCAGCACGACGATCAGCGTGGCAGTGAGCAGCAGGGGCCAACGGGTTGGGGTGGATCCCATATCGAGCAAGATCTACCACGAGCTGGTTGGGGAACGATCAATTGGGGATATGTTTTCTTGGCCCGAGGTTCGAAAGCGAAGAGGGAAGAGCGTGGGGTTATAGCCAATTTACGGCGATTCGGGCTCCAACGTCAGGGAAGGCAGCGATTCCCACCCGGGAGGCGGTGGTGGAACCGTGGATCCCGGAAGGGGGCGTTTCGGACGCAGTCGGGAAGAGTCAGGGATTGAAGGGGCGACCGTGGGCAAATCCGAACCCGATACGATGGGGATATCGTCATGCTCGGAGGGATTCGGTTCCGCGGACGATTGGGGCAATACGGCTTTCGCTGTTTCGGAAGCGGAAAGGGCAGGGGAGCTGCCCAGCGGTGGCTTGGTCTTCGGCCAGAACAAGGCAAAGGTCGCGATGACGGCAAGAAACACGACCACAGCTACGAGGATTTGAGGGACCGCGGGCAAGGCCACGGCGCGCCGAGGGCCCGTGATCGCCGGATCGGTGACGGCCGTGGTGGAAGGATTGGGTGTGGGTCGCGGCGGAGATTGCGCTGGGGATGGCGCTGCGGATGGCGCTAGGGATGGCGCGCGGTTGTCCTGTGCCATCGGGTAAGGTTCGTTCACCACGGGGTGTTCCACCACCGTGGGAGCGGAAGTCGGAGTCCAATCCGCGCGAGAGCGACGCACCAACAGTACGGGTTCTTCGTTTTCGGGTTCGATGGGCGGCTGAGCGGGAGCGGGAAACGGTGCGACGAGAGTCTGTCCAACCTTTTCGTGGGGTGGCGGCCTAACGGCTTCGGGGGGGGACGCGGGTGACGAAGGCTCTTTTTCTTTTGAAATCAGTTCTTCTACCGCTTCCACGACTTCCACGAGGGTGAGGTCGGCGGGGGGAGGAGGAGCGTGGTTAGCAGCTTCGATGGCTTCAGCGATGAGTTGATGCCGCTGCTTGGCTTGAGCACCGACATACCTGCGCACGAACTCTCCGATGGCCGCATCGGGGATCGGCATGGATACGTTGCGCAGCGCCATCGCAATGGCGATTTGCATCTCGGCAGCGGTTTGAAAGCGTTCGATGGGGTTGGGGCGCAAGGCTTGGAATACGATATCAGCAACGCTTTCGGGCACATGGGCTGGCAAAGGTGGTGGAGCTTCCTCCGACAGCAATAAGTTGAGCACGGCGAGCGGCGAGTCCGCTTCGTACGGCGTTCTTCCCGCGAGAAGATGGTACAAAACAGCTCCTACGCTCCACAGATCCGTTCTTCTATCCACGGGCAAGCCCCGCGCTTGCTCCGGTGGCATGTACTGCACTTTGCCTTTCAGCTTTCCGGCGACGGTTTGATCCAGCTTTCGGTTTTGCGCTTTGGCGACTCCAAAATCGATGACTTTGACCGCGCCAGCATCGCTGATCACGATGTTTTGCGGGGATACATCGCGATGCACGACGTGCAAAGGTTTGCCTGTGACATCGCGGAGTTCATGGGCGGCGTGCAATCCTCCGCAGACATCGGACATGATCCGAAGTGCAATCGGTATGGGGATTTCTTGCCCTTGATCCACCACCCGTTTGCGCAGCGTTGCCAACGATTCACCATCCACCCACTCGCATACCAAAAACAAAACGCCGTCTTGCTCTCCCAAATCGAAGACCTGGGCGATATTGGGATGGACGATCTCGCTGGCGATCCGAGCCTCGTCCAGAAACATCGTCTCGAACTGCGGATCGTCGGCAAGATGAGGCAGGATCGTTTTGATCGCCACCAGCTTCTCGAATCCACGCGTGCCTTGAATGCGCGCTGCCCACACCGATGCCATTCCGCCGGAAGCAATGGGCGCGAGAAGCTCATAGCGGCCGACACGAAAACCTGGCTGAAACTGCGATGCAGACATCCGACCAGCGGCATCCTGTTCGAAACTCTCGTCGTTAGCAACCCAGATGGACCCAAGCCGTGGTATTCCCACAAACTCAGGCCCCTGCCTGTCGTCAACCCTCCGCCCATGGCGTGGGTTTGACCTTCAGTTCCAACTCTGTTTCCCTTTCTCGCCATGTCGAATCACGACATCACCGAATCGCCCCTCCGCGCCAACCGAAGCTTTCAAGGCCACGTCGCAACGCAATTCTTCGGCGCTTTCAATGATAACCTATTCAAACAACTCATTTTATTTTTGGCCGCCCGCGAGTTGTTTCCCGGACAGGATAAACAAGGCATCGCTTTCGCGGTCTTCTCTCTGCCTTTCGTTCTTTTCAGCGGCGTGGCGGGAGACCTGAGCGAACGATTCAGCAAACGCACCATCATCGTTCTCATGAAAGTGGCCGAAATCGGCATCATGCTAGCCGGCGCCGTCGCACTGCAACAACGCGCGTGGACAGCCATGCTCGTCGTGCTGTTCATCATGGGCGCACAATCCGCGTTCTTTGGCCCTTCCAAATACGGAATCATCCCGGAACTGGTGGGAAAACAACGCCTTCTTTCCGCCAACGGCATCATTTCAATGACCACTTTCCTTTCCATCCTGCTCGGCCAAGCCGCCGCAGGACCGTTGCTCGACCGCTACGGTCAACAGCTTTGGATTACCGGCGCCTGGTGCGTCGGTGTAGCCGTCGTCGGAACCGGCGTGGCCCTGCTCATTCGGCCTCTACCCGCCCTTCGTCCCACCATGCCCATCCGAAAAAATCCGTTTGGTAGCGTCATCGACGGCTTTCGCCAACTGCGTTCCGACCCACGGGTCATCCATGTATTGCTGCTCAATTCGCTGTTCTGGTTCAATGGAGGCGTGGTGCAACAAGCCCTCGTGGGAATCGGCGCACCCGCGTATCTCGACATCCCCCTCGACCAAAATTGGCGCCTGTCATTGCTGCTCGTATCTCTGGCAACCTCCATCATCGTCGGAAGCGTTTGCGTGCCGATCGTGGCAAAGGCCATTCGCCCAGGGAAATTGATCGCCTTTGGCGCCGTGGCCATGCTCGTTTGCCAAGCAAGCCTTACCGTCAGCATCTCCGCGTGGGGACCCCAGGCTTATTCGACGTGCGTCGTACTGGTTGCGATTCTCGGATTCACCGGCGCGTTTTTCGCCGTTCCCGTGCAAACGTTTTTGCAAGACGCCCCAGAGCAAGGAACCCGAGGCATAACGTTTGCCGTCAACAACTTCCTCAACTTCAGTTTCATTTTTCTCGCGGGCGCCTTTTATCTCACAAGCGCCAAAATTCAGCTCTCCCCAGGATTCGCCGCAACCCTCGCGGCCGTGGCGATGTGCTCCGTCCTTTGGGTGGTCCGAAAAAGCGTCCTTGGAATCGAACGACCCAACGCGACATCCACCCCCTGAGCATCGCAGGCCAAAGAGTCGTCCGACAACCCCGCAGCGCTCCACCATCTAGGATATTTCGGCTCCTTTCGATCCTCTTGCCGACCATCCACTATGTCGCTAAATCCTATCGTCATGAATTCATTCAGAACCATACTGGTGGTGGCCGCCCTGACCGCTATCGCCGCGCCAATATGCCTTGGATGTGAAGAAAACTCCTCCAAACCCTCGCCTTCCTCCAAACCCAAGCCAGACGATGAAACTGTGGCAGTCGATCCGGCCATCGGAAAAGTGCTCGCTGCCTCTTCAGCTTCACCCGATACGGCGCCATCGCCCACGCAAGACGATGGTCCGCCTGCCACGGGCGTGTTTTCCCCAGACCGGGCAAACGCCACCCATGCGGTCAACGCTCCCATTCATATCGAAGTGGGTACGCTCGGCTCCGAACCTCGTATTCGCCTGCTGCCTACTTCGATGGATGTTCCCAAATCTCTTTCTGTGACGATTGCCACCCAATTGGGAGCCCGCACGAGCTTGCCTACCGTGGATATCGTGCTCGGACTGACCGCGCCGAAACCGAAATCCCAAGGCGATGAAGCACCGGATCTCGCCCTGCCGGTTTCGGCGAAAATCTCAAAAATCTCCCTGTCTGCGCAGCAACCCGGCCAGATCCCCAAAGAGATTGCCGACGAGGTGGCCAAAATGAAGGATAGCAAGGCCTCCTGGTCCTTCGAACCCAACGGCGGTATCCGGATCGGGTCAATCGAACGATCCCCCAAAGCAAGACCCGAATTGGAACATAACCTGGTCGTATTGATGGAAACACTGGCCGCTGCCTCGATCGCCGCCCCCAAAGAACCCGTGGGGGTGGGGGCCACCTGGATCGCTCGCTCCCGTGACGTTTACGGCGGCCTCGATCTCGTATCGTACCGAATGTTCAAAGTCGCAAAAATCGATGGTGAAAATGTCAGCCTCGTCGTGGAAACGAGGCAATACGCCGCAAGCGATGACCTGCAAAAACCAGGATTGCCCGAAGGAGCCAAACTCGTGCAATTCGAATCCCTCGGAGCCGGGGAATTCATCGTCACCGCAGGCCATCGATTCGCTGAATCCGGCTCCTATTCCCACGGAATGAAATTCGGTTTACGCCCCCCCAACGCCGCCGACAACCAACTCATGCCCCTCATTCTCCAATCGACCGTCGCATTCCCCATCGCCCGATAATCACGAACGACGATCGACGTTGTGCGCTGGCTTTTCCTCACCATCACCGGCAGTCCCAAGGTCGATTTGGTGCCGAATGGTCCGCGCCAATACGATCGGATCCAAGGGTTTGAAAAGCACGGAACGAATGGATGAATGTTCTGTAACCGATTGAATTTGATTGGTATTTTGTCCTGTCACCAGCAGGATGGGCAGCTTCGGGTTTATCGCCAACACGGCTTCCGACAACTCGATCCCCGTCATTTCGGGCATCACCAAATCGGTGATCAGGAGGTCGGCGAAATTCGAAGGGCCGCGGAAAAAAGATAGAGCTTCTTTCGGATCGGTAAATCCTTCGACGGTGTACCCAAGCGGTTCGAGCATTCTTCGAATCGCGCGCACGACTTGTTGTGCGTCATCGACTACCACGATTCGCTCCTTGCCGTGGAGCGGGGCGCTTGCTTTGTCGTTATCACCCTTTTCTTCGCTTTCGTAACAAGGCAAAAGCACTCGGAACGAGCAACCCTGTCCGGGGGCGGTATGAAGGGCTATCGCACCACCGTGTTCCTTCACGATACGATGGGCGGTGGCCAGGCCAAGCCCCGTTCCTTCCTCGTTTTTCGTAGTGAAAAATGGATCGAAAACGTGACTGGCTACTTCCGGAAGCATACCCGGTCCCGAATCACTTACCGTGATCTGAAAATATTGTCCCGCCGGAAGCTGCTCCCGATCATTCAATTCAAGAGCCAACCGGGTTCTCGTCACATCCGTTTCGATCGTCAGCGTGCCCCCCGTGGGATTCATCGCTTGAAACGCGTTGGACGCCATGTTCAGAAGGACTTGCGTGATTTGCGCGGAATCGGCTCGAACCGTATGGGTGGCCACGGGATTGAAGTGAACGCTGACCTGTTTTGGCGCCATGATCCGGGCGAGCTGCACGGCCTCCGCCACGCAAGATGCTCCGTCGATCAGCGATCGATAGGCCTTGCGACGTCGTGTCATCGACATGAGTTGTTGCACGACGCCTCGGCCGCGATTGGAGGCCATCAAGATATCGTCCAGATCTTTTTGCACGCGATGAGTTTGCGGTAGGTCGGATTTGGCCGCCATGGCAAACCCTACCACGGCCGCAAGGATGTTGTTGAAGTCGTGCGCGATTCCCCCTGCGATCGTTCCAATGGCTTCCATCTTTTGCGCGTGATCCAACTCCTCGGTGCGTTGCTGCACTTGCTGCTTCAATTCTTCATGGGATTTGCGCAATACGTCTTGGGCAAGACGCTGTTCGGTGATGTCGCGAAGCATGACGAGTTCGCCAATCTCCGGATGAGCCGTTTTGCTCCGAGTCACATCAATATGTCGGTATAACGGGCCGCCGGTGGAGGATTTGACGTTCGGCTTCTGGGATTCCACGATGCGGATGAGTTCTTCCACCGGCTGGCCGACGAGCTTGGCAGAAGCCACCATCCGACGGGACGCTTGATTGGCATGTTGGATCACGCCGCTCGCGTCGACCAGCAGGATGCCGTCTTGCGCGGATTCGAAAAGCTGTTCGGCCACTTGGCGCGGTTCCAAGCGTAAGTAATCGTACCGGGCGACAATCCAATACAGGATGGGGCTGATGAGCACGACGCCATAAGACCCGAGTTCCGGAAAGGGGTTGGGGTGAAACGAAAGCGGAAAAATGACGTCGGTGGTAAAAACGAATACGAAAGCGAGACTGCAGCCGATGGTCAGAATGGCCAGCGAGCGGGCGCGTGTGCGCGAAGTAGCTTGTTTCCAGGCCAAGGCCATGAATCCAAGGGCTAGCAAGCCAAGCGCTCCGACGTACGACGTGATGGCCACATGGACTGGAGTTCGTTGGACGGCAATTCCCCAGGCGTGCCGAGTCGCTCCTTGAACAACCCAATCGGTGCCCACGTAAAGAAATAGCGCTGCGGCGGTGAGCACCCCCAACAGGTAATACAGTGTATCGCGCTTTCGATCGAGCAACCGGTACAGGAAACTCAGGACCCAATAAGCCAAAGGGATCCAGAATAGGGCCGCCACACGAACCAGGGTGGTTTCATGGCCTTGGGAAATGGATAACAACGAAAATAACGTGGTCGTTGCCCATCCCAACGGAGCGATGATGGATAATAGCGCCGCCCAATGCAGCGCCGCCACCCGCCACCGACCCACCGCCAGCCCCAACACAAAGAGGTTGCTTCCGATCGCGCCTATCTGAAGCAATGCGTAAAGGCTCATGGCAAAACGTGCGTCGCCGCACCACCGCGCGGCATGGTATCGTCTCGGAGTGAGCGGAAGCTCTTGCCGTACAACCGCGGCCACCGTAGTACGCGTGCAAGTCACGTCAACCGCGGAAGGAGATCGGAATGGCGAATCAGCAGTCGGACCAAAACGCGGGAACGAAGATCCGAGTGGAAGACGACCGAACGGGGATGGATCCCATCGTGCTCGAACGCGCCTTCACGGACCACCTCCAGTACTCGCAAGGCAAAAGTCTCGACTCCGCAACGCCTCACGACGAGTTCATGAGTCTCGCGTTCCTGGTTCGAGATCGTCTCGTGCGACGCTGGATACAGACGCACAAAACCTATCATGAAAAAGATGTGAAGCGCGTATATTACCTGTCCGCCGAATTTTTGCTTGGACGCGCGCTTGCCAGCAATCTCATCAGCCTGGGCATCTATGACGATTGTCAGCGAATGCTTGCGGATCGGGGCATATCGCTGGCGGACTTGCTCGAACAGGAGCCCGACGCCGGTCTCGGTAACGGTGGCCTCGGTCGTCTCGCCGCTTGTTTCCTCGACTCGATGGCCACGCTCGGCTTGCCCAGCATCGGCTATGGAATCCGTTATCAATTCGGTATCTTCGAGCAAGTGCTTCGCAACGGTTACCAAGTGGAACGCCCGGAAGAATGGCTGAAATACGGTAACCCTTGGGAAATCAAACGCCCCGAACGACAAGTGCGCGTCGGCTTTTACGGCCGCGCCGAACACTACTACGACCAGGCCGGTCAATGGCGTGCTCGATGGGTCGATACTCGAAACGTCATCGGAATGCCTTATGACACACCCATCGCTGGCTTCGGCAACGAAACCGTCAACACCCTGCGCCTGTGGGAAGCTGTCGCTAGCGAAGAATTCGATCTCGATGTGTTCAACGACGGCGATTACGAACGCGCCGTCGCCGATAAAAATGCTTCCGAAATCATCTCCAAAGTCCTTTACCCCAATGACAAAACCGTCCTCGGAAAAGAACTGCGCCTGAAACAACAGTACTTTTTCGTTCGATGCGCCCTCGTCGATATCCTCCGACGACACCGCGTCAACCATCCCAGCCTCGCCAACTTGACCGATACCGCCGCTATCCAACTCAACGATACCCACCCAGCCATCGCGGTCGCCGAACTGATGCGTATCCTCGTCGATGAACATGCGATGGATTGGGGGGAGGCGTGGAAAATTACAAAAAATACAATAGCTTATACAAATCACACCGTGCTGGCGGAAGCCCTGGAAACATGGTCCATCGACCTGATTGGTCGGCTGCTCCCCCGACATCTGCAAATCATCTTCGAAATCAATCGTCGCTTCTTACGCGACGTTTTGATCCGTTGGCCCAACGATTTGTCTCGCCTTACGCGCATGTCTCTGGTGGCCGAAGGCGAGGAAAAACGCGTTCGCATGGCCCATCTCGCCATCGTTGGTTCTCATTCGGTCAATGGAGTGGCCAAGCTTCATACCGAAATCCTTCAACGACGAGTCTTCAAGGACTTTTTCGAGATGGAACCGCAACAGTTTTCCGCCAAGACCAACGGGATCTCCCCGCGTCGCTGGCTCCTGCAATGCAACCCCGCCCTGTCCAACGCGATCTCCCAACGCATCGGTACCGGATGGACTCGCGACCTCGACCAACTGGAAAAACTCGTGCCCTTCGCCGATGACCCGGAATTTCAAAAACAAATTCGCACCATCAAACGAAAGAACAAGCTTCACCTCGCCACCATCACCAAGGGCCTCACCGGCATGTCCCCCGATCCCGACGCCCTTTTTGACATGCAAATCAAACGCATGCACGAGTACAAACGTCAGCTTCTCAACGTGCTGCACATCGTCGCGCTCTATCTTCGCGCGAAAAATAGCCCCAATGCCCTGTCCGTACCCCGAGCCTTTTTCTTCGGCGGAAAAGCTGCTCCCGGCTACCACGCCGCCAAACTCATCATCAAACTCATCAACGCCGTCGCCGATACCATCGCCGCCGATTATCACGTCCGTGGACTGTCCGTTCATTTCATGCCCAACTACCGCGTTTCCCTCGCTGAACGCATGATTCCCGCTTGCGATCTGTCCGAACAAATCTCGACCGCAGGCATGGAAGCCTCCGGCACCGGCAACATGAAACTTGCCCTCAACGGCGCTCTCACCATCGGCACCCTCGATGGCGCCAATGTCGAAATCCGCGAGGCCGTCGGCCCAGACCACTTCTTTCTCTTCGGCTGGACCGCCGAACAAGTCGAACAATCCATCGATGGTTACGTCCCTGAGGATATGGTCAAATCCAACCCCGAATTGAAACAAGTGCTCGACCTCATCGCTTCCGGATTCTTCTGCCCCGAGAACCGCGGCTTGTTCCTCCCCCTCATCGACTCGCTGATGGTCTCCGACCCGTATCGTATCCTTGCGGATTTCCAGAGCTACCTGGAATGCCAACTTCGTGTCGAACAGGCCTACCTGGATTCCGCCCGTTGGACTCGCTCCTGTATCCTTAACATAGCGAAAATGGGACGCTTTTCCTCCGATCGGACCGTCCGGGACTACGCCACCGACATCTGGAACCTATCCCCCGTCCAAGTCAAGGTTCCCCGGGATATCAGCTCCGATCCGACGTAATTAAGCCCGGTTATACCTAAACTCCTTGCATATCTGCCCAAAACTGTGTCACCCATGGCACTCCGTCCGTCCGTTGGCGGGCATGACAATCAACCCTTTGACGCGCATCAGCTCGTCGAACCATGGAGAGACAACGATGGCCGAGAAAAAAAACGCTCCCAAGCGCATGTCCAAAGCGCAAATCATTTCCGAACTGGCCGAGGCATCGCAAGTTGATAAAAAAGCGGTGAATGCCGTACTCGCCAGCTTGGTCGACTTGGTAGGCAAAGAACTCGGTGCCAAAGGACCAGGGGAATTCGTCCTTCCCGGTCTCGTCAAGCTCAAGGCAACAAAAAAAGCGGCCACCAAAGATCGTCAGGGCATCAACCCTTTCACCAAGCAGCCCATGCTCATCAAAGGCAAGCCCGCCTCCAAAAAAATCCGTGTCACCGCCGTCAAGGCCCTCAAAGACATAGTCCAATAGCCTGCCCCTTGCGCCCGATGGCCGGAAGCGGCAAGCACCGGTCATGCCCAATCCCCATCTTCTCGCTCGCCACGGCGCTATCCTCGCCGTCCGTGATGATCTATCCGCCCTTCGTGTATCGGGCCCCGACCGCTTCTCGTGGCTCCAAGCCCTTTTGACCTGTGATGTCAACCCCGTCAAAAACGGACAAGCCGTCTACGGCCTCGTTCTGCACCGAAATGGCAAAATCCTGGCCGATGTCTTTCTCATCGCCCGGGATTCCGACGTTTTGCTCGTGACCGACAAGCTCGACGCCGACGCGCTGCTGGCTCATCTCGACGCGTATCTCGTGATGGAAGATGCCGATATCGAAGTGCTCGAACCACCCATCACGTTCGTTCTCGCCATCGGTCCCCAAGCTCCCGCCATCGCTTCAGCCGCTTCGAATCATCCCGGCATTCATGCTTCAGGCCATGGAACGCTGCTGGCAACTTCCGCCGCGCTCCTTGGCGGCGCACCCAATGAAATCCAGCATATCCTACCATCGCTGCTACGGCCGGACGATTCTTCCATGCTCGTGTCGAACGATGATTTCGATGCTCTTCGTGTCGATCTCGGATTTCCCAAATGGCATAAAGACTTCGATGGTGCCAACTACCCCATGGAAATCGGCCTCGATCAGGTGGCCATCTCCTTTCAAAAAGGCTGCTACGTCGGCCAAGAGGTAGTCGTCAAACTACGATCACGCGGAAAACCCGTCCGTCTTCTGATTCGCCTCGCCCTCGATTCAAACACCCTTCCCGATGTCGGAAGTCCTGTATCGTCGTTATCGGGAAAAGAAATCGGAACCATCACTAACGTCGGCTATTCCATGCAAAAACGCGCTCTTGCGTTTGCTTTGGTGCGACGTTCCGAGGTCGAGGCATCACCGACCGTGGTGGTGCAAGGAATCCAAGCGCATATCGACGCTCTGTGGAAACCTTTCGAAGGTTGAAATCAACCGTGGGTTTGTGCGGGAAGATGCGTCATCGCCGTAAGCTCGGCGATCCGACGCTCGACATCTTGTATCGTCAATCTGGCGAGCCGGGCTGTGCCTACGGCCTGCACGTTGAAAGATGCCACCGCCGTGCCCACGTACAGCGCTCTGCGCAGAGATTCCGGGGTCAATTCGTCCTCAGAGGCCAGATAGCCTACCAACGCGCCGGCAAACGAATCCCCTGCTCCTGTTGGGTCCACCGCATCATTCAACGGCACCGCCGGCACCCAGAACATTCCTTTGCTGTCCACCAATACCGCGCCGTTTTCTCCCCGCTTGATGATGAGGCTTTTCGGACCTTTGCCCAGGATGATTTGCGCCGCTTGAAGCAGGGGATATACGCCCGATAACAATCGCGCTTCCTCATCATTGATGCAAAGCACGTCTACCCGTTCCAATACCTTGTTCAAAAGCGCCGGTTCGCCCTCAATCCAGAAATTCATCGTATCGGCCAACACCAGCTTGGGCTGAGTCACCTGATCGAGAACCTGAAGCTGCAAAGCAGGATGAATATTCGCGAGCAGCACGTAGTCGCTGGACCGATACGCCGCCGGCAACTTGGGCTGGAAACCCGCAAAAACATTGAGCTGCGTGTCGAGTGTGACCCGACTCGTCAGATTGGCCCCATAACGACCCGCCCAACGAAACGTCTTGCCTTTGACCCGTTCCACGCCCGAGGTGTCGATCCCGTGCTTCATCAACGTCTCGATGTCGTTTTGCGAAAAATCTTCCCCCACCACCGCGACAATCCGGGCGGGAGCGAATAGCGATGCCGCAAAAGCCGCATAAGTAGCCGCACCACCCAACACATTTTTGGCTGTCGTGCTCGGCAACTCCAGGTCGTCCAACGCCATGGAACCTACGATGAGAACAGCTTTTTCGTTCATGACCTTACTCCTGATGCCCTGGGTCGACGGACGACTTGCTGGTGAGATCGAGCAGCCAGGCTAGCCGCTCACGCACGGGAGCCTCGATGGATCCGGATGTAATGATCGCTCCCGCAAGAGCGTCGTGCGCGGGGCTGGTCCGAGGATCCGGCAACATTGCAGATACCTTGGCCAACAACGTTTTCGCGAATCGTACGTTGCGAGACAGAGTCTCGACCACGGTTTCCACCGTGACCGCTTCTTCCCCTTCATGCCAACAATCGTAGTCCGTCGCGAGAGCCAATGTGCAAAATGGAAGCTGCGCCTCACGGGCCAGCTTGGCTTCCGGCATATTGGTCATCCCAATCACCGATACCCCCCAACTGCGATACACCAGACTCTCCGCTCGCGTGGAAAACTGTGGGCCTTCAATGCATACGTAGGTCCCTCCCCGGTGCAAACGCACCTCACTGCCCTCATGCGCACGCACGACCGCTTCCATCATCCGAGGGCAAACCGGATCCGAAAACGAAACGTGAGCCGCGATCCCCTCGTCGAAAAACGTCGATACACGGTGTTTCGTCAAGTCGATGAATTGATCCACCAAAACCAAATCCCCAGGCGCGATCTGTTCACGCATCGATCCCACCGCGCTGACTGAAATTAGATGGGTCGCCCCGAGCTTTTTCAACGCGCATATATTGGCCCGGTAGTTGATCGCCGAAGGCGCAATTCGATGCCCCCGCCCATGACGCGGAAGAAATAGCATCGTCGTATCGCCAAGACGCCCTCGAATCACCGGCCCACTCGGCTCCCCATAGGGCGTGGAAACGGGTACCTCTTGCACGTGCGATAGCCCATCCATCTCGTACAATCCCGACCCGCCGATCACCGCCAATACGTATCCCATCGCTGGCTCCTCCATGAGCTTTTGCACAGGCTTTCGCCCGCTCCCTCACCGCCGATAGGCCTCGCGAAGCATGTTTTCCGCCATGTGAGCACGACGCTGCCGCCGACAACGCTCCGCCATCACGATGCCTCGAAGCTGCTCCGCAGCCTCTTCCAACCGATCGTTGACGACCATGTAGTCGAAGAAACCGTAATGCTGGATTTCAACCAACGCCGCGGACAATCGCTTCGTGATCGATGCCTCACTATCACTTGCCCGATTCCGAAGCCTTCGCTCGAGTTCATCCAACGACGGCGGCAAGATGAATACCGTTACCGCTTCTGGAAACCGAGCCCGAATCTGCCGCGCCCCCTGAAAATCTACATCAAACACAACACCATCGTTGGCCGTCCGCGCCAACTCGATCTCCTGAACACTCGTGCCGTATAAATGATCATGAACCTCCGCCCACTCCACGAAGGCATCCTCGGCAATCATCGCCTCAAACCGCTGGCGATCCACGAAATGGTATTCACGACCGTCTTGCTCGTTGGACCGCGGTGACCGCGTCGTATGCGAAACCGAAAACCGTAGCCCCGCGAATCGCTCCCGCAGCTTGGCTGTAAGCGTGGTTTTTCCCGCTCCAGAGGGCGAGGACAAGATCAGCAGGATAAACTCGCCGCTATTAGGTAATGCATTGAAATTATTCAACATTTTGCACCTGCTCGCGCATGCGCTCGATCTCCGCCTTGATATCGACAACCGCGTGGGAAATACAAGCGTCCTGGCTTTTCGACCCCACCGTGTTGATTTCTCGCCCCATTTCTTGAAGCAGGAAATCGAGACGACGACCGACGGGTTCATCGGTGCATGCCAAAGCTTCGAATTGCTGAAAATGGCTTTCCAAGCGAATGAGTTCTTCTTCGATATCGCTTCGTTCGACGATGAGGATGACTTCCTGCGCGATGCGCGATGGGTCAATGGCTAGGTCGTGATCGCTGATGAATTGTTGCACGCGGCCCAGGAGCCGGTCCCGAACGATGGTCGAATACTCGCATCGACGCGCTGCTATCGATTGGGTGCGGTTGCGGACTGTTTCGAGACGCGTCAGCAAGTCGCGTGTGAGAAGGTCTCCTTCTTGCTTGCGCATGTCATCGGCGGCTTGCAAAGCTTGGAGCAGCGCTTGAGAGATAGCTTGCTGACAAGCCTCGGCATCCCACGCGCTATCAGCGACCAGCGCATCCGGTATGCTGGCGAGCAACGAGAATGGAACGTCGTCGGTGGGCGCGATCCGATCGCGAAGCGCACATAATGACTCGTATATCGCCTGTGCTCGCCCCATGTCGATCGCGAATCCTTGGCCGCCATTCGCATCGGTCCGCAGGGCAATCTCGACTCTTCCACGACGAAGCTGCTGTCGCGCCAGTTGCTCGACATACATCACGTGGTCGATAAGTTCTTTGCACGCACGCACCCGCACGTCCAAAAAACGATGGTTCACGGAACGAGCCTCGACGATCAAACGACTCCGACCGATAGGAGCATGCCCGATGCCGAAGCCTGTCATGCTCTTCAAGTCGATACCTCGAATCCCTCGATTGGAATCATGTCCGTCGACCTACTTCTTTTTGAATAGATCGTCGAGCTTGGCCTTGGAACTGGCAATCACCCTCGAAGTATCTTCGGGTTTGCCGTCGCGGAACGTGAAAAACGTACAGAAATTCGTTTTTTCTCGGTCGGGGATATACTCCGCGATGTGCTCCTTGCATTGGTTATGAGCCGATGGATCCCAATGCTCGCAATTCTTACAACAATGCAAATCCGCCCCACAATGCGGACAGGTATCCGTGCGCTGCAACTTGGCGATCATCTCGATCTCGTTGCGGCAACGATGACAGTAATAATGCTTTTCCTCAACCTTCGGAACCCACATCTCAAGTCCTCTCGTGCCCGGGCTTACAAGCCCTTTCGCCGTCGTATCTCTTCCATCACCCGACGATATTCCACTTCCCAGGTTCGTGTCCCCTCTTGTACATGCCCTAGCTGCGCGCGGGTCTCTCGCTCCAATTGCTCCTCCACCGCCATTTCTTGTTTGAAAATCGGAGCCATTCGACGACGCAGGTCCACGTCTTCGACGAAGACTTCTTCCACGGCTTCGGAGTACATGAGAACCGCAACGATCTGATCGAGCAGATAGTCAAGCGTATCATCGCCAATGGCGATGCCTTTTCTTTCTGCCACAAGACGTTTGATGCGTCCCAACTCATGGGGGGCGAGCTTTCTCGATTGCATCAAATCCCGCGCTTCTTCATTGACTTGGCGCTCGGCTTCCAAATACGTCTTGAGCACGGCCTCGATATCATGCTCCACCTGTTTGGGGGATTGCGTTTCGATGTCGTTGTTCGCGACGAGAGCCTTGACGATGGCCGAAGCGATGGGGGGGATTCTTCCCTTGTAAAGGCGCATGGGGAACTCGCAGGAAGGTGAATATTCAGATCCTATTCCTCACCCTAGAAGGCATGGTCCCAGGGTGTCAATCGAAGGTGCCCGCGACGGCGCGCAACCTTGACCATTGTGTTTCCCATGCCGAATCGGTCCGTGCTTGGGAATTGGCGGCAACTTCGTTTATTATTCGAAACAATGTCCATCTGCCCCTGGTGCAAAGGAAACACACCGCGTGCCTATGACACTTGCCCCCTGTGCGGAAAAAATCCGCACGAGCATCCGTCGGTTTCCGGAGGAAACTTCTCTTCTTTCGATTCTTTCGACGATGACGATGCGGGGGGGCTGGATGTGCAAGGGGCCATCGCTCCGCTGAGCCATGCCGACGGACCGGACTCTTTTGGCTCCCACGCGCTCGATGATGCCCCTCAAGGCGTTTCTCTCGAACTCGATGCCCCCCCGCTGCCTTCGCGCCGTCCGCTGACGCCGAAATCCCTGTCGCTTTCGCAACAGCCTTCTATGCCCAGTCCTGCCGTCGGTTCGGCCCCCCCCGCGTTCGATACCTTTGATTTGATGATACTCGCGGATTTTGGGCCAGCTCCACAAAAAATAACGGAATTTCCACTATATGCAATTCGTGTGACGAGCCGTCGACGAGAACTGCGAAAACAAGCGCAGTTGGCAAGGCACGCCTTCGCCCAAAGCGAACAAGCCTATCATCGAGCCCTGGCCGACATGGCCGAGCAAGTCCGACCCACCCTCGCTGCGGCCAAAGAATTCTCGCCCTTTCTCGAACCGTTCGAGCGCATGGAACAACAACTGGAAAACCGTTTCCAGGCGCTTGAACAGCGGAACCTTGAAAAACAGGAAAATACCGCTGTCGTCGACCGCGAGATCGAAGCGCTTCACGACGAGCTGAATCGCAAGCAGGCCGATACCCAAGCGGCAGCCATGAAGCTGGATCAGCAAAAAGAGCGGCTACAAAGGATCGAGGTGGCATTTCGACGCGCCGAGATCGAATTGCGTAACGCGCAGACAGTGGCAAGGGCCGCAGCCGGCCCCGAAGCCAAAGTCGCGTTGCCTCAGGACGCTCAAAAAATACGTGATTTGACATCGGTCCTCGAGGAACGACGACAGGCTCTCGAGGCTCCTCGCGCAGAGGTAGAACAAGCCCAACGCGTGTGGAATGACGCCGATCTGGAACTCAAAGCCGTGCAACGCCGCATGGCTGAACTCCAAAAAAAACGCCGCCTCATCGAGCAGTCCTATACCAAAGAAATCGCCATTCGAACCGAGGGCGTTGCCCAAGCGCAACTCGAGCGACAAACCGCGTTGGTCGCCCTCGGATCGGCCCTGCTGGAAGGCAAACCACAACTCGTTCCGCAAGCACTTCAACAAGAAATCCAAACCGTCCGAGACACCATGGCACGCCACGAAAGGGAACAAGCGCGTCTCGACAACGCACTGACCTTGGCCGACGATGAGGCCGTAAAAAAAGGCTGGATCATCCTGGCTGCGGCCGTCGGTATCGCATTTGTCTTGCTGGTTTTTTTGATCGCGTGGCTGGGACGCTCCGAGCCACCGATAGGGATGAACACGTCGGAAGCGGTCAACCTCGCCTTCGTGAACGGGGAGGCGTATCGCTTTTTCGGGAACTACCCTGGGTTCCCAGCTTGAGCCTGCGCATCACAGCCTGCTTTTGACGGCTTTTGTAAGCGGAATGGCTGCCATCGCCCAGCTCGTTGGTCACTTCCGTATCCGTATCCACGACTTGAAACTCGCTGAGCACCGAAACGACTGGCCCCAAGGCCCAAGCGTGAGGCGCGTTGTCCAGATGCTCGCGCGGAAGCCGCACGGGCACATCCGCCACGAAATGAACGGCACGAAACGCTTTGCCGCTAAATGTATTGCCGGATTGCGTGAGATCGTCGCCAATCCCAAGCTGAAGCAGGGGCACAAAACCACGAACCGACTCGAGCTGGGATAAATAGCTCTTGAGCGGGAACATCGTATTCAAACTCTGCCCCGGAATCACCTGATTGAACGGGAACACCCGCTTCGATAAGTACAACAAAGTCGGCAAAATATCGTCGGCACTGCGCGTCACAATCCGAAATCGAATGCGGTCGTAGACGTTTGCAGCCGTTGTTTCCGTCTTGGAAAGAAGCTTCGTATAGAGTGAATCCTTGTTTTTTCGCCCCCCAATGAATTCCGTGATCGGAAAACCCGCCGCCAGCATGTCCCCAATCACTCGATATACCTTCTCTTCCACCAGCTTGAACACGTCTTGCATCGACATCGGAAGCGAAAACGCAAGCTCCCGACACTCCACGTGATGGACGATGTGCATGGCCTTGAGAATCGTACACGCACATAGCTGCCGATGCCCTTTGCCCGACGCAATGAGCATCAACTCCTCGACGGAGGCACGCTCGACCGGTTTGGGGATCGGAAAATCGAAATGCCTTCGCAAAAAACTGATGGCCTCATACTTGACCTTATCCAGACGCGCCCGATCAGCCGGCTCCGCAGGGTGATACTCCATGGCCTCGAGCAATTCGACCGCCCGCTGCTCCGTCGCCAAATTCAAGCGATGCCAGTCCACCACCGACTCGCCGCGAAGGATCAGCTTGACGGTTTCCACGTCGAACAGATCGAACTCTTCGATTCGCTTGAACTGACCCGCGTTTTCCACCATGCCACAAACCCTACCCCGGTAGGTCTGTCACACGTAGACAATTCTTCGGTTTGAAAAAAGGATAAAAAGTGAGGCTCCCGACGATCAGGTGGGATCTCCCGACCGTTGAGCGTTTTGGCTGACACGCGACTTGCCGAGGGATAACGTGCCGAAAAAGATGCCTAGCGTGAGCATCATCACTGCCAGGTGGGCAATCATCGAATTGCCGAATCCAATCACCGCGAAGGGGGCGAGCGCTGCCATGAACCATGGGGCCAGCTTCATCGTTCCTCCATGTCGCCTGCTTCAGCGACCTTCGTCATTGGTCTCACCACACGGTCGAACCGGAACATCCGGTCGTATCTCGAAAAAGCAAAAGCAAGTTCCGTATATGTAGGATAAGATACTACCTATCTCTGATATGGGCCAACTCTTAGCGACGAGATATACGGCCTTCAAGAAAAAAACGATGCGCCTAGGATGCCAACCCCGCCACCTTTTCTGTGATCAACGTAAATTCAATTGGTTACGTCAGTTTCGACGTCCGTCCCTTTGGGAAATTGTGGCTACCTTACCGCTCGCTGCGGGCTGATCCCCACACCCCTGACCAGGGGTCGGAACCGTCGATGATGGCGATCCATGGACTTTTTCTTTCTGTCAACGGTGAATGAAAAGCATCGGTTTCGAAAGTCCTCCCACCCAGCCCGAAACAAGGCTCCCCTAATCGTAGCAACCTGTTGAAATAATTAGTAAATATTTGGGTTTGAAGAGTCGTGGCGCCTCCATTTCGACGCTCGAAATAATCTTCGAGACCAGGGGCCTTGCGTTGCCCCCGACTTGATCCTTGACCTTCTGCCCCGTGTCTGATGCGCTAACGACCACTTCAATAAGGGAGGTGTCATGTCCAGTCGCTTGCAGCAACCCATCATCGCCATTGCGAACCAGAAGGGAGGCGTGGGCAAGACCACGATTGCTGTCAATCTCGCCGCGGGCATGGTCCGAAGAGGCCGTCGTGTTTTGCTTATCGATCTCGATATTCAAGGATCCGCAAGCGCGATCCTTGGACGCTCCGAGGGGGAACCGGACGGGAATGTCGCCAAGTGTTTGCTCGAAGGGCGCCCCTTGTCAGAAGCCATCATTCCAACCGCCTACGATGGCCTGGACTTGGCTCCCGCCGGCGAACGAATGGCCATCGTCGACTTGCACCTGGCTTCCGCTCTCGGCAGGGAACACGTGCTCGCGCGCGCCTTCCGCTCCGTCGCCATCGCCGATTATGACCTGGTTTTACTCGATACCGCCCCGTACCTCGGCTTGCTCACCCTCAACGCCATCGTGGCATCGACCCATCTGTTGGTCCCCGTCTCCTGTGAATACTTGCCCATGCTGGGACTGAAATTGCTCCGAGATACCCTCGGTTCCGTACAACAGCAAATCGGCATCGATGTCCCCATTCTCGGCTACGTCTTGACCATGATCGACCGTCGGGAGCGCATCACCGACGAAGTCGAGGCGATGCTTCGGAAAACCTTTGGAAACCAGGTTTTCGAGCATGGGATTCGCATCAATACCCATCACAAGGCCAGCCCGAGCCACCGTCAGACCATTTATGATTATGAACCCGCGGGCGGGCGTGGCAGGGCCGATTTCGAGCGACTATGCGATGAAGTGGAGGTTCGCTTGGGGCTTTCACGCAAGGCACCGGCCGCAAACCCCGCCTGATTCGACGCCCCCCCCTTGCTCCCAGGTGGCTAAAAAACACCCTAAATTCAAATATATACAAATTATTTTCAAAAAATGAGCCGTTGTTGCTTGACGCCGTGGCAAATCCCTGACATTTCGGCCTAATCTCGGCAGAAAGCCCATGAAGCAGCGCCATTCCATCTTCCTGCTCTGTGCTTCCGTACTCGCAGGATGTGTTGACGATCGTAGCCCGGCTTTGTCGCATGACGCACCAGCCGCGTTGGGTGTAGCACCCCGTGAGACAACGACCGCCGTGCCGTTGATGCTCGCTGCCCTCGGCCCGCAGGTGATCGGTAACGTCCTCACTTCTCCCTCGCTTTCCGATGCGATGGCCGCCGCTGCCGGGCGTACGGCCAGTGCCAAACAACAAGATTCGGCTTGCCCCAAAGAAATGGTTCTCGTTTCCGGCCAATACTGCCCGGAGGTGGAGCATAAATGCGTTCGTTGGTTGGAAACGGAAGGGCGCTACGCCTACTTCCGCTGCGCCGAATACGCACGCCCCGCCAAATGCTTGCGTGAACGTCAATCCATGCGGTTTTGCATCGACCGCGATGAATACATCCCCCCCGGTGAGTCCTTACCCGCGGCCGATCAGTCCTGGACGGACGCCAAACGAATTTGCGAGAGCTTGGGCAAACGGGTCTGCCAGGAATCCGAGTGGAATTTCGCATGCGAAGGCGAGGAAATGCGTCCGTATCCCTACGGCTTCGTGCGGGATGCCGAGGCCTGCAACGCCGACCGTATCGATATCTATCGCTCCAATGGCCGCTTGAGTGACCTGCGGGAGGGCCCCGACGGCCACCCCGGTTGTACCAGTCCTTTTGGAGTCCACCACCTTTCTGGCAACCTGGAAGAGTGGACCACCATCGACGGCACCAGCCCCGCTCGCCCCGCGATGAAAGGTGCCTATTGGCAGCCTTCCCGCAATCACTGCCGAGCGGCACAAACAGCCCACGACGAATACTACCACGGTGATGAAACCGGCTTTCGCTGCTGCAAAGACGTGGATTGACGCGTTTGGGGGCCCATCCAGGCCGAGCGACAGCTAGAGCGGTGACTCGCGCTTTTCGTCTCGCAGAGGGGTTCGTGCTATCGACCCTTCGGTTTTCAGGCAGGACCTATCGGATGGGGGATTGTCCAGCCCTGCGCCAAAGGGACCTTGGCCTTCATGGCTTGGTGGCAGGGATGAATATTTTGGCATTTCCTTGCAGGGATACGCGCTGTCGCAAGGCGGATCGATCGGAACCGCGAGTTACCGTGATATCGAGCCAGTAGGTCCCGCGAGGGGCGTGAATTTTGGTGACTACTTGCCGGGGTGCCTGTCCGAGCTTGAAATATAAGGAAGCACCACCGACTACCTCGCTTTCCCGCGAGTCGAGTTCCGACCACGCCGTGTCGATCTGCGTGACCTGATCCGGCGAGTCCTCGAATTGAAAAACGAGAGTATGCTCCTCGGTGCCATGAGGAGAAACGAATTCGAAATACACAACCACGGCCGCAAGGATGAGAATCAGCGGCGCAAGGCGTCGAAAGCGAGGAAAACGGTCCGAAAGAGACATCGTATCAACGGAAGGAACGGATTGTTTTCACGAGAGCTTTGCGTTCCGGTTCCGAGAGCTTGAACGCTGGCATCTGTCCACGTCCTTGGACAATGACTTTTTCGATATCCTTGTCGGATGTTTTTTCTTGCCATTCGCGAGTGGATAAGTCCGAAAGGTGAAGGGTTCTTCCCAGGGGGCTATCGCCTTTTCCCTCTGCTCCGTGGCATGAGGCGCATCGGATCGAATAAAGGTTTGCAGCTTCGGTTTCGGTGATGGGCTGGGAGTCCCCGCCTTCAGAGGTGGACTTATCCTTGGCTGAATCGTGGGTGCAACCGATGAATAGGGTAAGGAATAGGGAAGGGACAATCCATCTGGTCATCTCGCCACGTTAGCAAGATTGCCAAGAGGGACCCAGTGATTTGGGAGATGAAAACGGAAAGGGATCAGCGGGGATTCTCGCCGAAGACCGTTCCGCCGGCGGTGGTATCGGCACCGAGCCAGGGCTTGTTGCCAACTTCCACGACGATGAATTCGGTGCGTCGGTTTTGTGCGCGGCCTTCGTCGGTTTTGTTGTCCGCGACGGGCTTCAGGTCACCGAAGCCGACGGCGATGAGGCGTTTGCCGTCGATGCCTTTGTTGACGAGCCAGGTTCGGACGGCGAGGGCTCGTTCACCGGAGAGTTTGAGATTGGCAGCGGGCTGGCCGACGTTGTCCGTATGACCTTCGATGCGAACGAGGGTGATTTGCGTTTTTTGCTCGAGGAATAGCTTGAGCTGTTCGAGCACGGGCTCGGATTCCGGAAGCAGGGTTGCTTTACTGAACTCGAAGACGATCGCACCGGGCATCTTGAGTTTTCCGCCCTCTTGCTTGACGCCACTGGTTGTGGGGGTAGCGGGGGCGGGAGCCGGTTCCGCTGGATTTTCGGTGGCGGCCGGCGGCGGAGGCGGCGGGGGCGGCGCGGGTTGCGCGGGTTCTTGCGGGGAGCCAGTTTGAGCGTGGATGGTGCAGCCCATGAAAAGGACTGCAATAAGCGAAGCAGCGAGCTTACGACCCATGATGTCTTTCCTCCTTCGACGTTGCCTTCAAGACGGCATATCGCGTTCGTGGCTAATGGCGAGCGAACGCGCCGGGTTGGACGGGTTGCCCCCCGGCTATGTTCATTGAAAAAACTATGTAGCTCTACTTTATGGAGCAGAAAAGGGTTTTGTGCGCAATCAGGCTAGCTTTGGCTCAGGAGCCGTCGCAAGGATTGCCCCCCTCAGGTCGCTTGTCCAGCACTTTTCCCAGCTTGACAGCTTTCATCTCGAATCCAAGCCCGACCGAGATGCCATCGCAAACCGCGGAAGGATCCTGGGTGCCATCCTTCATGATGTCCGCGGCTTCGAGGATGCCTTGCCTGACGCTTTGGAACGCGGGAGTGTCACCACACAGACTCGTGCTGATGCTGCCGCCCACCTTCGCGATCGAATCGACCAGTTTTTGGGCTTCGAGCACGCCGGCGATGACGCCATTGGTTGCGGAAGTCGGCGGATTGCCTGACATATCTGCCGTGATGACCGCCTTGTTGATCTCCAGGTCAAGCGCGTAGCCTTGGAGCGATAGCGAGAGTTTTACCGTGCCTCTATCGCCCGAAACCCACGTTCCTCCCGTCATATAGCTCGAAGGAAACGTAACGGTCGACTTCGCATCGGGAAATTGTGTCGTCCCAGACGCTTTGCAATCTTGCATCAATTCGCAGTACACCGGCCATTCATCGTTGCCATCCCAATTGGGAGTCATCGGGTCACCAGCATCGTCGACCATGCTCGCGCCCGCGTACAGAGCCGCCGGCAGATTCACATAGTCTTTTCCACCACCAATGGCTTTGACCTCGAGGATGAGCGTGAAAGACCCATTTTTGAGCGCTTGTTCGATCTTCTGGGCTGCATCGGCACTCGCGACTGTGATGACAGGGATGATGTTGGCTCCGAAAGAATTATCGATGCCATTGACGCCGTCAGTCTTGACGTTGGATGGATTGGCTTTCCCATACACCTTGCAATGATTGGACGATGTTTTGGTCGACTTATAGCCATCGATATCGAAGCCGAATTGCTTCCAAGCGGTATTGCTCGCGACACCGCTGCGGTCCGTGTTACCAAGAAATAGCTTGTTCATGGCCAAAACCGTGCCATCCCCGTCTCCCGGTACTCCCGCTGACGGTCGTTCCGGAGGCACAGCACAGTCTTCGCAAGGAGGATCGGGGGTAACGTTGTTGCCGCCGCCGTCGTCGCCGCCGTCGTCGCCGCCGCAAGCGCCTGCGAAGGCGAGAAGACCAATAGCCAAAGCGGAAAATAGCAAGGTGGATCGACGAGTATGAAGCATTCTACCTAGCCTCCTAGAGGGTTGGTGAAGGGTTGGCGAGTAGCGAACTCGCGGATGTAATCGTGATAGCAGGACAAGCCATTGAGGCAAGGCTCATGCATAGCATGAGCAACCTGGGGAATGTCCAATAGATCGAATTTCTTTTGCGAGTTTCGCAAAAACAAGGCGTTGATGGTGTGGGTAGGGAAAAGTAGCATATAGAGGCGCAGGTTAGGATTTGTCACGATTCGCAAGATAGGGTCCAGATGCCGTTTACTCTTCGGCCGACTGTGGCTAGGTCGAAGGGATGGCCGACTTCGTACATTTGCACGTCCACACGCAGTACTCGTTGCTTGACGGTGCAATTCGCCTCAAGGCGGAGATGGACAAGCCGTTGGAAGAGCGGGTGGATCTGGTGGGGTTGGTGCGACGCCACGGGATGAAGGCGGTGGCGATTACGGATCACGCCAATATGTTTGGGGCGATTGGGTTTTATAAGGCTTGTTTGGCCGAGGGCGTGCAACCGATTCTTGGCTGTGAGGTCAATGTGAAGCGGGACACGGGCGCCTGGGGGGCGGCCGCGGAGCGAGCACCCGTGGACCATTTGGTGCTGCTAGCGGCATCGGAAAAGGGATACCACAACCTGGTTCGTATCGTGTCGTTGGGTCATGTGCAGCCCGCCAGCGATGTGGGACCGAGCGTGGCGATCGAGACGATTGCGGCCAATGCCTCGGATGTCGTGATATTGACGGGATGTTTGGGGGGACGGGTGGCCCAATCGGTGTTGCACCACGGCCCGGAGGCAGCGGATCCGGCGCTTGCGGAGCTTCGCGACATTGCAGACCCCGGTCATCTTTTCGTGGAACTTCAACACCATGGTTTTCCCGAGCAACCCGTGCTCAACGGGATTTTGGCCGAAGCTGCGGCCAGGATGGGCCTGCCGATCGTCGCAACCAACGATGTGCATTACGCTCACGCGCAGGATGCGGAAGCGCAGTTGATGTTGAACTGCATTCACACTGGGACACGCTATAGCGAAGCCAAGGTGCTGCATCATGGGTCGAAGGAGATGTACCTGAAATCTCCCGAGCAGATGGCTGCACGCTTCTCGCAATGGCCACAAGCTCTTCAGCAAACCCTTGCGGTAGCGGAGATGTGCGGGTCTTGGAAATTGGTGTTGGGCAAGTCCACCCTGCCCACGTTCGATCTTCCCGAAGGGCAAGATACCACGACCTATTTCATCAAAGTGGCGATGGATGGGCTCCAACAACGCTTCGATGAATACCGTCGTATCGGCAAACCCGTCGATGAATCCGCCTACCGTCAGCGTCTCGAGCGGGAGATCTCGGTGATCGTCGAGATGCAATTTCCGGGGTATTTTTTGATCGTCTGGGACTTCATCCGCTTTGCGAAGCAAAAGAAGATCCCGGTGGGGCCCGGACGAGGCTCGGGAGCAGGGTCGCTGGTGGCGTATGCGATGCGCATCACGGACTTGGACCCGATGCCTTACAACCTTCTGTTCGAGCGATTTTTGAATCCAGAGCGCGTATCGATGCCGGATTTCGATATCGACTTCTGCATGGACCGACGAGACGAAGTCATTCGGTATGTGACACAAAAATATGGTGCGGATTCCGTGGGTCAGATCGCGGCATTTCATGAACTCAAAGCGCGAAGTGTGATCAAAGATGTAGGCCGATCGCTGGGCGTATCGGCTCAAGATACGCAGAAATTGGCGAGTCTGGTGCCGGACTTGGGGCAGGGGAAAACCGCGACGATACCGCAGGCTCTCGAGATCGAGCCCAAACTCAAAGCGATTTGGGAACTCGGGGGAATCGAGCGCGAAGTGTTGGAGCAAGCGCAAAGACTCGAAGGTTTGACACGACACATCGGCATGCATGCCGCAGGGGTCGTCATTTCCAATGGACCTTTATGGGATACCGTTCCGGCTTTTCGTCAAGGCGACACGCTCATCACGCAGTACAATATGTCCGATGTCGAGCAGGCAGGGCTGGTCAAGTTCGACTTTTTGGGTTTGCGCACACTGACCGTGATCGACGAAACGGTGCGCCGTGTGAACATGCGTCCGGATCGCCAAGGAAAAGAGCCTCTGGACATCAACCAGATCCCCATGGATGATGGGGAAACGTTTGCGTTGTTGCAATTGGGGGAAACGATTGGCGTGTTTCAGCTCGAGTCTTCGGGCATGCAAAACCTATTCAAAAAACTGCGCCCGGACTGTTTTGAAGACATCATCGCGGCGGTGGCGTTGTATCGCCCCGGACCTTTGGAAAGCGGGATGGTGGACCAGTTCGTTGCCTGTAAACACGGACGACAACTGATCAAAAAAATGCATCCGCTGATCGATGGCTTGCTGCAGCCCACCTACGGCGTGATCGTCTACCAAGAGCAAGTCATGCAAATCGCGCAGAAATTGGCGAATTATTCCCTTGGAGGAGCCGACTTGCTCCGTCGCGCGATGGGGAAAAAAAAGAAGGAGGAAATGGACAAGCAGACGGATCTATTTCTTCAAGGAGCGCGTGACAATGGGGTCGACGAACATAAAGCGAAAGAGATCTTCGAGCTTGTGGCGCAGTTTGCCAAATATGGCTTCAACCGGAGTCATTCGGCGGGTTACGCACTTCTGACCTATCAGACGGCCTACTTGAAAGCACACTATCCCGCGGAGTTTTTGTGTGCCTTGATGACGGCAGACCGGGAGAAGACGGAGAAGGTCGTGCGCATCATCGATGAGGGGCGAGCGATGGGCGTACAGATTTTGCCGCCGGACATCAACGGTTCGGATACGGACTTCAAAGTGGTGTATGGGTCACCCGATGGTAGCTATCGACCGACGGGGCAGGGGAGATTGAAGGACCCGCTGCAACCGATGATTCGATTTGGCCTTGGGGCGGTGCGTGGCGTGGGAGACGCGGCGCTGGAAGGAGTGTTCGAGGTTCGTAAGAATGGAGATTTCAAAGATATTTTTGATTTCTGTTCTCGTGTGGACGTGCGAAAACTCAATCGTGGCGTGCTCGAATCGTTGGTGCAAAGCGGCGCCTTTGACAGCACCTTGAAACCCTCGGGCGTTTCCAGAGCCCAAGCGCTGGCATCGATCGATGTGGCCATGGAACGTGGACGAAGCGCGAGCAAGGATAGGGAGCGAGGGCAGACGACGTTATTCGGGTTATTTGATGCGGCAGTCGGTAGTACAACCTCATCGGTGGCTGAATACCCGGATATTCCTTCGTGGGATTTGCGCGAGTCCTGCATTCGGGAAAAGCAGTCCCTCGGGTTTTATTTGTCGAGCCATCCGCTCGATCGGTATGGACGGAGCTTTGAAAAACTCGGAGCGGTGGCCGTCGAATCGCTCGTGAACAGGGACCCGTGGGCGGAAGTTCGGTTGGTTGGCATGGTGGAAAGCTATCGCGAGAAGATTTTCAAGGGGGGAGGGGGGAAAAGCGCCCTTTTCGATCTGGAGGATAAGACCGGAAAGGTAACGGCAAAAGTACGAGAGAGTCAGATTGACAAGCATGCGCCCATTTTGACATCGGCAGAGCCGGTGGTGGTGACGGGGAAGCTTCGGTTTCCGGAGAGTTCCTCGAGCGAGGAGCCAGAGACAACCCCGCAATTTCCCATGCTTTTGTTGGATTCCGTCGAGTTTCTTTCCAAAGTCATCCGTGAAGAGGCTCGAGGCATCGAATTGCGTTTACCAGAAAGCCAAACCACGGAGGAAATGATCCGTGGTCTAGGCGATGTGTTGAAACAATCTCCAGGAAAATGCCCCGTGATGATGGTGCTTCGATTGGCGACGGGAGAAGTGCATTTGTCGCTGCCCACCCACATGACGGTGGAGCCGGACGAACGCTTGTTCACCTCCCTCGAGCGGCTATTTGGTCATCAAGTGGCTGAATTGCGATAGGGACGAATCGTCAAGGCTTGCAGGAGGGAGCGAACATGCGCACTGTCGTTCCCGTGACGACATAAGCATAACCAGCGTCGCCGGCGACATTGAAATTGCCCGGAGCGATGGGCGATAGAGGGATGCGCTTCAACAGGCTGGGGTTTCCGGTCTTTCGCTGGACGATGTCGAGCATAGGCGAAGGAGCAGAGGTGCCTGACATGACGGTGATGGCGATCGTGTCGTCGTTGATGAAAGCGACTTGTCCTTGGGTTACGGTCGGTTGCGTGGTGTAGGTTTCGAGGATGGTCGATACGTGGTCAAGGGGTGCGGTTTGATTCGCCACGAGCCAATAAGCTCGAAGGTCTTTCCAATCGTTCGCCTCATCGCGTCGCGCCAACACCCAGGCCACGGCACCGGAGCGGCTCGATGCGAAGTAGCCTGAAGAGATGAAGGAATTGATCATGGCGGGCAACTCGTAGGTGCCGCTGTTGGCGGATTGAGGCGACGCGGGATCGGATTGAAGGCTGAATTGGTAGGTAATGATCGGGGACGGGTTGTAATCGACTACCACCGAGAACAGCAGCAAGCGAGGGCCGGAGGAGGCTGCGGCACCTGTTTCTTGGGCATCGTTGGCGAAATACGATGGCAGGTTCGTGGGAAGCCCTGGGGCATAGCGGGCGGTGTTTCCTCCGCTAGAATAATGATACAGGTAGATGGCATCATTGGGGGCCGCGAGTCGAGAAGACAAGTAGGGCACACGTACGGTGGCTTTCGACGGTGGAGACACGGGGCTCCTACCATCGAGGGGTAGATCGAGCCAGGCAATCTCGGTGGTGTCCATGGCGCTATTTTTGACAGCCCAGAGGCGTTCACCACTTCGGATGAGGTAGGAATAACCAGCGCCAATATTGTTGGGAACGGTTTCGAGTCGTACGGCGCCCGGGTTGCGCGTATTGAAGATCACGAAACCGTCCGCGGTAAGTGCTGCCAGATAGTTGCGGACGCCGACCACACAGACTCGATTGGTAGCCTGGTTGCATGCCAGGTTTCCAGGAAGCTCGAACGAGGTGATGTCCTCTTTCATCTCGCTGGCGATGGTACAAACGCCCTGCGAGCATTTGCGTTTTTTGCATCCCACCGGAGGGCACCAAGTATCGTCGTAACACTCGCGCAACGCACCATCGAAGGGGTCACCCCCTTCGGCAGCATCATTATCGCCATCCGTCTCCACATCGGAGGCCTCGGTGACATCCACGGGGGCATCGGCTTCGGGGGAAACATCGGCTTCGTCAATGACATCCTCGGGCGAATCGGGTTCGGCATCCGCATCGGCATCGGGTGTGATGATGACATCATTATCCGTATCCGGATTATTGGTATCCGCTTCGGATTTTGCATCTCCGGCACCCGTCTCTACATCGAGACTCGCGTCGGAAGCAGGGCCTTGTTGGATGAGGGATTCGTCGAGGGACACGAAACACGAGGAAGTCGCCAGCACGGCACTGGTCATGATGAAAGCGAGCCACAGACGGGAAGAACGGTTCGTGAGCATCAGAATGAACCTCGTAGTTGGACACCGGTGGGTGTGGCGGACAGAGAGAAAGAGGAATCCTCCGTTGTTTTTCTTGGCTTATCTTCCGGCCATAGCAGCAGCGTCGTGCCGACGCCTCCGAGGACGACGGCGCCTGCCCACGCAACATTGGTCCATAAGCGAAGTTGTTTGGCGTCATCGTAGGATTGCTGGGTGCGTTGTTCCTCGAACGTGTCGCGAGCGGAGAGGGTTTTGAAGCCAAGGGCCACGGCGACACCGGCGGATACGACGCCTGCGCCGACCGCCGAATAACCTATAATTTTCCGTGTCTTAGGTGAGGAAGGGTCGACATGGACGACGGGTTCTGGTTCGGGTTCATCGATGAGCGGAGGAGGAGGTGGAGGAGCTGCTGGCTCGGGTTCTGGTTCTGGCAGCGGTTCGGTGACATCGAGGTCGACGACTTCGCCTGCGGTAAGCTCCACCTCTCGTTTTTCGGTGATATCGCCTCGAACCACGATAAGGACATGAGAGCCTGGAGTTCCATGCAAACGAGCTGGTGGTGATAATTCAGTGGAGTCTTCGAGGTGAACGACGAGGTCTTCAGGGCCGGTGACAGCCACGGCTCCCAGGGATTGCCGGAGCGCATCGAGATGTTTTTGTGCTTCTTTTTTGGACTTGGCATCGAGTCCGGGCAGTTCGAGGGCGAGGGAGAAGTTATCCGCCGCACGAGCCGGTTGCTCGGCTTTTTCCCACGCCATGGCGGCAGCGTAGGGGCCAGCGCCATGCTTCCGCAGTCGGGTGGTAGCTTCGAAGTGCAAGGCCGCTTCGCGGAATCGTCCCTCGTCAAGCGCCTTTTTCCCTTCATTGTATTGCTGACGAGCCTCTGCGGCATCATCCGCTTGAGCCATGGGCGAAGCGATGAAAACCAGCAGGGTGAGAGCGAAAAAAAGATGACGAAAGATGGTTGAATTCATGGCATGAATCAAAAAGGGTTATCGGGGATTGCAGGTGTTTTGCCAGTCTTGGGCGTTGGTTTGACAACGGGTGTCGTTGGCGTCGCAGCAGGAGGTGGTTGGGGGGCGACGACAGTCGTGGGTGGAGCCGTTGGTGTTGCCGTCGCGGGGGGAGAAACCGCGGAAGCGGCGGCATCCGGCGATGGCGTCAACTCGACACTCCATTCGGATTCCGTGGCATCATGATTGATGGTGAGGGTGGCGGTCTCGAAACCAGGGGCTCGTACGACAACGGTATGGGTTTGACCTGGTTCAGGACGATCGAAGCTTCGGACACCTTTGCCGAGAATGACGTGATTGACCTCGATTTCCGCATCGGAAGGCGATGGTCTGACGACGATGATATTGGGATTTTGGGGGGGAGGTGGTGCCAAAGACGCCGTTTGCGTGGGTGGATTCGAAGCCACGGTTGGTGGCGTGGCCGCGGGAGCGGATGGCAAGGAGCTGACGGCGACGATACCCATGATACCCGCGATGGTGATGCCCCCCGCCACGAAGGTGATGGCCGTAGCGGTGGAACGTCGCATACCGCGGGAGCGATACTGCACGGAATAGGGCTCGACGGAAGCCCCGGGCATTCCCATGGTTTCGTCTGGGATTGCGGCGGCGGCTTGTCGAATTTGCGCCTGACGAATTTCGATTTCGCGACCACAAAGCATGCGAACGGAGTTGGCCACATTGCTTGCGGAAACCATCATGCTTCGGGAGACGAGATACTTTTCGAGGGCCATTCTCATCTGCTCGGCGGTTTGGTAGCGGCGAGCAGGATCGATCGCGAGCGAGTAGGCGAGAATGTTTTCGAGGTCTTGAGGGATATCGGGACGCACTTGTTTGGGCGGAATGATGTTACCTGCCAACAAATTCTGCAGTCGCGCGACATCGTTGGCTCCCGCCCAGGCACGATATCCCGTCAGGGCTTCGTACAGCACCGCACCCATCGAAAAAATATCGGAGCGACGGTCTACAGTGGTATCTCCCACCGCTTGCTCCGGCGACATGTACGCGACTTTTCCTTTGAGTTGCCCGGCAACTGTTGGCGCGTGTTCGAGTCCCATCGCTTTGGCCACTCCAAAGTCCGCTACTTTGACTTGGCCGTTGATGCTCAGCAAAATGTTGTGAGGAGATACATCGCGATGTACCACATTGAGAGGATAGCCATTGTCGTCGCGAAGCTCGTGCGCGGCATGTAGCCCCGCGCAGGCATCCGCAACGATACGTACCGCGACGGGATCCTCCAAAGGAGTTCGCGGTCGTGCTTTCAACAGTGTGAGAAGCGATATGCCATCGACCCATTCCATGGCGAGAAATAGGACATCACCCACTTCACCCAGGTCGTGAATCTCGCAAACGTTGGGATGATGAACGGCGGCTGCAATGCGAGCCTCGTCAAGAAACATACGTTCGAATTCGGGGTCAGCGGCGAGTGCGGGCATGATCGTTTTAATGGCGACGATCTTTTGAAATCCTCGTTGACCGGATTGACGCGCGGCCCAAACGCGTGCCATCCCGCCTTGTGCCACCGGGACGAGCAAAGTGTAGCGTCCAAGCTTCTGACCTGGATAGAGCGCATCGGAGCCTAACGGGGAAGTGGCTGGCAGCGCGCCGCTCGGTCTAGCTGGGTTATCGGAGATTGCTTCCATTCCAAACCTAATCTATCACCACTGGCGGTCTTTACCCACCGATGAGCGATTGCTATTGCCATGAGACGAAAAATCTTCGACTTGTCGCGTCGGTTGCCTCTGGCTCCAGGATGCGAGATGTGCGACGCTGTCGTATGGTGGTGCGTTCGCCGTGAATCGTGAGTCCATTTTGGTATTATCCGATGCTATGCCACCCAAGACTTCGACCTGGGGGGCAAGAGGGTTGGCTGGGCGATGATCAACACGAAGTGTCCCGAATGTTCTGCTCGATTTTTTGTATCAGAAGACCTTGTGGCGAACAAAACCGTTCGGTTCCGATGCCGGGAGTGCGGGGGAACGATTACGGTGGACGGCAGGCAGCAGGAGGGCGGGGGAGAACCGAACGACGGCACACAAGCTACGAGAGCCTCTGGCGCACCGGGAGGGAAACACGCGACCTTGCGTCCGACGGCGAGCGCGATATCTGAATTCAGCGAAAAAATAGGCGATGCGGCGGGGCACAACGAAGGGGGCGACAAGGCCGAACGTCAAATCGATTCGGATTCGACCGTCAAACCGGCGCCAGGAAAAAGCAGTGCCGCGAAAACGCCGCTGCCAACGGAGCCCAAGGAAAAACCATCGAGGCCTTCGAAACCTGCGGACCTCGATGGTGAGCCGACCACCGAATGGACGAAAAGCCAAGCAATACGCGAAAAACTCAGTCCGCCTTCCTCCAAACCACGGACTTCTCGTGTGTCGATGGAACTTGGTTCCGTGTTTGCCGTGCCCCAAGACGAAGAGGATGTCGAAGTACCCGTGGACGAGGACGATTCCGCCGCGTCGCCCGATTCGGAGGATATCCACCTCGAGCCGATCGAAAGTGTACCGCCGGCGCCGAACCGTTTGGCTCCTCCTGCTCCGCCCGCGCCGAAAATCAAGCCTCCACCTCCCAAACCCAAAAATCTCGATCGTCCCAGTTCCGGACGCGTCGATATTGGCGCCGCATTATTTCGCTCCGAAAGCCTTTCTTTGGATTCTCCCGTCGACCTGTTCGCGCCTGTGGCCGTGCCCGCGAGCACCATGACCGACGAGTTGCCACCTTCAGAACCTCCCGCCGCTCCGCTGCTTTCTCCAACGCCAGCCATCGCGGTACCGCAAGCCACGGCTTCTTCCGATGATATAAAACCAGCTTCTTCACCTGCTTCTTCGGGACGCGGATGGTGGGTGGCGGTAGCAGCCGCTGTGCTTCTCGCGACCGGTGGCGCCTATTTCGCCTTTGGTAGAACAACATCTTCGGAACAGGCTTCGCTTTCGACATCGGCCTCGCCGCCCCTCGAGACACAAGTGCCGGCGTTGCCCGAACCGTCAGAGAAACCGTCGGATGATCCCGCGGTCGTGAAGGCAGAGCCGGACTCTCCCGCGACTTCGGCCGCAGTTCCGCCAAGTTCCGAACCGGAACCCGTAGCTGCTGCCTTGCCGCCCTCTGGAGCGTCAGAACCCGAGCGAGACTCCCATGCCATGGCTCCCGCCGCAGTCACGAAAGCAGACTCGGCAGCAGCAACACCAGCACCTACCAAAACGGAGGTTGCAGCGGCAACACCCGCGCCCACGTCCACGCCGACAGCGGCGGCCACGACGAAGCCATCGACTCCCGCCGCGGTTCCAACGCCGCCGCCTCCAGGGGAAGGTGGCGGGGCGCCTTTTGACAGAGCAGCCGCTTCCGCCTCGATAGCCGCCCTAAAATCCGCGGCGCAAAGCTGTAAACAGCCGGAGGGACCCAAAGGAAATGCTTCGGTTTCCATTACCTTCGCTCCTTCCGGTCGCGTTACCGTCGCCACCGTCAGCGGTCCGCCTTTCGCTGGGACTCCCGTGGGTGGATGCATCGCCGCCACGTTTCGTGGTGCTTCGGTGCCGCCGTTTTCAGGACCGAACGTGACCGTTCGCACCATGGTGCCCATGTTCTGACCCACACCGTGTTCCGAGACAGAATGGACAATTCAGGCTAGGCTTGAAGCGTGCCTTCAGAAGGGTGGGACGAGTGGCTTCCTGATATCCTGACGTATTCCACCATTGCGGTGGAGATACTGGGATTTGCGCTCATTCCCTGGGTTTTGATTCGTAGAAAAGACCCAGGCTCGACGATAGCCTGGATCCTGACGTTGCTATTTTTGCCCGGCTTTGGAGCGTTGTTGTTCTTGTTATTTGGCCGATCGAGGGTGAGATGGTCCGCGAAACGAAAGCGCTCGGCCGATGAAGCCCTTCGCGGCAACCTGATCGGTTTTCGTGCGACGCTTTCGGATGTGAGGCCGTTGCCCGTTCCGCTTGCAGGACAGAGTGCAGGACTGTTTCGCGTGGGAGAGGTGCTATCGCGATCTCGAACGACCGAAGGCAATCGAGTGGACGTATTGGAGGGCGGAGCGGCCGCCTACGCTGCCATTGGTGAGGCGATCGATGCAGCAGAACGTCATGTTCACGCACAATATTACTTGATTCGGCCGGATAAAACGGGGCGATGGTTCTTGGATAAACTCATCGCCGCGGCGAATCGTGGCGTTGACGTCCGATTGTTATGCGATGGCTGGGGATGTTTTGCGCTGCCGCGGGGATGGATCAAACAGCTCCGAATGCAAGGGGTGCAAGTAGCCTTTTTCTTTCCCGTATCCTCGATGCTCATGCAACCGGTATCCCTGCGAAATCACAGGAAAATCGTGGTGGTCGATGCCACAATTGCGTTCACCGGAGGAATCAATATCGGCGATGAATACCTGGGAAAAATGGAGTCGGTAGGGGCGTGGCGCGACACTCATATTCGGATCCAAGGTCCCGCGGCAGCCTCGCTGCAGAGCGTGTTTCTAAGAGATTGGGCCTTTTCGACCCAAGAGCGACCCGAGCGCGAATCGCTCTTCCCCGCGTCCAACGAAGCGGTCGGAGAAGCCCATGCGTCGATTCTCACCAGCGGTCCCGATACGGATAGTGAGGCCATCCATCGCGTGTTTTTTGGTGCGATTGCCGGAGCCAAAGAACGAGTCTACATCACGACACCCTACTTCGTTCCCGATCGAGCGCTCATCGTTGCGCTGCAAATGGCCGCTTTGCAAGGAGTGGAAGTGCGGATCATCGTGCCATCGCGCAGCAATCATTCGCTCACGCTCCATGCCGGCAGGAGCTATTACGAAGAATTGATAGAGGCGGGCGTTCACATCCATGAATACTCCCCCGGCATGATTCACGCGAAAATGATGGTCGTGGATGGATGCATTGCCCTGGTGGGAAGCGCAAACATGGATCTGAGAAGTTTTCGACTCAACTTCGAAGTGCATGCCCTCATCGGCGATGAGTATACGTCACGCGCTCTGGAACGTTCATTTTTCATTGATTTGGCACAAACCAAAGAGATCGATCTGCAAGCGTGGCGCAAGCGCAGATGGCACTCTCGCGTGGCGGAAGGCGCGGCCAGGCTGGTTTCCCCGTTATTATGAGCCGAAATTGGAATGGAAATCGGGATAGAGAGCACGCAATCGGCAGCGAGTTTTCACTGCCTCGCACCCGCCCTCGACCGTAATCGCAGGGCCAATACGCCTAATTGGCCGGCAATAGCGCGCTTCGCAACGTGATGGGCTCAATGGCAATGAGTTGATCCCCCCGAAGCGCATAGGTGGCGGACAGTGCGGGAAATTGTTTTGAAAGACGCGAAAAACCGCTTTCTTTGCATCGACGGGGCAGGGAAGCGGGAGGGACGTTGACCGCTACGGTGGGCTCGCCGTTCAGCCACGCATACGTCACGGAAGCTTTGATGGCGCCCGTGACTTTGCAGTGAAACTCCCTTCCCTCGGGATTGCGAAGCAACTCGACGCGATTCACATCGACGAGCGCGGTGAGGGATTTTTCTTCGAGATGCAGCGTAAACGTGTCTTTGACGCGCATATAGGCGACGTCCGGTTCGTGGAGGTAACCTTCCGATTGCGTGGATTCACGCCAAGAATACGCGACCACGAGGATTCGTTCGTCAGGGCCGAATGGCTTGGAAGGGGGAAGGGGAGGCTCGCCTTTGCCACCGCAACCGAATAGAAAACTGGCGAGAAATAGCAGTGTGCAGGCGAATCGGAGAGAAAAGGGGGGCATGGGGCACCGATTTTTCTGCCTATTCCTACTCCTTGGCTGCTGCATCCGTGTCGGTACCCGCTTCTTGTTGGACGGGCGGCTCCGTGCTGGCGTCTTGGGGCGGTGGCTGACCACCAGAATCCTCGCCGTAATAATCATCGAGAAAACCGCATTCGGTAAAATCTTCCGGATTGGTGATCAAAGCACAGGGATCCGGGATTTCTCGCGAGCCGATGGAGCAAGGAGCGATCTGGTTGTGCGCGCATTCGCTGGCTTTTTGGATGGCTCTCGTGCAAGCGTCGATGCGGGGGTTGCCAGGATCGCTGGCGGTTTGTAGTCCCTTCAAACATTGATCCCGATAAAATCGCTTGCAGCCGGTGACATCGAAGTCCGGGCTGAAAGCCGGGCATGCAGGAGCAGCTTCGCAACGCGCAAACTCAATGTCCTTGCACCCCTCCGGGTTGACCGGATCGGTGCCACAACCGAGCCCAATCCTTCCCAGTCCAACCATCAAAACCGTTTGGGCAACGAAAACCCAGGGTCGCCAAAAGCGCCTCATGAACTGGGCGCGTAGCACGGTCCTGCGATTCGGCCAAGTTTGCAAACAATGCAAAAACGCCTTGCCCCCTGCCATCACGCCATCCCCCCGAAGTCACGGCTTCAAAAAATAAACCACCAACCTCAGCAATGCGAGCCCCAAGGATATCGGCACAACCCAACGAGTGATGGTCGCCGCCCAGAGCCGCGTCTTTTGCGGACCGGCTCGAGTCGCAAGGACATAACCCCCACCCACTATCGCTGCTCCCACGGCCAACCCAAGGAGCACCGGAACGATCGACTCCCCCCGCCCCAAAGCGTCCTTGAAATGAAATCCCCCCACCAACAATAAAACTAATAAAAACAACAAGATAGCACCGCGAAGACGCCGCTTGTAAGCGCCGGGATCGAGCACCTCCACTACCCCAGCCCGACGACGCTGCAGGTCACGATGCGCCACCCCAGCCAACAGAAAAAATAATACGGCAACGCCAGAACAAACCTTCCAGGCAAAGCTTCGGTTGCCAGCAGCCTTCTGGGCCACCAGAGCCCGATCGGCAAAAGGTTGAGAAAATGATGGATTTTCAGGTACATAGAGCGATGGGAACCCCTGCCCGACAGCGTAGGGCGCATCCTTGCGCGCCACATTCCAGCTATACTCTTTGCCCTCCACCCGGTAGGCGTAAAATGTTGTCCCCTTGTCGCCTGATACCCCCGTGACCCACGCCTGCACCGGCTCGCCATGGGAAGAAAGCGCATCGAGACGACGTGCCTGACGTTCGAATAGCGCCCACAACCCGAGAGGGATGAGCACGGCCGCCACGACCAAACCCGCACGCCACCGTCGGAGCGATTGAATGGCCACCGACGATTTCTGTAGGTTTCCGTCTACCACCATAATCCCCGAGCTTGCTCCATGCCGCGCTTTGCGCGGGACCGTTTTGGCGAACCACGAACCCGCGTTTTACGGTGTGGACTTCGCGCTCAACTCCCATTGACTCCCATCTGCCCAACGAATCGTCAGCCGAGGCGGTTTCCCAGCCTGAAGATCGATAGCCTCCGCCGTCGGAAGCAGCCGAAGAACCCTTCCCTCCACGTCGAGGATATCGCTCTGGCAGGCCAGTTCCGTCGCGCTCGGGGAGCCAATCTTCAATTGCTTTCCTGTCACCGAATAGTCGGCGGATATCACATTGCACAGATTCTGAACCATCAGCTTCCGACCGTCGAAATGGATCGAAATAGCCGGCCGGCTCGGCACGACCCACGCGCTCGAAGCCTTGCCTTGTGCATCCACGCTCGAGACCAACGTCCAATCATGATCCTCGACGGCTATCTTGCCTGCCGCGTTCACGGCGGAGTCGGGGCTCTGAGCAGGATCTTCGACGGTTCGAGATGCATTGGGTGGGGCGGAAGGCTCTTGGACCATGGGCGGTTTCGGTCGAGAGGCGTTCTCACAAGCCACAACCGCCATGACAAAAGACACTGCCCACAGAAGTTTTGAGGAATGATGGATCATGTGGCACCGCTGCATGCGCGAACGCGAAAAAGGGTTGCAAACCCAGCCTACGAATCTGTCGAGTCAAAGAAAACTCGTATCAAATCCGGGAACAGGTGGCAATCCGTGCTCTGAAATCGAAAAATTCATTTCCATTGTTCCCGTTGATGGCGTCGTCGAAAACTGTCGCGATGGAGAATGGGGCGGCGCGTGACGAACCAGCGCCTCCGGTATCGCGAAGAGCCCAATATTGTCACCTGGCTGCTTTGACGCGATTGGCGTTCTGCGCTTGGGGCTGTCCATTCCACTTTGGCGGCTCAGAAGCGGAGGCGACGGGATAGGAGGCGGTAATATTTCTATAACTATTAGGAATTACTAAGATTTGTGGAAAGTGGTTTCGAGCCTTGGGCCCGCGTCACCGAATCGCGGAATCCTCGAGGCAAGCGGTCGTGCGCCATCGCGGCAGCATCATGGCACCATCTCCGTTTCCACCACCATGTCGAGCACATAGGCGTAGGCAGGCGTGTTGGCGGGGGAATTGGGTAAGGTAAATCGATGGAGGCGAAGCACATTTCGCACCCCCGGCTTGAAGGAAAACCCTTCGATATTCCCAGAAAACGTCTGCCAGGGCCCCTCGCTTTGTTTGATGCCGTTGTCGTCGTAACGAATCTCACGCACGTTCATGCACGAGGGTTGCGCTGCCTGCGCACAAGGCACCGGCTCCGCCGCAACCTCGAAAAATACCCTCTCTGGTGCGCTACCGAATCGTTTTTGCGCCGTGGGGCTTCCGCTCAACTCCCATTGACTCCCATCCGTCCAGCGAATCGTAAGCCGGGGCGGCTCCCCACCCCGAAGCTCAATCCCTTGCGCCGTCGGAAGCTGCTGACCAACCCGCTGCTCCAAATCCATCAACGCCTCGTCATCACAAGCTTTTTTGGTCGACACCGGATGGCCGATCTTCAGCCGATTCCCTTCCACCGAATAGTCGGCGCTCACGATGTTGCATAGGTTACCTACCGTCACCCGCTGATCTTCGAAATGGAGCGATAACGCTGGTTGATTCGGAACGACCCAGGCGGTTGTCGCCTTCCCTTGCCCATCTACCGCGGCCACCAAACTCCACTCGTAGTCCTCCACCCGTTGCTCTTCCCTAGCGACGGCTGACGGCTCGGAAGCTGTTGGCTCTTTCGGCGGTGGTGTGTTCCCACAACCGGCCCCTACAGTAAGAAAAGACAATGCCAGAAGTAGTTTTGTGGAATGATTGTTCATGGTGCCCCGTTGGATGCGGGACGGCAAACCATGGTTGCTACTGCTGTCCAAACCTATTGCGATTTTTTTCGTGATTTAATGAGAGGAAGGCACGACTCCTTGGGTTTCATGACTCGGCAATCGCGAACAGACTGCCTTCCCCGTTACCCACGATGATCGTTCCGTCCGCGGCAATGGCTATCGGAGAATAAAGTGGCGCACCTACCTTAGGCGCCCAGGAGCAGGTGGCCCCGACGGTCACCACGGGAGACACCTGGGCTTTTGTCGCTTCTCCGAGATAAAACCGCCATTGTACGCGGCCCGTCAAAGCCTCCAAGGCGTAGAGGAATCCATCGAATCGCGGCAAGTACACGGTGTCTCCGGCGCTCGCGGGCGAGGCATACTGCGGAAAAGTACACCCCCCGATCGTCTTACGGTATCGAACCGTTCCCGTGAAAATATCGAGCGCGGCCACGTCGCCAGAATAGGGCTCACCGTATATCATGAGTCCGTTCACCAACGTTGGTGTCGACCGGATATTTCCCCACGTACGTTGGGAACGGTCTTTGGCGTGCCAGCGAATGGCACCCGTTGGTGCGTCAAGCGCAAAGAAAGCAGGATCGTCATAGGTAGTGTCCCTCGCAAACGAAACGATGAGCCTGGAGTCCGATACGATGGGGGCTCCATAGCCTTCGATGGGAACGCGGGTGGAGCCGCCAAAATCCGGTCGTAACACCCGTTTTTTCCACAATAGGCGTCCATTTTTCGCAAAGGCGGCCACCTCGCCTCCTTGCGATACCGCATAAATACGCGTTCCATCCGATGCCAATCCAGCCCGGATCGCACCATCCAAACCATATTCCCAACGCTCGGAACCGTCTGCCCAGCCATAAGCCCGCACGTTTCCCCCCGCATCTCCAACAACCACGATGTCGTCGATGATCGTCGGATGAGCGTACATCTTCCCTTGACCACGACGTTCCCACACGATTCGACCATTATGGGCATCCAGGCCGTACACGTTCCCATCATCGCAAGTGGCGACGAGTCGGGAACCGACCAGGGCGATACCGTTGCCGTCAGCAGGTAAGTGGGCATGCCATAAGGTTTTTCCCGAGGCGCGGTCGAGGGCGTGGATGCCGTCGAGCGGGTCGGCGCGGTTGTGCCGTTCGCCGCTCGACGATACGAAAACCGTGGGACCGCTGATGAGCGGGGTGTTGAGATATCCTTGGATTCCCACGGTTTTATGCCATCGCAGGGTGGGGCGTCGAAGGGCCGGAGCCGAGGAGTATCCCCAACGCGATGGGGTTCTTTGGAATTGAGCCCAATCGGCTGTTTCCCCGAGCGTTGCTCCCACCATGGCCTCGGGGGAAGCACCAGCGGAGTCGCCGCCAGCCATCGAAAGGGGGGAAGCGCTTGTCGATGCGGCACAATCACAAGGCTGACAAGCAGGGCAGACCGGAGCCGCCGCTGGTGGCGGACAAGCGGGGGAAGAACAGGCGCCGAGGACGACACCGGCGATAAGTGCAAGGAGTCTTTTCATGAAGCATTATTCGCGGAAAAAAATAGAAAAAACAAGGCGATAACGAGTTTTCCTCCCCGCCAAACCGCTGGCATTGCCGAGCGCTCAACCACCGTAACCAGCCCCCCGATGCCAGGGAGCCTATGGTGGCATAGCGCGTAACTAATTGAATTTACAATGTTAATATGAGTCTGGGATCGCCGTGGCGGAAGCATCACTCCGCCCGCGGTCGCGCAAGCTCCCGAAGGCTCGTCGTATGAGTCCACCCCTCCCGCTGCCCATAACGAATTTTCGATAATCCCGCCCTTCGCTCCAGCACTTCCACCCGTGACGCCTCCGGGATGGGCTCCTCTTTCGGCAAAGCCGTTCCCTGCTCGTCGACAATTCTTGCCTCCGCCACGACCACCACCGCAGGTGCGGTCGAGCGTCGAATATGTCTCGACCATCCAGCGAGGGAAGCAAATACCATGAGCGCCATCAATCCGATGGGTGTTGCGATCGTGCCTGCCAGGTGCGCTGCACTGGCTTTTCGTTGCCGCAACACGAGACCCGTCGACAAGGTCAAAGAAGCCACCAACGCAAGCCAGGCCCAAACCGCTTCCGGCGCAAGACCGGCAAGAATCCTGTCCAACGAAGGGCTTACCACGACCTGGGACCGGCCAGAGCGCGCGGTCGTTCGCGCCACCTCCGCTCGTACCCGTTCAGCGGCATGAATCGCCTGTTCGTCGTCAGGACGAACGAGGGAAGCTTCTTCGAACCCCGCGGCGGCACGTCCAAGGTCCCCCGGGCGACCTTGTTTGGCCCGAATCCTCGCAAGATAAGCCATTCCCCGATTGTAGGCCACATCAGGATGGACAAAACCCCGGTCCGCTAGGGTCTCGAATATCGTGATGGCTCTGTTATGGTCCCCCTGCTGTAAAGCTCGCACCCCATCGTCGAAAAGCCGTTCGTGGGAAACAGGCTCCTCGGCCCACGCAAGACCGCAGCAAAACGCCAAGATGGCCATGCCGGGGAAAAAAGCTTTCGGCTTCATTTCCCAGCCTTTCGCCGCACGGCCAAAAGACGGCTCAACTCCGTCGCCTGGTTCAACAAGGCGATGGCCTGCTGTTGATTGGCCGATGGGTCATAACGCAGGGTTTCACAGGCTTCCAACACCTCGACGGTGCTACGGGCGGCGGCGTCGGAGATACCCACGTCGGTCAGTCGAGCGGGAAGATCGGTACGCAACACTCCCCTGGATTTGATCGCCGTCGCGGCTTCGATCATCGCATGCACAGCCTTTTCCACTTCGGCCGCGGCGTCGGTGAAACGCTCCTGTTTGCAAGCGATTTTGGCTTCTTGCAGGGATATTTTTCCCTTTCGCCCCAGGGATTGGCGCCATTTCGTCACCGAACGGCGCGCTTTCCCTGCCATGTTCCACACGGCTCCCCCCATGACGATCGCCAGGGGCGAGGCGAATAACGCAATCCAATACCAGAGCGTATCCGTGATCGGAGAGCTGATCCGCGGCGCCGTCCCCAGCGCCGTTCGCGGTTCTGCCACGGTTTCGAAACGATCGAGATCGGTTTTGATTTCCGGAGCCGACGCGTGTTGTCGAACCGTGACCTGCCCCAGTCGAGCTTTGGCGACCCCATAACGTTCGCGTTGGGGGTCATAGAATGGGAGCTCGATCTGCCCCAGATCCACGGTTCCAGGATCATGAAGCTTGACGATATAGGAAAAAACACGTTCGCCCCGGATGCGGCCGTCCACGGCCTCTATATTTTCTTTGATATCCGGATCTAACCACTCAATCCCTTTTTTCGAGGGAGTGGTCAATGAAGATGGTAAATTTCCCGTTCCTTCGACTTTGATCCGAACCGAGATTCCTCCCCCTGCATCGATATCCCGCGGTTCGACCGTGGCCGTCATCGAGAAGTTACCAACATCTCCCGAGCGATATCCCATCGGACGCCCGAGGGTGGGCGCGTCTTGTACCCGAATCAAAAGGGGTTTGCTTTCGCGCATGACTTCGCCCCGCAGGCCGCGCCCAAGATATCCAATGCGCATGGGGCCAATGGTCAAGTCGCCCAAGCGCAGGGGGAAAAGGGCTACTTTTCGCACCAAGCGGGCATTCCACACCGCACTGCCGACGTCCGCCTGACGAACCCCCGGATCGTCGCTCGGGTCCAAGATGGGGAATTGTAAAAAGTCTGCGGCAGAAGGCTCTTGAATCGAGGTTTTTCGTACGCCGGCCGTTTGATAATACTCATAGACCGAAAGGGTTAGCTGCTCGCCGAGAACCACGGAGGTGTTATCCGTGACGGCGTGCAGAAAAACGCCTTGTGCCGGCGCGGCGCTGATCGCCAGGGCTGGATCCGTAGCGGGAGGCTCCGGCTCCGCGAAAGGTTGAAAAGGATCGTCGAAGACGTTTGGGAGCTTCGGAAGGCCAAAAATGTCAAATATATCAAAGGGATCGCGAGATCGCGGGCGCGCTGGGCCCGCTCCCGGTGGATGAACCGTCACGTCTACCACCGCTCCCGCATGAAGCTTGCCGCCATATATCACCGTGGGCGGACCAATTCGATACTGCCCCGGTCGCGTCGCCTCCAACGTCCACGTCGCAACGATGCCCATTTGCTGAATGAGATTGGGCCCATGCAAGGTAACCTGCGTTTTGGGCATGATCGTGGGTCCGGAGCGTATCTTGATGCCAGGAGGAAGCGGCAACGATGGGTTTTGGGGCGTTCGATCCGTAGCGCTCGCCATCGCGCTGAGCTGAATCGTAAAAGGCCGCCCCACTTCCGTTTCCCGCTCGCTTACCGCCGTTTCGAGCGACGGCGGCCGAGATTGCGCCTCGACCGTCGGCGCCGGCAAAAGCAGCGCGAAAGCCATGAGCACCAATACCGCAAAACGAAAAGTGCGCGTCACTTGTCGACCATACCCCGTACCTGGCGTCTTGCCGCATTCCTTCGTGCATCCTCGAGTTGCACCGTGGGAGCCGCTTCGAGCATGTCCAGAATTCGGTCATCTTGCGTTTGGGGTTGTGGCGGAGGCTGCTTGTCCCCGTCCGGTTGTCCCGCATCCGGTTGCTTGTTCTCATCGTCCGGAGCCGAGCCATCCCCACCGTCCGGCGCACCATCCCCACCGCCCGAATCCTCGGAGGGAGCGTCTTGCTTGCCTTCGTCCCCAGATTCTTTCGGTCCATCCTCGCCGCCTTCCGGAGAGCCAGAATCCGTGTCCGGCGACGTATCCTGGGAAGCATCTTGCTCGTCCTGGGCGTCCTGCCCCGCGTCACGTTCGTTTTCCTCGATGCGACGCAACGCAATGGCGCGATTCCAGGCCGCATCGCGCCCAACCTCGTCTCCCGCATCGGGCTCCACGCCAGGAATCAAACGCAGCGCTTCGTCGTAGGCACGAACCGCATCTCGATAGTTTCTTCGCAAAAACTCGAGGTTTCCTTCCAGGTATCGCGCTCGCGCCGCCAGGTCCACCGGCAGATCCGCAGACGAACCGATCGCCCTTAGCAACTTGAGCGCACAGGTTACCTGTTCGGAACGAAGCTCCATCTGTTGTTTCTGTTCATCGGTCGGCCCCCCATCGCCAATCGAACTCTCTTCTTCCCCAAACCGTGCACCGAATTTTTCACCAAGAAGGAAAAGCGCCAGGCCCAGGTCGAAAGAGGCATTGGAACGAGCGCGCGCCAGGTCCGTCACGCCAATCTCGCCTTTCTCGCACTTGCCTGTCCCCAAATAAGCCTGCAACAATTCCGCGGCCGGGCCCGCCTCCCCCGCATCCAACGCCTCGATCGCTCGATCGACTTGCGGCGCGTTGCGCTCGAACACCCGGTCCGGTTCCATCCCGCAGCCAGGTAAAACCAGCCAAGCCGCGAGCAGCCATCCACCCACACGGCTACGCATATCCCACCGTTCCCTTTCCCGAGCGCCTTGGAGGCTTTTTCTCCTCAATCTCTACAGTGTTTTTGCGTTTTTTCGCCTGCCCGATGAATGTTTCGACCACCAACAACAGCAACGCCAGCCCCAGCGGATAAAAGTATACATCCGCATACAATGTTTCTACCTTTTCCGATAATTCAGATTGCATCATCTGCTCGAGTTGACGTGACAAGACATCGATGCCCGTCGAGCCCCGCTCGGAACGAATGACCGTGCCCCCTGCAGCCTGGGCAATGGCTACGAGCTGTTCTTCTCCTTCGGCGGAAAGGGAGGTCATCAGGGGAAGACCGTCTTCGCCACGACGATGTCCCGAGACGCTTCCGGTGGAATCCACGTCGGGGACAGGTTCGGGGGTACGACTGCCGATCTGTACGACATGGATGGTGGTGCCCGCATCAGCGATGGTTTTTGCCACGTTGACCGGACTGCCTTCGAGATCTTCGCCATCGGTAATGAGCACGATGACGCGGCGATGGTCTTTTGATTTGGGGTCGCGGGAGAGCAATTCGTTAGCGCGATTCAGAGCGCGAGCGATGGCGGTTCCTCCCACGGGCATATCATTGGGTTCGAGTTGGCGAAAAAACTGGGCAATGGCCATTCCATCGGAAGTGAGAGGAAAACCGATGGGTTCGCCCGCGAAAGCCACTGCCGCGAATCGAGCGCCAGGAAGATCTTTGACGAGGCGCGCGACCTCGGCTTTCGCGCGGCTGATGCGCGAAGGTACGACGTCGCGTGCATACATACTCTTCGAGTAATCGAGCACGATCACGACATCGAGATTGGTGGCGGGAATCAAACGCGTTCCTCTTCCATATTGCGGCTGCGCCATCGCAAGGAATGCGAGCGCGGTAGCGAAAACCAGAAGCACTCCTTTGGCGGCGCGACGCTTTCCCGCGGCTTCGGTCATGAGCGCCCCAACCCGTTCGGATTCACCGAATCGTCGGAGCGCTCTGACCAGGGCCACCCCCCCGGCGATCAGCATGGCGGCCACCACCAACGCTGCAGCCGTGCCCAACAACCACCAGGGTTCCGCAAATCTCATGGGAACCTCCGCAGCATCCAGGCCCGACTCAAGGCATCCAAGGCCACGAGCCATACTCCCGGCAGAAGCAACAGCACGAATAAGTCCTCGTAGGTGGCCTGGCTCGCCTCGAAGCGCGTCTTTTCCAGGTTGTCGAGCACGTCATGCATGCTTTCTCGAAGCGCTTTCGCATCCGTGGCCACATACGCTTCGCCCCCCGTAGTTTTCGCAATCTCGTGCAACAGCTCCGGATTGACCGGGAAACGACGTTGCACGTAACGAGGATGACCGAATAAATCCACGCCATCCTGCACGTCCACATCGTCGCCGTTGCCGATTTGAATGGTGTACACCCGACACCCCACCACCGTTGCCAGATGCGCGGCATATTGGGGGGCGATGGCCCCCGCATTCGAATCCCCATCGGTCAAAAGCACCACGGCTTTGGAACGTGCATCGCTTCTTCGTAGCCGAGCTACCGCAACACCAAGGGCATCACCAATGGCTGTGGCCGTGCCATCGATCAAGTCCAACGTCATTTTGCCGACGAGCGTATCGAGAAGTTGATAATCGAGCGTGGGAGGCGACAAGACGTAAGCGGATTTTCCGAAGACCACGACACCGATGCGATCCGTTTTTCGCAAGGAAATGAAGTCCTGCATTACGTATTTCGCGATATCCAGACGGGTTGGACGCAACCCTTTGGGAACGGCTCGACGCGGCAATTCCGAAGCCGGCGCGTCCATGACCGCTCGCATGGAACCGGAAAGATCCAACACCAGCACGATGTCGATGCCCAATTCATCCGTGCTTTCCGGACGCATCATCGAGATGGGTTGCGCCAGAGCCATCACAAGCATCGTGATCGCCGCGGCACGAAAAATACCGGGAAGGTCTTTCAAGCGCGCTCGCCATCCCTGCGGCCCTTGCAGGAATGGATGGAGCGTACCCATTCGCATTCTGGGCAAACGGTTATCCTCTCCCAGCGTTCCGCGCCATAACACGATCGGCGCCAGCAACAACAGAAGCAACGCCCAAGGATGACGCCAGGTGACATGAAGCCAATTCCATCCCCGCATCGCCAACGGATACGCGAAAGCAAGGGCCATCACCGCGATTAGAAGAGCCAACAAAATGAGTACGCGAATCGCGGTGCGACGCCCCTGTTGCTTTTTCGGAGTCGAAGAAGGCGAAATCGAAGTTTTTTTCATGTCTCGCCCTCCTGTTTCGAACTCTTGGAATCCTCAGAGGTCGCAGCAGACGAAGGCGGCATCGATGCGGGCATGGTCGCTTTTACGATTTTTTCCGCCATATCCAGCAGTTGATCACATTGTTCATTCGTCGGTGACCAGCGTGCGAACTTCACCAAATCACTATCGAAAAGCAGTTGGCGAATATCGTCAAAGACCAGCAACGGCGGTTGAATCTTCTCCAAGGCTCGAAGCGTTTCGGACGTCGTGGACTCGATCCCGTCGAAACCGAATCGGGCTCCAAGATAAATCCGAACAATATCCGATACTTGATCGACATGCTCCCCCCGCTCCGCATCATCGTGCGGTTGCAGGCCACGAAGTCGATGCAACGATTCCAAAGCCACTTCCCAGGGGGGGCGTGGAGGCGGAGGGGGAATCGGAGGCTTGGGGCGCCGTTGCCACCACAAAATGAACCACAGCGCCAGAGCGGCTACCACGACGCCAATCAATCCACCGTAGGTAAGGTCGCGAGCTAGCGTCCAGACCTCACGCTGGGGCCTCGGTTCGGGATTGCCTAGGGGTGCTGCTTCCGGCTCGTTCGCAATCGGTTCATCCACGATGATCGTATGCGGCGTGGTGCATAGCGTCAGCACTTCACCGCTGGCTCGAGATACCGCGATGGGGATCGGCGGCAACGTGAGTTCATGGCGTCCCGGCTTGGCCGGAAGTGATAAAAAGTGAACACGAACGTTTGTGGTAGCCTTGTCACGTTCCTCGTGGCGAGTCAGCGTGGGCCGAGAACCGCCGTTGGGATTGGGAAGTTCGAACCCGGCGCTCGAAAGCGCGCGCGCGGCATCGCTATCGGCTTGAATCCGAAAACCGTTCGGAAGAACCGTTTCCCCAAGGCCATGTTCGAGTTGAATCTCCAGCGTCAACGCGTGACCGGCCAGCCCCCGCGTAGGAAAAGTATTGGTCAGCTTGGGACGCGTGGCTCCTTCAGGAACGTGCTCCACACAACTGGCCCAGATTCGCCCTGCATCTTCCCCAATCGGTAGCGCGTCGGTGCCAGCCTCCGATGGACCGGCGTCGGCTCGAGGTTGTCGCGCTACGTCCGCATCCGAAACCGAGCCGTCTACTGCCGCTTCCGAAGAAGCATCTTGCGCGGAGGCTTGACCGCCTAACGTCAATCCCAGCCCTAGCAGGAGCCCAAAAGCCTTCCCACGTTTCATCGCGAACGAACCCTTTTGGCGCGATGAGCGAATAAGTCGCGCAATGGCGCTACGAAAGAACCATCGGTCCTCACGACGCACAAATCCAGCTTATGCTTGCGAAAAACGCGAATGCGCTCGTCTCGCACCGCTTTCATGCTTTGTGCGTAATGCTCGCGCACGCGGGCATCCGACGTGTCCACCGTGATCGATTCACCCGATTCGAGATCCTCGAATGTTGCAAGCCCAACGTCGGGCAAGGATTCGTCGCGAGGATCGACGAGCATGACCGGGATGATATCGTGTTTTGCCGAGGCAAGAGCCATGGCGCGCTCGAATCCGTCATCGAAAAAATCGCTGATGACAAAGGCAAGGCTGCGGCGGCGAGCTACTTTGACCAAGGTTTCGAAAGCGATGGCCAGGTTGGTTCCGTGGCTTTGGGGTTGGAAGGCAAGGATCTCGCGCACGACCCGGAGCACGTGTTTTTCGCCTTTTTTTGGCGGAACGAGCTTTTCCAGATGGTCGGAGGCAAGCACGAGCCCGACGCGATCGTTGTTGTGAATGGCACTGAATGCGGCCAGGGCGGCGACCTCGCCGGCCACTTGCGACTTGGGGGCACGCACGGTTCCAAACAACGACGATCCCGAGGCGTCCACCACCAGCATGACCGTAAGTTCTCGTTCTTCCACGAAAACTTTGACGAACGGTTCATTCATTCGCGCGGTGACGTTCCAGTCGATCTTGCGAACATCGTCGCCGCGCTGGTATTGCCGGACGTCGCGGAAAGCGAGACCTTGCCCCTTGAACACGGAAGTATAACTGCCCGACAGTTCTTCATTGGCAAGTTTCGCCGTGACGAACTCGATCTTCCTCAGTTGTTTGAGCAACTCCTTGGGAATCATGAATGCGTAGCCCTAGGGAACCTCAACCGCCTCGAATACGCGACGCACCACGTCTTCGGTGGATACTTCTTCTGCTTCGGCCTCGTACGTGAGCACAAGGCGATGGCGCAGAACGTCAGGACCAATGGCTTTGATATCCTCCGGAGCGACATGCCCCCGACGTCGCAAAAAGGCGTGTGCTTTTCCGGCAAATGCAAGGGCGATGGAAGCGCGGGGGCTGGCGCCGTAGTGAATGAGGCCCGCAAGATCCTTGATCCCGTAACGTTCGGGTTCTCGCGTGGCGCGCACCACATCCACGATGTATTGTTTGACACGTTCATCGGCGTAAATGTCGCGAACAACGCCACGGGCTTGCGAAAGCTGCTCGAGCGTGGCCACCGGTTTGACGGTGGCTGGAATGGGAGCGGTAACCCGATCGATGATCAGACGCTCTTCTTCGACGGATGGATAACCAACGCGAACCATGAGCATGAAACGGTCGACCTGAGCTTCGGGAAGAGGATACGTACCTTCCTGTTCGATGGGGTTTTGGGTAGCCATGACGAGGAAAGGGTCGGGCAAGTCGTAGGTGGTGTCTCCTAACGTTACTTGACGCTCTTGCATGGCTTCGAGCAGGGCGCTTTGGACTTTGGCAGGGGCGCGGTTGACTTCGTCAGCGAGCACGAAGTTGGCGAAAATGGGGCCGAGCTTCGAGGAAAACTCGCCTTTGTGGTGGTTGTAGACGACCGTTCCCGTCAGGTCCGCGGGCAATAAGTCTGGCGTGAACTGCACGCGCGCGAACTTTCCGGATAAGGCTTCGCAAACCGTTTTGACGCTCATGGTTTTCGCGAGCCCAGGAACGCCTTCGAGAAGAACGTGCCCGGAAGCGAGTAAACCGATGAGAATTCGCTCGACCATATACGTTTGACCGACGATGACCTTGCCGACTTCGGCGATGAGAGATTCGGTGAAGTCACTGTGCTTGGCCACGAGCTCATTGAGCGCGCGTACGTCCTGCATGAACGAGAACCTCCAAAGCGAAAAAAAGGATGAACAACCCGGGCGCCATGTATAGCCGCTCGGCCGCACGAGACAATCGAGAGTTGCAGGCTATTCCCAAGAATCGGTCAGCAGGTCATTATTTCGACAGAAATACCCTTCGTTGCCCAAGGGCTACACGGCCTTGGAGCGACGGAATCGCTCGTAATCGATGCCAAGCATCCGCATCCGGGTCCATAGCGTGGTCCTTGACATGCCGAGCACTGCGGCCGCCCGCTCCCGATGCCCCTCGGTAGCCTCGAGAGCGTTTTCGATTCGCTCCCTTTCCGCCCGTGCGGGTTCATCGAGCGCCGTGGCGAGCAATCCGGACAATCGCGGAACTGGAACCGAAGAGTTTCGCGGACGACGCGTCGTGGTCCGCACCCGATTTCGAAGGCCCGATTTGTGGAGTCGTCGCGCTTCCGCCGAAGGAAAACCCAAGGCCCGCGCCAACGTATCCGCATCGACCTCGTCCGATGGACTCAATAGAACGAGCCGCGTTAGCACGTTTCTCATTTCTCGTAGGTTGCCCAACCATGGGTGGTCTTTCAAAAGCTGCCGGGCTTCTTCCGTGACGACAAGCTGCGGCCTTCCGGCATCCATGGCTATCTCGGCAAGCATCGCATCCGCTATCCGAAGCAAATCATCGTTGCGTTCCCGCAAAGGCGGCACGTGAATGGTGACCGTAGCAAGACGATACGCCAGCTTCGCATCCACCATCGCATCACTCACCAATTCCCCCACCGACAACGAACTGGTGGCGAGCAACCGTCCGTTGAAATGCCTGCGCGTGAATCCTTGCACCGGATAATAGGATCGCGTTTCCAGCAACTCCCGCATACGTTCCTGCAAATCGAATTGAATATCCGAGAATTCGCGAAGTAACAAAGTACCACCGGATGCCGCCGCAAGAAGACCGTCGTCGCCGGTATCCGTTCCAAAAAGCTTTTGTTCAATATCCGAAGGATCGCTGTCCACCAAATTGAGCCGCACGAAGGGCCCCTTCGACTGAGCGCTCAACGAGTGAATCATCCGTGAAACGATCCCTTTGCCCGCACCAGGCTCCCCCACGATGAGAGCGGTCGTGTCTGGACGTGTTGCCGCCGTTCGGCATTGGACCACCATTTCCTGAACGGCTGGCACCGACGAGACCATAAACGCTCTCAGGAAGTCATCAATTCCCGTCTCCTCTTGATGTGTCGAAAAAATATCGGCAATCGACCCAACCATTGTCCGAAGTTTGTCGGGCGATACGGGGGTGGCCTGATAGTCATACGCCCCAAGTTTGGTGAGCATGACGGCATCTTGTACATTCGGTCGCTCCGCCAGCACGATGACTTGCACCCCCTTCGACTTGTTCAACACTTCTTTAGCCAGTTGAACGCCATCATCGTCGCGCTCGACACGAGCATCCGTCACCAAAACGTCGCAACCGTCTCTTCGCAATACCGCCAGTGCTTCCGCCGTGGACGTCGCGGTCGATACCGTATGACCGGCGGAGGTCAGAGCGCGCGAATAGACTTCCGCAGTCGTCCAAGCTTTGGTTACCAATACGATCTGAAGGGGCTGTCCGGTCATGGTATCCCTCGCGGTCATGCAAGTTATGGCTTCGATTACGTCAAGGTTGCGTTGCCTTTACAAATATCGGCCATCGTAAAAAATACCTCGCCACGGCCTGACTGACAACAGAATAAGATTTTTATTTGTAAATACAAATGGTTATGTAGGTGTCGCCAGGCAAAAGATGCCAAGACCCTTGGCTATTCCACGATTTTTGGGGACGTTGTGATTTCACAACGTGACGAAAACGTCAGCGAAGCCAAAGGCTTGTCCGCTGCCGCATTCATTTAATTGTGTGTAAAATCAATATATTACACCAGGCACAGACACGCTGGGCCCGACGCTGAACATGGCATGGAGCCGTGGGAGACACGCGAAGATCAGGAAATGAACATCATGGACGGCGTTCTTGCGCCATGATGCCATTGCCACTGCTTTTGCTTCCCCCTTTTCTTGCCTCCCGGCAGCCCAGTCCCCAAGCTTGTCTCCCATGCCCTCTCCCACGCCCCTCATCATCCATTGTCCTCGTTGGGACAGGCAACGACGCGAGATCATGGTCATGCCCCTTGGCTTGCCCGCCCTCGCCAACCTCATCCTCGACCATACGGGCACCGCGCCGACGCTTGTCCACCTCGGTATCGAAAATGAGCATGACCCGCATTTCCGTCTTTCCGAATTGCTGTCTCCTTCGCCCCCTCGCTTGCTGCTCGTGTCGCTCCATTGGTTCCTCCAAGTCCGTCCCGTGCTCGATCTCGTTCGCGAGTTGCGAAGCCTCGCTCCCGAATCGCTCGTTGTGTTGGGCGGCTTCACGGCCTCGTACTTCGCTCATGAAATCCTGTCCCGCGTGCCAAGCGTCGATGCGGTCGTCGTGGGAGATGGGGAACAACCCATCCTGGCGTTGACGCGCTGGGCCAGCGCCATTCCCGCTTTGTCACGGTCGCGGTTGAACGAAATCCCGAACCTCGTGTGGCGGGATACGGATGGTACGATTCGTCGCAACCCGCACCGGTACGTTCTTGGTTCGTCGGAAGCTGCCAGCCTCCGGCATGGAAGCCTATCGTGCCTGCGTCACCACCAACTGTATACCGAGCGCGCCCTCTATGCCGATTTCAGCGAAGGAAGCCATGAATCCCCGTACGCTCGCACCGCCTACCTCAACGCCGGAAGAGGATGCTCCGTAGCCTGCGCCAACTGCGGTGGTGGAAAACTCGCGCAAGCGGCTCTGGGCAAACGAAATGGTATTCTCGTCTATCCTTTGTCCAAACTCATCCGCGATATCGAGGAAAGCCTGTCTCACGGCGTCGACGTTCTCCGCATGTCTTTTGATCCTCCGTCCGCGAGACGACCGATGATGGCTTGGTTCGAGGCCATCGCCAAACTCAATCCTCGGTTTCGCCTCATTTATGACTTATGGTGGCTTCCTTCGAAGGCGCTGCTCGATTCGATGGCGCGAGCTTTTTCTCCGGGGTCGACACTGATTCTTTCACCGGAATGCGGCAGCGAAGCCGTACGAAAGCGGATTCGCGGTTATCCCTTCTCGAACGACCATCTGATGCAAGCGATTCATGCCATCGAGTCCCGTGGCTTTCGCACCCATTGTTTTTTTTCCGCCGGTCTTCCCACCGAATCCCCCGACGATCTCGAAGAAACCATCGGCCTCATCCAACGAATTCGAGGCGAAACGCAGGCTGGAATTTCGGTGTGTCCCATGACCGCCGACCCCGCAAGCCCCCTTTTCACCAACCCGGACGCTTTCGGCGCCACGCTTACACGACAATCGCTGCTTGATTTTTATCACGATCCCAGCCCCCATCGTCCAGGTTATCGAACAGCGTATTTTTCCGAGTCTCAAATCCTCGATGCTTGCAACCGACTCCTGCAAGCGGCCGCCTTGCCACCTTCCTTGGACCCCATCGTCGATTCCTCCTCGTCGATGTCACGAAATTCACTGGAAATCGCTCCCAATCCATCAAAGCGCGTCGTGTTGCTCGTCGGCATGTTCCGGCGCATCGTTCCAGAAGGAAATGATGGTCCGTTCGGCAGCCAGGGAGGATTCGTCGATAACCTCGCCCCCTCCCCCTACAGCCTCGCCAATGGATATCTCAAGTCCTTCGTCGATGCGAACGACGCGCTTCGGGAACGATACGACGTGCGTCTCTTCGATATTATCGAACCCTGGGAGCCAGAGGAAGAGCGCGAGGAAGTGCGTATCACCGACGAGGACATCGATGCGCTTCTTTCCTATCATCCCGTTTTAATTGGGTTTTCTGCTTATTGTTGGAATCTCGACGCGGTCCGGACGGCTTGTCAAACGATCAAGCAGCGGCAACCGGATGTGCGTATCGTGGTGGGTGGAAGAGTCTCGCAAAGCGATGCACGCGATTGGCTTGCGTCCTGTCCCGCCGTCGATGCCGTGGTCGTTGGCGAAGGGGAACTGGCTTTTCGAGAAATCCTGCTTCGAGATGGCTTTTCCGGGATCGCGGGGGTGTTATGGCGGGAAGGCAACGAGTTGCGTTGGGGAGGAGCCCCTCGATGCTTGGACTCTCTCGACGATATTCCTTCCCCTTTTCTCACCGGTGTTCTCGTTCCTGCCCTCCACGCCGTGATGCTCGAATTGTCCAGGGGGTGTTTGCATGCTTGCGGCTATTGCACGTGGAATGCAGACAAACGTCTCCGGCATTTTGGCTCCTCGCGTATCGAACAGGAGCTGCGTTGGGCCGTGCGACAAGGACATCAGCATATTACCCTGAACGATTCCGCCATCAACTACGATACGGAGCGGCTTCGCGATTTCGTCGAGGCAATTGAGCGTGCGGATCCCTCGAATCGCCTTCGTTTCACGTATAACTTTCGACACGATGCGTTGACGGAGGAGCAATTCGAGCTTTTCCAGCGGTTGCCCACCCACGTAGCTCTCGTGGGTGTCGAAACCTTGTCGTCGCGGGGCATGGCCCAGGTTGATCGGCAAGCGGTGGATGTTCCAGCCCTTCGATATCGCTTGGAACGGTTTGCAAGGACCGTTCGGCCCGCGGTGGCCAGCATCGTGTTGGGACTGCCGGGCGATGATGAACAGGGATTCCTCGACACGCTCGATACCTTGATGTCTTATACGCAGCCCACCGATGGTCCTCCTTTCGTCGAAGCGGTGCTCGTATCGCTGCTCCAAGTGTATCGGGGTTCGAAACTCTGGCAGCGCCGCGAACAACTCGGACTTGTCTTCAATCCGCGGGGAATCCCGTACTTGATCGAAAGTGCGTCCTGGACAAAAAATGCGCTGGCGCGTTGCAAAACAGCGATCATTCGTCGGATTCGCCAAAACCCTTCCCGCCTAAAAGCCGCTGAGGCACTCGTCATGATGCGTGAACAGGGAGGATTGCCCGTCTGGCTTTCTCCCCGCGTGCTCGCTATCGTATTGCGCGACTGGCCGGAAGGAAAAACCTACGAGGGATGGACATTGGAACGGATAGGACGAATGCGAGATACGGGGCAGGGAGCCTTGTTGCGCTTTCGTTTTCAATCCAAAGGCTGCGTTCGGGTCCGCATGCTAGAGCAAGACGTTGGTCCACGACGATATCGGATGACGTATCACCTGGTCGACGGCGCAGCGATTCCGGGGGGGGCCGTCGATCGGCTCGCTCGGCTGGTGGAAGCCATGGTGCGAAACGGAGAACACCGGGCAGCAGCTTATTTGGCGGATCGAAGGGGTGGCAGGAAGAAATGAGGCTTTCGTGGAGCAGCGGTCAGTCTACGTTCCAAACCATCGGGTTGAGGTGATCCGTGCGCAGGCTGGCAACGGTTTTCAAAGCGCTTTCTGATGAAACACGCCTTGCCATGCTCGGGCTTCTGCTTCGGGAAGGCGAATTATGCGTATGTGATTTCGTAGAAGTCCTCGGAATCACACAATCCAAAGCCTCGCGGCATTTGCGCTACCTGGTCCACGCGGGTCTGCTTCAAGATCGTCGGGAATTGACCTGGGTCTATTACCGCATGGCGGACCAACTCGGCGCGGAGCAAAGGTTGGTGTTATCGGGGGTGCAGGAATTGGTAAAGCAACAACTGCCTGATGAGTTGCTTGAATCTCTAAAAACATGGAAACAGCAGAAACAGTGCGATGGTGGATGTGGTCCATCGCCGAAAAAGCGACTCTCGAGCTGTCGCGGAAGGTGCGAGGGGACGATCGTTAGGCCCCTGGCTCTTTTTGAAAACGGCATTATGAAGCGATCCCCTCGCTCATGAATCGCACCGTTCTTCGCAACGCCCGAACGCATAACCTACAGTCCGTCTGTATCGAGCTGGAGCCCGGCCAACTCATCGCCGTGACGGGAGTATCCGGTTCTGGCAAATCGTCGTTATGCCTCGATACGCTTTATGCGGAGGGTCAGCGTCGTTTCGTGGAGAGTTTCAGTCCGTACGCGAGGCAATTTTTAGAGCGCCATGAGCGTCCTCCGATCGACAGTCTGGACCCTGTTCCCGCGGCGATCGCTGTGGATCGTCATGCTCCTGTGAAAAGTTCACGGTCGACGGTAGCGACCATGTCCGACGTGGAACCCTATCTTTCCGCGCTATTTTTGCGGGAAGGGCGGCCGATCTGTCCGAACTGTGCGGTGGGCGCGACGTGGATGGATGCGGGGGTGGCGGCGTCTTCGTTGGTGTGGGAGTGGGCAGACGAGCGGGTCATCGTGTTGGCGCCGGGCCGGGCCGAGGGAACGGCGGCGTATCTCGATGCGCGCGACAGGCTTGTGGCGGCGGGGCATCGTCGTTTGTGGCTGGCCGATTCGATTCGCGACATCGATACGGTTCGGCCGAGTGAGATTTTGTCGGAAGGCTCGCGCTTCGAAGTCGTCATCGACCGAATCAAGCTGGGAGAACCATCGTTACGAAGACTGCAAGAAGCGCTGGAACAAGCTTGGACCATGACCCAAGGTCAAGCGGTGATCGTGGGGGAAAGCAAAGGGCGTCGGACCGTGCAACGGGGGCTGGTATGTCCCTCATGTGCCAAGTCCTTTGCTCCACCACGCCCGGGGCTTTTTTCCTATCAATCTCCGGTGGGGGCTTGCGAAGAATGTCACGGCTTCGGACGTGTCATAGGTATTGATTTTCAAAAGGTTTTTCCGGATGCCGCCAAGTCGCTTGCCCAAGGGGCCATTCGTCCCTGGTCTGGGAAAACCAGCGCTTGGGAGCGTCGAACGCTGAAGAAATTCTGCTTACGTCATGATATCGACATGGATCGGCCTTGGGGACAACTGACGAAAAAGCAGCAACAATTGGTGATTACGGGGGATGGTACGTGGAGCGGTGGAAAATACCCGGGAATTATCGCGTGGTTTCGGTACTTGGAGTCCAAAGCCTATAAAATGCATGTTAGGGTGATGCTTTCGCGGTACCGCGCCTACGATCCTTGCCCGGTTTGCCGTGGAAAACGCCTCAATGCCGCCGCGTTATCCTATGGTGTCGACGGTCTCGACCTAGCTGGGTGGCACGGTTTGGAGCTTGGGGAAGCTCGCGCGCGATTGATGGGATGGAAAGCCACCCATCCGCAGGGGGAACTCATTCGCAAGGAGCTTCTGTCGCGGCTCGGTTTTCTTTGCGATGTGGGGCTTGGATACCTGACTCTCGACCGACAAGCCCGGACCTTGTCGGGAGGGGAAGCCCAACGCGTATCGCTGACCGCCGCCCTTGGTGCCTCGCTTTCTGGTGCGCTCATCGTATTGGATGAGCCCACCGTGGGGCTGCATCCGAGCGATATATCGCCGCTCGTAGACTGCATGCGCTCGCTCGCCGACCATGGCAATACGGTGGTTGTGGTGGAGCACGATCCTTCGGTGGTTAGGGCGGTGGATCGGGTGGTAGAATTGGGGCCCGGGGCAGGGGCGAAGGGGGGAAGAATCCTTTTCGAAGGGTCTCCAGAGCAGCTCACTGCAAGGACCGATTTGCCCACGGGGCGCGCGCTGGCGGCCTGGCAGGAAAACCAGCCGTCGAATCGTCGGAAGTGGCACAAAACGTTGCGTGTTCATAATGCTCGAGCCAACAATTTGGCCACTATCGATGTGGATATTCCTCTGGGGGTGATATGCGCTTTGAGCGGCCCGAGTGGGTCGGGAAAAAGCACCTTGGCGGAAGAGATCGTGTACCGGGCCGTGGCTCGCGCCCATGGCATGACGGATGTGGATCCGCCTGCGGAGCACGATCGCCTGGAGGGGGTCGAGCATCTTTGCGGGGTTACGTTGGTGGATCAGAACCCGCTGGGAAGAACGTCGCGGGGCAATCCCGCAACCTATACCAAGGCCTGGGATCGGGTGCGTGCGCTATTTGCTTCCGAACCCGCGGCTCAGGGCCTGGGGTTCACCCCTTCTCACTTTTCATTCAATGTTGCCGCTGGGCGCTGTGATGCTTGCGCGGGGGAGGGCTTCGAGACGGTAGAGATGCAGTTTCTCGCGGATATCTCGCTGTTATGCCCCGTATGTCGTGGAAAACGCTTCAAATCGGAAGTGCTGGAGGTTGTGCATCATGGCAAAACGGTGGCGGATTTGCTTGCCATGACGGTCGATGAGGTAGTGCAATGGGCCAACCATGATCCGGCCCTGGTTCGCGCCCTTCGCCCTTTGCAATCCCTGGGGCTTGGCTACCTGCCTCTCGGACAACCCCTGTCTACTTTATCGGGAGGGGAGGCGCAACGTTTGAAGTTGGCGCGAGCCTTGCGCGGAAAAGTCAACGGACAACTTTTTGTGCTCGATGAGCCGAGCGCCGGCCTTCATGCCGAGGATATCCAGTGTCTGATCGCCGCCATGCATGATCTGGTGGAAAGGGGCGCAAGCGTGCTCGTGGTCGAGCACGACCTGGATGTGCTGCGGGCCGCCGATTGGATCATCGACCTGGGCCCCGGCGCCGGACGTCATGGCGGAAGGGTTGTCGACCAAGGAACCCCAGAGCATATTGCCCAAGGTTCCCAACGCACGGCTCTCGCCCTGCAACAACGGCATCCGACGACGGAGCCGTCGAGCCACCCCCAGCCGCTCGCCAAAGCCCATGGCAACCATGCCATCACCATTCGGAACGCTCGAGAGCATAATTTGCGCAGCCTATCGTGCCAGATACCGCATCAACGCCTCGTGGTGGTCACCGGGCCAAGCGGATCGGGCAAAAGCTCGCTCGTTTTCGATGTGATGTTTGCGCAAGGGCAACGCCGCTTTCTGGAAACCCTTACCCCTTATGCGCGGCAATTTCTGCCCATCATGCCCCGTCCCGATGTCGATGCGGTGGCGGGTCTGCCTCCCGCGATTGCCCTGGAGCAGCGACGCTCGAGGACCGGGGGCCAGTCGACCGTGGCTACCGTCACCGAGGTCGCCCATTACCTTCGTTTGCTCTTCGCCAAAGTGGGTGTGGCTCATTGCCCGGATTGTGATGTCGCGATATCGGCACTTACGATGGACTCGCTGCTGGCTTCCCTTCGAGAACAAAAGGGCAAAGGAATGCTGCTGGCTCCCGTCGTCCAAGCGCGAAAAGGAGTCTACCTGGACCTTTTGACCTCCGCCCATCGCGCGGGAATCGCTTGGGCTCGGGTGGATGGCGAAAAAGTCAGTACCGACAATCCTCCGAAACTGCGAAAAACCAAGGAGCATGATATCGATCTCCTCCTGTGGGAAGGTAACCTGCGAGATACGCCTCGGGAGGCGGTGGAAAAAGCCCTTTCCTGGGCCAAAGGGGTCGTACGAATCACGACGCTAGATGGTAAAGAAAAATTACTATCGACCCGTCGTGCATGCCCCAGTTGCGGAAAAGGAATACCCGAGCTGGACCCCCGGTGGTTTTCCTTCAACACGCAACAAGGGCGCTGCGAGGCTTGTGAAGGGACAGGGTTGCAGGAAATGGGATCGGGCGAGCCTTGCGAGGTTTGCGCAGGGGCGCGATTGGCTCCTTTGCCACGGTCGGTGCGCCTTTGCGGATGGCGATATTCGGAAGTGGTGGCACTATCGGTGGACAGCGCTCGAAAACAAATCCGACGCTGGTCATTTTCGGGAAGCGATGCCCGTCTGTCGGAGCAGGCTCTTCGCGAATTGTTGCGTCGTATCGACTTTTTATCCGATGTAGGCCTTGGCTACTTGAGCCTCGACCGCGATGCTTCAACCCTGTCGGGCGGTGAAATGCAGCGTTTGCGTCTGTCCGCGCAGCTTGGGGCGGGGTTGACCGGTGCGCTTTACGTGCTCGATGAGCCCACCATTGGTTTGCACCCCTCCGATACGCAACGTTTGCTGGACAATCTGAAAGCGCTCGTGGCTACCGGCTCGACGGTCGTGGTGGTGGAACACGATGCCGATACGATTCGAGCCGCGGATCACGTCATCGACCTGGGACCAGGAGGCGGAGCCCAGGGGGGACGTATCATGGCGGAAGGAAAGGCTGAGCAGGTGCTGGGCGACAAGCGTTCGCCGACGGCTGTGGCGCTTGGACATCGCAGGTTGCTCGAAGCGCCCCAAAGAGGCGTTGCGAAAGACTATATCACCGTGCGGGGGGCCGAGGCTCACAATCTCAAGCGGATCGATGCCGCCTGGCCCGTGGGACGAATGACCGTGGTGGCGGGGGTATCCGGCTCGGGAAAGAGCACGCTCGTTCAACAGATTCTCCTTCCTGCGGTGCGAGCGGCATTGGGGCTTACGACGCCACCCCCGCTTGCTCACGATGCGGTGCAGGGAGCCGCTTATGTCGAGCGTGCGGTGGCGGTGGATCAGCAGCCCCTCGGCCGCACCCCACGATCGATTCCCGCCACGTTTTTAGGGGTTTGGGACGAAGTAAGACGCCTTTTCGCGTCGCTGCCGGAGTCGCAGGTTCGTGGGTTTGGCGCGGCGAGATATTCGTTCAATAGCCACGCGGGGGGACGCTGCTCGGTGTGTGGGGGCATGGGCGTGCTTTCCCACGAAATGTCGTTTTTGCCCGATGTCATCACGGTCTGTGATGCTTGCCATGGGGCGCGCTTCGAACCTTCGACGCTGGAAGTGCGTTATCGGGGGCTGTCCGTGGGCGATGTGCTTCGGATGACAGCCAACGAAGCCGCGGAGCTATTCGAAGCGCATCCTCGGATCGCGGCGCCACTTCAGATGCTGGAGGAATTGGGGGTAGGCTATGTGCAACTGGGACAAGGTTCCCACACCCTTTCGGGAGGAGAGGCGCAACGTTTGAAATTGGCTCTGGAATTGACGGCGAGCGTACGTCATCGCCCAACGTTATATGTTCTCGACGAACCCACCACCGGGCTGCATGTATCGGATGTGCAAAAACTCATTCGAGTGTTGCATAAACTCGTGGACCGGGGCGATACGCTGGTGGTGATCGAGCATCACCCGGATGTGATGGTCGCGGCGGACCATATTCTGGAGTTGGGCCCACGGGGAGGTGAGCAGGGAGGGCGTGTGGTGGCCGCAGGCCCCCCCCGCGAGATCGCGAACCTGCAAACGCCCACGGCAAAGGTGCTAAAACGCATATTTAACGAAAAATATGAAAAATATACGCCCCAGATATCAACCCTTGTGAACGAGTATTCTCGCTCGACTTCGTAGGCCCGGGATCCCCAATCCCAAAAGAGATTCCCCCTATTGAAGAGGCCGCCAGCGCCTCTCCTGTGCGCAGGGGTGCGACGTCCCCAAAGACCTGTAGGTAAGGGCTATTCTTTTCGGTGTTCTGGGGCGGGCCATCTCAAGGGCATTGGATGAATACCGTTTCAAAGGTGGAAAACACGACACCGTCATCGTCGATGAGTTCGACTCGGTAGGCAGTATCGACGACCGGACTCCAGCCCGAAAGGTCGAAAGAGCTGAAGTCTTTGTAGTGATGATTGCGTTTCATCGGTTTTTCCGTTCCGGACCCAACCTCGACGACGCGGGCATCGAGCGCGGGAATGCTTTTCGTGCCTTTTTGGACGAACCAGCGTTTTGGGACGCGCGAAAGGACGTTGGGGCCGGAGCCGGGGTGCGCCACATACTCCGGATCGCTGTCGAGGGCCGGGTAGCTGCCCCCATAATGCATCGCGGAACCGCCGGGAATGCTCGTACCCGTCCAGACACCCGCGCGCCCCACCGACAAGATATTGCGTCGATGCACGAGGTTCTGGTCGATTTCCATCCCATAACCATCGAATTGCGTCATGAGATCATAGCCACTGGCAATCAACGAGGCTCCACAAGCCGCCGCGCCTTCATCGGTGTAGCACTTGGTGGTGGGCGGCGGGGAATGGCCGAAAGAATATCCCAAGATCTTGGCGCATTCTTGTTCAGCCTTGGCAATCTTGGGAAGCACCTGGACGGGCCCGACACCGACCATCCATCGGTAAAAGTTGAGATAATTGAGCGCGGCCACCTGTGCTTCATAAGGTACGGTGCCCGGATCACATTCATCCCCGCCTCCCGCCTTCCATAGTGCCGTAGGTTTTTGGGAGGCTTCCGCGAAGCGAGCGCAAACGTCGGCTTTCGTGCGCGTGGCAGGATGGGATAGGGGCGTGGCAACGCATTGCGATGCCGATGCCGTCCAGCCCGGCGCACAGACGCATTCCCCTTGATCGTTGCACATTTTCGCTCCGGTACACGCGTCATCACAGACACCTACCGGTCCCGAGTCGGCGGGGGATGATCCGCCATCGCTCGGACCCGGGCCGGAGTCTTTGGGGCCAGGGCCGGAATCCTGCGGACCTGCTTCCCCGGAAGGGATTCCGGAATCCGCTGCTTTGCCGTCTGAACCGACCACATCGGCGGCGCCCCCCTCCTGATGGCTCTTCGAACCACTATCCTCGCGGCCATCTTCCGCGAAATCATCATCCCCGCATCCGTACAAAATCATGAATCCAGCCGCCCAAACAATGAGATGGTGACGCATCCCTGAAGGCTAGCACAAGCGCTGGCGTCGGGAACCGCTCGAAATTTTTGTTTTCGCACCCTAATCCCAGGTGGCTCTTCACCCACGGAGCTTTCGGTTCACCGGCTCGTCATGTCTTGCTACAGCGACACACCCTGCGCAACCCCTTCGCTGGGGTTCGATATTCGGAAGCAAAAATATTGAAAGAGAGGAATCAAGGGAAAGGTTCCGCGCGACCAGGGCATTTCGAGCATGTTGCGATTGGCTCGTGCTAACCCGCGAGCACGGTAGTATATATGGATAACCGGTTATACGATAACAAGAGAAGGATTCCCCCCATGGCGGACAATCACGATGAAATCCGGCAAAACGTGTCGGAAGACTATGCGCAAGCCGTTAAAAAACCGACGAAATCTTGTTGCTGCTCGCCAACCCCCAAAGGTGTCGTCGCCAAACTCGCCGGCTATTCCCACGAGCAAATCGCGGGCCTTCCCACTGAGGCCGTCGTCAATTCCTTCGGCTGCGGTAACCCCCTGGCTTTTTCCGAAATCAAAGAAGGACAATGCGTGCTCGACCTCGGCTCCGGCGCGGGCATCGACTTGCTGCTCGCCGCCAAAAAAGTCGGCCCGCATGGCAAGGTCATCGGTGTCGATATGACCGACGCCATGCTCGAAAAAGCACGCGAAAATATAGCCCTCGCCGGTCTGTCCAACGTCGAACTCCGAAAAGGCATCATCGAAGACCTTCCCGTGTCCTCCCATAGCGTCGATTGGGTGATCTCCAATTGCGTCATCAATCTATCCCCAGAAAAATCGAAGGTATTTTCCGAAATCGCCAGAGTCCTCAAACCCGGAGGGAAAATGATCGTTTCGGATATCGTCGCCGAACGATTGCCTCCCGAAATCTCCGGCCATCGACAGCTAACGTCGTGTTGCCTGGCCGGGGCTATTTCTGAAAATGCATATTTGGAAGGCCTTCGCCATGCTGGGCTTACCGACGTTTCCGTGATCGATCGGCTCGTTTACGATCGCGATCAAATAGAGGCGTTCATTGGGACGGAACTAACCATCGAGGAATCGGGGTGCTGTGGGTCGACTCGCATCAGCCTCGCCAAAACCTGGGCCCCGCGGTTGGAAGGCAGCGTGGCGAGCGTCAAAGTCAGCGCCCGCAAACCTTGCTCGTGAATCACCGGTGGATCGATACTCACGTCGGTTCGGTCGAATCTTCATCGCTTTGTGTGGACGCCTCCAACCCCAGCGCTGCCATCATGCCGTAGGCGGGCTCGTATTCTGGCCTGAAAAAACCGCCACAAAGAAGATAAGCCACGCATTGCCTGCACACGGCATGCTTCATCTTATGCGCGCGAGAAGCCTGCAAGGCCCAAGGGGGCAAAGGGCGAAGCAAGCCTTTGCGCGAGGGGAGCAAACACAAAGGCGCGCCTTGAATCCACGTCGAGCCGCGACGCGACCCGCCTATCGCTCGCAGCATCGGGCCTACCGCCTCGTTCCAACGAGGTATTTGCCCGGCTTTCAGCGCCGGACTGGGGGGCGGGGCGATCTGAAAATGGACTGTTTTGGCGCCAAGACGAAACGCAAGCTGGACCGTTTCGGCGAGGGTAGATAGATTGGCACGAAGCACGGGAATGTGGACGTCGATCGACCAGCCCGCCTGTCTGGCTCGATTCATCCCAAGGACCATGAGCTTCCACGCGCCTTTCATGCGCGTGAGATCGTCGTGCAACGTTGCCTCATGGGCCAGCATGTCGACCGCGATGGCATCGACTCCTGCTTGGGAGAGCGCCTGAACGCGTTTGGCCGAAGCGAGACCATGCGCATTGGTCAAGAGCGTCACGCGATGAAAGCCCGTGTTTTTAATCGCGGTGACGATAGAAGGAAGGTCCGGGCGCATGGTGGGCTCCCCACCACCCAGGATGACTTCCTGGGCACCCAAAAATTGAGCCCGCTCGAGGTCGAAACACAGCTCTTCGATGCTGGGTGAAGCGTGGGCAACGGTCGAGCTGTGGCAATGGCAAGCGAGACAATCGCTGTCGCAGCGTGAGGTTACGCTCGCGAAAGCAACCTTCTGCATGGCCGCGTGCAGATGCTGTGCATTGCGCTTCATCCGCAACACCTCCGCCGGTTCGAACTCCGGTGTTCGGATGATGCTTTCTTCCTCCAGCACGCTTCCCGCGATTTCGAAAGGAGGTGCGATAAAATATCCTTTCTCCTCACAATCGCGGAAAAGCCCTGTGCCCGGGAAGGGAATCGCATGCTGGAGCAAAGGCCAGGCACCGTGTTTTTCGAATAATACGGTCGCAAACTCGAGCGTCTGGTTGATCTGGGCCTTCGTTTCGCCCGGCACGCCAACGATATAATGCACCTGCAACGGGATTCGTTCCTCTTCGCAGACGCGCGCAAGATTCACCACCGACGATAATTTGAGGCCTTTTCGGATCAATTTGTCGAGCAGAGTGGGATCGCCTGACTCCGCGGAAACCGTGATCTTGGTGTTTCCCGCGGCTTTGATGGCTCGCACCATCTCACGATCCAATCGATCGGCGCGATATCCGTTGACCGCATCCCATGGCACGCCTTCTTGTTCAAGGGCCAGAACCAGATCGCGAAATCGTTTGGCGTCGACGTTGATATTGTCATCGAGCCATAGAAATCGCTGTACCCCATACTGTTGTCGCAAGGTTCGAACGGCCTGTCGAACGTAGGATACGGAATGGGCGCGCCAGGGCAGTCCAAGCACCTGGTTGGTGCAAAAGTGGCAGCGATACGGACAGGATCGGCTCGTCATCAGGGGAAGTTGCCGTTCCACCACGTGATATTCATGCACCAGATCCGCTTGCAACGCCCCTGCTTGCACACCGAAATAATGCTCCATGTTCAATAAGTCGAAGGCCGGAAGAGGCAGCGCGTCCAGATCGGAAAAAACTTGCGGCGCGGAGGGATTGTAAAGGATGTCTCCTTGGGTTCGCACCGCGACTCTGGGCAATCCCTCGATGGATTGTCGGGCCTCGAGCCTGCGTACCAACTCGGGTAGCGTGACCTCCCCTTCACCCACCAACACCCAATCCGCTTGTGCAACCGCATGCATCACGGCATGCACATCGAACGGAAAGTAATTCATTCCGCAGATATACAAGTCCGCCAGGCCAATCGATGCATGGGGCACCACGCGACGAATTCCCTGCACGACCTGAGGTACGAGATTCTCTCCGATTCGATTCATATCGGAAAACATTGTCAACGCGACGATCACGATCGGAGGCTCGTCCGACATCGCCGCGCGCTGCGCCACTTCGGCAACGACCTGATCGACCTCTGCGCCAAGATGCCGAAACCCACCCCCATCTTCGCGAAGCTTCAATTGCGCGGACAGGCAAAACGCGTCTACCACCTGCACCGAAATGTCCTGCGCTCGCAGCCATGCGGCGTTCGTCAGCATTCCCAAGGTGCTGAACATCGGATAATGCGCAAAAGCGCGCGGTAAACGAATGGGAGGATTGACGAAAATGACAGTCACGAGCGCTCCGGTCCGCAATCTCCGGTGTTCGTCATGCGCATGACTTTGAGTATCCATTCATTGCTGGTGTGGACACTCACGGGACGATGCACATCCACCCGGAACGGGTAACGTTTGAGAAATTCGACGACTTGGTGGCTGGTCCAATTACGGTAATGCTCGTGACCCACGGGAGCATGCTCGTCGGCGTAGGATACTTGCCGCGGCGTGCGAAGCATCGCGAACGGTGGAGAATCGCATAAAACCATCTGCCCCTGCACGCGAAGCACGGTCGAAATCACCTCGAAGGATTTGGCTATATCCTTGAAATGATTGAGAGATCTCAAAACCAACACGTAGTCGAAGTAGCCCGGTTCAAAGTGGAAGTTTTCGATTTCCGAACGGTGAAAGATCCCAGGAACCTCGGCTTTCAGTCGCTCCAACGCTGTGTCGTCGGGATCGAGAGCATGGTATTCGATCGCACCGCTTTCGATGAGGGTCCGTAATTGGTCGCGGTACAACGAATCGCCACAGCCGACATCGAGGACCCGTCCCCGCAGACGGGATACCTCCTTGCTGAGCCAACGCTCTTCTCTTTCGAAAGGGGGGGATGGATCGATGCGCATGGCGCCGCCGCATCTTGGCCGATCGGGGCAGGAAGCGCAGACGGGATCGAAGCGTGTTCGCTTCACGCCGTGGATGAAATCCGTCAAGGAAGCGCCGGGTTCGATGTCGATATACACCTGCTCCACCTCATCCTTGACGTAAGCAATCTCGGAATCCGTAAAGTCCGAAGTCGGGGATTCATAAAGGGAAGCGTTTGAATCATCGACGAGAAAGACCGTTCGTGCGGGGGTCGTTCGCGCCTTGATGGTTTGGGCAGTACATGCTCCCGGCTGAAGATGAAACGGATGGATGGATTGAACCAACTCGAAGTTGAACGAATTGGCTCGAAGGCTTCGGGTGGGTCGAAGCCCGCTTTCCCCCTCGAATACGAGAAGATTATGGGGCGCGCCCGGGCAGGTTGGTTGGTGAATGCAATCCTGACAGGGCAGAGGAAAGGTGCGACAATCCGCATCTTCGAGGGGAAACGGAGCGGTTGCTTCGCGCGGGCCCAACACAAGGGCATGCTGGCGAAGTGAATCGTCTCGCGAAGACGCGTGATCGGAAAGGAGACATGGCGCAAATCCTTCCCACGCGGTCGCAAGATCCGCTCCCGAGCGCTGTGCGTTCCTCAAAGCGTCGCCCAGATGCTCGATGACCTGTTCCGAACGGGGCCATTGTGCGGAATCCTCGAGTATCAAGGGTGCGACGAAGCGAAAGGTCAGAGGGATGCGGCGAGGCAACGTTGCGATTTCATCCACCCACTGGGTCAACGAAGGGAGATTTTCTGCGAGTACTGTACAGGCAACTTCGATGTGCAGCGAGCGGGAGGCATCGATCAGCAGCGCGCGCAATCCTTCCACGGTCTGGTCAAATGCTCCTGCCACGCCGACGAGCCGATCGTGAACATCTCGTGGTCCATGCAATTCGATGCGAAGGGCACCGACTTTGGCGCGATCGATGAGTTGCCGGATTTTTGCATACACGAGCATGCGACCGTTGGTGAGGATGGCGGGCACCAGTCGTCGATCGAGACAAGAGCGTAGAATTTTGTGCAGATCTTGACGCATCAAAGGTTCTCCCCCCGCGAGCCAGACGGCGCGCGCACCTTGTCGATGCGCGGTGCGCAAGTCTGTTTCGATCGCTTCGAGGCTTCGGGGGTCGAGACGAATCGGATGCGATATCCCTACGAATCGCGTGTTTGGCGGTCCACCAAGGGCAACGATGGCAGGCTGAATCATCCAGGCCATGACTTCCTTATTACCCGATGCATACACCGAGGGGAGAACTTCCTACGGGAATGGTATGGATGGTTTTGCAGGCTCGAACATCCACGACGGAGACAGAGTCGGCTCCTCGGTCGGTTACGTAGGCCAAATCGCTTCCGGGAATGACTTGCACCATGGCTGGATTGGCCCGGACACGAATACGAGACACTTCCTTGCGTCGCTTCAGGTCGAAAACCGAAAGATGATCCTGATCCGCATTGGTGATCAGCGCAACACGTCCTTGATGGGCAAGGCAAAGACCCACGTGGCACGAGCCGACCGGTACTTTCCAAGCAACTTGCCAAGAACGGGTTTCCACGGCCACCAGATGGTTGGCGATGAAACAAGCCGCGAGAAAAAACGAGCCCGTTGGATCGATGGTAAGCCCCAAAGGCCCATCGGGTGTGGGGATGATATGTTGCACTTGCCCCGTGGTTGCTTCGAGCACTGCAATGTTATGAGATTCCTCGTTGGTGACGATCACATGCTTGCCATTGGGAGTCACCCGCAAATCGCAGGGACCATGGCCGACAGGAACGTGTCGGAGCGGCTGCCAGGTAGCAGTATCGATGAACGAAACGGTATGGGAGTATTCGTTGGCCACATAAGCGAGCGTTCCATCGGTGGAAAAAGCGCAACCGGAAGCCCCGTCTTGGACATCCACGGTGTGAACGACCGTCAGCGAAGCGGTGTCGATCACGGTAGCGTTCATGCTATCGCGATTGGTGACGAGAAGCAGACGACCGTCGGGCGAAAGGGCAGGGAGCATGGGTTCATCCCCCACGACTACCTGTCCAATGACTTGGTGTGACGAGGTGTCGATGACAGTCACGTTATCAGAGCCGCCGCCGACCACGTAAGCTCTGGGGGGTAGCGCTGCACCGGTTGGATACGCAGGAGGCATCGGACCGAGTATGGTCGTGAATGACAAATCAGCAAAGCATTGGCGCGTCGAAGGGCCGCTCAATCATCCGATTTGTGCTGCGCGTTTCGAAGTAACGACGCTTCGAATTTCCGCGCACATTCGTCGCATAGCGCTGTGTCTCGATCGATGGTTTTCACCGTGCCATGCCCGTCTTCCATGAGGCAACCGACCTTCGGGCAGTGCTCTAGGCCCAAGGTATGACCCAACTCGTGAATGGCGGTTTTCCACAGTCTT